>CBFHIS010000006.1:0-79516 GCA_965655975.1 Wenzhouxiangella sp.
TTTACTGATGGGTTGCGGATCGTTAGAAAACGTGCTTCTGGGTTCATTGGTATAGGTACGCATCACGCCAGAATACCCGATTTTTAAATTTAATTCATTCTCGCGCCACATTCTAGGAATTGCCCTGGAGTTCGGCTAGACTAGAGGATGGTTTCGGGGTGTAGCTCAGCCTGGTAGAGCACTGTCTTCGGGAGGCAGGGGCCGGAGGTTCAAATCCTCTCACCCCGACCAGCGCCATTTTCTTTCTTCTCCTCGATGGTCCTGTCATGGTCATGCCACGGTCAATCAATGGCGAATCAATGGCCAATCAATCACGAATCGGGGCACCTGCCCAAGCATCAAATGCTCAAATACCAAAGGAGACTCCACCAGCCCTCCAGCCCAACAAATGCGACGATCTGTCAGCAAAATTGACAATTGGACGCTATCAAACAATGCAATCAGACGCTTACTTTTGATACAATTGGACGCTCGACTCAACACCCAATCACACCGAGGCCTTGGCCATGCCCCGCTATATCGACCGACACATCACACCCAGCCTTTTGCAAGCCTTGTCCGACATGCCCGTGGTTTGCCTACTTGGACCCAGGCAGTCTGGCAAATCCACCTTGGCCAAGGCCTGCCAAGCCCATCGGCACTACTTGACACTGGATGACCCAAACCAACTTCAATGGGCCAAAACAGATCCCAAGGGGTTCATTGAAGCGTTGCCCGATCAAGTCACCATCGATGAAATTCAACGCGTCCCCGAACTGACCTTGGCCATCAAATTGGCTGTCGATCACGACCGACGACCCGGTCGGTTCTTGCTCACGGGCTCAGCCCATTTGTTGCATCTCCCTCGCTTGGCCGATTCCTTGGCGGGTCGAATGGCCTGTCTCTATCTCCACCCTTTGTCTGAGGCGGAGAAAGAAGCATGTGATCACAATTTCATCAAAGAGTGGCTCAAAGGCAACCCCACCCCACACCTCTTAATCCAAGAGCAAATGAAAGATCGGCCTTTGATTGATCGGGTGATTGAGGGTGGGTATCCAGAGGCATACCTAAAAGCCAATGACCGAGCACGGGCGTGGCAACGTCAGTACCTTCATCTGATCACTGAAAGAGACATTCAAGACGCATCAGATCTCTCCCGCTCAGAGACCTCGACACAACTGCTCAACTATCTGGCGCAACAAACGGCGACATTGCTCAATGTCTCGAGCCTGGCCAATTCCCTTGGATTGGCTCGAGCCACGGTGGAGGGACACTTAACGGTGCTCGAGCGCCTGTTCTTAATCCGCCGCTTACCTGCTTGGCACAGCAATCGGTCCAGACGATTGATCAAAACGCCGAAAATTCATATACGAGACAGTGGTTTGGCCGCAGCGCTGTCTGGGTTTCAAGCGCCTTTGGTGGCCAGCCAAAGGCCGCTATGGGGCCGCCTACTTGAGTCATTTGTGGTGCAACAAGTGGTGGGTTTGTCTGAACAAATCACAGAGCCCGTGTCGTTGATGCACTACCGAGACAAAGACAAAATCGAGGTGGACCTGGTGATTGAGCACGGTGTCAATGTTCGGGGCCTCGAGGTCAAAGGGGCCAAAACAGTTGAACCCAAAGACGCCCTGGGGCTTCGCCGCCTCGCTCATCGGACTGGCGATCAATTCCAGGGTGGCTTACTTTTCTATGATGGGACCCTTACCATCCCCCTAGACCCCGCACTTGGCATCTATGCGGTGCCGATCTCAAAGCTTTGGCAGTGGCCAGTGTCAGGGGCAACAACAAGCGACCCAAGCCCGACCTATTCTCGGACTTAGGTCATGGTCTTGCCGCTAGAAAGACCCCACCACCGTCAACATCGCATGCCGCGGTAGCCCCACCGTCGCTTGGTGGGTCGAGTGCGCGTTCGGGAAGTAGAGCTTATCGGCTAAGTTTTCCACATTGAGTTGCAGGCTAAGCGCATCCGAGACTTGGTAGTACGCGGCCGCATCAAAGCGCGTGTAACTGGGCAAAAATGCGGTGTTGCTCGTGTTAATAAAGCTCCTCCCTTGATACGTCGCCCCCAAGCCCACGCCAAAGACATCGCTGATGTCATAGCTCATCCAAACAGAGAACATGTCTTTGGGCAACTCTGCCGGCGTTCTACCCGTGGGCCCAGTGCGCTCAATGATCTCCCCATCGAGCTGGCTGTAATTGGCGCTCACAAACCACCGATCGGTGAGCTGCCCACTCAACTGCAACTCGAAACCATCAATCTCAGAATCGATCACATCCAAAGTTTGCGGGTCCGAATCGGCCACCTGCGGGGAGCTTTGTTCGTTTTTAAACACCGCTGCGGTGAAACTTAAACCCCTGGCAAAGTCCCACTTCACCCCCACCTCGCGGTTGGTGAAGGCATCTGGATCCAATGCATCATTGGACCCATTGATGTCCTTGTACTGCTCACCACTTCGCGGCAAAAACGACTCGCTGTAGCTTAAATAAACCGATACGTTCTCTTTGGGCTTATAAATAAACCCACCCCGGGGTGTGATCTCAGAGTCTTTCCGAGTGCGCGTTTCTAAAACGCTGGGGTCGGCGTTAAAAACTTCAATGTCAAACTGATCAAAGCGCGCGCCCAAGACCAAATCAAAACGTTCAGTCAACTCAATCTCGTCTTGGAGATAAAAGGAAAACACATCGAGCTTGACGCGGGTGTCGTCATTGAAATCCGTGAACCCCACCGTGAACGACTCCCCTGCAGCATTGGTGCCCACACCACCATCAAAATCCAGCGGACGGGTGGCGATGAAGTTTTCTCTGTCTCGCCCATTGGTCGAAAACACTGGGTTGAAACGCGATTGATCAGAGTGAGTCTGAATGAATTCAGCACCGATCATCAATGTGTGCTCTGCTTCACCAAGGCCAAACTCGGAGACCAAATACCCCGAGACAACCAGGTTGTCTCTGAGAGTGGCATCAATATAGCCATCGAGCTCGACCACATTGGTGGCCGGATCAAAGCCCGTGGCGTAGTAGTTGGCATAGACCTTGTCATAGTCGCCGTAGAACACATTGACATTGCCTTTGATCGACTCGGTGAAAAAGTGCTCCACATTGGCGCGAAATGTATGCGCCTCTATCTCGTGATAGTTGTCTTTGGGATCGGCGAACACGATGCGCTTTAATGCCTCCACCGGTCGGCCGGCTGCGGTGGGGATACCGCGGTCAATGAAACGCTCGTGTTGGATGTACTCGTAAGAAAGATCGATTGTGGTGACATCGTTCAAGGCATAGCGAAAGGTTGGGTTCAATCCATAGCGGTCGCCGTAATAAAAATCACGATCGGCTTCTAGGTATTGCGCCATCGCGTTGATGCGAAATGCAGAATTTGGGCCAGTGATCACATTGGCATCAATCGTCCCCATCGATCCACCAAAGCTGTCAATGCTTGCGGTGTAACCATTGAAACCCTCATCCAAGTCGGCTTTCTTAGAGACCCGATTTAAGATGCCACCCGTCCCACCTCGCCCAAACAGCAAGGCATTGGGCCCTCTCAAGATTTCGACTTGTTCGATGTTGTAAAGCGCTCGGTAGTACTGCACATCATCGCGGTTGCCATCGATAAAAAAGTCAGCGGTCGAGCGCACACCCCGAAACACCACGGCATCTCGGTGCCCCTCGCCCTGGGAATTGTTCACACCTAGCGTGTAGTCAATGATCTGGCCAATGCCATCAAAACCTCTGGCAATAATTTCCTCTGAACCGATGATGGTCAGACTTTGTGGCACATCGATGATGGGTGTGGGGGTTTTAACCGATTGCGATTCGCTGATGGACAAATACTTTTGCCCATCAACTGTTATCCGATCAGCCACATTGGCCGATGCGCCATCGCGGGTGGCAGCCGATGTGCCTTCAGATGTGTCAGCGTCCACAGCGAACACAGTGGATGTGGCTTCAGTTGCTGATTCAAGTGATGGAGCTGCAACAACAGGCGACATTGGGCTCAATAAAACAGTGGCGCCGGCCAAAGCCAGAGCCAATGGGGACAAACGGGGATTCATTAATCGCGCTCCTGAAAATCGGTTTGATGCGGCCATTTTTAAGCCGCAATCAATATAGCACGATTTTAGTCCTGTTTAAATATCATGACAGTGTCTTCTGGCAAGAACCCAGCGTTGCTGGCTTCGAGCGCGCCTCGGGCACACTCTAGCTCACTGATCATCAAGGGAGGGGGTAAATTTCTGGATTCTGTGCATTCATCGATGGGCAAAAAGTCTCACTTTGCCCATCTACAGATATACAACCAACTCACTCAGACCACGGCTCCGTCCGCCAAAACCGCTCAGGCGCCTGCTCAACCACTTCCACAATCAAATGGTCCACGGACACTCGACGGTGCCGATCGGTGCTGGTGATTTCAATGCGGTGAACCCCCAACGGCAAATCTTGGGGCAACGGCACGGTCCAAAGGTGCATGTTGTGATCGGGCAAGCCACGGCCTTGCGGTCTGGGTGTGCCTTGATTGGCGCGGCCTTTGAACGTCTCATAACCCTGTGCCCGAGAATCGCCCTCGCTGCTCACCACCGCGGTTCTGGCCACACTCATGAGGCGTGTGGTTGAAAACGGATCGGCAAACTCTGGGCCTTTTTCCATGGCCTCGCCTGCACCGGCTTGAGTGCGTTGCATCATCATTGAACGCCTGCCATTGATTGAGGCGACCACTTCGGTACTCGCCGAGCCCAACCACACGTTGGCCACCAACGACACGCCGTCTGTGAGGTCTTTTTGGGTGATGATCCCTCGATCGCCCAGATCATGCAGCGAATAAGGCGGCACCGCACCCTCTTCTCTGGCCTCTGGCGAGGCCATCCATTCAGCAATGGCTTGGTGCATCTTCCGAAACTGTGGCGTGTTCAAACTCACCCACTGCCGACGGTTTGGATCAATTCGGCTGCCGTGATAAGACTCCACATAATCGGTGCCATCAAAGGCCAGCATCAACACACCCTTGGGCGCACCCATGCGTTGTAGCGCCATCGGGATGCCATTGATGTCCAAATCACCCTGGTACCACCCCCCAGAACCGGCTCCTGCCACAATGTGGCGAAACGGGAGTTCTCCCACGCCGGTTTCGGTCTCCCAACCCTCGAAGTATTGGCCTGGGTCATGGTTTTCTAAAGAGTGGGTGTGCCCCGATAAACTCAAGGCTGGCCGTCCCGCCAATAAAGCATGCACATCCGAGGCGTTATCGGTCTGGTGAATCCCACTGGTGGCATCCACAAAAGAGACAAACGGCGCATGGTGCATCACCACCACGCGTTTGTCTTTGGGTGTGAACGCCAACAGGTTCTCGAGCCACCGCATTTGCACCGCATCCACCCGCGCGTTGTAGCCGGGTCTGTCGGGGTTGCCGCAGCGCTCCCGACCGGGGCGCTGTAGGTCAAACTCACCGCACGGGTAGACAATGTTGTTCAAAGTCACAAACAACACGTCACCAATCTCAAAAGCGTAGTAATCAGGCCCCACCTTCGCCCGCCAGGTATCGGCGCTGTCGGCTGGGGTGGTTGCGTCAAAATCCAAATCGTGGTTGCCGAACACAAACCATTGCGGCACCCCAATTTGACCCCCCACAGCCATCATGCGATCGAGCAAATCCAAATCATCCCCGACCACATCGCCCAAATAGATCATGCAGTCGGGCGATTGTAAATTCTGCCCCAACAAATCAATCAGCGCGCTGTCTCTAAAAAATCCCACCTCGTCATTGGAATAGGTTTGTGCATCCCCAATCACCGCACAGCGAAACGACTGATCAAAGCTCTCCCAAGGCGTCAGTGGAAAATCCACCGTCTCGGGCATTGGACCGGTGGGTGCCAAACCACCGAATCGGAGATCACTCGCACTACCTGCTGGCTTATGGGTATAGGAAAATTGAGGTACCGAGTGCTCGTTTAACGGCACCGAATAACCACTGGGTTGGATCACCATCAAAGACATGTCATCTCGAACGGGCAAGACATACGAGCCATCGGGTGCGGTGGCCACCACCGCCTCGCCATTGCTCACCTTGACCCGTTGGATCCCGGGCTCATCGGCTTGGCGGGCGCCATCGCCGTTTAAGTCATTAAACACATACCCAGAGACCACGGGCGCTTGCGCTGCAAGGGGTGTGATGTTACAAAACCCAGCCAGCAACAACCCAACGAGTGACAGACCCAAACCTCGGCCCGACGTCTTTAACAGCGCATTGCCAGTATTCTCACGCATTGCTCTTAAAACCTCCATCCCATTTTTTAGAAGAATTCAGCCGAGTCGCCAGAGACCATCAATCCTCAAGCGGCTGGAACAAAAAATCCAAGTCGTCGGCTTTTAAGTCCACTGCCCCACCACCGCTCATTAAGCCATCGATGAGGTCTCGTTTGCTGGCTTGTAGCGCAGCGACCTTTTGCTCGACCGTATCTTCTGTGAGCAGCCGGTAGACGAATACCTTGTGGTCTTGCCCAATCCGGTGCGCTCGATCGGTGGCTTGATCCTCCACCGCTGGATTCCACCACGGGTCGTAGTGGATCACCACATCGGCCGCGGTCAGATTGAGCCCAACGCCACCAGCTTTGAGGCTGATTAGAAACAGCGGCGCCTCGGAACGCTGGAAACGCTCGACCACATCCTCTCGGTCTTTGGTTTGCCCAGTCAGTCGCACATACTCAATATCGAGCGCTTTAACCTCATGCTCGATCAGGTCTAGCATGCCAACGAATTGTGAAAACAATAAGACACGTCGGCCATCATTAATCAGCTCGGGCAATAGATCCATCAACAACTCAAGCTTGGCCGATGGGGCTGACTTGTGGCTGGCATCTTTTAATAACCGAGGATCGCAACAAATTTGGCGAAGCTTTAACAGCGCATCGAGCATCACCATGCGTCCCCGCTCAGGCCCATGGGTTTGTAAGGCATAGCGGACCTTGTCGTGCAGTTGAATGCGTTGGGACTCATACAAACGCCGCTGCTGCGCGCCCAGCGGCACCGAGCGAATGATCTGGGTTTTATCGGGAAGCTCTGGGGTGACCTCGGCTTTGGTCCGCCGCAAGAAAAATGGCCGGATGCGACTGGCCAATAAAGCCTGCCGGTCGTGGTCTTTATTTTTCTCGATGGGCTGACGGAACCAGCGCCGAAACTGCTCGCGCGTCCCCAAAAGCCCAGGCATTAGGAAATCAAACAAACTCCAGAGCTCGCCCAAATGATTTTCTAAAGGGGTGCCCGTTAAACAAAGCCGATGTTTGGCTTGGAGTTGACGGACTGCGGTGCTCACCGCCGCGCGCGGGTTTTTGATGGCCTGCGCTTCATCCAACACCAGCAAATGCCATTGGTAGCCGCTCAAGAGTTTGATATCACGTGCAATCAAGGGGTAACTGGTTAAGACCAAATCGGCTTGAGTGAGTTGTCGACGCAGTTTTTTGCGGTGGGTGCCGTGCCACAAACACACCTTCAAATCGGGTGCGAACCGTTCGGCTTCGCGGCGCCAGTTGAACATCAATGAGGTCGGCGCGATCACCAGGGTGGGTTTTTTGGCGCGCTTTTGCTCTTTTTCTATCAGCAAATGCGCCAGCGTTTGGATGGTTTTCCCCAACCCCATGTCATCGGCCAAAATCCCCCCGAAACCGAACGAGCGCAAAAACTGAAGCCATGCCAATCCGCCTTGCTGGTAGCCACGAAGCGTTGCCTGCAAGGAAGCGGGTGCCGCCATCGGCTCAATTTTTTCAAACAACTGCAGCTGCTTGGCCAGATCGGTTAGGTCTCGATCGCCTCTGAGGGTCCAACCATCGGCGGCTTGACCAATGTCACTTAAGCGCGACTTGGGAAGCCTTAAACGCCAGCGTTTGAGATCAAGTGCTTGGGTCGTTCCTGGGGCGCGATCCAATAGATCCAGTAAGCCAGTCAGCGCTGCACGAATCCGCCAAATCGGCACCTCTACCCGACGCTGGGCATCCAGCGGTAAGATCAAGGTGGTCTGGTTTTTTGAGCGTTTGTTTTCATTCGTGCCCAAAAGCTTTTTTAAATCAGCGGCTGTGGCTTGTTCCACATAAGTCATCAAGGCGGGCAACATAGAGACCGACTCGCCATCGATCTGCACCCCCAAATCCAAGTCAAACTGTTCGCCCTCGGCATTTTTTAACTCGCCGTACCAGCGCTTGGGCTTGACCAGCGCCAAGGCCAATTGACTCGATTGCTCGACTCGCCAATTGTTCGCGCCCATCTCTTGAATGGTGGTTTGGACATTGAGCCACACCCGCTCATCGGATGCAAAATCAGAGACCACCCACACCGCTTGGTGCTCGGCCGGATAGTCCACACCTTCAAGCTCACCCAATGGTGCCAACCCCAAACTTTGGAGCCGGTCGGTGGCGGCTTGCTCCATGGTCAAATCGCGCTCGATCGCCCAAATCTCAATTGCATTGGAACCATTGGCTTTGTCGGTCTCTTGATCGGGCGCCAGCACCGTGGCACGGTCGGTATTCCAAGGCAAGGAACGCACGCCATAGTCAAACGCCAAACTCACGGCCGGCAAAGTGACAAAGCGGCCCAAACGACCGACAACGACATTGTGCAACTTGGCCACAGGTGTGGGTGAGTAGAGCTTTTTCTCTATGCGTTCTATGGCTTGCGGGCTTGGCAGGGCCTTGGCGAATGATTGTGCCTGCCAATCCTCGACTTGGCTGGGGCGCAAGGACTCACCGGCCAAATAATCCAAGGCTTGGGCCACTGGTGCATTCACCACCACGGGATGGCACACCCCAGAGCCCAGATCAACGAGCCACGGAGGGCTCAGTGGAAAGGTGATCCATTGGGGGTTTTCGTCACTGGCCTGATTGGGGTGCGCTTGGGCATCGGCAGACCACCTCAGCATTTGCGAACCATCGGCGCTTAATTGCCAATGTGGGGTGGCCTCAATGGGATCACCGAGGGTCAATTTGATGCCAGCTTGGCTGATCTCGTCTTGATCATCGCCACTGGCCAAGCACAACACCGCACGCTTGGACTCAATCATGGACCGAATCAATTCAGCAGATGACAAGCCCAGTGGAAACCACACCAAACCAGACAACCCAGCGCTGCGATCGGCGAGGGTATGGAGCAAGGTTCGATCGGTATCAGTGATCCAAGTCGATGCCCGCTCTTTGGCTTCATCATTGATCAAGCGTTGCGGGGAAAAAGGCGCTGGTGCGCCAATAATCCCGGCCAATGGGGCGCGTGTTGGGCAAACGCTCAGTTGGGCACCATCAGCCGACAAACACAAACGGTACAAAAGCCGATGATAGGGGCGTGCCCCAGCCCCGCGCTCACTGCGCGACTCAGTGCTTGGGCCCTTGGCTCCCCCAGCGGTGGCCCGCCGGCTGGGTTTTGAGGTTTGTGTCATACACCCCTGGATTAAAATCACAAACCCCCATCATAACCCCAAGCCAAGCCCAAGGCGAGTGCCAATAAAATGCCTATAAAATCGGGCATGGGGGCCTTTTAACCTGGGTTTTATTCGAATGCTTTTTACTCGAATCGGGGAGCAGCCATTGATCGCTGGTTGTTAAAGGATTTTCCCTGGGTTGAACAACCCATCTGGGTCCAATGCCTGCTTGATTTGGCGCATGGCCCAAAGCTTTGTTGGATCCGAGCGCTGGGCCAAAGCATCACGTCTGAGCATCCCCACACCATGCTCGGCCGCTATGGAGCCATCGAATCGAGCCACTTGATCAAACACATACGCCGTGATCGTTGGTTCATGCTCAACAAGGCTCTGGGGCTTGCCAGCAGGGGGCACCAAGTTAAAGTGCAAGTTGCCATCGGCAAGATGGCCAAAGGCGCACAAGCGAATCCCTGGCACGATCTCCAAAAGGCCCTGTTGTGTGGCCTCGATAAAATCGCCAAAAGCCGGTGTGGGGATGGAGATATCGTGCTTCAATGCCACCCCTTCAATTTGCTGCGCATCAGAAATGGATTCTCGAATCACCCACATCGCCTCAGCATCGGCTTGGCTTTGTGCCACGACCACATCACCGATGCCACCGGCTTCATACACCCGCATCAAGCTCTCCATCAGCTGGTCTTCAAGTGGCGCTCGCGCGTCGGCGCTGTCGGTGGCAATCAAGACCTGCCACGGATGGGCGGTGTCTAGAATGGGGCGCGTGCTCAAACCCTGTTCAGTGCGGGCTTTGATCACCAAATCCACCGCCAAGGCGGGGATCAATTCAAAGGCACGCAGGTGATCGGCGAGGTCTTGGCGAATCGCTTGCAGCAAACCAAGCGCTTGGGCCACCGACTCAACCCCCACCCACGCACTGGCAGAGACTTTGGGTGCAGGCACTAGGGACAAACTCACCGCGGTGATAAAGCCCAAGGTGCCCTCCGAGCCAACCAACAAGTCTTTAATGGAGTAGCCGGTGTTGTCTTTTCTGACCGCACTCAAGCCATTGAGTATTTGGCCATTGGCGAGTACCGCCTCAAGGCCCATGACCTGCGCTCGGGTATTGCCATAGGCAATGGTCAGCACACCGCCGGCATTGGTGGCCACAATTCCCCCAATGGTGGCCGACTGGCTCGATGCCAAATCCACCGCCAAACGCAGCCCATGCGCCTTGGCTTGATCTTGTGCAACCGACACCGGCACACCGGCCTCAGCAACCATCAAAGCCGAGGCTTGATCCACCTGCCGGATCGCCTTCATGCGATTGAGCGCAACGATCACCTCCTGACGCTCCCCGCGTGTGACCGCGCCACCGACCAGGCCGGTGTTGCCCCCTTGGGGCACCATGGCGACTTGTTCCTTGGTACAGGCTTTGACCACATCAGACAACGCTTGGGTTGAATCCGGCCGAATCACCGCCAAGGCTTTGGAGTGATACCGCCCCCGCCACTCGCGCTCATACGCCCCCAAATCATCGCGACCGGGTCGGAGCACACTCCCAGCGCTTAAGCGTTGCTCTAATGCATCAAGCCAATCAGTCGATGGCTCAGTCGATGACATGAAACGCCTCACGGGTGAAGTTGGTGGGCCCGGCTTCGGTGACCAAGACATCGTCTTCGATACGAATGCCACCGTATGGAATCAATGCCTCGACCAAAGACCAGTTCACTTGTTGTCCCGCTGGTTCTTGTTTGAGCTGATCGAGAAGCATGGGGATGAAATAAAGCCCAGGCTCAATGGTCACCACCTGGCCTTTTTCCAACACGCGGGTCAAACGCAACATGGGATCGGCGGGTGGTGGTGGCAAGGCTCGGCCCGAGGCATCGACCTGACCGGCCACATCGTGCACCTGCACCCCCAAAAAATGACCCAGCCCATGTGGGAAAAAGGCTCGGGTGATGCCAGAGTCGACCATCGACTCAATCGAACCTGTTACCAGCTCAGTCTGTGCCAGTATTTGGGCAATCCCTCGATGCGCTTGCGCGTGCATGTCAACAAAGGAATGTCCCACCTTCGCGCCTTGGGCCAATTGGCGCTCGAGGTGGTCCATCGCATCGATCAAACCCTGAAACAAGCCACCTGTACTCGTCTGGACATGACCAGCGTGCGTGCGGGTGATGTCACTGGCATAGCCCAGATGATCGGCACCGGCATCCAACAAGAAACTCAAATGTTGGTTGGGCGCCTCAGCTTGTCGATGTTGATAGTGCAAGGTGGCAGCGTGCGCATTGAGCGCCACAATGCCATCGTAAGGCAGCGTCATCGGGTCTTCGTTGAGCGCCTGCACATAGGCATGAAAAATCGAGAGCTCACTGCCACCTTCTTGGAAGGCTTTTTGAGCAGCCCGATGGGCACGCGCGGCCTTGAGGTTTGCCTGATAAATGCAGGCACACTCATAGTCGGTCTTGTACGTTCGGTCTTCATCCAAAGCCTGCAGCAAGGCCGGTGGATTGATGGCGATGTGATCGCCCATGCCGGCCAAATGATCCTCAACCCCAATGGCTGCTGTGGCTTCAGACACCTCAATTCGCTTGACCCACTCGCGGGTGTCTTTAATGATGCGCACATCCCACTCCTTGGCCCACCAATGCTCAGGCGTTTCAGGCGCGGCGTGCCAAAAATCATCGGGTTGGAGGTACCACACGATAGGACGCTGGCCGGCTCGAAGCTCCAGCAAGCAATCGGGCGCGTACGGCAGAGGCACCCAAGCGCTGAAATGACCATGCACGCGAAAAGGCAAGGCCCGATCATCAAATCTCGGATAGGCCAGAGCGCCTGAGTGGATGAACAAGACATCATAGCCATGCGCGTTGAGCAAGTGGTCGAGGCGGTCTCGACGGTGGGCGATGTGGGCGCTGTATAGGGCCTGATCCGACATTCGAGTCTCCAAAAGTGGGTTACACTGGTTCAGTCCTCATTGTAGCGTGAGACGCATCGCGCGCAATGAAGACCATGAATTCCAGCAATAGAGCCTCAAAGACCCATGTCGATCACGCTGTACAACTCGCTGACCCGCCAAAAAGAGCCCTTTGTCCCACAAGATCCCAAGCGGGTGACGATGTATGCCTGTGGACCCACGGTCTACAATTTTGCCCACATTGGCAACGCTCGGCCTGCCGTGATCTTTGATCTCCTCCATCGGACGTTGTCTCGACGGTTTGAAGAGGTCGTCTATGCCAGAAACATCACCGATGTGGATGACAAGATCAATCAGGCCGCGCGCGAACAAGGCGTCGACATCTCGGTCATCTCAAAGCGTTATGCCGAGGCTTACCACCAAGACATGGCCGCCTTGGGTGTGGCACCACCGACCATCGAACCGAAAGCCACCGAACACATGCCTCAGATCATCGCGATGATCGAGACCTTGATTGAAAAAGGCTCGGCCTATGTGGCCGACGGGCACGTGCTCTTTTCGGTCAGTGATTTTGCAGACTACGGCAAGCTCTCCGGCCGCGATCGGCGCGAGATGATCGCGGGTGCCCGTGTGGATATTGCACCCTATAAAAAAGACCCAGCCGATTTTGTGCTTTGGAAACCCGCCCAAGACGGTGAGCCGGGCTGGGAGAGTCCTTGGGGCCGCGGTCGGCCGGGTTGGCACATTGAATGCTCGGCCATGAGCGCGCATCACCTAGGGCCTGTGATTGATATCCACGCCGGTGGCCAGGATTTGATTTTTCCCCACCACGAAAATGAAATCGCGCAATCGCGATGCGCGCACGGCACCGATGTGTTTGCCCGCTACTGGCTGCACAATGGCTTTGTCACGGTTGAGGGCAGAAAAATGTCCAAATCCTTGGGCAATGTCTTGACCGTACACGACCTGTTGGCCGACTGGCCGGGCGAGGTGCTTCGCTACGTGCTCTTAACTGCCCATTACCGCCAGCCTTTGGATTGGTCGAACAAAGTCCTCAAACAAGCCCAAACCAACCTCGATCGTTTGTATCAACGCCTGGCCGACCTTGGGCCGATTGCCCCACCCACCAACGCACTGACCCCCGATGAGATCGATGATCGAGTGCTCGAGGCCTTAGAAGATGATTTGAACACGCCCACGGCATTGGCGGCGCTGAATCAATTGGCCAAAGAATTCGATCAGGCACTCGCCTCCAACCAAGGGGCTGACACAACCCAATGGGCCCAACGCTTGGCCAACGCCGGGCGCGCTATGGGTCTTTTAATGCACGACCCTGCTGATTGGTTGGCGACCCGCCTGGGTGAGGTGGACTTGAGTGATGCGACCATTGAGGCCAAGATTGCCAAGAGAAACGAGGCTCGAGCGGCCAAAGACTTTGCTCAGTCTGATGCCATCCGCGATGAATTGCTCGCAGCCGGCATCGTGATTAAAGATGGGCCTGAGGGCACCACTTGGGAGGTGGCCAAGCGATGAACAACCACCCACATGACCCCGTGGCGGCACAGCAAGCCATCATCGATGAGTTTGATTTTTTAGACGACTGGATGGACAAGTACCAGCACCTCATTGACCTGGGCCGTCAGCTGCCCGAGTTTCCAGAAGCACTCAAATGCGATGAAAACATTCTCCAAGGCTGTCAATCCAACGTCTGGTTTGTTGCCAAAGGCAACCGCGGTGCCCTCACCTTTCAAGCCACCTCAGATGCGGCGATTGTCTCGGGTCTCATTGCCCTGGTGTTGCGGATTTATTCAGGCGCCAGTGCGCAGGCGATTGTCGATACCCCACCTGATTTTATTGAAGCGATTGGCCTCAAGCAGCATTTGTCTGCCACGCGGGCCAATGGTTTGAAATCCATGCTCGACCGGATTCAAGCCATTGCCACTGAGGCCTTGGCGTCTCATGATCCAATCGCTTAAGCACCCCATCTCTTAGACCAAAAAAAGCGTGGCTGGGCATCACACCAAGCCACGCTTTGATCCATCTTTAAAAACCTCTGATCGATGAAGATCAGACCATCCAAACCCATCGAATGGGGCTTGGATACTTTGCGGCGAACTCAGCCGTCGGAGCGTTCCAACACGCTCAACTCCACACGGCGGTTTTGTTGGCGGTTTTCAACCGAGGTATTGGGCATACGCGGTTGCGTTTCGCCATAGGCTTTCACTTCTAAGCGGCGGGCAGCAACCCCTTGTGATGTCAAATAATCAAACACCGCTTGCGCACGCTCTTGCGAGAGATTTTCATTGTAGGCCGTTGAGCCAATGTCACAGGTG
The DNA here is from genome assembly GCA_965655975.1 of Wenzhouxiangella sp. Taxonomy (GTDB): domain Bacteria; phylum Pseudomonadota; class Gammaproteobacteria; order Xanthomonadales; family Wenzhouxiangellaceae; genus Wenzhouxiangella. Next base: position 14,615 of record CBFHIS010000006.1, read on the forward strand.
TGACCTCCGACTTCAATCAAGACCAACTCGTTGTGGGCGTTGAGCGCTTGGGCGGCTTCATCGAGCTCTCGACTGGCTTCAGGCCGTAGCGCACTCGAATCGAATTCAAACAACACCATGGCATCAAAAGAAAACATCGGCTCCGGCCGAGGCGGCGCCACGGGCGCGGGCTGAACAACCGGTTGGCGACGAACCACAGTTGCTGTCTCCGGCTTGGCACCGATCTTGAAGTTCAGGCCAGCTGTGATCAAGAAATCATTGAAGCCAGTGGAGCGGTCAAAAGTGGCGCGGTCATTGTCATAGCGCATCTCGCCTTGAAAACGCACGGAGAAACGGTCTGAATAGGTGTGCTGTACACCCACACCCACTGAGGCATAAATGTCACGGCCAGTGTCAAAGCCATTGTCGTGCTCTTGAATGCCGGAACCAATCATCACAAAGGGCCGCGTGTCTTGGCCAGGCCTGAAGTAGTAACGACCGATCACACCGTAGGTGATCTGACGGGTCTTAGACAGGCCGGTGGGGGTTGGAATATCAAAATCCATGGAATAGCGGTCGTATTGAAAATCAATGCCAATGTTTTGGGTGAACATGCGTCCAAAACTAAGGCCATAGATGTAGTTCTGGCCTTCTTCAATTTGGCGGTTGGAATCTTCAAACACCATCCCTGTTGAGATACCCACGTGCCAGCGGCGGTCTGTTTCATCACCTGATTGAGCGAAGCTGGCCTGAGCGATCAGCAAGCCTGTGGTCAGCACACCGATGGTGGCGAGCGAACGAATCCCTGTCATTTGCATGATTGTCTGTCCTAATTTTTATGGATTAAAATGGTTTTGGGAAAAGACCATGACCACTCGGTCACCATCTCTGTCCCCGTCGTTTGTTTGAGCGAGAGGTCCCCCGCCACACCCACTTTGCAGAGTGCTTAGCGAGAGTCCCGCATCTGCTTTTGTTTAAGCTCCCAGCGCTCTTGTGCGTCCAAGCACAAAGTGGCGATGGGGCGTGCTTCTAGTCTCGACAAGCCAATCTCCTCGCCGGTTTCTTCACAGTAACCGTAGGTATTGTCCTCGACCCGCGCCAAGGCTTGATCGATCTTGCTCAACAGCTTTCGATACCGATCGCGGGTGCGAAGTTCCAACGAATTCTCAGTCTCTCGACTGGCGCGCTCGGCTTCATCCCCGACATCACGGACTTCGGAACGGAGGTTATCGATGGTCTCTTGCGACTCAGCAATCAAATCCTCCCGCCACTTCAAAAGCTTTTGACGGAAATACTCCAAGTGCTTCGGGCACATGTACTTCTCCGTCTCTTTGGGCTTATACCCCTTGGTCAGCTTGACTGGTTTCTTAGTCGTTGCCATTCAATCTCTCGATGCCTCTTGCAATCTTTTTGTCATCATTTAAATGCTTGTCCATAGCCGACCGATTATATATCCTTTCTGGATGTCCGTGACAAGACTTCTTCATGGTTTGATCAAAGCCTACCGATACCTGCTTTCGCCCTGGATTGGCGGGCAGTGCCGTTTCAGCCCCACTTGCTCTGTTTACGCCGAACAAGCCATTGAGCTCTATGGCCCGTGGCGCGGGAGCTGGCTGGCGATCAAACGCTTGGCGCGCTGCCACCCGCTGTGTCCTGGCGGTGAAGATCCAGTGCCGGGCAATGAGGACCAAAACCCATAGCCGTTCGTTCTAAGCCATTGTCTATGCACACCCTGATCACCCACCTTTGTTTTGGGGTATCCTTTCAATCATGACAGACGCGGGGGTTTGGAACATTTGGCCTGTGTTTCTCGCTTTGCTGGCGACGGGCCTTTTTTGGTTTTTTTGGCGCATCTGGCCCACCCCTTTGGGCCGAGCAGCGCAATGGGTTGAACGCCAACGCGGGGGATTGCGGTCCAAACAAGCCATGATCGGGGGCATCCACTGGCACTATTTGGAGGGTGGCTCCGGTGAACCGCTGGTCTTGCTGCATGGCTTCAATGGCGATGCGCACCACTTTGTCCGGACCGCACGCCACCTCAATGGCCATTTTCGGATAATTGCCCCCGACCTCCCCGGCTTTGGTGACACCGACTCGGTGGTGGCGATCAGCCATCGCATTGAGGACATCGCCAAACGGCTGCTCGATTGGCTCGATGCCCAGCACATCGAAACGTTTTATCTGGGGGGCAATTCTATGGGTGGGTACATCGCCACGGCGATGGCCCGAATCGCCCCGCATCGTGTCCGTGCCCTGTGGTTGCTCGCCCCCGGTGGCGTACGTTCCGCCCCGCTCTCGCCGGTGCTTCAAGAAGTCGCAGAGGACCGCCACAATCCCTTGGTGGTACGGGGCCATTCAGACTTTGTGCGTCTACTTGAGTATTGTTTTGTGAACCAGCCCTGGATGCCCACCCCGCTCATTCGGATGCTGGGTCAACGGGCCGCCAAGACCTGCCAATCCAGCCTTCGCATCTTCGATGCCATGGTCAATGACTCAGCGGCGCTCGAGACCTTGGCTGAGGGCTTGGAAACTCCGGCACTGATTGTTTGGGGCGAACACGACCAAGTCTTGAATGTGGAAGGCGGCGCGATTGTACAAGCGCTCATGCCCCATGCGGAATTGATGGTCATGCCAAATATCGGTCACTTACCCATGATCGAAGCCCCCAAAGCCGCCGCGGAGACTTGGCTCGCTTATGCCGAGCAAGTGGCCAGGCACCCCCACCAGACTCCTTAAGCACCAGATCCAGCAAGGTCAGTACTCTAAGGTCAAAAGGTCTCAGGGCATGGATCGTTTAGAATGTGGTTGTTTAAGCGATCACCCAATCAAAAACGCCACACGCGACGAGGCCACACAAGGAGGCGATGCGTTGACCCAAGATTGCCCAGCACCGAGTTCGTTGTGTTTGATTCGTCTCTCCGCTCTGGGTGATGTCTGCCACGCCGTGCCCATGGTTCGGGCGTTGCAAGCGGCTTGGCCTGAAACTTCGATCACCTGGGTCATCGGCAAAAAAGAAGCGCCCCTGGTCGCCCATTTGCCCAACATCCGTTTTGTGGTTTTTGATAAATCCAACAACCTCTCAAGCTTTCGTCAGATCAAAAAACAATTGGCGCATGAGCGTTTCGATGTGTTGGTGTTGGCCCAAACCTCCATCCGCGCCAACCTGTTGAGCTTGGCCATCCGAGCCAGAAGGCGCGTTGGTTTTTCGGGCACGCATGCCCCAGAAGGCCACGGCCTCTTTGTGTCAGAATCTGTTGAGCTTCCAGATCAGACCCATCAGGCCGAGGCCGTGTTTGCCTTCGCCCCCTATCTTCTAAAAAAAACCGATCTATCCTTAGACCAAATCGATCGGGGCTTACCCATCCCAGAGAATGCACGTGCCTTTGCCCTCACCCATCAACCCGAAGCCAAACACGCGGTGCTGGTCTCGCCCTGCTCATCGCACAGCTTGAGAAATTGGTCGGCCGCCTCTTATGCCCAAGTGTGCGATTGGATCATCGAGCATGGCCAACGGCCCGTGATCTTGATCGGTGGGCCCAGTGAGATCGAAAAAGACATGGGGCGATCGATCGAGGCGGCCATGCACCAGACAGCCACCAACTTAATTGGCAAGGACACGCTGCATCAAGCCATGGCCATGCTCGAGCGTGCTCGGTGTTTGATCAGCCCAGACTCAGGCCCCGCGCACATGGCCGATGGCTTGGGCACGCCGGTCATTGGGCTGTATGCTGCCACCCGTCCAGCGCGCTCAGGGCCTTGGGCATCCATTGACCACTGCGTAGACGGCTTTGATCAAGCGGCCATCCAATATCGGGGAAAGCCCGCTGACGCCCTAAAGTGGGCTGCGCACATTGAAACAGCCGGGGTGATGGATGTGATCACGCCACAGCAAGTGATTGAGAAATTAAAGGTTGTGCTGGGCTAAGAAAGAACCGAACCCATTGAAGGTTTAGTGCAGTGATTCAATAGTCGCTATAGGACTTTTCTTCGACCAACTCAGAGCCCAAGGCCAGATTGATTTTCTTTTTCACGGCCGCACGGCGGTCGTTGGTTTGATACACCGCTCGGGCCAAGTCAACGAACGCTGCCCCAAAGTCTTTCCTCGACTCACACTCACGAATCTCATCTTCGATGGTCCACAGCGATTCGTTGATGGCTTTGAGCTCAGCGCGCATGGCATCAAGGCCGAGTTCTCTAATGCGGTCAGGCGCGGGTGATGCTTTTGCCCACAGCGCACTCAACACCTCAAGCTCGTGGATGACGTTGACCCGTTTTTCTGGGTCAACGATCCGATCTTGTTTGATCTCTAAGATGGTGAGCTTATCGAGAAGCTCACCCGGAGAGACAGGCGCCATCAACTCCATAAGAGAAGAGCCCCGCGATTACGCGTCGGCGTCAGCGCTCGATGAGCCGCCTTCTTTGAGCGACTTCATGGACAAGCGAATCCGTCCTTGTTTGTCGACTTCTAGAACTTGGACTTTGACCTTGTCGCCTTCTGTTAAGGCATCAGAGACATTTTCCACGCGCTCATCAGAGATTTGTGAGATGTGAACCAAGCCATCTTTGCCTGGCAAGATGGTCACAAAGGCACCAAAGTTCATGATCTTGGTGACCGTGCCTTCATAGATCGCACCCACTTCCACATCGGCGGTGATCTGCTCAATGCGTTGACGCGCATCATCGGCCGCTTCTTTGTTCACAGAAGCGATGGTGACGGTGCCATCGTCTTGAATGTCGATGGTGGTGCCCGTCTCTTCGGTGATCGCACGGATGGTTGCACCACCTTTACCAATCACATCACGGATCTTGTCAGGATGAACCTTGATGGTGAACAGACGCGGCGCATATTGGCTCATCTCTTCTCTTGGCTTGTTGATGCAAGTGTTCATCTCACCCAAGATGTGTTGACGACCTGCTTTGGCTTGAGCCAACGCGACTTCCATGATCTCTTTGGTGATGCCATCAATTTTGATGTCCATCTGCAAAGCGGTCACGCCCTCTTCAGAACCGGCCACTTTAAAGTCCATGTCACCCAAGTGATCTTCATCACCCAAGATGTCACTCAAGACGGCAAAACGCTCTTCGTCTTTGATCAAGCCCATGGCAATACCCGCCACCGGTGCTTTGATGGGCACACCGGCATCCATCATCGCCAATGAGCCGCCACAGACGCTGGCCATAGAGCTCGAGCCATTGGATTCGGTGACTTCAGAGACCAAGCGGAGCACGTATGGGAAATCTTCAGGCTCTGGCAACACCGCCACCAAAGCACGCTTGGCCAAACGGCCATGACCGATTTCGCGGCGCTTGGGACCGAGCATAAAGCTGGTCTCACCCACACAAAATGGCGGGAAGTTGTAGTGCAGCATGAACTGGTCTTTGTACTCGCCTTCGATGGCATCAATGATCTGCGCGTCGCGGCCCGTGCCGAGTGTGGCCACCACAATCGCCTGGGTCTCACCACGGGTAAACAGCGCCGATCCATGGGTTCTTGGCAACACACCCGTGTGCATGTCCAAAGGACGTACGGTGGTTAAATCACGGCCATCGATACGGGGGTGGCCTGACAAGATGCGATCACGGACGTAGTGTTTTTCCATGGCATAAAACGCATTGGTCACTTCACCTGCATCGAGTGCCTCGGGGTTGTCTTCTCCGCACAACTTCTCAACGACCATTTTTTTCAATGCATTGATCGCTTCGTGGCGCTGGACTTTGTCACTGTGCTGATAGGCATCCGCCATGCCCGTACCCACCAAGGCTTCGACCTGTTCGGCCACACCGGCTGGCTTGGGTGGAGGCTGCCAATCCCAAGCGGGCTTGCCGGCTTCGGCAGCCAACTCAGCAATCGCGCCAATGGCTTCTTGCATGTGATCGTGACCGAAATTGACCGCACCGAGCATTTGCTCTTCGGTCAACAAATCGGCTTCTGATTCAACCATCAATACCGCTTTTGAGGTACCCGCCACCACCAAATCAAGGCGCGATTCTTTAAGCTGTGATTGGGTGGGGTTTAAGACATACTCACCATTGATGAAGCCCACGCGAGCGGCACCGACTGGGCCTTGGAAAGGCACACCGGCCAGAGCGAGCGCAGCAGAAGCACCCAACAGCGCTGGGATGTCGCCATCGACTTCTGGATTCGAGGACATCACTGTGGCGATGACTTGAATCTCGTTATAGAAGCCTTTGGGAAATAAGGGTCTTAATGGACGGTCAATCAACCGTGAGGTCAGCGTTTCCTTTTCAGTTGGGCGACCTTCGCGTTTGAAAAAGCCCCCAGGGATTTTGCCAGCTGCATAGAATTTTTCTTGGTAGTTCACGGTCAAGGGGAAAAAGTCTTGACCTGGCTTGGCTTCTTTTCTGGCAACGGCGGTGACCAGTAACACGGTATCGTCCATGCTGATCAACACGGCACCATCGGCTTGGCGGGCCACGTGGCCTGTCTCTATGGTGACATCGTGCGCGCCGTACTTAAATGTTTTACTGAACTTCTTCACTGTGGGGACTCCAAATTTTATCTAGATACAATGCAAAACACCCCGGGACAGCAAAGCGCTGCCGGGGTGTTTTGAAAACTTCTCAAAGTGATGAGACCGGATCTTAACGACGTAGACCCAAACGCTCGATCAAATCACGATAGCGTTGGATGTCTTTTTTCTTCACATAGTCGAGCAATGAACGACGCTGGTTGACGAGCTTCAAAAGACCCCGGCGTGAGTGGTGGTCTTTCTTGTGCTCGGCAAAGTGCCCAGTCAGGTGCTCAATGCGGGCAGTCAACAAGGCCACTTGGACCTCAGGCGACCCGGTGTCGCTATCTGATTTCTGGTGGGTTTTCACCACCTCTGCTTTTTTCTCTGCAGTCAATGACATGACTTCTAATCTCTCCGGCCTATGGTGCATCAAAATCATGCGACCGAGCTTTTCCTTAAAGCCTGCTCAAAACTCCCACAAATCCTTGGCTTTCGGACGCTGTGCAAGAGAACAGTCTTGGAGCAAAAGCCCCGGTCGCACCATGTAAGCCTCTTATTGTAGCCCGTTGTTTGGGGCTGTGACAAGCAACACACCCCCGAAAAATTGGGTCATTGCCTTGGAAAAACCCCACAAACACCCGCCCATTGGCTCCACCAACAAAGCCATTGGGCGAGCCAGTTGGCCATCAGCGGCAACGACTGACTCTTGGAAAATCCCCTAATTCCAGTGCCTTGGCCCCATTTTAACGGCGCGCTCCGAGGCCGGATCTGTGCCCCGCCCATGCCCCCACTTTTGGCCTGATACCAGAGCGATCTGATGGGGATCTCTGATTCAAGCTAAAATGGCCGAGGTTTTTAAGCGGCTCGGTGTGATTGCCCCACCCAGCCCCCAATCTGCTTAACCCGGAGCCTCAGCCATGGCGAGACTGACCAGCCAGATCAACACAATGGACGATGAGTTTAAAGAGCGCGCCGAACATCACCGCGGGCTGGCTCAATCCTTGGCCGAGCTGCGTCAACGCCTGGCTTTGGGTGGGTCTGAGACCGCGCGGGCCAAACACACCGACCGAGGCAAGCGCTTACCCAGGGAACGGATTGATCGGTTGCTCGATCCTGGGAGTCCATTCTTAGAGATCGCGCCCCTGGCGGCCTATGGCTTATACGACGACCAAGCCCCCGGTGCCGGGGTGATCGCAGGCATTGGGCGCATCAATGCGCAATTGTGCATGGTGGTGGCCAATGACGCGACGGTCAAAGGGGGCACGTATTACCCAATGAGCGTGAAAAAACACCTGCGCGCGCAAGAGATTGCCCTCGAAAACCACCTGCCGTGTGTGTATCTGGTTGATTCTGGTGGCGCTTTTTTACCGCTGCAAGATGAGGTCTTCCCAGACCGCGACCATTTCGGGCGAATCTTTTACAACCAATCGCGCTTATCTGCCCTGAACATCCCCCAAATCGCCGTGGTCATGGGCTCTTGTACTGCTGGTGGCGCCTATGTGCCGGCGATGTGCGACGAAGCGATTATTGTTAAAAACCAAGGCACCATTTTCCTAGGCGGTCCCCCATTGGTCAAAGCCGCCACCGGAGAGGTGGTGGATGCCGAGACCCTGGGTGGAGGTGATGTGCACACCCGCTTATCGGGTGTTGCCGACCATTTGGCCGATGACGATGACCACGCCTTGGCCTTGGCCAGAGACTTGGTTGCTCACTTAAACCGCCAAGCGCCCAAGCCACCCCCCAAAGAATCCGTGGCGCCATTGTTTGGTGCCGAAGAGATCTATGGCATCTTACCGACCGATACCCGCTATCCCTATGAGGTCAGAGACATCGTTGCCCGCTTGGTCGATGGCTCTGAGTTTGTGGAATTTAAAGCCCGCTATGGCACCACCTTGGTGTGTGGCTTTGCCCACATCGAAGGCTATCCGGTGGGGATCATCGCCAACAACGGCATTTTGTTTGGTGAGTCTGCACAAAAAGGCGCGCACTTTATTGAGCTGTGCAATCAAAGAAACATCCCCTTGGTCTTTTTACAAAACATCACCGGCTTTATGGTGGGCAAAGATTACGAGCAAGGCGGCATTGCCAAAGAAGGCGCAAAGATGGTCACTGCTGTGGCCAATGCGCGCGTCCCGAAATTCACCATTATTATTGGGGGCTCGTTTGGCGCCGGTAATTACGCCATGTGCGGTCGCGCCTACCAACCCCGTTTTTTGTGGACTTGGCCCAACGCACGGATCTCTGTGATGGGTGGCGAACAAGCCGCCAGCGTTTTGGCTACGGTCAAACGCGATGGCTTGGAGGCCAAAGGCGAGCGTTGGTCTAAGGAAGAAGAAGACGCGTTCAAAGCGCCCATCAAAGAGACCTATGAGCGCCAAGGCCACCCCTACTACGCCAGCGCCAGACTCTGGGACGATGGTGTGATTGACCCCAAAGACACCCGTCGGGTGCTGGGCTTGGCCTTGGCCATTGCCAGCCAAGCAGACACTTATCACAACCAAACGCCGATGGACTATGGCGTTTTCAGAATGTAGGCCAATTTCAATGAGTGAGCAAACCGTCAAAGACGCTGTCCTAGGCATCCATCGCGACGAGCGTGATGTGTTGACCCTCGTGCTCAATCGCCCCAATGTCCACAACGCGTTCAATCCAGAGCTGATTGCACGTTTGATTGAGGTCTTTGATGACTGTCATGCCCATCCACCACGGGCGGTGGTGTTAACGGGTTCCGGGCACGCTTTTTCAGCCGGCGCCGATTTGGTGTGGATGCAGCAAATGATTGCGGCCAGTGCGGCTGAGAACAAAGCCGACGCCAAACGCTTGGCTCACTTGTTCAGATTGCTCGATGAGATGCCCTGCCCAACGATCGCCCGAGTCAATGGCCACGCGTTTGGTGGTGGAGTGGGATTGATCGCCTGTTGTGATCTCGCCATCGCCAACGAAAAAGCCGAGCTTGGTCTCACCGAGGTGCGACTGGGTTTGACACCAGCGACCATTGCACCGTTTGTGCTGGCCAAGATGGGCCTCAAACACGCCCGGCGCTTGATGCTCACGGGCGAGCGATTCGATGCCCCCATGGCGGTGCGTTTTGGCTTGATCACCGACACCACCCCACCCGATCAGTTGGATGGTCACATCGAGGATCTCTTGACATTGATTCTGGCCGGTTCACCCAGCGCTCAAGCCCACACCAAAGCCCTGATTCGTCTGGTCTCTCAGAGTAAAGACGCCGAGCACACCGATGAACAGACAGCGGATTTAATTGCCCAATTGCGCATATCCGAACAAGGCCAAGAAGGCCTTAGGGCGTTTTTAGAAAAACGTCGCCCCAGCTGGCACCCGGACTCAGCAGCCAGCCCGTCTGATCCGTCAAAGACGCCCAAGTAATGGTTGCCATCAAAAGACTGTTGATCGCCAACCGAGGCGAAATTGCGGTCCGGATCATGGCCACCGCCAAACGATTAAACATAGACACCGTGGCGGTCTATTCCGAAGCCGACCGATACGCCCACCATGTCCGCTTGGCCGATCAAGCCATTTGCATTGGTGGCCGAGCGGCCAAAGACTCCTACTTGAATATCGAAGCGATCTTAAAAGCCGCCCAAGACACCATGGCCGATGCGATCCACCCCGGTTATGGCTTTTTGGCCGAAAACGCTGAGTTTGCCCAAGCCGTGGTGGATGCGGGGCTGATATTTGTTGGGCCCAGCGCAACCACCATTGCGCAAATGGGCTCAAAGGCCGAGGCAAAAGCACTGGTGATGGCCGCCGGTGTGCCCGTGGTGCCTGGTTATCACGGCGACGATCAAAGCGCTGAGACCTTGCGTGAGAACGCCCAATCGATTGGTTTTCCTTTGATGATCAAAGCCGCCGCTGGTGGTGGTGGCAAAGGCATGCGCATTGTTCATTCAATCGATGCCTATGATGCCTCACTTGATGCTGCCCGGCGCGAGGCCTTGGCAAGCTTTGGCGATGAGCGGGTGATTTTAGAACGCTACCTACCCCGCCCGCGCCACGTTGAAGCCCAGATTTTTGGTGATGCCAGCGGCCAGGTGATTCATTTGTACGAACGCGATTGCTCCAGCCAACGCCGACACCAAAAAATCATTGAAGAAGCGCCGGCCGTGGGCCTAAGCCAAACCTTGCGCGAGGCACTATTAAGTGCTGCCGTGGATGCAGCCTGTGCTGTGGGCTATGTGGGCGCCGGCACCGTTGAGTTTTTGGTCGACCCCGATAAGAAATGTTTTTATTTTCTAGAGATGAACACCCGCTTGCAGGTTGAGCACCCCGTCACTGAGATGATCACGGGCCTTGATCTGGTGGAGTGGCAGTTGCGCGTTGCCTCAGGCGAGACCTTGCCCCAACAAGCCGACATCCCCAAGCCTTCAGGCCATGCCTTTGAGGCGCGGATTTATGCAGAAGACCCCGAGCAGGGATTTTTACCCGCGGCGGGTCGGCTACACGCGCTCGAGTGGCCGGCCAACGCCCGCATAGACGCCGGCGTTGAAGCCGGTGATGCCATCGGCATTGACTACGATCCAATGATCGCCAAGCTCATCGTGCACGGCACCGACCGACCGCGTGCTTTGAAGCAATTGCAGCAGGCATTGGATGGCTGTTTTATCGAAGGCATCAAGAGCAACTTATCTTTTCTACAAGCCCTGGCTGCCAGCGGGCCCATGCAACGCGGGGACATGGACACGGGCCACCTCGATCGCGATTTGGGCGATGTCTATCCCGTTCATACCGATGATGATGGGTTGGCGCTTGTTGTGGCTGCCAGCGTTTGGATCAACCACACTGACCAGCAGGCCAGAGTGCAACAAGCTCAGAGCCCTTGGGCGCTCTCAGATGGCTGGCGTTTGGGGCTGCCGCCAACAAAACGGCGTTTCATTGTTTTTTATGGCGACCAGCGCCATTGTATCCAGGCTTGGGTCGATGGCGAACAATCCCTCATCGACATTGATGGCCTGACGCACATGGTCATGAACGCGTCGCAGCGACCCATGCATGAGAATTCATCGGCGATGGTGTGGACCGGACGCATCGATGAGCCAAGCATTGAGGCGATTGTGCACACCACCCCCAATGGCCTGATTGATGTGTGCCTTGGCCACATCCGCTTTGGCTTTCAAGTGCACACCACCGGCGAGCGCCGACAAGCCGATGCCGCCATGAGTGGTCAGGTGCAAGCCCCCATGCCAGGCTTGGTGGCACACATCCATTGCCAGGTTGGCCAATCGGTCCAGGCTGGCGAGGTATTGGCACTGATGGAGGCAATGAAAATGGAGCTGGCCATCAAAGCCCCGATCGATGGTGTGATCGATGCCATTCACATCGAAGCGGGCTCACGCGTCGACGCGGCCACCGCTTTGATGGATCTCACCCCGAGCGACAACGAGCACTGACAACGGCCGTTGGCGCTTGCTCAGCGCGTCACATTAAATGATCACTGCTCTGCCAAGGTCAAGCGCGTGACTTTTTGGAAACCGCGTGGCAACTTCCGCCCACGTTGTGCGCGCTCGCCCCAGTAATGGTCGGTGTCGGACCAGCCGATTTTTAAATAACGCTGACCAGCCCAAACCAGCGCCTCGCCCCCTTCGGCCAACACCACCGCACCGACCATGTGCTCGCCTTCGGCACGCGCCTTGGCCGGGATGTTGATGAGCTTATTGCCTTTGCCTTTGGCGAGCTCCGGCAACTCCTCAACATAGAACGCCAATAAATAACCACTCGAGGTCACCGCCAACAAGATCCCTTCTTGGGGGTCACGGACCGGCTCAATCCCCAATGCCATCCCGCCTTTGGGGACAGAGAGGATTTGTTTGCCCGCTTTTTGCCGGGTGTGTAAGTTTTCAATGGCGGTGACAAAGCCATAGCCTTGGTTGGATGCCAGCAACACCCGCTCATCGTCTGCGCCCACCGCCACACCCACCACTGGTGTGTCGGATGGAATGGAAAAGCGACCCGTTAAGGGCTCACCCAAACTTCTGGCCGACGGCAAGCCGTGGGTGGGCAGCGAGTAACTGCGCCCACTGGCATCCAAAAAACACGCCAATTGATTCGACCGGCCACGCGCCGCGGCCAAATAGCCATCGCCTTCGCGGTAGTGAAGTTCTTGGGGTTTGACTTCATGGCCTTTGGCCGCCCTGACCCAACCATTGTCGCTCAACACCACCGTCATGGGCTCTGAAGGCACCAAGTCGGTCTCGCTCATGGCAACCGCTGCCGTTCTCTCAACAATGGGGCTCCGTCGGGCATCGCCATAACGCTTGGCGTCTTCTTTGAGCTCATCGCGGATCAAACGCGTGAGTTTCTTGGGCGAGTCGAGCAATGCCTCGAGCGTTTTCCGCTCGGCTTCGAGCTCATCGCGTTCGCCTTTTATTTTGATTTCTTCGAGCTTGGCCAGATGCCGAAGCTTCAACTCCAAAATCGCTTCTGCTTGCGTGGCGGTCAAGCCAAAGCGCGCCATCAATTCCTCTTTGGGTTCATCGTGGTGGCGAATGATCTCGATGACTTCATCGATGTTGAGATAGGCGACCAACAAACCCTCTAGGATGTGGAGTCGATCCACCACTTGGTCCAAGCGGTGTTCTAGCCGCTTGGTCACCGTGCTTCTGCGATAGTCGATCCACTCCGATAAAAGCGCTTTGAGATCACGCACACCCGGCCGACCATCGTTGCCGATCACGTTGAGGTTGACTCGAATGCTTTTCTCTAAATCGGTGGTGGCGAATAAATGCGCCATCAGTGCGTCAACATCAATGCGGTTTGAGCGTGGCACAATCACCAGCCGTGTGGGGTGCTCGTGGTCTGATTCGTCTCTGAGATCGGCGACCATCGGCAACTTCTTGGCCTGCATTTGCCCGGCGATTTGTTCCAAGATTTTGGCGGGAGAGACCTGGTGTGGTAAGGCGGTGATGATCAGCTGCTCGCCTTCTTTTTCCCAGACTGCGCGTTGGCGAATCGGGCCATGACCGGTTTCATAAACGGCCTGGATTTCTTCTGTGCTGGAGATGATTTCGCCACCACCCGGAAAGTCGGGTCCTTTGATGTGCTCTAGCAAATTGACCAAAGGTGTGCGGGGTTTTTCCAGCAACAAAATGGTGGCTTTAACCACCTCATCCAAGTTGTGTGGCGGAATGTCTGTGGACATCCCCACCGCAATTCCTTGTCCGCCATTCAACAAAATGTTGGGGAGTCTGGCGGGCAACAGCTTCGGCTCTTTTAGGGTGCCATCAAAGTTGGGCACCCACTCGGCGGTGCCCATGCCGAGCTCTTGCAACAGCACCTTGGCATAGGGCGATAGACGTGACTCGGTATAGCGCATGGCGGCGAACGATTTTGGATCATCAGGCGAGCCGAAATTGCCTTGCCCATCGACCAAGGGGTAGCGATAGGAAAAAGGTTGGGCCATCAAAACCATGGCCTCATAACAGGCCGAGTCACCATGCGGGTGGAATTTACCGATCACATCACCCACGGTTCGCGCGGATTTTTTATGTTTGGAGGCGGCCGATAAGCCCAGCTCACTCATGGAGTAGACAATGCGCCGTTGGACGGGCTTTAGGCCATCACCGACATGCGGCAAAGCGCGGTCTAGGACCACATACATGGCATAGTCAAGGTAGGAACGCTCGGCGTAGTCGAGAAGCTCTACCGGCTCGAAAGAATCATTTAGAGGGGTTTGTGTGTCCATGGCGAATATTGTCGCCTAAAACCCGCCACTTTGGGGCTTAAAAAATAGGCTTTAGAATCGGTCGGAGAAAGACAAACCGCTGGTAGGGTGTGTGCTTATAAAAAACCAGCCAAAGACAAACCAATCAAGACAGCCAGCATGCCCGCCAAACTGGCGACAAAAAAACTCGGATGCCAGCGGCTTTGCGCCTCTTGGCGTGAGAGCCAATTGACGGGTGCCTGCAGGGGTGTCTCGGGTCTGGCTTCGCTGGCTTTGATGGATTCTAAGAGCTCTTCGATCAAGGGGTCACTAAACTGGTGGGGATCAAATCTTTGCAGACGTTCACGTTCTAACAATCGGTGGATATAGGCATCCACATTGATGTATTTCATCGACCATCGGTCGAACAGCCGCGCTTTCACCGGGCGCTTCCATAAGAGCCACACGCCCTCATGGCGTGGGTCTTCTAAGATGCGGTCGTAGAGTGCCTCCACCGCGCCCCGCTCACCCTCTAGGGCCTGAAAGAAGCAACCATTGTCAAAACACAACACCCCCGTCACCCCATCGGCGCGGTTGTTGGCCTGCGCTTGGCGAATGATCTCATCGACCATGCGGTGACGCGCGCCGATGTGGCGGTCACAGAACGTGGCTTTGCTGGCATAGACCAAACGAATCAAATCTGACATAAATAACGACAGAAAAACTGGGCGCACCCAAGCGTTTCTTTAAAGACCTTCATTAAAACCCCCTCCACAGTAGTCGAGGGGGTTTCAACAAAGCGTGAACGGGCCAGCAGCCCGCTGGGCGCTTGGCCCCGGTCTTGGCTTTACTCTGGTTTTATGAAGCGAAGCGTGAACCGGTCTGATTCGCCAATGGCTGCATAATCTTTCTCATCGCCTTCGGCCACACGCAGTGACGGTGGCAGATTCCAAACGCCGTTGGGGTGATCGGCGGTGTCCATCGGGTTGGCATTGATCTCAGAAGAGGCCGCCAACTCAAAACCATGGGCTTGGGCCATTTCAACCACGTAGCTTTGATGCACATAGCCACTTCTGGCTTCTGGATCTTGTTCTTGGTCTTCTGGCAGACGGTGCCCGACAATGCCAAACGTGCCACCCGGTTTTAGGGCCTCGAAGGCGGCTTGAAAGACCACGGGCAAAGTGCCGGCTCTCGTCCAGCTGTGCATGTTCCTAAAACTCAAGACCACATCCACGCTTTCTGGCTCTGCCAAGACCGTTGTCTCAGGTGGGTTAAAGGGCACCACTTGCACCTCACCATAGCTTTCCGTGTCAGCAAAGCGCTCATCGTATTGGCCTCGGATCCGTCGGTACATGTCATTGATGTCGGCATCCAAGTCCCAATGGGCGGCCACCAATTGGCCCTCGTCTTTCAAAAAACGCGCTAGGATTTCAGAATACCAGCCACCGCCTGGGGAGAGCTCGACCACCGTGTCTCCAGGCTCCACACCAAAAAAGGCCAAG
Source organism: Wenzhouxiangella sp. (assembly GCA_965655975.1). Classification (GTDB taxonomy): domain Bacteria; phylum Pseudomonadota; class Gammaproteobacteria; order Xanthomonadales; family Wenzhouxiangellaceae; genus Wenzhouxiangella. The sequence continues at coordinate 30,226 of CBFHIS010000006.1, forward strand.
GTCTCGGCGGGGTTTCTGTGCGCATCGCGGGCCCGCTGTTGCTCGGGCCGGTCTGGGTGATTGATCGCCTGCATCAACTGAGCCATTGATTCATCGGTCTGGCGGGCCATTTGCATGGGCGATTGAGCCATCTCGCTGTCGCTGCTGGACTCAGACTCAGGCTCAGCCGCAGGCTGACACCCCACCAAACCCATAGAAGCAACGAGCAAGGACAAACCAAGCATTTTCCGGATCAACATAAACTTATTACTCCCGACCGCAATTGTTCTCTTGAAGCCCATCGTGGGCGCGAGCTTTGATTGTGACTCAAGCCATTGACCATAGCAAATCAGGCCAACCCACTCGAGGTTGTTAGAGTGTGGTCAGATCCAATGCCGAGCGATCGCTGGTGACTTCAAACAGCGCATGCCCACTGGCGGCGTATTTTTTCTCGAAGGCACTCATGGGCAGCTCCACTACTTTCTCACGATTCAGGCAGTGATGGCTGATGTTGCGCTGCCCGGAAACGCCTAAGGCCTCGGCCCATTCCAAGGCATAAAGGCTTGAATTCGTGCGCAGCACCAAGCGTTCCCCCACCATCAAAAGGTAGGGCCAAGCGGGATGCCCGTGCCACCGTCTTTTTAAATGGCGGGCTTTGGGATAGGGATTGGGATAGAGCACATAATGGGTCATCACCGGCCAAGCGGCTTGGGCCACCAAGCGCCAAAAATCACCCAGCTCAGCGCGCACCAGACACACGTTGGCGGGCACATCTGGGGCACGTTCAAGCCGGTCGATGGAGCGGTCAACGCCCACCACCCAGTGATCCGGATGGCGATTGGCCAAGCCAATACTGGCCCAGCCGGTGCCACACCCCGAATCCAGAATAATGGGCTTCGGGGACCCCTGGATCTGAGCATGCACTTTCTCAAAGGCTTGTTGGGTGTGGGCGTGAATGGGCTGCTGCCAAGCATTCGATAGATGCGCCCTAACCCGGGCCTCTAACTTGGGATGAACATCGACCTGAGCACTGGTTGGTCGGCGGCTGGGTTGGATGGGTCTGCTCGAGACCCCGCCATCATCGCCGCCGGGTGGCTCAGAAACCATGGCTCATCTTTCCTTTGATGTGATGTGGATCATTCATCTTAGCAACCCCGAGCCATGGTTTTTCAATGTGAGTGGCCAAAGAACTCATCGGGCCAAAGTCGCCCCAGCACCACATGATCCATCCTGAAAAATAATGATTTTGATGCATTTGTCATGGAAAACGATGTCAGCGCCTGAAAAACGATTCCTTGAGGGGCATTTTTATGAATTTTGATTTTATGCTGATCGCTGAGTCAGTCGCCAAAGTGATCACCATCATCTCTTGTCGATCAGCAAAAGATCAATGGTTGATGGCTCAATGAGAGAGGTGTTTTATAAGACAGCAGATTGACAACACGAGGCAGGTTTGGCCCAAATACGTAGGAAAGTCTGGGCAAATAAACCACTTGGAAGAGAGAAAAATGGTGGGCCGTGAAGGACTCGAACCTTCAACCAATAGGTTAAAAGCCTACTGCTCTACCATTGAGCTAACGGCCCACAAGCCGAACATCATAACTTGAAAATGCGACAGACTCAATGCACACACACAACATTTACCCCAAATCGACCCATCCGGCACCACCCAATGCCTTGGGATGGCCCATTGCAGTGTATCTACTGGTTGGCGCCAGCCTAGGCGCCACCTTGATCTATCTTTTGTTACAGTGAGTGATTGTGCCCGTGATCAAATAACAAGAAAAGACTCAAGCCCTATGACACAACTCAAGCGATCATCAGCTGGCATCGATGCCCTCGCCTTTGCCTGCCCCAAAGCCTACATTGATCTGGAGGATTTGGCGCACGCCCGAGGCGTGGATCCAGCCAAATACACCCAAGGCTTGGGCCAGCGAAAGATGGCGATTGCCTCCCCGGTTGAAGACACGGTCACCATGGCGGTTGATGCGGGCCAGCAGGCACTCAAAGCCTTTGACATCGACCCAGAATCGATTGGCACCTTGATCGTTGGGACAGAAACCGGCATCGATCACTCCAAACCGGTGGCCGTTTATGTCCATGAGCTGTTGGGATTATCTGAGCGGTGCCGCACCTTTGAGACCAAGCACGCCTGCTATGGTGCCAGCGCCGGCCTCACTGCCTCGCTCGATTGGATCGGCTCGGGCCGAGCGCGGGGCAAAAAAGCGCTGGTCATTGCCTCTGACATCGCCAACTATGGCCTCAACACCCCCGGCGAGCCCACTCAAGGGGCGGGTGCCGTGGCCATGGTGGTGGCAGACCAACCGCGTCTGTTGACCATCGAACCCAACACCATTGGTGACTACACCCGCCAAGTCATGGATTTTTGGCGCCCCTTGTACTCAAAATATGCCATTGCCGATGGCCACTACTCCATCGAGTGCTATTTGGATGCCCTAACAGGCGCCCGAGAGGCCGCACTTGAACAAGCTGGCGAGGTGTATGAATCATTGATCGCCTGCCTGTACCACGTCCCCTTCGTCAAAATGGCCAAAAAAGCCCATCACAAAGAGCTCGAATGTGTCCTCAAAAGACCATTGGACCTGACATCCCCAACCGATCAGGCTTTGTTTACCGAGAGCTTCGATCGACTGGCAGCACCTTGGTTGGGACTGAATGCCGATGTCGGCAACATCTACACGGGCTCCTTGTATCTCTCGCTGATGGACTTGTTGCGTCAAGGACAAGCGGCACACGCCAACCAACGCGTGAGTCTGTTTTCTTATGGCAGCGGCTGTGGTGCGACCTATTGCCTGGGCACTGTGGCAGAGACAGCGCATCAATATGCCCAACAGATCGACCCGCAAGGCATACTCGATGAAAGACGCCGTTTGAATGTGGCCGAATATGAGCAGATGATTCTGGCGAGCGAGAATGCCCCATCACAGACCTCGCTCAACCCCTCAGACTATGGAATCAATCAGGGCTTGAGTTATGTCGGCACGATTGATCATCAACGGCAATACGTCTTTGTTTGAACAATGATCACGGCATTGATCACTTCATCGATCATTTAATACGACAGCTTATTTGATGGTTTTTTTCGCGCTTTGCCAGAGTGCTTCTTGTTGGTCGAGATCCAAATCCGCCATGGAGTGACCTTGGGCCTTGGCTTCAATCTCCATTGCCCGAAAACGGTCTTCAAACTTTTGGTTTGCTCGGCGCAAGGCCTGGCCTGGGTCAATGCCTTCGCGTCTGGCGACATTGGTCAAGACCAACAACACATCCCCCAACTCATCTTCGGTGGCATCGGCATCGTTGTTGTCAATCGCTTCTTTGAGCTCTAAGACTTCTTCATCAAGCTTCATTAACACCGATTCCATGGTGGGCCATTCAAAGCCCACACTGGCGGCGCGCTTTTGTAATTTCAAACAACGCGTGAACTCCGGCAAACCCCGCGAGACGCCATCCAATAAGCTCTCATCACTTTGGCCTTTAGCCGCCCGTTCCTCTTGTTTGATGCGCTCCCAATTGGCGGCCACCACCGCGGGGTCATCGGTTTTGACGTCTCCAAAAATATGCGGGTGACGGCGCTCGAGTTTTTCAATGATGCGCTCAACCACTTGGGCGAAATCAAACGCGCCTTGTTCTTGGCCAAGGCGGGCGTAGAACACCACTTGAAACAACAAGTCCCCCACCTCATCGGGCAATTCCTCTAAATCGTCTCGCTCAATGGCATCAGCGACCTCATGGGCCTCTTCGATGGTGCAAGGCGCGATGCTTTTGAAGTCTTGGGCCAAGTCCCACGGGCAACCTGCGTCCGCGTCTCTAAGGCTGGCCATGATTTCGAGCAAACGGTCTATGCGACCCACACTCAGCGGATCCAGAGGACTTTGGGGTGGGTGGTTCTTGGCCGATGTCATGTTGGTGGGTATCCCATCTTAGAAAATTTCACCGATGCAGCAGCGCACACTGCCGCCCGCTTTTTCGATCTCGTCCATGGCCACGGGGTGAAGCTTAAAAGACCACTCATGTAAACGCTCAATGGTCTGTGGAGACAGCACATCCATCGCGGTTTGGCTGATCAACACATCAGAAAAATTCACGGCCAAGCAATTGCCCGCAAACGCTTCTTTTTCCTTGCTCGAGATCGCAATGGCCTGTCCTTCAAACGCATCCATGATGGCGTCAGGCACTTTCGGGTCGACGAAGGCATCGGGGCAGATGATCAATGCCCGAGAGGCCAACACGCTCATCACCACATTGGTGTGGTATTCAGTGGGCTTGAGGTCAAAAGCAAAGCTCAAAGCCAAATCAAAGGCGGCATGCATGCGCTCCAATCCGGCTTGATCGACCCTGGGACTCATCCCACAAAAGCCAATTCGACGCGACCGATCAATCACGAGGGCACCGGTGAGTTCGGCCACGCAATGTTGGGTGGACAGATCATGGGTCTCATAGCCCAACAGACCATCAAACAATTGGCGGATGTCTTGGCGTTCGGCCTCTCTTTGCCGCTCAGGGTGTTTCATGGCGCCAATGATCAAACGGCCTTGCGTGGTGGCAAAAACATTGTTGGGAAACAAATCATCGGGCGTGGCTGAGTGGCCCACAAACCGAATCACTGGCACACCGCATTGGCTGATGCGCTCGGCCAAGGCGCGGTGTTGATCGAGGGCGAGCATGGGATCGACCGCGGCCGATGGGTCCATGTACGCATTGTCTTTGGCGGTTTGATCGCTGATCCGAAACCCGCTTGGCTCAACCAAAAACACCGCCTTGGGCACCATCGGGCCATCGGCCACCACACCACCTTGTTTGAGCGTATCTAGAAAAACATCTACGTCTTTGGTGATCATGGGCTAACTAAACCCCCCATCCATCAGACCATCACCGGGCCAATCGATGCCCTCAAGTGCGGGGTTAAAACAAGCCGGTTCTGGGCAGGCATCCAACAACAATTGCGGTGTGGCATCGGGCCGATGCATGGTTTGGCTTAAACGCTGCCGCCATGCTCGGGCACCGGGTTGGCCATGGAAAAGCCCCAACATGTGGCGGGCCACGTGCTGGACCCTGCCACCTTGCTCCACATGCGCGCTCGTGTAAGCCACCATTTGCTCGACCACAGTCCGCCTTGAAGGCGGTATGGGCTGACCAAGCTCGGCGGCCAGTTCGGTCAAGATCCATGGGGTTTGATAAGCGGCCCGACCCAGCATCACCCCATCGAAACGCGCCAGATGCCCGATCGCCTCAGAAACCGTGTTGATGCCGCCATTAAAAACGACCCGAAGCTGGGGGAACACCGCCGCCATCTTGGCCACTCGGCCGACGTCGATGGGTGGTTTCTCGCGGTTTTCTTTTGGGCTCAGTCCAGACAGCCAGGCTTTTCTGGCGTGAACAATCACCACACCTTGCCCCCCTTGGGTGACCTCGCCAATAAAATCGATGAAGGCTTGATCGCTGTCCATCTCATCGACACCGATCCGACACTTGATGGTCACGGGCACGGAGGCCACGGCTTGCATCGCGGCCACACACGCCGAGACCAGTTCGGGCTCTTTCATCAAACACGCCCCAAACCGGCCTTTTTGTACGCGGTCGGATGGGCAGCCCACATTGAGATTGATTTCATCATAGCCATAGTCAGCGCCGATCTTTGCCGCTTTGGCGAGCTGGTCAGGATCGGATCCACCCAATTGCAAAGCCACCGGATGCTCGGCTGGATCGAATCCCAATAATCGCTCTCGGTCGCCATGGATCACCGCCCCCATGGTCACCATTTCGGTGAACAGGCCAGCCTGTGGCGCCAACAGACGATGGAAATAGCGACAGTGGCGGTCGGTCCAATCCATCATCGGCGCGACACTCAGACGCTGCCCGCTGGCCGCGCCATCCAAGCTTGGGAAGGCGTCAGACGATTGTGGTGATCCGTTCATGGGTCCATTGTAGTTTTTTTATATAATGGCGACATGAGCAATCTACCCACAGACCGCATTCCCGTCCTCTCGCTTGGTGATTTCACTGGCCAACGCGATGGGTTCACCGACACGCTTGGCCAAAGCTATCGTCAGTTTGGCTTCATTGGCATCAAAGACCACGGCATCGACCAGGCCATCATTGATCGCGCCTATGATCAATTCCGGGCCTTTTTTGCCCTCGATGGCGCGACCAAAGAACGCTACCATCAAGGCGGTATTGGCGGTGCACGGGGCTACACAGGTTTTGGTGTGGAGCAAGCCAAGGACCATAACGTCCCCGATCTCAAAGAGTTTTGGCACGTGGGCCGTGAGTTTGAGGCCGGTGAGACCAACCCCTGCCCCGAGCAATTGCTGCCCAACATTTGGCCTGAGGAAATTCCTGGCTTTAGAGAAGCGGCACTCGATCTGTATCGCGCACTCGATGGCGTGGGCCGACAATTGCTCTCAGCGATGGCCTTGGACTTGGACTTGGACGCCCACTGGTTTGACGACAAAGTCAATTATGGCAACTCGATTTTGCGACCCATTCATTACCCGCCGATCGATGCGCCCCAGCCTGGTGCCGTCCGTGCCGCGCAACACGAAGACATCAACTTAATCACTTTGCTGATTGGCTCAAAAGAACAAGGCCTTGAGATTCTGACCCGCGATGGCGATTGGATTCCGGTGGACACCTTGCCAGGCACCATTGTGGTCAATGTCGGTGATATGTTGCAGCGCCTCACCAATCACGTCTATCTCTCGACCACGCACAAGGTGGCCAACCCAGACGACGACCATTCCACCAGCGCGCGTTATTCGATTCCGTTCTTCCTCCACCCCAATCCCGATTTCTTAATCAAGACACTCGATGGCTGTGTGGATGATGAAAATCCTGACCGCTACCCAGAGCCGATTACAGCGCACGGCTATTTGATGGAGCGTTTGGGTCAGATTGGTTTGCTGAAAAAATAAACTCTACGAGCCCGGCGCTCGTCCGATCCGCAAGCGCTGGGCCTTAGCGTCGCTCAACACCGGCTTCGGTGGCCACCAACACCTCATCGGCCCCACGCTGGGCGAACAAGCCACACGTGACCACCCCAGGGATTTGGTTGATGGCCGTCTCTACTTTCACCGGATCGACCAAATCCAGCCCACGCACATCCAAAATCAAATTCCCCTGATCGGTGGTGAAGCCATCGCGCAGCTCAGGCACCCCGCCCATCGCCACCAGCCGTCTGGCCACCAAAGCGCGCGCCATGGGCAACACCTCGACAGGCAGCGGAAACTCTCCCAAGACCTTCACGCATTTGCTCTCATCGACAATACAAACAAAGCGCTTGGATGCGGCTGCGATGATTTTTTCTCGGGTCAGCGCCCCACCACCGCCTTTGATCAAACGTCGGTGTGGGTCGACTTCATCGGCGCCATCAATGTAGAGCGCCAGATCCCCGGTGTGATTGAGATCAACGACCTCAATGCCCGCGGCTTTCAAGCGTTCGGTGGTGGTCTCAGACGATGACACCGCACCGGCCAATGAAATGCCCGAGGCGGCGAGTTGGTCGATGAAGGCATTGACGGTTGAACCCGTGCCGATGCCCAAGACCATGCCAGATTCAACCTGTGCCAAAGCCTGCGTGGCTACTTCAATCTTTAATCGAGCCTGACTCATACCGATGGCCTTTTGATTGGATTAATGGGTGAGAATGCTGTTGGTCGGGATGATGCAGCAGACCGTTTTCTTTCAAGACCCTTTGGGGGCTTTTTTCTCAAGCTTGACCAGGTAATCCCATTGCTGATCGGTCACCGGCATGATCGACAAGCGATTGCCTTTCCGCGTCAATGGAAAGTTGCCCAAGCGATCGGCGTGTTCTTTGATCTCTGTTAGAGAAATCACCCGCTCGGTGTGGCGGACATACTTGACATCTACCAACAACCAACGGGGTTCTTCTGGCTTGCTGGCAGGATCATAGTACTTGGAGTTTTTATCAAACTGCGTGGGATCCGGATAACTGGTGCTCGCCACTTCCATGATGCCAACGATGCCTGGCACCTTGCAATTGGAGTGATAAAAAAACACCCGATCACCCACTTCCATGCCATCGCGCATGAAGTTTCTTGCTTGGTAATTGCGAATCCCATCCCAAGGCTCAATGCCTTTGGGGCAGGCTTTTAAGTCATCGATGCTGAACGCATCGGGTTCTGATTTCATTAGCCAGTTCATGTCTCTATTTTACCCACAAAGCGCCGCGGTCGCTGATGATCACATCCATGGGCACATCCCAAGGCTCGCTGGGCACCGCATCGGTTTGTTGCATGGCATAAGAAACACCTGCTTTGATGGGCTGCCTGCTCGGTTGCGACGAAACATCGGCCAGCGTTCTGTCATAAAACCCACCCCCCATTCCCAGACGAGTGCCATCGGCGCCAAACCCAACCAAAGGCATCAAGATCCAATCGAGATCAGCGACCTCAATACTGGGTTGATCAACTGGCTCCAAGATGCCAAAGCGGTTGGGTGCCATTTGACAGTCTCGATGAAAACGGTGAAACGACAAAGCTTGACCAGCCAAGACTGGCAAATACACCTCACGCCCAGAGTCCAGAAGCGTCTGCATCACAGGCTCGAGGTCTGGCTCGCCCCCGTGGGCTTGGAACATGGCGACCGCCTGGTTGGGGTGGCTAGATTCTGTGAGCGTTTGTAACACCTGGCCACAGATCAGGGCATCCAATGACTGACGGCGTTTTGGGGTGAGTGCGCGGCGCTTGGCCAAGAGGTGTTGTCGCAGCTGAGCTTTGAGCGACGGTGGTGGGTTTGGGTTTGACATCACAAAATCACCGACTGGCCGTTGTCTGTTGGTGGATGATCACGCATTGGCTTTAGGAATCCACCGCTCAAACAACGCACCGATTCCGCTGGCCATCGAAAGTCAACGGATAGAAAAATCATGATCATCAATAGAAAAATCAATAAAGACGTCCTCCACCTGTGCCGCTGCGGGGCAGTGACCTTGAACCAATGGGTTCAAGTGGGTCGGCTCTTGGATGCTTTAGGCGATTCGCCGGTGGCGAATGTGCACACCACGTCCAAATCCGCCGTCCCGAGGTCAATCAATAGGGACAAGGCATATTACATTCCCGCTGGCGTACACCGCAGAGAACGTCTATGCCTTCAGTCTAGTCCCTTCATGAAACGGGATCAAGCGATGCCGCCATTTGCGCGATGCGACGGTCGACTTGTTCTAAGTATTGATGGCGCTGTTCTTTCAATTGCCGGTTTTCTGCAGCCAAATTCAAGGCACACATGACAGCAATTTTTTCCAGCGAGGTGACCTTGCCAGAGTCGCGAATGCCTCGCATTTGCTCATCCAAGCTCAACGCGGCCTCGACCAGGGCACGGCGCTCATCTTCGCTGCACATGACCCGATACTCGCGGTCTAGGATGCGAACGGTGACCGGTTCTTTGTTGGTGTTGGCCATCAACCGATCCCCGCCAGCTCAAGGGCTTTTAACCGCTCAATCATCCCCTCCACGCGGGAGCGGGCTTCTTCGTTGCGTTCCACCAATTGGGCGCGCTCGGCGACCAGGGCTTCTTGGCGGTCGTGCAAGAGTTTGTTTTCTTGCTCCAACGTCTCAAGGCGCGATTTCAACTCGCCCAAGTGCTTGGCAATGCGCTCTAGCTCACCGGCTGTTTTGTCGGGGGAGCCGACCGCATTGGTTGCGTGTTCGGTTGCGGGTGTAGTGGCGTGGCTGCTCATAGACTCAATAACTCTCAGTCAGACGTGCTCTCAATCAGAATTTTAAGTGCGATCGGTTTGTCTCTTCGGTTTGATCTCTTAGGGACTTTGCTCCCCCAGAACCCTCTATCATAGAGCCTATGGGACGCTCACGACAAGCGCTTGGATGCTAAACTTCTCAGTGACATGACCGAATCTTCCACCGATCAACTGCGTTGGGCCCTGGCACTGGCCTCAAGCCCCGATGCCACGGGCGTTTCAGAAAGCCATGGCCTCATCACTGGTCTGATTGCGGGCCAACCGGATTTGGATGCCGACCGGCTCTGGGTCCATTGGGCCAGCCTCAATTTGGATGCCCAACACGAGATCGATGATCCGGCGGATCCACAAGCCACCCATCGCGAGCACTTGGAAGCTGCCCTAGAAGACACCCAAACACATCTGCAATCGGCGGAGATGACCTTTGCGGTCTTGGTGCCGGCCATGGACCAGCCCTTGGCCCAGCGCACCGAAGGCTTGGCGCATTGGTGTGGCGGATTCTTGGCTGGGTTTGGGGCCTCTGGGGCTGTGGTCCATGATGAACAAGCCACCGAAGTCTTGGGGCTTTTAAGCGAAATCGCCCGCGCCAGTAGCGAGGCCGACGAGTCAGATGAAGCCAACAACGAGGCCATGGAGGCCGAGGAAGAGGCGTTTGTCGAATTGGTCGAGTTTGTCAAAGTGGCGGTGTTGTTGCTGCACGAAGAACGCCGCCTCAATCAAGCCTCTGCCAACAAAGAGTCCTCAGCCAATAAAGAGCCACCGGCTTAAATATAAGGACACACCCGCCCGTGGCCAGCCCCTTGCCCATGCCCGTTCAAACCTACGCCAGCCGCCGTGAGCGTTTGCTCCAAGAGGTTGGGCCCGATGCGGTGATTGCGCTCTCGGCTGCACCGGTGCGCTTAAGAAATGGCGACACCCCCTACCCCTACCGACAAGACAGTGATTTTTGGTACCTCACCGGTCTTGATGAGCCAGAGGCTGTATTGGTATTAACGCCCAATGGTCCGGTTGAGAGCACGCTCTTTTTAAGGCCCAAAGACCCCGAACGCGAACGATGGGATGGCCATCGTTTGGGCATCGCGGCCGCACCTGAGGCATTGGGCGTGGACCGCGCCTTGGATATTGCAAGCCTTGATCAAGTCTTGCCCGATTTATTGACAGGACGACAAGACCTGTATTACTTGATGGGGCAACACGCCACCTTTGAAGCCCACTTAAATGCATTGCGCTGTGATCTTCAACAAGAAGCCGGTGGCCCGGGTGGCCCAACCACGGTGGTGTCACTGCAACCTTTGTTGCACGAACAACGCCTCATCAAATCCCAAGAAGAAATCAAGTGGATGAAAAAAGCCGCTCAGATTTCAGCGGGTGCGATGACTTTGGCCATGCAACGGGCCCCTCAGGTGAGCAACGAAGCGCAATTGCATGCCACCTTGATTGGTGCCTATGCCGAACATCAAGCTCAGCCCGCCTATCAACCCATCGTCGCCGGTGGTGAGCGGGCGTTGATCTTGCACTACATCGAGAACGACCAAGCACTGAACCCCGATCAGTTGGTGTTGATCGATGCCGGCTGCGAGATCCATGGCTACGCCGCTGACATTTCAAGAACCTTTCCCGTTTCTGGCCGCTTCTCACCCGAACAACGCGCGGTTTATGAGGTGGTCTTGGAGGCGCAAACCCAAGCGATCGATTGCGTGCGAGTGGGTCGCTCTTATCATGACTTTCATGACAAGGCGACCGACGTCTTAACCCAAGGCTTGATCGATTTGGGCTTACTCAAAGGGTCAGTGGATGAGAATCTAGAAACCGAAACCTATCGGCGCTTTTACATGCACAAGACCGGGCATTGGTTGGGCTTGGATGTGCACGATGTCGGTGATTATCGAATCGATGAACAATGGCGCGTGTTGGAAAGAAACATGGTCTTGACCGTGGAGCCCGGGCTCTATATTGACCAAGGCGATGACATCCCCGAGCGCTTTCGAGGCATTGGCATTCGCATCGAAGACGACATTCGCGTCACCCGCGATGGGCCCGATGTGCTCACCGCCGGTGTTCCCAAAGCGGTCGATGAGATTGAGGCGTTGATGCAATGAGCGCGACCAAACCCCAAACGTTTGATGTCATTGTCTCCGGCGGTGGCTTGGCCGGTGCCAGCGTGGCGTTGGGCTTGGCCGATCGGGGTTTGAGCATTGGACTGATCGAGCCCAGTCAACACGACCACCAGCCACTCCCGAGCCACGACGAGCGGACCTTGGTTCTCAACGCGGCCTCGCTCAATGTCCTAGAACATTTGGATTTATTGCCAGATGATCTCACTCGTGTGCCCGTCAGAGAGATCCGCATCAACCGCCAAGGTGGGTTCGGGCATTTGCATTTGGTGGCCGCAGACCACCGCGATCTGATTGGCGAAGACACCGACCCAACCCAGCCCTATTTTGGGCAAGTGGTGGTGGCGCGTGCTTTGGGCCAATGCATGCTCGATCGACTGACCAAGCATCCAAGCATCGAGATGTTCTGCCCCAAAGCGTTGGTGGCTTTTAAAGACCACCACAATTACGTTGAGGCCCACCTCGATGATGGTCAAACCCTCCACACACGGGTCTTGGTGGGCGCCGATGGCACACATTCGCTGGTCCGACAGCAACTTAGGTGCCCACTTGATGAATACGATTATCAGCAGCGGGCGATGGTGTTTAATGTCGCCGCCGAAAGACCCATGGCTGAGACCGCATTTGAGCGTTTCACGGCCGACGGGCCACTGGCGCTTTTGCCACAGGCCAATGGTCGCTACGGGGTGGTCTGGATCGACGAAACCAACGCCGTTGAGGACGCGATGGCTTGGTCAGATGATCGCCTGATGGCGGCTTTGTTTGAACGCTTTGGCCCACTTTTGGGCACCTTTTCCGAACCCAGCCCCAGAGCGAGCTATCCCTTGATCAAACAACACTGCCCCCAGGTGGTCTCGGGGCGTGTGGTGTTGGTGGGCAATGCCGCCAACGCCGTCCACCCTGTCTCTGCACAAGGGTTCAACTTAGGCCTACGAGACGTGGCGGGTTTGATTGATGCCCTCTGCCCAGCGGGCGAGGATCCAATCAATCCGTCAAGCAGCGCATCCAAACCCTTGGGTGAGGACACCCTCGATCAAGCCTTGCTGGGGTATCAGCGGATGCGCGCCGATGACCAACGCGCCACCCTTCGCTACACCGATACCCTAGCGCGTGGCTTTGCCCATCCCCTGGGCTTGGTGCGGTTGGCCAGTGGGCTGGGCTTGGCCGCACACGCCGCTTCTCCGACCCTCACCCAACGCCTCGTGCGGGCAGCGATGGGGTTTCGGGAACCGGTGGCCTCATTGGCCAAAAAACACCCCAACCCATCAAACAGCCACCATTCAGATCATGACCATGCCCGCGTTTGATTTCGATGCCACGGTGGTCGGTGGTGGCGTGGCGGGCGCCTGCACCGCCGCTGTGTTGGCCAAAGCCGGTTTTCGGGTTTGCTTGCTCGATCAACGCGCGCCTGCGGCCTTGTCGGATGCGCCTTTGGCTCGGGTGGTCGCCATTGGCTTGGGCTCACAGCGGATACTCAATCACGCCGAGGCGTGGTCTCGTTTGGGGAAAGACCACACCACCGCTTATGGCCAAATGCGTGTTGAATCGGGCCAAGGGGTGCTGACCTTCAAAGCCGATGAGCATGGTCTGCCCGCCTTGGGTTGGATTGTCGAAATCCCTCGCCTGCAACACGCGCTTTGGGAGGTGTTGCACGCACACCCTCGAGTGAGCATTGAAGCACCCGCACAATGGCACGACTGGTCCGTGGTGGCCGGTGGGTTGCGCCTTCGCCTCAAAAATGAGCAAGGCGATCTCACCGCCACGCACACCACACGGCTGTTGGTCGCCGCCGATGGGGCGCGATCAAGCATCCGCCAAGCCGCGGGGATTGAGACCGATTCTTGGGACTACAACCAGCAGGCCTTGGTGGGCCCGGTCACCACCGAGACCCCGAACCCCGGCATGGCTTGGCAGCGCTTCACCCCCTTGGGGCCGTTGGCCTTGTTGCCACTGAGCAATGGGCAATCGTCGATTGTTTGGTCCATACCAAACCACGAAGCCCAACGGCTGGCTCAGCTTGATGGCGCCGATTTGGTCGAACACATCAACGAGGTCTTGGCCGCCTCACACCCAAATGGTGAGAAAGCCATGAAATCCATCGAGCCCATCACCCCGATGGGTGTCCTCACTGGATTAGAACACGCCCATTGGCTCCCCTTAAAACGCGTGCGAGCCAAGCAACTGATCGCCAACCCCGAGCAAGGCCCAGTGGCTTTGGTGGGCGATGCCGGTCACTCGGTTCATCCCCTAGCCGGGCAAGGCCTGAACATGGGCTTGGCTGATGCCCAAGCCTTGGCCGAGTGTTTGGGCGATGGCCCATCATTGACCACCGACGCCACTGGCAAACACTGTGCGCAGGCATTGACCCGTTACAACCGCTGGCGGCTATCGACGTCCACACTCAATGCCTCGGGCATTCATTGGATCAATGAAATCGCTCGCGCCCCTTTGGATTTTGGCAAGCACAGCTTGGGCCTGTCATTCATGCTGGCCAACCGCATTTGGCCGATCCGCGAGGCCATGATCAAGAAAGCCTGTGGCATTGATGGGGACAGCCCCGCTGTGGCCAGGCGCGGTTCGGATCGCCCAGAAACCTCACCTCGATGAGCGCCACACAAACCCCACTCCTCATCCACGCCACGCGTGTTCTGGCTGGCGCCATCATGATCAGCTTCGCGGCCGTGTTCGTGCGCTTGAGTGACGTGGCACCTACCACGTCTGGTTTCTATCGCATGGCCTTCGGGTCACTGGTGTGGGTGGCGCTTTTGGCTGCCATCCCCGCGATGCGCGAAGGTTGGCAGCGACACTGGGGGAGCTCTTCTCTGATTGCTGTCTTTTTTTGCTTGGACATTTGGTTTTGGCATCAATCCATCTTCTACATAGGGCCGGGCTTGTCGACTTTGCTGGCCAATTTTCAAGTGTTTGTCTTGAGCCTGGTGGGAGTGGTGTTCTTAAAAGAACGCCTGCACTGGCGTTTTGGATTGGGTGTCAGCTTGGCCATGGGTGGGCTTTGGTTGTTGTTTGGTCGTGAGTGGGGGAGTTTAAGCCCCGATGCGCGACTGGGCGTCTGGTTGGGGCTCATGACCGCCTGCGCTTATAGCTTGTATCTATTGAGCTTGCGCGGTTTTCAGATGAAACACGCTGGCATGCGTCCCGAGGCTCGGTTGATGCAAGTGACGGTGATTTGTGGGGCGATGCTGGGGCTGATCAATGTCATCGAGGGCCATGGATTCGGCATCCCTTCAACCACCGCTTGGCTGTCTTTGATCGCCTTGGGCTTTTTTTGTCAGGTACTCGGTTGGCTGTTGATCACCAAGAGCCTACCCCATCTCCCGGCGGCGCTGGTGGGCCTGTTGTTGCTGATCCAACCGGCGGCTTCCGTGGGCTGGGATGTCTGGTTTTTCTCGCTGGATCTGTCTTTGGGCAAACTCACCGGCGCGGTCTTGGCCTTGAGCGGTATCTATTTGGGTCTCCGCGCGACCAAAGGTTCTGATAGCATAGCCAACGATGACTAATCCATATATCAATGTTGCCACTGAAGCCGCGCGCTTGGCCGCGAACCTCATGCAGAAATACGCCTCGCGCTTAGAATCCATTCCAGTCGAGAGAAAAGCGCGTGCCGACTATGTCACCGAGGTCGATCGTGCCTGCGAGCAAGTGATTCGGGACCATCTCCTCAAACGCTACCGCGATCATGCCTTTTTGGGCGAAGAGACCGGTCGCGTGGGTGATCCCGACAGCGAGTATGTTTGGATTGTCGATCCGATCGATGGCACCACCAATTATCTCAGGGGCTTGGGTCACTATGCCGTCTCGATTGCGCTACAAGTGCGCGGACGCATTGAGCATGGTCTGATTTATGATCCCAAAAAAGATGAGCTGTTCACCGCCTCGCGGGGTGAGGGTGCCTTCTTAAACGACCACCGCATTCGCGTCTCGGGTCGCGAGGGTTTAAGCGGCGCGATCTTGGCCACCGCTTTTCCGTTTCGGTATCGGCGCTTGCTGCCTGCGTATCGGGCGATGTTTGATGCGCTGTTTGAAGACATTGAAGACATCAGGCGCCAAGGCACATCGAGTTTGGACCTGGCCTATGTCGCCTGTGGTCGACTCGATGGGTATTGGGAGTTGGGTCTCAAGCCCTGGGACTTGGCCGCGGGTGCCTTGATGGTTCAAGAAGCCGGCGGTGTCGTGATGGACATGGCCGGTGGTGAGCGCTGGTTGCAATCGGGTCATATCATTGCTGCCCCATTCAAACTGATCACGCCGATGCGCCACGCCATCGAGCCCCATTTAACCGAAGCGATCCTCGCCCGACTCAAATCAGCCTAGCAAATTAGCCCAGCAAATCAGACTAGATTCTGTAAAGAAAACCGATCAATCAGATCGCTCAAGGCGATGTGGGGAACACGGCTCGCGGTTGCAGGGCTGATTCGGTCATTTCAGCGAACCCAATGCAATGGCCATCGGCCAGTACGCACACCCATTGACCCACCGGGATATCGTCTGCCTCTAACACGCTCGACCGTTCGATGGCTCGACCATGCTCAAACGCGTGTTGGTCTGAGAGGTGCAAACACACGCGGGGCCAATCGGGCAATGCGGTTTGGATCGGCAACAGTCGATCGAGCAACGCCTCAACCTCCAGCGCTTCCAATTGCTCTAGCGTACTGGCTTGGTCAATGTGGAATGGAGCGGCTTGGGTTCGTCTGAGCCCACACAAATGCGCGCCGCAACCCAAAGCCTCACCAATGTCTCGCACCAAAGACCGAATGTAGGTGCCTTTGGTGCAAGCCACCTCAAATGAAAATCCGGGTTTTTCTGGGTCATCCAAACGCCAGTCGGTGACGGTTAAAGAATGGATGGTCACGGCCCGTGCGGGACGCGCCACTGACTTGCCCCGACGAGCGAGATCATACAGCCGCTCCCCTTTGTGTTTGAGCGCCGAATACATCGGGGGCACCTGCTGCAAGGGACCTAGAAAACCCGCCAACACTGCTTCGACTTCGGCCTTTTTCAACAAAGGCACCGATCGCGTTTCAATGACCGCGCCTTCTTTGTCTTCGGTATCGGTCATCACCCCAAGGTGGACATCGGCCAGATAACCTTTGTCGGCGTCCAACAAATGAGCGCACACGCGCGTGGCATGCCCCAGACACAAGACCAACAAGCCCGTGGCCATGGGATCCAATGTGCCGGTGTGACCGGCTTTTTTGGTGGCAAACAAACGCTTGACCCGGCTCAATGCTTGATTGGAGCTCAAACCTTCGGGCTTGTCCAACAAGACAATGCCGTGGTGGGGAGGGTTGGGAGACATTTTAATCAGGCAGCGCGCGCAAGGAGGCTGGCAACGTCCGGCTACGAACGTTGGGCTTTGGCCAGGAGCGCATCAATGCGTGCGCCCGCCTCTGATGAGGTGTCATGAAAGAATTTCAGCGTTGGCACGATGCGGAGACGAACACGCTTGCCCAACTCATGACGGATCGCGCCCACGTGCTGGGCCAGAAAATCCATCACATCTGAGACTTGGTCTTGTTCATAGATCGCGACATAGACTTTGGCATGCGACAAATCGCGCGCCACCTCCACATCGGTGATGCTAAAAAGACCAACTGGGATTTCGTGCTCGAATGCCTGTTGAATGATCGAAGCGAGTTCACGTCGCAACAGCCCAGCGACTTTGTCGGCGCGGTTGACCATCACAGACTCCCTGTGGTCTGGCCTGCGCTCATCCAATCGGTCTCGATGGAGCGAGCGCTAACAACAGGCCGCGTTATACAATCAATCATCCAGTGTCCGCTGCACCTCGATGCGCTCGAAGCACTCGATCTGGTCACCCACTTTGACATCGTTGTATTGCTTCACGCCGATGCCGCACTCGGTACCCGCTTGAACCTCGCGCGCTTCGTCTTTGAAACGGCGCAAAGATTCCAATTCGCCTTCAAAGACCACCACGTTGTCCCGCAACACGCGGATGGGGTTGGCGCGTTTGACGACACCCTCGACCACCAAGCAACCCGCGATCGCGCCGAGCTTGGATGAGCGGAACACATCTTTGACCTCGGCCAACCCGAGAATCTCTTCACGGGTCTCGGTGCCGAGCAAGCCTGTAATGGCTTTCTTGACATCGTCGATGACTTCATAGATCACGCTATAGTACTTGAGCTCCAAATCTGCTTCTTGAATGATGCGGCGGGCTGAGGCATCGGCACGTACGTTAAAGCCAATGATGATCGCACCTGAGGCTTGCGCAAGGCTGGCATCGGATTCGTTGATTCCACCGACACCGGCAGCAATCACTTCAACTTTAATTTCTGATGTGGACAAGCGCGTTAATGAATCGCGCAGTGCCTCAACCGAGCCTTGTACGTCGGCTTTGATCATCACGTTGACGGTTTGTTGCTCGCCAATGGTGCCGCCCTCTTCCATCTGATCAAACAGGTTTTGGAGTTTGGCGGCTTGTTTTTCGGCCAAGCGACCCTCGCGTGAGGATTGCTTACGAAGCTCGGCTGCTTCTCTGGCTTTGCGCTCATCGGCAACGGCCAGCACGTCGTCACCTGCATTGGGGACGCCTGATAGGCCCAAAACCTCAGCCGGCATCGAGGGACCCGCCTCTGAGATGGCTTGGCCGGTCTCGTCAAACATCGCCCGCACACGGCCAAATTGCTGACCAGCCAGAAGCATATCCCCTTGACGCAGCGTGCCGTCTTGAACCAAGACAGTGGCCACCGGCCCGCGGCCTTTATCGAGTGCCGATTCGACCACCACCCCACGACAACGTCGCTCGGGTGATGCGCGCAACTCGAGCACCTCGGCTTGCAGAACAATGGCATCTAAGAGCGCATCGACGCCTTCACCGGTCATCGCAGATACCGGTACAAAAATCTCTTCGCCGCCCCACTCTTCGGGAACAACTTCTTCGGTGGCCAATTCCGAGCGAACCCGCTCAGGATCGGCTTCGGGCTTATCCATTTTGTTGACTGCGACGATCAATGGCACTTTGGCCGCTCGGGCGTGCTGAATGGCTTCTTTGGTCTGTGGCATCACCCCATCATCGGCCGCCACCACCAAGATCACAATATCGGTGGCCTGGGCGCCGCGGGCGCGCATGGCTGTAAAGGCGGCGTGTCCTGGGGTGTCTAAGAAGGTCACCGTGCCATTGTCGGTTTTGACGTTATACGCACCGATGTGCTGGGTGATTCCACCGCTCTCACCCGCGGCCACTTTGGCGCGGCGGATGTAATCGAGCAGGGAGGTCTTGCCGTGATCGACGTGACCCATCACGGTGACCACCGGTGGGCGTGGGACTTCGGCCAAGCCGTCGTCTTCGGTTTGTTCCACCAGCTCTTGTTCAATGTCTTTTTCTTCAGCAGGACGTGCGGCGTGACCCATCTCCTCAACAACCAAGATCGCGGTGTCTTGATCCAGGGGCTGGTTGATGGTGACCATGGTGCCCATGCCCATCAAGGTTTTAATCACCTCACCGGCTTTGACTGCCAACAGCTTGGCCAAGTCGCCCACGGTGATGGTCTCTGGGATCGCCACCTCGCGCTTGACGGGTTCAGTGGGCATTTGAAAACCATGCTCAGCGCTCGAGCTGCCCGCTGACACACGACGCTTGGCTTTGGGCTTGCGGCGCTTGCTCTTGGGCGCCACGTGCAATTCTTCACGGCCATAGCGGGTGCGGCCATCGTCTTCGCCACGACCCCCTTTGCGTTTGCGCTCGGCCTCTTTCTCAGCCGCTTGCTTGGCCACCTTGGCCTCAACTCGGGCTTGCGCTTCTGCCATGGCCCGTTGTTTCTCGGCCTCGATGCGCGCGGCTTCCTCGCGGGCTTCGCGTTCGGCACGCTCTTCTTCTTTCTCGACGGCTTTGGCTTGACGCTCCGCCGCTTCTTGGGCTTCTTTCTCGGCGCGCTCTTTGGCCCGGCGCTCGGCATCTTCAGCCGCCAGGCGCTCGGCTTCTTCTCGCTGGGCTTGTGCCTCAGCCAGCGCTTTGGCCGCCGCTTCGCGCTCAGGATCTAGAGCTTGTTCTTCTTCCACTGCACCCCGTTTGACATAAGTGCGTTTTTTACGGACTTCGACGTTGACCGTTCTTGAAGGGGCAGCGCCACGGGTCCGAGCACGGCCAGCGCCGCCAGAGGGCACTTTGAGCTCAGAGACCGTTTTTCTTTTCAGCGTGACTTTGCTCGGTCCTGACTGATCGTCGCCAGATCCCAGCTTGCCGTGGCTGGTTCTCAGATAAGCCAATAACGTTTTCTTGTCCTCATTGGTCACCGCCGCACTGGCGTCAGAGACTTTAATCCCTGCGTCATTGAGCTGCTCAATTAGGCGAGGTACCTCAACGCCCAATACTTCAGCGAGTTGTGAGACGGTCACATCAGACATGCAATCTTCCTTATGGTGTTCTTTTTTAAATTCTACTCTTCAGCAAACCAGTGTGCACGGGCTGCCATGATGAGCTCGGCGGCTTTGGCCTCGTCGAGCCCTTCGATGTCTTCTAATTCATCGGTGGCGCAGTCTGCCAAGTCATCGCGGGTGCAAATACCGGCCTCTGCCAAGGCGTACGCCAAGGTCTCGTTCATGCCATCCAGGGCCAATAGGTCTTCTTGAGGCCTGTTGGCATCGAGCTTTTCTTCCGAGGCGATCATTTGGGTGAGCAACGCATCGCGCGAGCGCTGCCGCAACTCAGCCACAATCCCTTCGTCAAACTCTTCAATGGCCAGCAACTCAGACTCGGGTACGTAAGCCACCTCTTCGATGTTGGTGAAACCCTCAGCCACCAAGATCGTGGCGAGTTCTTCATCGACATCGAGTTTTTCTTTGAACATTTCCAACACGGTTCGCGATTCAGCCTCGGCTTTTTGGTCGGCTTGTTCGACGGTCATGACATTCAGCGTCCAACCGGTGAGCTCAGCGGCCAGGCGAACGTTTTGACCACCGCGGCCAATGGCTTGCGAGAGGTTGTCTTCGTCCACCGCAATGTCCATGCTGTTGGAGTCTTCATCCACCACAATGGAGGCCACCTCGGCTGGCGCCATGGCATTGATCACAAACTGTGCGGGGTTTTCATCCCACAAAATAATGTCCACGCGCTCACCCGCCAGTTCATTGGAGACGGCTTGCACGCGAGACCCACGCATGCCCACACAGGCACCAATCGGATCGGTGCGGGGGTCGAGTGCGTGAACTGCAATCTTGGCGCGACGACCCGGATCTCGGGCAGCGCCTTTGAGCTCAATCAACTCTTGACCAATTTCTGGTACTTCGAGTTTGAAAAGCTCAATCAAAAATTCGGGCATGGTGCGGCTGACAAACAGCTGCGGGCCGCGTTGGTCGGGACGGACTTCATACAAATAGCCCCGAATGCGGTCTTTCAATCGCGCGGTCTCACCTGGAATCGCATGTCTGGATGGGATAAAGGCTTTGGCGTTCTCACCCAAATCCAAAATCATGCCACCGCGTTCCATGCGCTCGACTTGTCCGTAGACCAATTCCCCAACGCGGTCTTTAAATGCCTCAACGACCAACTCGCGTTCGGCTTGGCGGACCTTCTGGACAATCACTTGCTTGGCGGCTTGGGCGGCGATCCGGCCAAATTCTGGCGGCTCCATTGCTTCTTCAATGAAATCACCGACGTTCAAAGACGGATCGTGCTCGCGCGCCTCAGCCAACCGAATCTGGCGGTCGGTGGTTTCGAACACCACCACCTCATCGTCTTCATCAGCAGGCTTGGGCCCATCAATGGCCTCATTGGGCAGCACTTCCCAGCGACGAAAAGCTTCATAATCGCCGGTCTTTCGGTCAATGCTGACGCGGACATCGATGTCTTCTTGCGCCCGACGCTTAGCCGCTTGGGCCAGCGCTGCTTCAATGGCCTCAAAAATAATGCCTTTGTCGAGTCCTTTTTCATTGGACACCGCTTCGGCCACCTGTAAAATTTCTTTGCCTTGGTCGCTCATGGCTAGTTTTTTGTCCTTACACTCAAACGCTTTTAAATGGTTGGTTGATTCATTTGCAACTCAATCAGTTGCCCATCTCTGTGTTCACTTTCAATCTTTCGTCTGCTGCCCTGTCTTGGCTTCTTTGAGCAATTGGTCCATGTCGGGCTTCAGCTTGGCTTTGGCCACTTGTGACAAAGGCAAGGTCCGCTCGCCTTTGTCTGTCACCATCACCACACTGGGTCCTGCCTCGCCCTCAACAACGGCATGCAGTGTCCCTTTAAACAGCCGCTGGCGCTGACCACTGGCCTCATCGAGCAGTGGGGCCACCAATTGCACCTCAGCCCGCTCGCCCAAAAAACGCGCATAATGCGCTGGCCGGAACAATGGCCTCTCTACCCCAGGGGAAGAGACCTCCAAGCTGTACTCGCCAGAAATCGGGTCTTCCACATCGAGCCAAGCTGAGACTTCGCGGCTGACCGTTGCGCAATCGTCCACATCGATCCCGCCTTCAATGCCTTCGGGCTGGTCAATGTAAATCCGGACCAAGCGCTGTTTCGGGTTTGAGACATACTCAACACCCACGCACTCGTAACCCAAATCCTCAATCAGCGGAGCCAGCTGGGCAGTCAAATCGTCTGCAATGGCCATCCAGATACCTCCGTCGCCGATCTTTGCTGAATAAAAATTGGCTCATAAAAAAAGCCCCTATCACCAGGGGCTTTTTCAAAGTCCACTAAAAACCTGGTCGCAGATCTCATGGCCTTAGGTGGGCGGTTCTCAGCCAACCAAGCCAGATCAAAAAACACTGACAATAGGGCCATCAGCATTGATCTGCTCAATCAATCCCCTATTGTACTGATTTATTTGGAAAGACTCAACCGATGCCGTGGCTTGATTCAGGGCGCATCACAGCCTGGTTCAGCACCGTCATACCCATAGTTATCGGTTGAATAATCGCTAGAAAAGCCTGCCGCATGGTCCAAAGCGCAGGCAAATGTCGCCTGGGCCTTCGCCAAATCGCCTGCCTCAAAGAAGACAAACGCCAAGCCATCATAGGGTTGGGGCGCGCTTGGAAACAGCACAATCAATGCGTTCATCACATGAACAGCGTCCTCGAAGCGCCCATCTCTACTCAAAGCCATTCCAAGCTCATTGAGCACTCGACCGATGAATAATGAATAGCCCGCCTCTTGGTACCGATTGGAAAAAACCTCGGCCCAGTTCGGAATATCCTTCAAATCTTGATACGCCTGCCAAGCAAAGACCATCGGGGGTTGACGGACCGATTCATGTCTCCCGGTGCGAAGCAACGAATGCAGCCTGGTGGAGACATGCTCTGCGACCCATTGGTCGGTGTTGGCCAAAACAATGATCTGAATGTCATTGTCCAAGTCCAACTCAACCGCTGCACTGCTGCCCAATCCGCCGCCATAGCTGACCCACCGTCCATCGGTGGGCTGAAAATGCGGCGCAATGCGGTCCTCGTCAAATGACAGCAATGCGTCGCTGTAGAACAGCGCTCGGTAAAAGCTCAAGACATCGCGTGCTGTTGACTCCAATCCACCATCTGGGCTGTGATGTTCTACCTGACCCACAGGGCGTTGAGTCTGATCGTAACGATACGTGTATTTCAGGGATTGATTGAGCCCATCAGGTAAGAAGGGATAGACGGTATTGGTTAAGCCTAGAGGCTCGAAGATATGCGTCTTGAGCAGTTTATCAAAAGGCTCGCCTGTGACTTTTTCGACAATGGCGCCCAAGACAATGAAACCATAGTTGGAATAGCGCACTTCGGTGCCAGGCACAAACGCCAAGCCAGTCTCGCGGTGCAAACTGAGTTTTTCCTCCATACTTTTAAACGCCAATGGATCGGCACGGTAGTCGGTAGGAAAAGCACTCGGAAAACCCGACTGATGCGACAGCAAGTGCCAGACGCTCACTTGATTTGCCACCGCACTCGGAAACTCCAAGTCGAAAGATGCCAGCCGATCATCCAATGCAAGCCTGCCTGCTTGGACTTGCTGAAAAACCAGCACTGCAGTGAGGTTTTTCATCAAAGAGCCCAAGTGAAATCGAGTATCGGCTTGATTGGGGATACGTGCTGCATGGTCAGCCCAGCCCACGGATTGTTCGAAGACAGGCTCACCTTTGTGTGCAATGAGCACATGACCCGAGAACCATCCGTGCTCAGCATAAGTCTCGATCAAATGCTCGATTCGCATGACCATCTGTGGCGACAAAACGCCAGGTGCTTGAGATGGATCTACTTGACCGGCCTTTGCATTGCTTAGACCCAGTGATGGCCCAACAAGACAGAACAACGCCAAGATCAGGCTCGCCAGCCACGCTTTCATCATAAAGTGCCCGTAAATGAACGAATACGCAAGGCTAGCATCGATGTCGGGTCAATTGCACGAAGCGCATGAGTGTGTTGGCATAAGAGGATCTGAACGCTGGACAGAGACCCAGCGAATGGGCACCAGTGCCACCGGCCCAAAGAATTGACCCATCAAACATGCGGTGGGCACTCAAATGCCACATTGATAGAACACCACCTTGCAGACCGAAGCTCCAATATACTAGTTTGATCCATAAGTAATGCTTTAAATAACTATACGCCCCGTTAATAGAACAGGATTGATCCCGATGGCAAAGCCAACCACCCGAGCTTATTCCCGTTATGCGCTGGAAGCCAGTGAGCTGTTGGGACTATTGATTCATGATGCCCGCATTGCACGCGGCCTGACGGTGGCAGAAGCCGCCGAACGCGCTGGTCTATCGCGCGGGCTGGTCGGCCGAATTGAGAATGGCGAGATGGGCTGCTCCATTGGTGCTGTCTTCGAGCTCGCCGCCATCGTTGGCGTCCCGCTTTTTGAAGCAGAACCGGCCACCCTGACCCGCCACCTGGCAGCCGCAAGAGGCAAGCTGATCCTGCTGCCAAAGAGGGTTCGTAAGAACACAAAGGCGGTGAAGGATGACTTCTAAACCCCGCCACGATGCAACCAGCCTGACAGATGTGGACAGGCATTTTTTGGGCGCGGATAGTCTTCAATCCTCACATTTTTGAGGGCAGCGAGGGATTCTGACACTGGACCCAAGGCAGACCGACATCAGGGGAGCAAGCCACACCCTAGAATCAAACAAAGGCTCTAAAACAAAAAAGCCCCGCACTGGCATGCGAGGCTTTTAACTTATTTAAGTGGTAGCGGGGGCAGGATTCGAACCTGCGACCTTCGGGTTATGAGCCCGACGAGCTGCCAGACTGCTCCACCCCGCAACTGAACCGCCCATTATAGAGGCGGACAAAAAAACAGTCAAGGAAAGTACGCATTTGTCTCCACAAGAACCGATCAACACATGAGCAATTGCATTTTTTGGCAGATACATTCGACCTAAACCGCGAAAGAAAGTTCACAGCAAATAATGCAAAACTGACTCTCATGATGGCAAACTCGGCCGAGCGCCTATCGAACCATGAGACCAACAGACCGCGCAGATCCATGGCACAGGCATCCATGGGATAGAAAACTCACAATGCGTTATCCTTCTTCATGTGTTCTAGAATTTCAACCACGACCCATTTAATCATCGAGCCATGCCCATGAATGCTTTATTGACACTGATTCACCCCACCCTTCGCTCATCTGTTTTGATGCTGGCGCTCATTGCGATCAGTTTGGCGGTACCCACTCAGGCCCAGACCACCCTGACCCTCAAACAAATCATGGCCGACCCCGACTGGATCGGGCAGCCCGTGCAAGAGGCCTGGTGGCAGCTCGATGGGGCGAGCGTGATCTACACCATCGAACGGCCCCAGAGCGATTTGATCGATACCCACCAAATCGATCTCGTTACAGGCGAGACCCAAGCGATCAGTTTTGAGAACAGAGCCCAGCTTGATGGCCCAGAACCTGTGTTTTCACCCAATGGCGAGCACGCCGCTTTTATTCGAGATGGCAATGTCTTTTTCAGAGACTTAACCAGCCAAACACTGACTCAATTGACCAAAGACACCGCCAACGACCGGCAAGTGATGTTCAACGCCACCGGTGAGGCCCTCTATTTTTTAAGAGGCAGCCAATGGATGGGTGTCGATATTGCATCTGGCCTGCAATACCCCGTTTCTGATCTTCGCTTTGCCAACGACCCCGATGAAGACAGCGACGATTCGTTGACCCAAATGCAACTTCGCCTGTTTTCTAGCCTGGCTGAAGACGAACGCCTGGCCAAAGCACGCCGCGCCGAGCGCCGCCAAGCGGCCGATGAAGACCCCAGCCAAGCACCCGCTCCATGGTATCTGGGTGAGAAGGTCACCCCAGTGGCCTCAGCGCTCTCGCCGAGTGGTCGCTATTTATTGATGGTGGTCGCCCCCAAAAGCCACGCCCGAGGGCGCGAGGGCAACATGCCCCACTACGTCACCAAAGATGGCTACATTGAGACAGAAACGGTGAGAACCCGGGTGGGCCGAAACGACCCCACCCCGCATCATTTGTGGTTGCTGGATCTCGACACACAAACCCAACACGAGCTCGCGTTTGATGACCTCTCGACCATCCAAGTCGACCCACTCGCCAAGCTCAAAGAAGAAAACGACGTTCAGCCCCTGGCAGAAGACACCCACCGCGATGTGAGCATCAATGCCATCCAATGGCACCCCACCGGTGACATCGCCGCCATTCAGATCCGCGCACGCGACAACAAAGACCGCTGGATTGCCACGCTGGACCCACAAGAGCCGGCGCTTGTTGAACGCCACCGCTTACACGATCAGGCGTGGATCAATTGGCGCTACAACGAAATGGGTTGGTTTGCAGACACCACAAGTCCGCGGCTGTGGTTTTTATCTGAACAAAGCGGTTATTCGCACCTCTACACCGTCGGTGCGTTTCAAGGCGAGGCAATGGCGTTAACCCAAGGTGACTTTGAGGTCTCCGAGCCAGCGCTCAATGCCAATGAAACCCACATCTATGCTCTGGCCAACCGCCAAGACCCCGGCCGCTATGACTTGTATCGACTCAATATCGCCACCCGAGACTTTGTGGCGCTGACCGACCAAGGTGGCGTGGAATCGTTTGTCCTCCACCCCAGCGTCGATTCAATCATAATCGGCTACTCAAGCCCTTATCTGCCCCCTCAAGTTGGCCTGGTGGATGGTGCTGGCGGTGAGATTCGGTCACTGACCGACACCCGAACATCGGCCTTCCAAGCCATGGAGTGGCAAGCGCCTATGTTTGTGACGGTTCCAGGAAGCCACGGCCAGTCTCCGGTGCCTGCGAAGTTTTATCCAGCCAGAACGCCACGTCCTGAAGGTGGACACCCGGTGGTGTTGTTTGTGCATGGCGCCGGCTACCTGCAAAACGTCTGGCACCGCTACCCCAACTACTTCCGCGAACAAATGTTTCATAACTTTTTGACCGAACGCGGTTACCACGTCTTGGACATGGACTTTAGAGCGAGTGCGGGCTACGGGCGCGATTGGCGCACCGCCATTTACCGACAAATGGGCACACCTGAGTTGGAAGATTTGATTGATGGTGTGTCGTGGGTGGTCAAAGAACACGGGGGCAACCCAGACAGAGTGGGTTTGTATGGTGGCTCCTACGGTGGGTTCATGGCCTTTATGGCGTTGTTTAAAGCGCCTGAGGTCTTTCAGGCAGGCGCGGCCCTTCGCCCAGTGAGCGATTGGGCACACTACAACCACCCCTATACCTCAAACATCTTAAATACCCCCGAAGTGGATCCGGAAGCCTACCGTCGCTCCTCACCCATTGAATTTGCCGACGGCCTCAAAGGCCATTTGTTGATGACCCACGGCATGCTCGATGACAACGTGTTTTACCAAGACGTGGTCAGGCTTTCTCAAGTGTTGATTGATCTGGAAAAAGAAAACTGGGAACTCGCCTCATATCCGTTGGAACGCCACGGCTTCCAACGCCCGAGCAGTTGGTTGGACCAATACCGACGGATTTATCATTTGTTTGAAGAAACGATTGGTTATGACAACCCAAGCCACTAACCACAGCGATATGGAGAAGAGACCGACGAGATGAATGTTTTGATCACCGGCAACAGCTCAGGCTTAGGCCTGGGCCTCACCGAAGCGTTTTTAGAACAAGGTGCCATTGTCCGCGGCCTATCGCGCCGCGGCTGCCCACTGAAAACCGAGATGAACGCCACCTATGACGATGTCTTAAGAGACCAGGTGGTGGATTTGGGTGATTTAAATAAAATCCCACACGCGCTCGAATCGGTTTTGTCGGACGCACACAGGCTGGATTTGTTGATCCTAAACGCCGGTGTGTTGGGAAAGATACAGCCCATCCACCAAACCGATGTGCACGATCTCGAGCACCTTTATCGGGTCAACGTCTGGGCCAACAAAGTGATTTTGGATTGGTTGATCGAATCGGCCATGCCCGTTGATCAAGTGATCGCCATCTCATCGGGTGCGGCCGTGAACATGAACTTTGGCTGGGGTGGGTATTCGCTCTCCAAGGCCTCGATCAATCACTTGGTCCATCTGTATGCCCAAGAGATGCCCGAGACCCACTTGATGGCCTATGCCCCAGGCCTTGTCGATACCCCCATGCAGGATTACTTGTGCGGCGAGGTCGACAGCGGGGATTTCCCATCTGTCCAAAAACTCAAAGACGCCCGCGGGACGGCGCACATGCCCACCCCAAAAATGGCTGCTGAGCGTCTGATTGAGGTCTTACCAATGCTCAAAACCAACTACCCCAGTGGTGGCTTTGTCGATGTCCGGCATTTGAGCTGACTGGCTACTCAAAGCGCTATTCAATGCGCTACTCAATGGGCTACTCAATGCCTCTCGCCCAGCCGGCATAGAGGGCTTTGGCGGTTTGTTCAAATTCACCCGCTTCGATGGCGGCTCTCAAAGTGGCCATCAACTCTTGGTAGTAGTAGAGATTGTGCGTGGTCGCCAAGCGATGGCCTAAGATCTCGTTGCACTTTTGTAAATGCTTGATGTAGGCCCTGGAATAATTCTGGCAGGCATAGCAGCCACAATCGGGATCGATGGGCTGTGTGTCTGAGACATAGCGGGTGTTTCTGATTTTCAACACCCCATGGCGGGTGAACAAATGCCCGTTTCTTGCATTTCTTGTTGGCATCACACAATCGAACATGTCCACGCCGCGTCTGACCGCCTCCACAATGTCTTCGGGCCGGCCCACCCCCATCAAATACCGCGGTTTGTCTGTCGGCAACTTGGGCGTGGTGACCTCCAAGGTCAGCTCGCGTTCTTCTTGCGTCTCCCCCACCGCCAAGCCACCGATGGCATAGCCATCAAAATTCATCTCAATCAAGATCTCGGCAGACTCGGCGCGCAAGTCTTCATACACCCCGCCTTGGACGATCCCAAACAAGGCTTGCTGATCCCCCCGAACTGATTCGTGATGAAAATCAATACACCGCTTGGCCCAGCGCATGGACAAAGCCATGGAGTCATGGGCCTCTTTGTGGGTGGCCGGATACGGGGTGCATTCATCAAAGGCCATCATGATGTCTGAGCCCAAAGCATGCTGAATCGCCATCGACTCTTCCGGGCCCATAAAGATCTTTGAGCCATCCACCGGCGATTGAAAGGTCACCCCTTTTTCATCCATCGAGCGAAGCTCGGCCAAACTCCAGACTTGAAAGCCACCCGAGTCGGTCAAGATCGGCCCCGACCACCCCATAAAATCGTGCAAGTCACCGTGCGCCCGTATCACCTCTGTCCCGGGTCGAAGATACAAATGAAAGGTGTTGCCCAAAACAATCTCAGCACCAAGCGCCTTGACCTCTTCGGGTGTCATGGCCTTGACCGTGCCATAGGTGCCCACGGGCATAAACGCCGGGGTTTGGACTAGGCCTCTGTCAAAAGCCAAGGTCCCCCGACGCGCCAAACCATCGGTGTGGGTGAGTTGAAATTCAACTGCGCTCATAAACAATGACTGCCTTGATCCATGGTGAAAAAAGCCCGGCGACCAACAACGACGAGCTCACAATAAAAGCGTGGCATCGCCGTAGCTAAAAAAGCGATAGCGTTCATCAATGGCGTGTTGGTAAGCGGCCAAGATTTTCTCACGACCTGAAAAAGCCGAGACCAACATCACCAAGGTCGAGCCGGGCAAATGAAAATTGGTGAGCAGGCCATCGATGACATTGAATCCAAAACCTGGATAAATAAACAATTGCGAATCACCCTGGTAGGGTTTAATTTCCCCGCCCTTGGCAGCCGTTTCCAGCGACCGCACCGCCGTGGTGCCCACTGCAATCACCCGACCACCGCGCGCTTTGGTTTGTTTGACTTGCTCAACCAAGCCCTCATCGACTTGCATCCATTCTTTGTGCATGACGTGGTCTTCAATTGCATCGGCCCGAATGGGCTGGAACGTGCCTGCCCCCACATGGAGCGTGCAATAGCCCATCTCCACGCCATGATGCTTGATCTTGGCCAACAAGTCCTCATCAAAGTGAAGACCGGCGGTGGGTGCTGCAACCGCACCGGGGACTTGGGAATACACCGTTTGATAGCGTTCTTGATCGCTGGCCTCGTCGGCTCTTTCGATGTAGGGCGGCAGGGGCATGTGACCGTGATCGATCAGTACCTGAGACCAAGCACCTTCAATCAACCGCAAACGCCAAAACTCTCCTTCTCGCTCGAGGACTTCGATCTCTAGATCGGCAGGCTGTTGGTCAATGATCAATCGGGTGCCCACGACAGGCTTTCGGTTGACCCTGAGCTGTGCAATCAAGTGGGTCTCATCTTCAACCCGCTCGATCATGATCTCCACCTGCCCGCCCGAGGCCTTCTTGGCCCAGAGCCTGGCGGGGATCACGCGGGTGTTATTGAACACCAACAAATCCCCTGGCAATAAGTACTCGGTCAATTGTTTGATGCCAGAATCCACCAACTCATCGCGGCCGCGGTCGACCACCAACATCCGAGAATCGGAGCGATTGGGCAAAGGGTACTGGGCGATCAGCTCATCGGGCAGCGTGTAATTGAAGTCTTCAACTTTCATAGCGACCCATTCTAGTGGAAATGAAGCGCACTTTAGCGCAAACTGTGGCCATGACCATCATACATTCAGACACCGAAAACACCCCTGGCCGCTTCCGCGACCGTTTCCGCATTCCACCCGGCCCTGGGGGTCAAGACACCCTGTATTTCTGCGGCAACTCGTTGGGCCTGCAACCTTTGGTGGCGGTCGAAGCGGTCCAAGCCGAGCTCGAACGCTGGGGCGGGATGGCCGTCACTGGCCATTTCGATGGCCCCATGCCGTGGGTCCCGTATCACAAAAACGCCACCGATGGCCTAGCGCGTCTGACCGGGGCCAAGCCCCAAGAGGTGGTGGCGATGAACGCGCTGACCACCAATTTGCATTTGATGCTGACGAGTTTTTATCGCCCCACGCCCGAGCGGGGTCGCATTGTGATGGAACAAGGTGCATTTCCATCCGACCGGCACGCCATTGAATCCCAAATCCGATTGCATGGCCTAGACCCGCACAGTCAACTCATCGAAATCGCACCCCGAGAAGACAGGCTGCACCACGAAGAGGACTTAGAGCATTATTTGGAACAACACGGTGAGAGAGTCGCCATGGTGCTCTGGCCGGGGGTGCAATATGCCACCGGACAGGCCTTTGATTTGGCGCGTGTTGCCCGCGCCGGCCATCGCATTGGCGCGCCTGTGGGCATTGATTTGGCGCACGCCATTGGCAACATCGAGCTCGATCTTCACAACGACGGCATCGACTTTGCCGTGTGGTGCCATTACAAATACCTCAACGCAGGACCCGGCGCTGTCGGTGGTGCGTTTGTCCACAGCAACCACCACCCCTTCGAGGGTCCACGGTTGGCGGGTTGGTGGGGCCACGAAGAAGACTCCAGGTTTAAAATGGCGCCCACGCATCGGCCGGCCAAAGGCGCCGAAGGCTGGCAGATTTCTGGTCCGCCCATCCTCTCCACCGCGCCGTTGATTGCTTCTCTGGGGATGTTTGACGAAGCCCAAATGCCCAAACTCCGGCAAGCTTCACTGGCCCTGACTGGCCGCTTGGCAACGGGCATCACCCATCACTTGGGTGATGAGATCGAAATCATCACACCCCTTGAACCACACCGCCATGGGGCACAATTGTCGCTCAAGGTGAAAGCCGGTAGAGAGCATGGGCGACGTTTGTTTGAACGGCTGATTGGCCATGGGGTCATTGGTGATTGGCGCGAGCCGGACATCATTCGCATGGCGCCAACGCCTTTGTACAACACCTTCGATGAGGTGGACCGCTTTGTGGAATTGGCCGCTCAGTTGATTCGGGCTTAAGCGCAAACACACCACTCATGTCTTCTTGGCTCAAAGCACTGATTGCCCTTGGCGCGGCTGCGACCATGCTCGCTTTGGGTGTGTTCTACGGTGAGGAAATCAGCCCTTGGATGACCCAACTCGAGGCAGCAGTGCAAGCCGCCTTCTGGCCCACTTGGTGGGTGTTTGTTGGCGTCTTTGTAGTGGCCGCCTCGATCGCTTTGCCGGTTGGCGCCCTGTGGTCGATGGCTGGCGGCTTGTTGTTCGGCACCTTCTGGGGCGGTTTGGCGGGCTGGGTCTCGACCTCGATGGCCGCATGGCTGAGCTTTTTGGTGATGCGCTGGTGGCTGGATCGAGACAACACGAAAAAAATCGCTGATCCAAGACTCAAAGGCCTGGCTAATCGTCTCGACCACCATTCCATTGAGTTGTTGATGGTGCTTCGAATCGTCCCCTTAATCCCCTTTTATTTGATCAATGTGGCCGCTGCCATGAGCCCCATGCCGGCCAGCCGTTATCTGGTGGCCAGCGTGGTTGGTTTGGCACCGAGTACTTTTTTATACGCCATGGTGGGGCACAGCCTGGGCTCATGGGTGGAAGCCAAAGCCGCGTGGGACCAAGGCGATGTGCTGGGCTCTTCACTGATGGGTGTGTTGGGGGCCTTGGGTCTCTTGGCGGTCTTGAGTACTTGGGGCGCCAAACGCTTGGTCAGGCTCAAAGCCCGTCGTGGCAACACCCCGCCCGACCGGCCAAAGAACTGATCAATCAAAACGTTGCTCAGCTAAAACAAAGACGGTCTAAGAACCTGCTTCGACTTTGTAGACCACACGCGCCTCATCGGCGTACCAGTGTGGGCCCAAGCGCGCATCGAGTTTTTCGATACACGGCTCGATGGACGGCACCGGCCTGATCTCTTCTCTCATCATCGGCTCGCGATGCACCACCACAAAAAAGTTCTCATCCATGGCCTCGGGCAAGTCGGCCAAATGGACAAACTCACTCATAAACCAGCGTGTCTTGTCATCTTGATAAGGCAACTCCCCCACCACCCAGTCAGAACAAAGACCGGTGAGCATGCCAATTTTAATCGGCATTTGGTGGGCTTTTTGAAAGCCTGAAAATGGGGTGTAGTGAGACTCAAAACGCCAAGGGGATTCCACAATGGTCCAATCCCCGGGCTCATTGGCCATGGTTTGATAAATCTCGGGCATCTCCACCGAGTCGACCACCACACTAAAGGGGTTTCTGACAAAGTCATAGTCAAAGTGATAGCGCATGTGGCCAGCGAACTGGTTGAACTGGCCATAGGTGGGCCAATGTGGGCCAACCGCCAACAGACCCAGAAACCAAGCCAGCATCACGCCACCGGCGAGGCTTGCGGTCATCGCGGGTCGGTTGTATTGACTCAACCACTGCACCACCGTCACAAAGCCAATGGCGATCAAGCCCAACACCCACGGGATGGCGATGGAGAGATAACGCACGGGCACCAAGGCATGATGGACCCAAGCTGGGTTCAACAACACCACGGTGATGCCGGCCAAGGTGGTCAAGAACAACCAATAGAGCACAAACATCTTTTCTCGTTGCCACAACACCACCATGCCAATCACCGCGAGCACCAGCATGGGACCAGCCACCCCCCAATGAGCGACACCGGCCACCAACTCCCAGGCCCGAACCAAAGTGGTCCATTGAAGCTGGTGCACCCCGGTTTTGGCTGCCATGGAATGCGGGTCTGCCAACAAAGGCGGCAACACCAAGGCAGAGGACAGGGCCACCATCATCAAGCCAGGGGGTACCACGCGCATCAAACCAGACATGTCCCGGTGCTGCAAAAGGTCTTTTAAAGAGACCAAGCCAAACCACAACAACGCACCCCCGGTGAACAAAAGCGTCAGAGGGTGCATCCAACCGGCCAACACGGCGGCGGGGATAAACACCGCAATCCACTCGCGGCGCCCCTCGTGCCACCAACGCCACAAGGCAATCACGGCGGCAAAGGTCAACGGAATGGTCAAGGCATAAGGCCGAACGTAGCGACTAAAATGGATCAAGATCGGCGAGAGCGCCAACAACAGCGCCAGCACCCAAGGCTCGTAAGCGCGAAGCCAAGGTTTGAGAAGCCACGGCACCAACGCCACGGTCACCAGCCCGCCGAGAATCGGCAAAGCCCGCAAACGCCACTCGCTCAAGCCAATGGTCTCTGCCATGGCCTTAAACAACAAAGTCAGCGGAATGGAGTGATCGGCGTGCCCAAAGCTTAAAAAGATTTGTTGGTAATCTAGACGAATCAAGGCGTGTAAAGCATGCCACTCATCATCGATCAAGATTTGATGACCCAACTGGGTCAGGCGAAAGTAGGCTGCGATCGCACCAATCGCAAGCGCCACCAAGCCCATCAGTCCAAGCCTTCGTTGAATCCAGGCAATCACTTGGCATACCTCACGTTCGCGCGCCCACCTTGAAGACGCCAGACCAGCAAAGACAATGACACCCCGAGACACCCCAGGCCATAAACCACCGATCGATGCCAATTGATTGATGAGGCCTCATCAAAGTAACGGGTGGGACAACTGATCTCGCCAATTGGATGGCCACACTGAATGACCGCACCAAGCAATTGGTTATCGAACACAAAATCATCAGACAGGTCATCTAAACAGAGGTCTTTTAAAACCTCTGCTGAAAACGCGCGATAGCCGGTGTGGTACTCGGAGAGCTTGGCGCCCGAGCACAGGTTTTGGAAAGCCGTCAGACCACGGTTGGCAATGTATTTGTACAAAGGCATGCCGCCGGGCAAAGCCCCGCCTCCTAAAATTCGAGATCCCATCACCACCGAATACAAGCCACTCGCGATCATGCCAGCCATCGCTGGAATCAACTTGGGGCTGTATTGGTAATCGGGATGGAGCATGATCACAATGTCTGCATCCAGTGCCAGCGCTTTTTGGTAACAGGTTTTTTGATTGGCGCCATAGCCTTGGTTATGATCATGCTCGATGACATGGTCCACACCCAAATCTCTGGCCAAATCTGCCGTGCCATCGGAGCTGGCATCATCGACCAAGACAATGGCATCGACCACATCGCGTGGGATTTCAGCGATGGTCTGCGCCAGCGTTTTGGCGGCATTAAAAGCGGGCAGTACCACCACCACCCGCTGCTCAGAGAGCATGGCACCTCACCTTATTCGGTCTTGCCACCCTGCGCGCCATTACGGACAAGCCAAGCGATCAGACAGCTTGGCAATGGGCAGCGCCTCGGGCGTAATGAACGATTGATTCAAAGGCGGGCCCGACTCAAAAACCAGGACCTCTTCCCCACTCGATTCGCTCGCATATTGGCGGTCATAAATGCCAATGTCATCAAATGTCGGTGCTGTCGAATCATCACAGTTGGGACAAAAGCCTCGGTATTCACGGACCAACAAGGTGTTGGCGGTCTCGCCACCGGTGGGTGCAAACAGCTGTACCCAACGGCCAACGCCCAGCGTGTCGTAGTAATAACGCACCTGGATCTGGATGCCTGGCGACATGATGGTGGTTGATCCACCCTGATCGCGCCCAGGGGAATACCAATGGCCGGTATAGCTTTTGGTCTGACCACCCTCTGTCACGCAGGTTTCCGGAATGATGGCTGCACTCACCAAATCCGAGCCATGCGCGCCGTTGAGGCGCCATGAAAAAATGGCTGTCTCACGATCAATGGTTGTCAATGCCATCCGACCCGCGGGCGTTGCGAGTTGTTTGTCTAAGCCGCGGGTGTAACGATCGAGTGGTGAGACCCAGACCGATGAGCTGGCGTCTTCAGGTGCGCTACCCAGATAAAAAATCGGCACACCATCATCATCAAAGCTGTACCAGACCGCAAACGGCTGCCCGGCGGTCTGGAACTCCAGGCCTTGGTTGATCTCACGACCCACCGGAGAGTACAGCGCATAGCGGGCCTCAATCCGACCCGATTCGATCAAAGAGGCAGTGACATCCACCACACGCTCGGGTCCTGAGCTGTTGTTCAAGACCACATAATAGCGACCGGGCTCTGGGTTATTGATGGTCATGGTAAAGCCCGACGAAGAACCCGACCCCGAAGCCAAAGAGGCACTCGGTATCGGTGGCGTATCGGGTGCGTGGTTTGGAATCTCATCAAAATCCACACGGCGAAGACTTGCCGTCACCCCGGCATCACCTTTCACGCTCACCGACAAGCGCGTGGCAGATGGGGGTACATCGATAAACAACGTCTCATGCACCGAAGCGGCTGGCAAAGCAACTGGCAGCGTCTCTTCAGGAAACAAGACCGTGGTCTTTGGTCTCGATGAGAAGTTCTGCGATAAGACAAACGGAATACTTGCGACCACTGTGGACTGGCCATCCAAGCCATTTAAGATCTCCACGGCGCCAATGCGTTGCTCACCCACCTCAAGACTTGGGTCATCAAAGTAGAGATCCAAGTCCAAGGGCCCACCGGCATGAACACCGGGGCCTGCGACAAAGACCACCGCCTCGTCGGCGCCATTGGCCACACCATAGCGAAGGGTCACCGAATCATTGGCGCCAGCAACAGAAGCCTCCCAGTTTTGGACCAAGACCCACCATTGACCCACCGACGGGTCGGGCACCCAGCAATCTTCAAAAGCATCCGGGGTGGTGGAGTCACACACCAACTCAACCTCTTGCGCCACACCATCGCCATTTTGGTCAAAGCCAACAAACAAATCGATGTCGCTGGCCATGGATTCGGTGGTTTGAGCAAAAATCCCCAAGGCACCGGCGGGCACATCCACCAAGAAAGTACGCACACCCGCACCGCCATCAAATGGGTCATCGTTGCTCGAATCTTCAAAAAGCTCAAAACTTGTTTGTTCCATCAATGACAAATCACTGGCCACATACCGGGCGCGTTGAAGACCCCGCATGGCGGGCAGATTCATCTCTTTTTGGCCTTTAGACGAAGTGGTGGTGTATTCAAAAAACGTCGGGACTTCGGTTTTGTTGTTGGCCACCGCTACGGTCAAGTATTGCTTCACCGGTTGGGTGACGTTGGTCACAAAACTCGATGGCGGCGCTTCGTTTAACACCACACGCCCCTCTTCCAATGCACCGCCCAGCGCGGGGTCGGGGGTCACGGTGATGGTCAAGGACTGCGACTCGCCCGTGCTCAATGAAAAAGTGGACGGTGAGACGGTGATGCTGGAATCACCATCCACGCTCACCGTCCAGTTGCCACGGCGGTGGGCCTTGACGGTGCGAGTAAAGCTACAGCTGGTGCCGCACGACTCATTGATGAGCCCAGGCAAGTTCAAACTGGCAGGGTTCCCGCCGGTGGCGGGATTGGCGCTTTCAAATGCACTGGCCTCAAGGGGCAAGTACAGCCCCACGCGCGCGGCCAAGTCCACACGAATCCGTCCCGCTCCACGGTCGTTCACCGTGGCTGTTTCACCATCGGCTTCAACACGGGTGGGATCGGCGGTGGTTTGTAGGGCAGAAAAAACCGCATCCACCCCCCAATCGGCATGAATGGCTCGAAGCAGCGCCGCGGCACCGGCCACATGGGGGCTGGCCATGGAGGTCCCGCTTAAGAACGCCAAGGAATTTTCATCAGGAACATAGGCCGCCAAAATGGCTGTGCCGGGTGCCACCACATTCGGCTTCATCAAGCCCGGGGCACCCGGATTGGGGCCTCTGGATGAGGAGGCATTCATCTGATCGGCCCAGTCAAAGTTGATGGAGACTTCAGAACCCACTTTGAGTGTGGCCGATTGCGGCCCAGAGGCGAGCAAAGCCAAGACAGCCTCGCCATCGGATTTGTCCATCATCACCCCTGGGATGGTGGTCTCAGCCACCCCACCCATCGCAATCGGCAGGCCACTGACTTGGTTGATCATCAGCACCGCAATCGCGCCAGCGTCTTTGGCGTGGCCAATCTTGGTGGCAAAGGTACAAATTCCCCGCTGGATGACGGCAATCTCACCGGTCAAACTGCCACTGGGCAATGGATCACAGGCCAACAAGTTATTGGCAGAGACTTGATCCACCCGCCGGGCATTGGCGTTGATCTCGCTGGTGACTTCGGGTCCATCGCCACTGGGTACAACCGCGATGTCATCAATGCTCCCGACACGCGCTGCAGCGGCGACCAAGCGATCGTGGGTGCTGTTGCCGACAGCCATCACCCATGGCGCGTTGGCCGGATTGCCAATGGTTTCAGGATCAGGACCTGAGTTGCCCGCTGAGGTCACAAAGGCAATGTCGTTTTGCCACATTGGCAGAAATGGCCGAGCAGACTGCCAAGGATTGCTGGCTGGACCACCAATCGAGTAGTTGACCACATCGACTTGGTTGGCGACAGCTTGATCAAGTGCCTGGCCAATGGCTGAGCCCACACAACTGTCGTTGAGTTCTTCATCGCTGGGATGAACGCTGTAGCAGACCTTATAAGAGATGATATTGGCATCGGGTGCCACCCCTTGCATGGTGAAGCGGTGGTCACCCGTGCTGGTGAGCGTGAAATTAGAAATCACATTGCCCGCAGCGGTGGAGGCCACGTGCGTGCCATGGCCATCGGTTTCTGGGTCTTTCCCAAATGTACCCTCGGTGGTGAAGTCATACACCCCCACCAGTTTGTTGTTGCAGTTGACCTCGGGCTTAGAGCACTCACCCAAAGTCTGGCCATAGGGGTTGGTGAATGTGGTGAATGTGTTGGGTGGACCATCTTGGAACATTTGATGGTCCCAATTGATGCCACTGTCGATGATGCCAATCACCACCCCTTGCCCACGTGAGGGCGGAAAGGCTGTTTCTGCTTGCAACTGCCAAAGGGTTTGTGCGCCAATTAGGCCAGGCCCACGGTCGGTGTGGCGGCGATGAATCCAATCGGGCGTAACCGATTTGACCTCAGGCC
Organism: Wenzhouxiangella sp.; assembly: GCA_965655975.1. Classification (GTDB taxonomy): domain Bacteria; phylum Pseudomonadota; class Gammaproteobacteria; order Xanthomonadales; family Wenzhouxiangellaceae; genus Wenzhouxiangella. The sequence goes on from CBFHIS010000006.1 coordinate 69,202, forward strand.
AGGTTTCTAGAATGCGCGCTTCTTGCTCGCTCATTTCAACCGCAAAACCATTGGTCACATGACGATAAACCGCATAGGGCTCGAAAGGCCGGCCCAATTGATTCGCCATGGTCTCGAGCATGGTTTGGCGTTCTTGGTCTAAGAGAGCGACATAGGCTTGAACATCGGCATCGGCGACATTGAGCCGCTGGCCGGTGATTGATGGGGCCGTTGGTGCCAATTGCGCGCGTTTGCCCGATCGTGCATCGGCACGTTCCACCGCCATCACCGAAGAGCCCTCAAAAGACAGCGTGGACGGTGCGTGTAATTCCACAATCCAATGCCCCGATCTGGCCTGAATTGTATCGTTGAGATCTGAAACCGACTTGGCCGAAACCTGTGCCATTGTTGCTACGGCCAGCATCAAAGCCAGTAGGGCTTGATAACAAACACGCCAGCATAGAACCGTTTCCCTCAACAAAGGATGCGGACTTTGAGTGGTTTTATTTTTTTGCATCATCGTTGTCTCTTTAGTCAACAGTTAACCCTAACTATTCAATCGCAAACACCCAATGTGTCTGATTCCAGAACCCATGGTTCTATTGCCCGAGTGCCCACTGCACCAAACTTAGACCTCAGAACATCTAGGGTGCATCTTCTGATGTCGGCACCCGAAGTGTGACCAATTCCTCAGCGGCAGTGGGGTGAATGCCCAAGGTGCGATCAAAGTCTTTCTTTAAAAGACCCGCCTTGACCGCGACCGCAAACCCTTGCACCATCTCAGGCGCATCGGGCCCGACCACGTGGACGCCCAAGACACGATCGCTGTCGGCATCCACCACCAATTTCATCAAACCCTTCTCAGCGCCACCCGTTAGAGTATATTTCATGGGGGTAAAGCTTGATTTAAACAATTTTAAGCGATGCCCTTTCTCGCGCGCTTCGGCCTCAGTTAAGCCCACACAGGCCACCGGCGGTTGAGAAAATACCGCCGCGGGGATGTCTTGGTGTTCGACTGGCCGGTCCATGCCACCAAACAAAGTATCGGCCAAGGCATGGCCTTCCATCAATGCCACTGGGGTGAGATTCACCCGATCGGTCACATCCCCGACCGCATAGACCGATGGCTGACTGGTTTGGTTGTAAGCATCAACCACAATCGCGCCAATGGCGTTGGTCTCCACCCCCGCCGCATCCAAGCCCAGATCCCAGGTATAGGGCACACGCCCTGCGGCCATCATCACCGCATCAAAAGTGGTCTCTTGGTCAGTGGCTTGATGGTCTGACAAAGGCGCATCGTCGTTAAAGCGCACCCGCAACCCATCGGGGGTTTTTTCAATGGCCGTGGGCGTGGTGCGATAGACGATCTCGATGCCTCGATCAATCATTGCAGTCTCTACAGACGATTGCACATCTTGATCGAACCCGCGCAAAATCTTCTCACCTCGATACGCCAGAGTGACTTGAGCGCCCAAACCATTGAAGATGCCTGCAAATTCCACAGCAATGTAACCGGCTCCCACCATCAACACGCGCTTGGGCAGCTCAGCCAAATGAAAGGCCTCATCGGAGGTGATGGCGTACTCCGCCCCTGGAATATCGAGCTTTCTGGGCCGACCACCCACTGCAATTAAAATGCGATCGGCATGAATACGCTGGCCATCGACATCCACGGTGTGGGCATCAATGAGCCGACCACGTCCATTGAACAAAGACACCCCAGCATTCGAAAGAAGTTTTAAATAAATCCCATTTAAGCGGTCGATCTCTCGGTCTTTATTCACAATAAGAGTGGGCCAAGAGAAGGTGGGTTGTTCGGGGAGTGTCCAGCCAAAACCCGCCGCTTGCTCAAACTGCTTGGAAAACTCTGAGCCATAGACCAAAAGTTTCTTGGGCACACAACCTCTGATCACACAGGTCCCACCCACACGAGATTCTTCACAAATGCCGACCCGGGCCCCATGTGAGGCCGCAATACGCGCTGCCCGAACCCCGCCTGAGCCTGCGCCAATGACAAACAAGTCAAAGCGGGCATCGTGGCTGATGGAGGGCTCAATCTGGGTCATGAAAAGCCTTTGTTTGTTGGGGTTTGGGGTTAGGAAAGAATCATTCTATGCCAACTTAGAGCCATAGGGGCGGCCAATGTTCCCACGCGAGAGCCAAGGTGAGCGAATGACCAGCCTTCAAACTGGCGTCAAATTACCCCAACCCCCGCCTCATCCAAGCAACCGACCCACTCACTCCAAGCCCCAAGGCCACACCAACCAGATTGGTCGCCACGTCGATCCAGTCTGCAGACCGGCCAGGGATCAACGCTTGGAGGCCCTCGGTGACAAAGGCCAAGCCAATCAAACCCATCAACAAGGCTGGAAAAGACATGTCAAGTCGGAGCGAGAGCAACAAAGTCGCGACCAAGAAAAAAAGCAGAAAATGCATGCCAAAACTGGCCCCAGGTTCGTTACTGATCTGGCCTAGGTTGGGAATAAATTGAGACAAGAACCCCACCAGAAATGAGATGGCATCGGCTGGCAAGGTCAGGCCCAACAACAAAACCAACAAGGCGGCCCGAAATGCCCAGCGTCCCCAAAACACCATGGGATGCGACAAGTTCCACCCCAGGCCATAGATGACCGCGACCGACGCAATCGCCACCCATGAAAATACCGCCTCTGTCATGACGGGCCTCGTTTGGAAGCATTCTCCCTGTCCGCCTCACCATTTGGGGCCTGAGTTGGAATGGTCACCGAAGGCAAGACCGGTCCGCTGAGTTTTTGTTCAAGCACTGATTTCAGCACCACTTTGGCCTCATCGTCACCGTGCACCAAGCGAATTTCTTTGGGCAGCGGGTCAATGCCTTGCACAAACTTCAAAAGCCCAGCTTGGTCGGCGTGGGCAGAATAGCCATCAATCTCATGGATCTTGGCATGAATCTCATACCGTGCCCCATCCAAACGCACCCATCCCGGTGGCTCACCCGCCTCTTTTTTTAGTCCGTAACGCAGCAGATCTCGCCCTGGCGTCCCTTGGGCTTGGTAACCCACAAAGATCACATCAGAACGCGGGTCATCCAGAAGCGCTTTGAGATAATTGACCACGCGCCCACCCGCGCACATGCCACTGGCAGCGATCACCACCGCGCCTTGACCGGTTTCTTTCAAAAACTTCACCATCTTTTGGTGTTCTTTGTGCGAGTCAATGGTCATCAGTTGATCAAACGCCAGGGGATGGCGTCCTTGGCTCACCCGCGCTTTGGCTTCCTCATCCCACAACGCTTTGAGTTGTTGATAACCATGGGTGTAATCGGCCGCCAGAGGCGAGTCAAGAATGATTTGGAGTTTGTTCCAAGGGGCCGTGTCACCAAAGCGTTCGAACAAGTCCTCAATCTCGTATAAGAGCTCTTGGGTTCTGCCAATGCTAAAGGCCGGTATGATCACGGTCCCATCGTTTTCTAGCGCGTGCTCGATGATCGCTTTCAAGTGGGCCTGGCGATTGGCTCTGTCTTCGTGCAAGCGATCGCCATAGGTCGATTCCAACACCAACACATCGGCTCTTTCCGGTGAGGTGGGCTCGGGCAACAACGGCGTGTCATCGGCGCCCAAATCGCCACTAAAGACCACCCGCTCGCCGACGTCAGTGGGATTGACCGGGGTTTCGGCCGTGGCTTGCTCATCGACATGCACCTCCACATAACTCGAGCCTAAGATGTGGCCGGCGCGTTGCAGGCGGATGGTGGCCTGATCCGAGATCGAATGCCAGATGCCTGTGTCGATGCCAATGAGCTGTTTGTCAATCACCTCCAAGAACCGATGAATGACTTTGCGGTCTCGGGTAAACCCCACCTTGAGGGCGTCTTCTAGCACCATCGGCAGCAACATGGCGCTTGCTTTGGAGGCAATGATGGGGCCCTTGTATCCTGCCCCCAACAAATAAGGCAACCGCCCCACATGGTCGATGTGGACATGGGTGAGCACCACCGCCTCGATGGCGGTGATATCAAAATCAATGACCAGTGGATCAACACCTTCTTCATGGCGTCTGGCGTCTTTGCCTTGAAACAAACCACAATCGATCAATAAAGAATGGGGAGATGGACCATCGATATAGAGCTCATGGCATGAGCCGGTGACGCCTTGGACGCCCCCGTGATGTTTGATATGCACGCTGCCACCCTTGAATAATAAGAAATAATAAGACGTCTTTACTCTAGCACAGTCACCCAAAAGCTTTGCTACCATAACGCCATGGACTTACTGGGGTTTGTACCGATCTATCAGGACCGTGTCTGGGGGGGCAACAACCTCCGCCATGTGCTTGGGCGCGAACTGCCCCACGACGGGCCCATTGGGGAAGCTTGGGAGATTGTCGACCGGCCTGAAGCCCAGTCTGTGTTGGCGGCGACCCAGCAAACGCTGGCTGAGTTACTCACACACCACACAAAAGAGATCATGGGACCTGAGTGGTCTCAAGCCAACGCATCAAGCGACCAACGTCGCTTCCCGATCTTGGTCAAGTGGCTAGACTGCCAAGACCGCTTGAGCCTACAAGTCCACCCACCGGCTCATGTGGCCAATAATCTTGGGGGTGAGCCCAAGACCGAGTGTTGGTACATTGCCTCGGCCACGCCAGAGGCGGCTTTGTATGTGGGCCTCAAACACACCACCACACGAGATGACTTTGAAGCAGTGCTCACCCAATCCGGTGGCGCGGGGCTGACCCCGTTGATTCATCGGATTTCAGTTCAAAATGGCGAATCCATTTTGTTGGAAAGCGGTCGCATTCATGCCATCGATGCGGGCAATTTAATCTTAGAAATCCAACAAAACTCAGACACCACTTATCGGGTCTATGACTGGGACCGCGTGGGCTTGGATGGCATGCCCCGAGACTTGCATATCCAAGAGTCTCTGGCCTCGATTGATTTTGAAGACTTTGAACCAGCCACCGTGCCGGCCAGCCATGAACCGGGTCAGCGGATCTTGGCCGAGTGCGATTCGTTTCGGATCAAACACATCGTCTTGCCCAAAGGTGAGTCGATTGAGATCGAGGCGGGGCGTACGCCCTCGATCATCAGCGTGGTGGAAGGCGCACTTGAAACCACCCACGCCCAATCAAAAAACAAACAACACCTCAACCGGGCAGACAATGTGATTTGTCCTTATGTTTGGGGCGGTGTGATTGAAGCGCTGGAAGACTCAGTGGTGCTGATTACCGATGGGTTTGCCTAATCCACCCAGCGCAAGTTGTCTATAAACTTTTTCCCGAAATGTCTAAGGATGCGCGTCGAAGCGGTCTTTGAGTTGAATGTCTAGCGCCCGAAACGCAATGCCGGCTTGCGTTCTGTTTCGCACATTGAGTTTGTGAAAAATTTCCGACATGTGTGCTTTCACAGTCCGCAATTGAACGCCTAGAGCATCGGCAATCTGTTTGTTGAGCTGACCTTGGGCAACCATTTCTAGAACCCGAAGCTGTTGCGGGGTCAGTGTCTTGATGCGTTCGGCCATGTCATCATCAGGCCTGGCATCCACCGCCTCTTCAACCGCGCGTTTTAAGCGCGCCGGAATCCACTCGCGGCAATCAAACACCGCCTCGAGTGCTTCAGAAAGTTCAGACAAATCCGCGCTTTTTGGAATGAAGCCAGCCGCACCATAATCAAGCGCTCGACGAATTACCATCGGGTCTTCGTTGGCTGAAACCACCACCACGGCCACTGCTGGAAATTGGCCTCTGATGTGCGCCAACCCTGTTAAGCCCCCATTTAAACCCGAACTCACCCCTTGATTGCTCGGCATGTGGAGATCCAACAAGACCAGATCAATATTGTCGTTGGCATTCAAATGTTCAAACGCTTCATTGAGGTCTCTGGCTTGCAACACCGAGACATCATCCATGCAATCTGAGAGCGTTTGCACCAGTGCCGCCCGAAACAAAGGGTGATCGTCTGCGATTAAGACCTGGGTGCTCATGTCACCGTCCAGCCACCATCGACCACGATCGCTTGACCGGTGATGTTTCTGGCTGCTGGGCTCAACAGAAACGAGCAGATCCCAGTCAACTCTTCAAAGGTAATAAAGACACCTTTGGGCATGGGTTTGAGCATGATGGTATCGACCACTTCTTGTTCGCTGATGCCATGCGCTTTGGCTTGGGCAGCGATTTGTTGATCCACGAGCGGCGTTCGCACATAGGTCGGACAAACGGTATTGATGGTGATGTCTGACTGGGCGGTTTCTAAAGCCATCACTTTCGAAAACCCCATCAAACCATGCTTGGCCGCCACATACGCGCTCTTATAAGGACTGGCCACCAACGAATGAATGGAGCCGATATTGATGATGCGACCGAAGTTTTGCTCTCGCATCTGAGGCAATAAGGCACGGGTGAGTCGTGCGACACCATTGAGCATCACCTCGACCAAGTGCGACCAGTGGTCCATATCAAAGTCTTCAAGTGGAGCGACGTGTTGAAGGCCTGCGTTGTTGATCAATACATCCACAGGCCCCAGGCCTTGAGCGCTGATCCACTCGGGCATCTGCTCAATGGCTTTGGGGTCGGCCACATCCAAGTTGGTCGCGCGTGCTTGCCCGCCCGATGCGTTGATGGCATCGGCCACCGCTTGGGCGGCTTCTATTCGGTAGTCGGTGACCCACACACAATGACCCGCTTTGGCCAAACCTTGGGCGATGCCCTCGCCGATTCCGCTGCCTGCTCCGGTGATTACGATGTTCATGTCTCAAAAGTCTAGCAGGTTCAACGCCAGATGTTGCCTGTACCAAAGTCCATTCAAGCCCCTTTTGAGAGTCTGATAACCTTGAGTTTTGGTGGGTCGTGTTCGATCATTAGACGAACCCAAAAATCGCATTTGGGGCAGGCTTTTTAAGCCAACCCAAAGGCATCCAACCATCGGCCATCCAACCACTGGCCATCAAACGCAAGGCGGAGAGCAACATGGTTCCAGCAAACAAACGCGCACTATTTTTTGGATTGACCGCTTCTTTGCTGGTCACAGCCTGCAGCGGGCCGGAGGAAGCACCAACCTCAGCCACACCTTCATTCCACACCGATCAAATCGTCAGTGAGCACACCGATTTGGTGAGCGCCGGTCTTGGCATAGCGGGCCTGAGAGGCCCACGCCCTGAAGCCACAGACCCCACCACCCCCAGCGCCGATGAGTTGCGCGCCATGGCATTCCACACCCACTTCAATGGCTTGTCAGCCATCAATACTTCGGATGGCTTGGGTGAATTCGGTGCCCAAGGTCTCCCCGTGGTGGCAGGCACCGAGATCATGGCCTGGCATCGTGTCGGTGAGACCGATCACTTTGCTCGGGTGTTGTTACAAATCCCTGAAGGTTTCAATCCGCAAACACCTTGTTTGGTGGTCGCGCCCGCCTCGGGCTCGCGTGGGGTTTATGGGGCGGTGCCCTTGGTCTCCCCTTGGGCGCTTCCCAAAGGCTGCGCGGTGGTGTACTCAGACAAAGGCGCGGGCACTGATTACTTTGATGTCGCGACTCAAACGGGTGTGCAATTAGATGGGCAACGCGTGGCACTCGAGACAGATGCTGCCAACCAAGACCTGTTGGGGTTTGTCCCTGAGCGAGGTGAACACAACGACGCGCCAATGAGCCCAGTGGCCATCCCGCACGCGCACAGCCAAATCAATGTCGAAGCCTATTGGGGCACGATCACCTTATCGGCCACCGACTGGGCCAAGTCTCAATTGGCCGAACGCTTCAGTGATCTTGATGCCGGGTCATTGATCACCATGGCAGCGGGTCTATCCAATGGCGCTCAGGCGGTGTTAAGAGCGGTGGAACAAGACACCCAAGGACGCTTTGATGCCGCTGTTGCCATCATGCCCAATATCTCTCCAGAAGGTGTACCGGCTTTATATGAATACGCCGCCACCGCAGCCTTGTATCAACCCTGCCTGCTGGGCGATGCCGATTTTGCCGCCAACCTCCCCTTCGCCAATCCCTTGCTCATTGGCTTTGGGCCCGTGCGTTGCCAAAGCCTGACTGAGGCGGGCTTGTTGGATGAAGCCACACCCCAAGCCGCTCTGGAAACACTGACCTCGTTTGGGTTTGATCAAGACGGCTTGATGTTTTCAGCCTCCACCGTGGTCTTAGATGTCTGGCGAACGGTGTTGGTGAACTATGCTTCGGCTTATCTGAAAACACCCTTTGATCAGATGCCTTGTGGTTATGGATTCGAGGCCAGCACCGCCAGTGCAGCCCAAAAGGCCACTTGGTGGGCGACTGGTTCGGGCTCACCGCCTGGCGATGGCATCACTTTGGTCGATGCGCAAGCAACCAATCCTGCCGATCCGCACTTTGCCGGCTTAAAGTGCTTGTATGACTTAATTGAAGACGATCAATTGCGAGCATCGGTGGCACAGACCAAAGCCAGTGCCAAGTGGTCAGGTGATGTTCCAGTCTTTGTGGTGCACGGCCAAGTCGATGGCTTGATTCCAGCGGTGTTCTCATCGAGACCCTACGTGGCACAGGCCCGAGAAAACGGCATGCCGGTGGATTATCAAGAAATCGAAGGCGCACAGCACTTTGATGCTTTTTTAAATGCGCTGGCTGCAGACCCGCGCTGGCAACCGATTTTGCCGCACGGCTGGGACGCTCTGGATCGAGCGTGGCAGGCGATTCAGGAGAAAAACGACTGATGAGAATAAGCTGGATTTCTAACAGCGACTAGATGATCAAAAGCATCTGGGCCTGCATCTAAGAGGCCTTAGTCCAAGATACCGTGAATCACTGAGCGAAGCGCCAGCGGCCGAATGGGTTTGTGCAAGAACTCACACCCGGCCGCTTGCGCGGCCAGCCTCACCTCAGAGGCGTGATCGGCGCTGATCATCACCGCTGGGATTTGGTGGCCAGCTTGTATCAGAGCTTGATAAACATTGAGCCCGGTCAAGCCACTGTTTAAGTGGTAGTCCAACACCAACAAATCAACGTGGGCTTCACTGGCTTTTTTATGAGCGCCCTCCAAATCACCCGCGACGCTGACTTCAAACCCCCAACCCTCGATCAGCATGGCCAATGACTGGCGCATGCTCGGGTCATTGTCCACCACCAAGACCCGTCCCCGCTTGATGGGTGCGGTACTGGTCGAAGGCGCGATGGTCCTGGTCTCTTGAGCCACCATGGGCACAGAGACACCAAACAAAGTGGGGCCGCCGGATTTGGATTCCAGTGTCAGCGGGTGTTCCAACAAGCGCGCCATCCGTTCGGCAATGGCCAGGCCCAAGCCCAGACCCGGCGCACCTTGGTCGGGCTCCAGACGCCGAAACTCCTCAAATATCACAGCTCGATCCTTGGCATTGATGCCAGGTCCCGTGTCCCACACACCGATCATCACAGAGTTCACTCGGCGTCTGACCCCCATCACAATGCGCCCGCTTTCTGTATACCGGACCGCATTGGATAAGAAGTTTTGCAAGATGCGACGAAGCAGTTGGGGGTCGGTCTCCACCCAGACCGAGGTGGCGATGGTGTGCAGGGTGAGCTTTCTCTCAGCGGCCAAGACCCGAAACTCACCATCGAGTTGATCGAAGACCTCGGCCAAAGGAAAGCGCGAGATTCTGGGCTTGAGCCCACCGGCATCGAGCCTAGAAATATCCAACAGAGATTCGATCAAACGCTCGGTGGCACTCAAGGCACCCGAGATTTGTGACAAGGCCTGTTGGCTCGCGTGCTCACCCAGACGCGCGCTCACCGAGTGGGTCAATAATTGTGCCGCGTTCAATGGTTGGACCAAGTCATGGCTGACCGCGGCCAGGAATCGGGTCTTGGCTTCCGAGGCGGTTTCGGCATCGAGCTTGGCATTTTCTAATTCTTTGGTGCGCGCCACCACCCTGTGTTCGAGCGTCTCATTGATCTGGCGAAGCTCTTCTGCGGTGGACCGAAACTCGGTGACATCGGTAAAAGTGGCCACGAACCCACCACCCGGCATGGGATTGCCCCGAATCTCAATCATTCGCCCATCGGGCCAACGCCTTTCCACCAAGTGCCTCGAGCCTTGGCGTTTGAACGCCAGTCGGCGCTCAATTTTTTGATCAATATCGCCACCCGAACCCATCAAACCATGCTCTGCATTGTGACGCAACAAATCAGCCACGGGACGCCCGACCCGAATCAACTCGCTGGGGTAATCAAACATCTCCAAATACGCCGAGTTCCAGGCCACCAAACGCATCTCAGGATCGACCACACACACCCCCTGGCTCATGTTTTCCAATGCACCCGACAACACGCCATAAGAAAACTGCGCTTGCTGGGTGGCTGCCCCCACCATCTCAGCGACCTCGTCCAATGGTGCAGGCGTCCGCC
>CBFHIS010000007.1:0-47749 GCA_965655975.1 Wenzhouxiangella sp.
CGTGCAACAATTGATCATGGAACGCATCGGGACTTTCATCCTGCATCAAGCCCAGTTCTTTTGCTTTGGCAAAAAAGCCAGGCGCCGGCCTGCGGGAGCGAATGCGACTCACCACCAATGCGGCTTTGGGTGTTTGATTGCGCTTGGCGTCATCTGCCATGGACATCTCTAGCCAATGGGTCAGGCGATGGATGCGATGCGGGCTGGGAATACTCAGGCGGTCTGCCAGCTCCAAGTAAGTGAGTGTGGATCCGCTGCGGTGCAAGCGGTTTAATTCGTTGGTGAGTTTTTCGAGCCAGTCCTTATCGTCATTGGCATCCCCATTGGATTGTGAGCGAGGACTGGCCGGGTCAGGGTCACTCATCTAGGCCACAGTTGTTCAAATCAAATACCCGATCGGCACGATAACTGGATCGTACCAGAGGCCCTGAGACCACTTCAAGAAAGCCTTTATCCAGTCCAATCTGGCGCAGTGCTTGGAACTCATCGGGGGTGACATACCGATCAACCGGTAAATGGTTCACGGTTGGACGAAGATACTGGCCAAAGGTCACGATGTCCACATCGATCGCGCGGAGATCGTCCATGGTCTCGTGCACCTCATCCATGGTCTCACCCAATCCAAGCATCAAACTCGTCTTGGTCAGAATCTCTGGTCGGTGTTTCTTGGCATGCGCCAAGACATCGAGGGTTTGTTGGTAGCCCGCGCGTGGGTCTCTCACCGGATGCGTTAGACGTTTGACGGTCTCAACGTTTTGGGCGAAGACATCAAGGCCTGAGTCGACAACGGTCTCAACGTCATGCAAGCGGCCTTGAAAATCGGGCGTGAGTGCCTCGACTTTGGTGGTCGGATTGACCGATTTGATCTCTCGAATACAGGCCGCATAATGCCCGGCGCCGCCGTCGGGCAAATCATCACGGTCCACCGAGGTCAAGACCACATAACGAAGGTCCATCAATCGAACCGATTCGGCCGAATTGGCTGGCTCTTCAGCATCCAGCCAGCCTTTGGGATTGCCCGTATCAACGGAGCAAAAGCGGCAGGCTCGAGTACAGACATCACCCATCAGCATGATGGTGGCCACCCCATTGGTCCAGCATTCACCAATGTTGGGGCACTTTGATTCCTCGCAAACGGTGGCCAAGCGGTGGGTTTTCACATTGGCTTTGACTTGCTCGTACTTACCCCCACTCGGCAATTTCGCCCGAAGCCAAGATGGCTTTCTGCCGATCTCAGGTGGCTCCACACCCGGCCGAGCGCGTATGCCATCCACAATGGCGCTAAAACCTTGCGGCTTGGTGATCTTGTAACCACTTTTTACCGTAATTGGGATGCGTTGAGAACTCACCGAAAAACAGGTCCTTAAAACGTCGATACAGGGGACATTATCACACGCAAAAGATCAATTTTGCGAGACCAAGCCCCATAATCTTTGAGGCGCCTTACTTGGGCGCCTCGGGCAATCACGACCCCTTGCGATGGCTCTTTTTCAATGGTGGGCTGTTACCAGAGGCTGAGCGGCGTTGGTGACCGGCTTTTTTCTCAGCACGGCTCAAGGGTTTGCTCGGCTTGGCTCGAGATTTGGGCTCGGCGCGCGCTGGTCGGTCGGTTTTTCTGGCCGGTTTCTTAAAGGCGCGAGTGGGCCGCTCTTCGCGAGGGGCGCGACGCTCCCCGCCACTGCTGGGCCCTTCACGGTCAGGTCGGATCGACAATGACACACCGGCGACTTTGACGTTTTTCAAGTGCGCCAGCACCGAGTCATCCAAATCCTTAGGCAAATCCACCAGGCTAAAGCGATCTTTGATCACCACCCGCCCGATTTGACCCGATGCCAAACCACCTTCGTTGGCGATGGCGCCCACCAGATTGCCAGGCTGGACGCCTTGATCGTGCCCAACCGCCACCCAATAGGTGCGCTTATCCAAATCCATGCTTTGCCGATCAGGCCTGTCGCCCCGGTCGCGGCCACGCTCGCCGCGATCAAAACGCCCGCGTCCACCGGCGTGATCGTCTCGCCCATGTCTCGGCTTGGCAGGCGCCGCCTCAGTCACAGGGGCCACGGGTGGTGCACTGGTCTCCTCACCCAGCATCGCCAAGGCCGCGGCAATATCCACCAATGAGGCTTCTGCTTTGGCCTGCCAATGCAAGACTTTTTCTTGATAGGTGCTGAGCTTCGGGCTCTCCAACGCTTTCATGACACGCTCCAACTGCCGCTCATCGCGGTGGGCGTGTACATCGTCCACACTGGGCATGTCCATCTCAGTCAATGGCTGACGGGTGGCCTTCTCAATGGCTTTGAGCAAATAGCGCTCTCTTGGGGCCACAAATAAAATTGCCTCACCCGAGCGCCCCGCTCGACCAGTCCGACCAATGCGGTGTACATACGCTTCGGTGTCGTGCGGAATGTCGTAATTGATAACATGCGAAATCCGCTCCACATCCAGCCCACGCGCCGCGACATCTGTGGCGACCAACAAATCAATCTGGCCTGATTTTAGGGATTCGATCAGTTGCTCGCGTTTGTTTTGTGGCACATCGCCATTGAGTGCTTGCGCCGCAAATCCGCGCGCGCGCAACCGATGCGCCAACTCTTCGGTGCCCACCTTGGTGCGCGCGAAAATGATCATTGCATCAAAGGGCTCGACTTCTAAGATGCGTGTGAGCGCATCGAGTTTGTGCAAGCCACTGACAATCCAATAGCGTTGCCGGATGTTGGTGGCGGTCGTGGTTTTAGATTTGATGGTGATGTGCTGGGGTGTTTTCAAATAGCGCTTGGCAATCGCTCGAATGGGCGCAGGCATGGTGGCAGAAAACAAAGCAATCTGCGCATCATCTGGGGCTTTGGCCAATACCGCTTCGACATCATCCACAAACCCCATGCGAAGCATCTCATCGGCTTCATCCAAGACCAGTGTCGCCAGTGCGCCCAAGTTGAGCGTGCCTCTTTTAAGGTGGTCAATGATCCGCCCGGGTGTGCCCACCACCACATGCGCGCCACGTTTTAGGCCGCTGAGCTGGCCACCAAAGGGCTGACCGCCATAGATCGGCAACACCTTAAAGCCCGGCAAGCCGGCCCCGTAGCGCGCAAATGCCTCGGCCACCTGAATCGCCAATTCGCGTGTCGGTGTTAACACCAAGGCCTGCGGCAGCGGCCTGGCATCACTCAACCGTCCCAAGATCGGCAGGGCGAACGCTGCGGTTTTACCGGTGCCGGTTTGTGCTTGCCCGACCAGGTCATCGCCTGCCAGCAAATGTGGCATGGTGGCTGCCTGAATGGGGCTGGGTGCTTCGTAGCCCAAATCGCTCACCACCTTCACCAGGGCATCGGGCAACCCCAAGCTCTCAAAGGTAGGGTGTTCGGTGGTGGTTTCTTCATGACTCATGACTGGACTCTTCTTTAAATGATTGATCTGGGTAAGCATCGTGCGGGGGTGGATCCATCCAGTGCGGGGCCTCGTGGCTTGGGCGTGGACGGGTCTTTTCTATGTGTTCCATGATGGCACCGGCAAGCTCTGTCAAGCCCACGCGTGCCACCGCCGAGACAGCAAACCAGGGGGCTTGCCAATCCAGACGGGCGATCACATCGTCAATCCGAGACTGCAAGGTCTCTGGATCAACCTGATCGGTTTTTGTTAAGACCAGCCAGCGCTCGCGCTCGGCCAGGTCGGCATCGAATGCTTTCAACTCCGCGGCCAATGCGTGGACTTGTGCGACGGGGTCTGCGCCATCGAGTGGGGCAATATCGACCAAGTGCAACAACAAATGCGTGCGTTGCAAATGCTTTAAAAACTGAATCCCAAGCCCTTGGCCTTCGGCCGCACCCTCGATCAGTCCTGGGATATCGGCAATTACAAAGCTTCGACCTGGCTCCAAGCTCACCACACCGAGATTGGGATAGAGGGTGGTGAATGGGTAATCGGCAATTTTTGGTCGCGCGGCCGACATAGAGGCAATCAGAGTCGATTTGCCGGCATTCGGAAACCCCAAAAGCCCCACATCGGCCAACACCTTTAATTCCAGCTTCAATTCACGCGTCTCACCAGGCGTCCCCGGCGTTGATTGCCGCGGGGCACGGTTGACCGAAGACTTAAAGTTGATGTTGCCGCGCCCGCCTTTGCCACCATACGCCACAATCATTTTTTGTTCGTGCTCGGTGATTTCACCCATCACCTCATCGGTCTCGGCCGCCCAGACAATCGTGCCCAAAGGCACTTTAATTACGATGTCTTCGGCAGATTTGCCAGAGCGTTGGCGGCCGGCACCACCCTCCCCATTGCGCGCCTTGAATTGGCGTTGGTGCCTAAAATCAGCCAAGGTGTTCAAGCCAGCATCGCCCTCGAGCCAAACGCTCCCCCCATCGCCGCCATCGCCGCCGTCAGGGCCACCGCGCGGAATGTACTTCTCACGGCGGAAGCTCACAGCACCGGCCCCGCCGCTGCCGGCCATTACGGTGATTTTGGCTTCGTCTACAAATTTCATGATTGGGTCATTGGTGTTGCATGTGTCTTTCAAATGGGCCCATGGTCGCCCGATCTGAGCGCTGGGTACAAAAAACCCCGCCAAGGCGGGGCTTGATTATGCTTGTCTGGGTAGGCTTTGCCTACGATCCCTCGGGGCGACGATCAGCTGACAGTCAGCTGACTGTCATCGACGATGGGCCCGACGATCAGTCCGTTTGGACCGAGACGTATTTCCGCAGTGGCTTACCACGGCGTTCAAAGACCACCTTGCCATCGCTGATCGCAAACAGCGTGTGATCACGGCCCACCTGGACGTTCTCACCGGCATGGAAACGGGTGCCACGTTGGCGCACCAAAATATTGCCCGCCACCACTTGTTCACCACCGTAGCGCTTCACGCCAAGGTACTTTGGATTTGAGTCGCGACCGTTGCGGGTTGAACCGCCTGCTTTCTTATGAGCCATGAGTCCTTCCTTATCCTTCGATCTTGTTGATCTTTAAATCGGTGTAGTACTGACGGTGCCCCATCTGCTTCATGTGGTGCTTACGGCGGCGGAACTTGATGATCCGCACCTTCTCGCCACGGCCATGATCGACCACCTCAGCGGTGACTTTGCCGCCAGCCACGGTGGGTGTGCCCACACGGACATCTTCGCCTTCGCCGACCATCAAGACTTGATCAATCTCGACGGTTGAGCCTTTTTCGACCTCAAGTTTTTCAACTCGAACGGTCTCGCCTTCGGCTGCACGGTACTGTTTGCCACCTGTGGTGAATACGGCGTACATTGGGACTTGCTCCAAATCAGTGAACTTAAGAGCGAGAATTCTACCGACATTGCCCCTGAAGGTCAAGTCAATAGGCGATTTCCGCCCGATTTGGGGTGGCTCCTGGATGGGATGGCGACTTGGTCGAGACACTCACAACAAAAGGAGTATCCTTAGCCCCCATGAAAACAATTGCTGTCCGGGGCGCCCGCACCCACAATTTGGCCAACGTGGATCTCGATTTGCCCCGAGATTCACTGATTGTCTTTACCGGTCTGTCGGGGTCGGGAAAATCATCGCTGGCCTTTGACACCATCTACGCTGAGGGCCAAAGACGCTACGTTGAGTCCCTGTCCTCGTACGCCAGGCAGTTTTTGTCCATGCTCGAAAAGCCGGATGTCGACCACATCGAGGGTCTATCGCCGGCGATTTCCATCGAACAAAAATCGGCCAGCCACAACCCGCGCTCAACGGTTGGCACGGTCACTGAAGTGCACGATTATCTGCGCTTGCTGTTTGCGCGTGTCGGTCGCCCCCGTTGCCCCGATCACGATCAACCCCTTGACGCCCAAACGGTCTCACAAATGGTGGATGCGGTCTTGGCGTACCCCGAGGGCACCCGCCTGATGCTGTTGGCGCCCTTGGTGAGAAACCGCAAAGGCGAGTATCAGCAGCTGTTTGATGAGATGAGGGCGCAAGGCTTTGTGCGGGCGCGGGTCAATGGTGAAGTGATTGATTTGGATGAGGGCACGCCCAAACTCGCCTTGCGACAAAAACACAACATTGAAGCGGTGGTGGATCGTTTCAAGGTCCGCCCTGATTTGGCTCAGCGCTTGGCCGAGAGTTTTGAGACGGCCTTGGCCATGGCCGATGGCTTGGCCATTGTGGCGCCGATGGATGATCCCGCCAAAGCAAGTGCACCATCAAAATCAAAAAAGACCGCATCGAAAAAAGCACAGAGCACTGAGCGCTTGTTCTCAGCCCGCTATGCCTGCCCGGTGTGCGATTACAGCCTGGCCGAACTCGAGCCTCGCTTGTTTTCGTTTAACAACCCCTCAGGCGCGTGTGAGACCTGCGATGGCTTGGGGGTCAAACAATTCTTTGACCCGAACCGCGTGGTGGCCAAACCCGAGTTGTCGCTGGCCGGTGGCGCAGTCCGAGGCTGGGACCGACGCAACGCTTACTACTTTCAACTCATCCGCGACTTGGCCGCTCACTATGGCTTTGATGTCGACACCCCTTTTAAAAAATTGCCCAAGACCATTCAGCAAGTCATTTTGCACGGCAGTGGCAATGAGAAGATTAAATTCAAATATCACACCGACCGTGGCGTCCGACAACGCGAGCATGCCTTTGTCGGCATCATTCCAAACTTAGAAAAGCGCTACCGAGAAACAGAATCGCGCGCGGTTCGTGATGAGTTGGCACGCTATATCGCCAGCCAACCTTGCCCAGAATGCCATGGCCAGCGCTTGCGACGCTCGGCCCGCCATGTCTTTGTTGGGGGACACAACTTACCTGAGATCTCTTCGTGGTCGATTGAAACCTCGCTCACCTTTTTCAATGAGCTGACCTTGGACGGTTGGCGGGGTGACATCGCCACCAAGATTCTAAAAGAGGTCACCGAACGCCTTCAGTTCTTGGTCAATGTGGGGCTTGATTATCTGACCCTTGATCGCCAAGCCGATACGCTCTCGGGTGGTGAAGCCCAGCGCATTCGTTTGGCCAGCCAGATTGGTGCCGGTCTTGTGGGTGTGATGTATGTGCTCGATGAACCTTCAATTGGATTGCACCAAAGAGACAACGATCGCCTATTGGCCACCCTGACCCGCTTGCGGGATTTGGGCAACACCGTGATTGTGGTTGAACACGATGAAGATGCCATCCGCTCCGCGGATCATGTGGTGGACATTGGACCAGGTCCTGGCGTGCATGGTGGTCGAATTGTGTTCAGTGGCACACCCAAGCAGCTGATGAAATGCAAAGATTCCCTAACGGCCGATTACCTCTCAGGCCGCAATTGCATTGAAGTACCCGAAAAGCGCCAACCCGTTGACCGCGATCGTGTGTTGAAGCTCGAAGGCGCCAGTGGCAACAACCTCAAAAATGTCACCCTCGAGATTCCAGCCGGTCACATGGTCTGTGTCACGGGCGTCTCAGGCTCTGGCAAGTCGACCTTGATCAATGACACCTTGTATCGGCTGCTGGCTCGGGAGTTGAATCGCTCCTCAGACAATCCCGCCCCATTCAAGCACTGTCAAGGCTTAGAGCTTTTTGACAAAGTCGTTGAGATTGACCAAAGCCCCATTGGGCGCACCCCCCGATCCAACCCAGCCACGTATACCGGTTTGTTCACGCCGATACGAGAGTTGTTCGTGGGGACGCAAGAAGCCCGAGCACGGGGCTATAAGCCTGGACGGTTTTCATTCAACGTCAAAGGGGGTCGCTGTGAAGCCTGCCAAGGCGATGGCTTGATCCGTGTTGAAATGCACTTTTTGCCCGATGTCTTTGTGCCCTGCGATGTTTGTCATGGCAAACGCTACAACCGTGAGACTTTGAGCGTTCATTACAAAGGCAAAAGCATTCATGATGTCTTGGAAATGACGGTTGAAGACGCACTGGAATTTTTCGCGCCCGTCCCCTCGGTGGCGAAAAAACTCCAAACCATGATGGATGTTGGATTGAGTTACCTGCAGCTTGGCCAAAGCGCCACCACCTTATCGGGTGGTGAGGCACAACGCATTAAACTGGCCAGAGAACTCTCGAAACGAGACACGGGCAACACGATTTATATTTTAGACGAGCCTACTACTGGCCTTCATTTTCACGACATCAAGCAACTCTTGAGTGTGTTACATCGCCTCAGAGACCACGGCAACACCGTGGTGGTAATCGAGCATAATCTAGATGTCATCAAAACCGCCGATTGGATTGTCGATCTGGGGCCTGAAGGTGGGCAAGGTGGCGGCCAGATCATTGCCAAAGGCACGCCTGAGAAAGTTGCCAAAACCAAAGGTTCTTGGACGGGTCAGTACTTGGCACCCTTATTGGGGGGTGGTTTGAGCAAGAAGAGCCGTAAAACCACCCAGTCATAGAGTGCGTGAACCAACATCACCAAAACGATGTTTTGGCTGGCCTGATACAACAAGCCCAAATACACCCCCATCGCCATGGTCACCATCACATAGTAGCGGTTGAGGGCATGCGCGAAACCAAATAAGACAGACGCCACCACCAGCCCCAACCCAGGCCCTGCCCAATCGGAGACGCCTTGTTGGATCACCCCACGAAACAGCAACTCCTCACCAATCCCAGCGGCCAGTGCGACCAACAGCAAGCCGCCTGGAGGCAAGTCTTTTAATAAAGGCCGCATGTAGGTTTCAACGGGTTCGTTGAGCGTCTTAACCCAAGCCCAATTGCTTTGTGTGAGCGTGTACATGACGCCCACCAAAGGGATGGTTGCGATCACAGCCCAATTGAGCGCGGGCAAATCAAAAACCAGACGGGACATCAGATCGATGCCAATCCAAGCCGCCAGAATAAAAGCCAGCACGGCCAAAGCCAGCTCAAACCCAACAACGGAGGCCAGGGTCGACCAGGGCGATTGTGACTTCGATGGCGGGTGTTGTTTAGACATAGATCGGCAATGGCGCCTTATTGAATTGAAACAAGCGTTATCATAACGTCTCCGACCCAGCTTAAGGACCACCAGAGGCCAAGCCACCATGAGCCAAACGTTTTCATGCCAACTCGATCTTTTATGGGGCGACTTAGACCCCTACAACCACATCGGCAACGTGACCCATTTGCGCTTGATTGAGGAATGCCGCGCGCGCTGGATGGAATCGGTCCCAAGCGATTGGCAAGGCGAGGAACAGGGCCCAGTGGTGGCCAACATCAACTTAAACTATCGCCGCCCCATCCATTGGCCTGCCCGAGTTGAAGTGACGCTGACACCCGCCAAAGTGGGGCGCTCGAGCCTGGTGCTCAAACATCAAATCATCGCGGTCGAACCCACACTGGCTGATCAGCCCATTTATGCCGAGGGCGAGACCACGCTGGTTTGGATTGACAAACACAGTGGCCAATCGGTGCCCCTTCCCGAGCCCATGCGGGTTTTGGCCGGCGCCTAGCTTTTTTGGAGCCGCGCGACCAAGGCCTGCATGGTCTGTTGCGTCTCTTCGCTAAACCAGCCCTCCACAAACCGATCAAGGTCCATCGCGCCTGGCGCTTCAAAGCCTTGAGCCAGCTCAGCTCGACAAATCGCGCGGGTGGTCAACAGCGCCCTTCTGGGCATCTGCAAATGGGTCTTCAACCACTCCATTGCCCGCGGTATGACTTGATCGGGTGCGACCACCTCATCGACCAGACCAATGGCTTGGGCTTTCTCAGCAGAGATCATTTGCCCCGCGACCAAATGACGTTCGGCCGGGTAAGCACCAATTAAACGCACCAAAGCTTGGTGAATCACCGGTGGTACCACCAAGCCAACTTGGACCTCATTGAGACCGAGCTGATAAGGGCCAGCAGCTTGAATGCGATAGTCGGCAAATAAGGCAATCACCGTGCCACCAGCCGGCGAGTGGCCTGTTAGGCCCGCCACGATCGGCACTGGGTAACGAGCGACCCGTCGAAGCAGCCCAAAAAACTCTGTCCAAAAAGCACGCATCCCCGCTTCATCCAAGGTCAACAGCTCAGGCACATCAAGCCCGGCTGAGAATAAGCCTGGCGAACCACTTAAAACCACGCCGGCCATGTCTTGGCTCACGGCGTCATCGAGCGCCCCATTCAAGGCGGACACCAATGCCGGATTGATCGCATTGGCAGGCGGTCTGGCGAGTCGAAGCTCTCGGATCGAGGCTTCATGATCAATCACATCAATCAGTGTTTGGGTTTGAGAAGATTCGCTCATGGTTTGCGTCCTCAATAAATATCCAACATAAACATCCAGCATTCTGAGAATGATTAAAAATAAGTAATATTAAAAACCGCCAAAAAGCGGTAAAACTCAGATGAACACTAAAAAGCAACCACCAAACTCTACACCACTCGGCCCACAAAGCGGTCATTGATCACATGTTTTGTTGGATAATAGGGCCTCTAAGCGAACTGATAGGACACCGACCGACCCATGCGCATCCTCATTTTACTCATTGCACTTGTTGGCTTACCATTCGCCAGCGCCCATGCTGACCTTAAAATCACCGATGCGTGGTCCCCCGAGGCACCACCTGGGCGGACAATGGCGGGGTTCATGACACTCGAAAACACCGGTGACTCAGCCGTGGCCCTAGTCGCTGGACAAAGCCCTCAATTTGGGCGCATTGAAATCCATGACATGATCAACGACGAGGGCGTGATGCGCATGCGTCGACTCGATCAATTGGTGATCGCGCCCAATGGTGCCGTCTCTCTAAAGCCAGGCAGCTTTCACATCATGCTGATGGCGCCGAAAGCCACTTTGGTGGCGGGCGATCAGATCGATTTGGTGTTGGTGGATGACCAAGGCAGGGATTACGCGGTCACTCTACGGGTTCGTCCACGTTGATGCCCGCCAGTTGAGCCAAAATTGAGGCAGTGGCACCCCAAATCGGCCATCGCTCGCCACGCAAACTCCACACACGATGGCGCTTGGTTTCGCCACCAGATACGAATTCCAAGCGGTGTGAGGCATAGTTTGTCTTGGCCAACACATGCGGCAACGGCAGCGTAAAAATGGCCTGGACCTCACGGTCGCACGCCTGAAGGCCGACTGGGTCAGTCACCCAGCCGACCACTGGGGTGATCCGGAATCCAGTAAGCGTGTCAATCGGTGCCATCGCACCCAACACTTGAATCGAATCCGAATCCAAGCCCACTTCCTCTCGCGCCTCGCGCAGCGCTGTCGTCAACGGAAAAGCCTCGCCCGCGTGATGGCGGCCACCAGGCAAAGCCACTTGTCCGGCGTGATGGGGCATTTGGGTGGAACGGACGGTGAAGACCACAGCAGGCTCAGCAAAGCCTAAGCAAGTCACCAACACAGCCGCTCGTTGGTGAGAGACTGCACCCACGCCATTCGCTGAGGCCCCATAATCAAAACCCCCGCCCGGAGCTTGGTCCATGGCGAGGGTTTCAAGGGGTTGCAAATGCGTGCTGAGCTGCTGGATTAAATCAGTCATCCTCAAACAACTGCTCGGCTCGTGCCGGCAGTTCTTCAATGATGGCCCGACGTTGTTCGTCGCTGTAGTTCAACCACTGGCCTATTTCTTCAGGCGTTCTAAAACACCCCAAGCAGTGACCACTGTCACCAAGCGTGCAAATGCTGATGCACGGCGACTCGATGGTTGGCCAAGGTTGTACCGCACTCATTTAACGAGACCCTAAGCTTAGTTGCCTTCTGGCGCCATACCGGCTTGTTGTTCATCAAAGCCTTCTGGTGTACCGATTTGGACCAAGCGAAGATCAAACTGCAGCGCCTCATTGGGGCCAATTACAGGTGGATCACCGCGCACACCAAACGCCAATTCAGGTGGCAAAAAGACCTGCCACATGGCGCCCTCGCGCATCAAAGGCAGGATTTCTTGCCAGCCTTCAATCACAGAGTTGACCTCAAACACAGCGGGCACACCGCGACGGAACGAGCTATCAAACTCGCGTCCATCGATTTTTGATCCGCGGTAATGCACGGTGACCACATCGTCCATGGTGGGGCGGTCACCCTCGCCTTCTTCGATGATGCGGTACTGAACACCACTGGGCAACGAAACGATGCCATTTTTGGATTCGTTGTCGTTCAAGAACTCATTGGCACGGGCTTGATTCTCTTCAGCCAACGCCTCGAATTGCGCCATACGCTCTTGGCGAATTTGCTCTTGCAATGCCACCATGCGCTCACGCATTTCAGTGACCTCAAGTGCTGGCTCCTCGTTGTTGTAGGCCGCCTCAATGGCAGCGAACACGGCGGGCAGATCCAGTTCGATGTCATAGCCGGCCAACTCAGCGCCAAACTCATAACCAATCGAATAGCCCAAGCGCTGCTCTTCTGACTCGATCTCCTGTGCAAACGCTGCTGTGGCTAAGCCACCAGCGATCAACAGGCTAACTAAGGTCTTGTACATGATGCCTCCATGGATTGCATGTCATAATTTCTGGGTCATTCTAACCGACCAGCGGTCATGATACACCGATGATGACGCCACAGGCGTCAATTTGTATGGGCTAAAATCAACCCTCACCATACCAAAGAGGCCGAGCGTGAATCTTAAAAATTTGTTATGCGAGCGCAGTGATGGCGTTGCAACCGTCACGATCAACCGCCCCGACAAACTCAATGCCCTCAATCAAGAGACATTGGTGGAGCTGGGTCAACTCATGGCCGAGCTAGACCAGGACCATGGCGTCCGCGTCATTGTCATCACAGGCCAGGGTGAGAAAGCCTTTGTGGCTGGTGCGGACATCACCGAGATCGCCGACCTCCAAGCGCCTGAGGCCCATGAGTTCTCGCGCCAAGGCCAAGCGCTGATGACCACCATTGAGCATTTGAAAAAGCCCGTGATCGCCATGATCAATGGATTTGCGCTGGGTGGTGGTATGGAACTGGCGCTGGCGTGTCATCTAAGAATGGCTGCGGACTCGGCCCGTTTGGGCCTGCCTGAAATCAAGCTTGGGATTTTGCCGGGGTTCGGTGGGACACAGCGCTTGGTGCGTCTCGTGGGGCGGACTCAAGCGCTTGGTTTGACCCTCTCAGGCGAACCCATCGATGCCACACGCGCCCACGCGCTGGGCTTGGTCAATGAAGTCTGTTCACCCGACACATTGAGACAAACCACCGAAGCTTGGGCTCAAAAATTGGCCAAGGCCGCGCCGCATGCGGTGGCTGGCATTCTCGAGTCTGTGGTGGTTGGTCAAGAGACCCACCTCGAGGCGGGGCTGGCTTTAGAGACAGCGCGCTTTTCTCTGTGTTGTGCCACCAATGACATGAGAGAAGGCACCACCGCTTTTCTGGAAAAGCGGGCGCCTCAATTCAAAGGCAACTGATCGGGGTCTTGCCCGGCCACCCCACGGTAAGTCAACTCACCGGCTTCGATGGGAAAATCAATCCGATTCTCAGGCGGTGGCAACGGGCAGGTGGTAAAGGCATTGAACGCGCATGGTGGGTTGTAGGCCCGATTGAAATCTAAGACCACTTTGCCCGTCTCATCGGGCAGGCTGGAATACAAAAAACGGCCCAATCCATAGGTGTCTTTGCCCGATGTGCGATCCGCGAGAATAAAGAAAAACCGATCACCCGAGGCCGCTGCAATCGCCTCAAGCGAGAATGTCTCGCCGCCGAGCTCAAACACCACCCGCCCTGGATTGGGCTCATCCAAGATTTCTCCCAACACCGTACCTGTTGGAATCGTGGTGCCTTCAGGGTGGGCTTCAAATTGACCCACCACCTGAAAGTCTCGGTTCAGCGGATAGTAGTCGAGACCCACAAAATTTTCTCGCGCAAACGAGTTGGGGTCGCGCACCCGCACTGCCCAGTCCCCTTTTCTGATGGCCAGATAAAAGTGCGCATCACCCGCACCCACGCGACTGGGCTCAAACTCTCCACCGGCCAGCGCCAGCCGTACGGCGTTTGCTGATGGCGGATTGTCTTGGTTGGGGTGTGGGTATTCAATCACCACGCCCACGTCTGCCATGGGCTCAAACCATGCCTCGGCGCTTTCAGTGCCCGCCACCAAATCACCCAACACCAACTCTCCCCATTGATCTGGGCCTGTCGGCATCGAGATCCTCGCTTCGTTGCCAGCACCAACCAACCATTGACCCGAGGGATAAAAGTCCAGCGCAGCCAGAGACAAATAGCCATCTGGAAGCAGCAGCGTCTCTTCTCGCTTCGCCCGCCAAGCCATGGTGTCTTCCACCCACGCGGGTTCACTCCACTCAGACGCCAGGCCACTTCTCGGTTGAGAATTCAATGACGCTGGGTCTGTTTGGGACTGACAGCCACCCAAGACGGCCAACCATGCCAATGCAATTAAAATTTGCCCACTAGTGCGCGCCATAATAATCCTCCAATCTCTCCATGTCGTCCTCGCCTAAGTAGTCGCCGGTTTGGACTTCGATGACCTCAAGCGTACCATCGCCTGGGTTGGCCAAGCGATGGGGCATGCCGATGGCAATGGCGATGGTCTCACCCGCCGACAAGCTGTGCTCGGCCTCACCCAAGCGTACCGCAGCAGTCCCTTTGACCACCGTCCAATGTTCGCTGTGGCGGTGATGGACTTGCAAAGACAACACGCCCTCTGGGCGGATCGATAGACGTCGAACTCGGCAATTGCTGCTGTCTTCTAGCACCGTGTAGGTGCCCCAGGGCCGATGAATGGTTTGGTGATGCGTGACCGTGGCGTGATCGGTTTGCTTGAGCTCATCCACCACGGCTTTGACTTCTTGCGCGCGGTCACGGCGGGCCACCAACACCGCATCTTGGGTGTCGACGATCACCAGGTCATCAACCCCCACAGCGGCGATCAATCTTCCCTCACCTTGCACAAATGTGTTTCTCGAATCGATCAACACCACTTCCCCTTGCGTCCGGTTGCCCGATTGATCGCTCTCATAGAGATCACTGATCGCCTGCCAAGAGCCAATGTCTGACCACCCAACATCCATGGGTACCACTGCGCGCTTGGCTGCTTTTTCCATGACCGCAAAGTCAATAGACTCTGACCTCACCAACCCAAAGGACTCGGCGGGTAGTTCCATGGGCTGCTTGGAGACGGGTTCCGTGGCGCCTGGATCTTTTGACAAGGCATTACTTGTCTCTTGCATGTCATGCCACACCGTTTCCATCGATTGATAAATATCAGATGCTTGCGATTGAACTGCCTCCAAAATGGCACTGGCGGTGAAACAAAACATCCCCGCATTCCATAGAAACTCACCTGAGCGAAGGTAGCGCTGCGCCGTTTCTAGATCCGGCTTTTCAACAAAGGCCTCAATCTGGTGACCCCAAGACTTAATGGCGTTGCCCGATCGGATGTATCCATAACCCGTTTCAGGATGTGTGGGTGTGACACCCAGACACGTCAGCCACCCATCACATGCCAGTTGTGTGGCCGATTGCACCGCTTGAGAAAAAGCATCCATGTCACGAATCAAATGATCGGCCGGCATCACCAACATCTGGGCCGAATCGCCCCAATGCGAGCGGACCCACATCGCCGCTGCCACAATCGCCGGTGCGGTGTTTCGGCCTTCAGGCTCTAGTAAAAAATGATGCGTGCCCTTGGGCGCGGCCTCTTGATAGATGTCGCGGGTTAAAAAATAATGGTCTCGACTGGTCACGGTGAGTGTGGTCGCGCCATTGGCCACCGCCAAAGCGCGTTGGATGGTGGTTCCAGCGAGCGTATTGCCATCCGCTAGGCGCATAAAAGGCTTGGGGTGGGCCTTCCTAGACACTGGCCACAACCGCGTCCCCGCCCCACCTGACAAAATCACCGGAATCAACATCACCACTTGCTCCATTGCGATAGACATTCGGCCAATGCCTGCTCACAACCCGACATGGCCTCACCGGTTAGTGTCTCATATCGGCCGCAGTCCAACACCGACCAGGCTGGTCGCTTGGCTTTTTGCGGCCACTGATCTGAGGCAACAGGCGCGATTGACACCGCTTGCTCAATGACACCCAGTTGGGCTGCCAATTCCACTGCCTTGCAGGCAAATTCGTACCAACTCAGCGCGCCTTGATTGGCGATGTGCAAGATCTCGGCATGATCTGTTGGCACGTGCCCGCCGGCAATCAATCGTGCGCTGGCTTCGGCCAACGATCCAGCCCAAGTGGGCGAGCCAATCTGATCGTTGACCACCGACAACGGCAAGCCTTGTTTGGCTTTGCCCAAAATGGCGCTTAAAAAATTACCAGGCAGGGCGCTATATACCCAAGCAGTCCGGAGGATCAAAGCGCCCACTCGATGATTGGAAATCGCGAGCTCGCCCAGGTGTTTTGTGTGGCCATACACGCTCTGTGGGTCCGTTGCATCGTCCTCTCGCCACGGTTTTTGTTGCTTGCCCGAAAACACATAATCGGTGGAATAATGAATCAAGCCTGCATTGTGCTTGGCGCACCACTTGGCCAATTGATCGGGCAATTGATGGTTCAACTGATCGGCCAGGCGTGGCGCATCTTCTGCCGCATCAACCGCGGTCATGGCCGCTGTATTGATGACCAGCTCGGGGCGGTGTTGGTCGAGCATGGCCCAAACCGCATCGGGTTGGGTCAAATCTGTCTCGGCGCGGGTGGTCAACATGAGCTCATGATGTGGCTCAAGCTGCGGGATCAAATGTCGGCCCAGCTGGCCATTGGCACCTGTGATCAGGATGCGCATGCGGGCAATTGATCTTGACCGATCGCTGCTAAAGTAGGCGCCGCTTCGTCTTTGGCTGAGATGCCTTGAGCGGGCTGAGGCCAGACCACACCAATCTCTGGGTCGTTGTAGGCGATGGCGCGGTCAAATTCAGCGCGGTAGGGTTGTGTGCACTGGTAATGGAAAGTGGCGGTCGGACTCAGCACTTGAAAGCCGTGGGCAAACCCAGGGGGGATCCAGAGTTGGTGATGGTTGCTGGCTGTTAAATGCGCTCCCACCCACTGACCAAACTGGGCAGAGTCGGGCCGAATGTCCACGGCCACATCGAACACCTCACCAGCACTGACCCACACCAACTTGCCTTGCGATTGTGGGTGTTGGAAATGAAGCCCGCGGATCACTCCTTGGCTAGAATGCGAGCTGTTGGTCTGCACAAATTCAGCATCGATGCCAGCTTCGGCGTAATGTTCGTGGCGCCAATTTTCCATGAACCAACCGCGGTCGTCTGCAAACACCTTGGGCTCGATGAGCTTGACTCCCGCCAAAGCCGTGTCAGTGACATTCATGGCATTCAATCAAATTTTGGTTCAACGTTGGCCACCATGCGCAGGTAATCCCCATAGCCACTGGAGACCAAAGGCTCGGCCAACTTGAGCAACTGCGAGCGATCAATCCATTGTTGACGATACGCAATCTCTTCAGGGCAAGCCACCCGCAACCCTTGGCGAGAGCTCAGTGTGCCGATGTAACCGGCGGCTTGTTGCAGAGACTCGTGCGTGCCCGTGTCCAACCACGCATAACCTCGCCCCATTCTCTCAACGGTGAGGTCACCGGCTTCCAGGTAACAGCGGTTGAGATCGGTGATCTCAATTTCGCCACGCGGCGATGGCGCCAATGAGGCGGCAAAATCACAGGCCCGCTCATCATAGAAATACAGACCGGTCACCGCATAATTTGATTTGGGTTGGGTAGGTTTTTCTTCCAAAGACAGCACGTGTCCTGAGCCGTCCATTTCCACCACGCCATAGCGTTCTGGATCGCTGACGTAGTAACCAAATACCGTGGCACCGGTTTGTCTGGCCATGGCGCGCGACAGCAGTTGGCCCATGCCATCGCCATGAAAAATGTTATCGCCCAAGACAAGGCAAGATGGATTGGAATCGATGAACGAGCGACCAACAATAAAGGCATCGGCCAACCCGCGCGGCGTCTCTTGTACGGCGTACTCCAAGGCCAGGCCCCACTGCGAGCCATCGCCCAAGAGCTTTTGAAACAAGTGCTGCTCGTGCGGAGTGGTGATCAATAAAATCTCACGGATCCCCGCTTGCATCAGTGTCGACAAGGGGTAGTAGATCATCGGCTTGTCATATACGGGCAATAACTGCTTGCTAATCACTTGAGTGATTGGATAGAGTCGGGTGCCCGCACCGCCTGCCAAAATAATGCCACGCCTGTTCATGCTGCTCCATCCATTGTCTGGTTGATCGCGCCCAAGCCCAATCGCTCTTGGCGGTAACGCCCATCTTGTATGCGCTCCCACCATGTTCGGTGATTCAAATACCAATCCACGGTGGCTTTGAGCCCCTCTTCAAAACTCATCATTGGCGCCCACCCCAGTTCTTGTTTGATTCGGGTGGCGTTAATGGCATATCGACGGTCATGCCCTGGGCGGTCTGTCACGTATTCAATTTGTTCGCGGCGCGGTCGGTCGCTGGGCACGCGCTCATCGAGCAAGTCGCACAGCGTGTGCACCACGGTGAGATTGGTGGTCTCGGCATCCCCGCCGATGTTGTAGACTCGGCCCGGCTGACCTTTGGCCAAGACGCGTTCAATCGCGCGGCAGTGGTCGGTGACAAAGAGCCAATCTCTTCGCTGTTGGCCGTCGCCATAGACGGGCAAGGATTTGCCACTCAAGGCGTTGATCAGCATCAAGGGAATGAGTTTTTCGGGGAATTGATAAGGCCCATAATTGTTGGAACAGTTGGTGATGATCACCGGCAAACCATAGGTCTTATTCCACGCCCGCGCCAAATGATCAGCAGCTGCTTTGGATGCAGCATAAGGCGAGTTGGGTGCATATTGATGCTGCTCATCGAAGGCTGGCTCATCGGGCTTTAGGGTGCCATAGACCTCATCGGTGGAGACATGAATGAATCGGAAGTTGTCTTTTGCCTCACCGTTGAGTGTCTTCCAATAAGCCAAAGCTTGGTCAAGAAGCGTTTGGGTGCCATTGATGTTCGTGCGAATAAACGCACCCGGCCCGTCGATGGATCGGTCCACATGGCTTTCGGCTGCGAAATGAACAATGGCTTGGGGGCGATGTTCCAAAAACAGCGATTCCACCAGGGCCTCGTCACAAATGTCTCCCTCGATCAGTCTGTGCCGCGAGGCATCCAAATCTGCCACGGACGCTGGGTTGGCTGCATAGGTGAGCGCATCGAGATTGATCACCGAATACTCGGTGGTCTCGATGATATGACGAACAAAGTTGGCGCCAATAAAGCCCGCGCCGCCTGTCACTAAGATGGTTGACATGAAAGCCCCTTGTGGTTCCTTTTGATGGCACGCACCCACATCAAGCCAGCAGCGCTTGCACTGCTCGCCTGGGTGGGTCGCCAATGATTAAAACGGAATGTCGTCTTCAAGACCACCGCCGGTGTTTTGTGGTGGTGTATCCATTCTGGGTGCCGATTGCGGCGCCTGCGATGGGGCATCGTCAAATCCAGACCCGCCCCCGCGAGAGTCCAGCATTTGCATTTCGTTGCCAACAATCTCTGTTGTATAACGGTCATTGCCATCGCGGTCTTGCCATTTTCTGGTTTGCAAACGGCCCTCCACGTAGACTTTCGAGCCTTTCTTGAGATACTCACCAGCAATCTCGCCCAGCCGGCCAAACATCACCACGCGGTGCCATTCGGTGTTTTCGCGGGTCTCACCGGTGGCTTTATCGCGCCAGCTCTCTGAGGTGGCCAGCGACAGGTTGGCCACTGCGTTGCCGCCTTGCGTGTGCCGAATCTCAGGATCAGAGCCTAAGTTACCGATTAATATCACTTTATTAATGCCTCGAGCCATGATCTCGGGTCTCCTTAAATACAACTTGAAATACAACTTAAAAACGAAACGTCAGCCAATGCCAGAAAGTCTAGCACAGACACTTAAATATTGAGATGTCGGACAACTCATGCCGACAAGTGGGGCTTCGGCTCGTATAATTGTAGGTTATGGAGTACGCCCCTGTCATATCTGGCCCAGAAACCCTCGATGAGGTGATGGCGCTGAGCCAAGCCGATCGATCCGGTGTCGACGCCCTCATTCGTGAGCGGCTCCACTCTGATGTGGTCTTGGTCAACCAAATCGCCCAACACATCATCCACGGCGGCGGAAAACGCATGCGCCCGCTGGTGCATTTGCTGAGCGCCAAGGCCTTGGGCTATGCGGGCGAAAAACACATCCAGTTGGCCACCGTCATCGAGTTTATCCATACCGCCACTTTGCTGCATGACGATGTGGTTGACGAGTCCAGCCGGCGCAGAGGCCAAGAAACCGCGCACACCATTTGGGGCAATGCCCCATCGGTGCTCGTGGGTGATTTTTTATATTCCAGAAGCTTCCAGCTGATGGTGGAGTTGGAAAGCGCTGAGGTGATGCGTATTTTGGCCAACACCACCAACACCATTGCCGCCGGTGAAGTGTTGCAATTGATGCAAATGGGCAATGCCGATCTGAGCATCGAAGACTATTTCAAGATCATCTCAGACAAAACCGCGTGTTTGTTCTCAGCCAGCGCCGAGCTCGGTGCCGTCTTGGCCCATGGCGACCAAGCAGGCCACAGCCCGCATCAGTCCCGCATGCGCCAGTTTGGTCTGTTGCTTGGCCAATGCTTCCAGATCACCGATGATGTCTTGGACTACCGTGCAGACGATGCGACCTTAGGAAAAAACATCGGTGATGATCTGGCTGAAGGCAAGGTCACTTTGCCTTTGATCCTGGCACTACAGCAAGGTAGTCCCACTCAACAAGCGCTGATTCGCTCGGTCATTGAAGCGGCTGATTTGAGCCAGCTGGATTCGGTTTGCGAGATTTTGGTTGAATTGAACACACTGGACCAATCCATGAATCAAGCCAAAGACCTGGCTGAGCAAGCGCAAGGTTGCTTGAGCGCGCTTGACCCCTCACCCCATCGAGATGCCTTGACGGTGTTGGTCGACCACGCGCTCTATCGCCACCGCTAGATTGGTCTAGCTGCCAGCCCTGATCGATTGGGCGGCGCGCGCAAACGCCTCGCCTCTTTCCTCAAAATTTTGGTAATGCCCAAAGCTCGGCGCACCGGGTGAGAGCACCACACTCACCGCTTGATCCGAGCCACCACTTGTCGCATGACCATTGATCGTCTTGTTCCTGATGATCTTGGCCATCCGATGGGCGAGGCTGACCGCTTGATCCATGTCGGATGCTTTAGAGACTTCGCAGCCATTTAACAGACCCTCGGCGCTGAGGGTCTCAATGATGCGCGTCCCATTGTCTGGCAAAGCCACCAAACCAGCCAGTGGCCACGCTTTTAGATGCTCAAACAGCACCGACCAGTCCCCACCGCGCTCATGGCCACCGACCAGCAAGACAATGGCCTGCCCTTCCAAGGACTCCAGGGCGGCTTTGGTGGCATGGGGTGTGGTGGCAATCGAGTCGTTGATCCAACCCATGCCTATAGGGCCATCGATTTTCTCCAAACGGTGAGGCAAGGCTTGGAAATGGCTCAGGCCTGAGACCCATTGCTTTGCACTCATACCCAAGTGGTTCAATGCCTCCAGTGCCATAACGGCATTGTCTAAGTTGTGCCGGCCGGCCAATGACCAGTCGCCAGCCTCCAACAGTATCTCTCCATCGGCCACCAACGATTGGTCCAAGCGGTGCAATGAGCTGCCACTGGTCTCGGGCCATGGGTTGATGGGCACAGCACTTGGTCTCCTGGCCACCTCTGCCATTAAGACCGGATCACGAGCGTTAACCAAGACTCTGTGGTCTTTGGTCAGTTCAAACATCCTCATTTTGGCTGCGTAATAGGCCGCTACACTGCCGTGCCAATCAATATGCTCTGGAAACAGTCGCGTGATCAAACTCAAGCTCAACTCGCCTTCAAGATCACACAGTTGGTAGCTCGATAACTCAGCCACCACCACATCGGCATTGTGTTTCTCTGGCGCGCTCGTTGTTGTATCCAAAAGCCCCACCAAGGGTCTGCCGATGTTGCCGGCAAGCACCGCGGTTTGATCGGACTGATTGATTAAATGCGCCAGCAGCGACGATGTGGTGCTTTTGCCTTTGGAGCCCGTCACCCCAATGACTTTTGCATTGGGGCGTTCGGAAAAAAAGATCGATGATGGGTTGAGCACCCGACCACCGGCTTGTCTAAATGCCACCAATGCTGGATGGTCAACAGGAATCCCCGGAGAGCGAATGGCCACATCAAAATCCATCAGCCCTTGATCAAATGTTCGACAAATGAAATCAGTCGATGCATCTAAGGTGTGCGATGGATGAGCACCGCTTGGCTCAACCCACACCGGCAAATCGGTTTTGCCCATGTATGGCATTAAAAGCCGGTGCGTGGCTCGCCCTTCGCGACCAAACCCCAACACCACCACATTTAATTTGGCCAAGTGGTCTAACTTCATGGCTGCAAGTCCTCTGGCAGCAAATGCGGCCCAGTGGGTTTGAGCATCTCCTCCAAACTCGGCACAGCGAAATTGGACAGCAAGGGCGCGAGGTGCTTGACCACCAAATGGTCTTTCCACTCTGTCGACTGAGCCAGTGTGAGCATGGCTGCCCGTGCTTCACTTGCCTCGCCCACGCACTCGAATGGCTTGGCGCCATCAAGCGCCAACAGCGCCTGAAAGCCGTCAATGCACTCGCTTAGGTTCAACAAATCAGCGCCAAAGATAGCGACCAGTTCCTGAGGGTCTAAAAACACCGCCATGGCCAAGAAAACAAAATGGCACTTGGGGCAGCGTCCGCACCAAGGAGTTGGCCCACGCATACTCGGGTCAATGTGAAAATTTCTGTTGCACGAGGTAAAGTGCCGATGAAATTCCGTCAGTTTGGCGAACTCACCGACGATGGCCAACTCACGCTGTGTCCTCAAAGCCGAAAACACGGATAGGTCAGCGGCAACATAGCGCTTGATCCAATCGTCAAATAAGACCTCGAACTCAAATGATTTGGAGAACTGATGAGTGACCGGTTGGCCTGTGTCATCGATCAAGGTCGCCTCATCGGCGGAGCGTTCATTGGCAAACGCCACCCAGTGGGCATCGATGGCCAGAGCAAACACAGCCAAGATGGCCGAGTTAATCGCTGTGATGGGCACGTGTCCATTCATCGCACCCTCAGCGTTCATTCGGGCCAGTTCTGGATCAAGCATTCGTCGGATCACCCAATGCTTAGACACCATCCCCTCCGAGACCATCCACTCGCCCAAAGATTGAATCAATGGCGAGGGACCCACTTGCACACTCATTAAGTGCTGTGGAGGAACCACATTGTGCAATCGATGCCACGCCACCAAAGAATCTTTGCCACCGCCCAGTGGCAGCAACACGCCCTCACCCAAGCCCACTGCTTGGGCACGCTCAGGAGACGGAGATGAGCCAAGGCTCGAATCGGTCAGGTCGTGAATCATTGAGCCCAAGTCGATCTCCAACTCAATCCGATTGTGCCAGGCAAACTCGGCCAAGCCTTTTTTATAAATCGTCGTGAGTGCACTGGCTTGGTCGCGATTCGGAGCTTGATCCTGAAACACCCATTGACTTGGGCAATGGGTCTTCCAGTAGCTCACCCCAGCAATCCAATGCAGCAAACTCAGCGAGGCATCAATCGCTTCTTGGGCTTCAGGGCGTGGCGCTAGATTGGGTGGCAGGAAAAACCGCTCGGTCAAAGGCTGATCATCGAGGGCATAGCCCAACCGAATCTCGCCACTTTTTGGGTCGTAACTGCGATCGGTGAACACAAATCGGCTAGGCCGCTGACTCATTGTCCTCACTCAGCGCGCGTGGCCAGGCCCGTAAAACAGCATTGACCACGGTGGCCAGCGGAATGGCGAAAAACACACCCCAAAAGCCCCAGATGCCACCAAAGATCAAAATGGCGGTAATGATCGCCACAGGGTGGAGGCTCACCACCTCTGAAAATAAGATGGGTACCAGCACATTGCCATCAAGAATTTGGATGATTGCATAAGCAACCATCACCCACCAAAAGGCTGCTGTCAGCCCACCAAAATAGATCAAAGCAACCAAAGCCACGGGTATGGTCACCACCGCAGCGCCAATGTAGGGAATGATTACCGAGGCACCCACCAACATCGAGAGCAACATCGCATAGGGCATCCCCAACAGACCAAAGACGATGTAGGTCACAACCCAAACAATGAAAATCTCAACCACCTTGCCGCGCACATAGTTACCAATTTGCAAGTCCACTTCATTCCAGACCTTGCTCACCAGCCCACGCTCTTTGGGCATGTGGGCCCGCGTCCAAGCCATCAAACGGCGTTTGTCTTTCAAAAAGAAAAACACCAATACCGGCATCAAGACCAAAAAGATCAACAGGCTGACCATATTCATCACGCCCGATAAGGAGACCAAGGTTGCCCCGTAATTGATCATCTCAGCGCTAACCGATTCCAAAATGGCGCTCAACTGGTCTTGTGAGATCAACGCCAATGGCAAATCATCTTCCTCTGCCGCCCGAGCCAAAGCCTCCGCTGAGCTCGCGGTTTCAGGCCCTGAGACCAAATTGGGATAACGTTGGGGCAAGGTCGACAGCCACCCTTGGGCTTGGGCAACATAGGTCGGTATTTGTTGGACAATGGCCGCAATTTGGCGGGTCACCAGCGGTAACAGGCCAAACAACAAAAACACCAACATCGCCATAAAGCTCGTGAACACAATAATCACGGCAATCAATCGGGGCAGACCGAATCGTCTGAGTCTCGCCACCCCACCTTCCAAGAGATAAGCAATGACCAGTGAGGCCACCACGGGGGTGAGCATTTGACCGAAAAAAACAATGACCAACAACCCAGCCAGCAACGACAACGCCAAAATCGCCACTTGGGGATCTTCAAACGTTCGATGTAGCCAGTGATTGAGTCGTTGAATCATAGGGTGATTATAGGCACATTGAATCCAGCTGGGTCACTCGCAGGCCCAGATCGAGTGCACCCAAGCAAACCCCTCTGATCAAATAATCGCATGGCGCGTCCCGCTGACCTTTCCCCGCGGAAGGCCAGTGGGTCGCTCTCTACCAAATTACAACTACAAGGAGTATTTTATGAGACGGGGAAATGACTTAGAAAAAGACTTGCCACAACGCTTGAACTTCCAAACTTTGCTCGAGTTGGTCGGAGACCACACCCAGAACGTGTCCACCAAAGACGTACTCAGGTGGAGCGTAAGCCGCGCTCACAATAAAGCTGGCGCGCTCGCCCGTTTGTTGGGTCAGACCCACGCGCCATGCATGCTTGGTCAGCTCATTACCCAGCGCATTTGATAAAGCTTTCGATGTAGGCCGTGGCTGTGCACGAGAATCATATTCAATGTGTGCACTCAATTGCTCAGTGACTTGTAGACCAAGGCCCGCTGTAAAAACGCTCAAATCTCGCCAAGCAAACTCAGGGCTCGTGCTATCCCCCAACAAGCTACCAAAACGTGCTGGCATGGCCCTCGATGGGAACGCTCCCACCTCTGAATAGAATATGTGGCTGGCACCTAGGGATGCGACCACGCGCTCACTCAAGGCAAACCGGATCTCTGCTTCAAACCGTGAGGGAATATCGAGCTGGGCTTGGGCACCATGAACACCTTGCAAAGTGGCCAAAGGGTTCATGTCAATTCGGGATTGATAAGCGGTTTCAATGACCACGGAAGACACTGGCGAAAATTGGTTGGCAACGCGAAGCCCCAAACCATGGGATGACTCAACGCGTTGGCCTTGAATACCAGTGGTTGATTGCATCACCGCCACTGCGCCTTGATGTGGGGTCAGGTTCATCCCTGGGTTTACGAAGCGCTGAGCTGCCAAAACCGCCGAGACAGTGAGTGCATTTTGCGCGTTCACTTGTGTGGTCACGCCAGGCATGATTAAGGATTGTTCGACTCTGGCCCGCTCTGCCCCCAATAGGTTAGAGGCACGGCCAGGCTGACTACCCCACTTGGGTTCTACCCAGGCAAGGCGGACGCGCTCGCTTCTGTTCGCTGCTGGGTCCATCCATGATCTCGCAAAGGATGGGACCACCAGAGTCCGATCGAAACGAACCCATGAGATGGGTTCCAACACAGGACGCTCGACGTGCTGCAACGAAGGTGTGATTTCGTTGGTCAGATAAGCTTCCCACGGTCCCAACTCAAAAGTGGAACGGGGCTCATTGGCTTGAGCCAGCCCTGAACACAGCAACACGAAGCACCCGAAAGCACTCAACATCCATCGATATGTGATTTGCCGCTGACCAATCATGCTCTTAGTGTAACGAGGTTGTAGGCAAAAATACAACGCTTTTGCCCCATTTTTAACCTAAATTTCATGCACTGTTGCATTTATGCAACAACGCCCGTGCTCAATCTAGGCGTTCAGTCCAGTCGTTCGATAATCGCTTGTGCAAATGTCTCGGTTCGACCACTGCCCCCCAAATCGGGTGTGGTGCGATCCCCCGCTTCCACAGCCGATGCAATGGCAGCGCGCAAGTCGGTGGCCACAGCATGATGATCCAAGTGCTCGAACATCTGCGCCGCCGCCAGCAACAGGGCACAGGGGTTGGCGATGCCTTGGCCTGCAATATCAGGCGCTGAGCCATGAACGGCCTCGAACATGGCGTGATGTTGACCAATATTGGCACCCGGTGCCAAGCCCAATCCACCCACCAGACCCGCGCACAGATCCGAAATGATGTCACCAAACAAATTGGTGGTCACGATCACATCGAACTGTTCGGGGCGCATCACCAACTGCATGGCGGTGTTGTCGACGATCATGTCTTGGCATTCAATATCAGGATACTCGGCGGCCACTTCGTGGGCGACTTTCAAGAACAAACCCGTGACATCCTTCAAGATATTGGCTTTGTGTACCACCGTGACTTTCTCTCGACCGCACCGTCTGGCCAAATCAAAGGCATACCGAACGATGCGCTCACAGCCTTTACGGGTGGCGATCATTTTTGACTCAGCCCGCGACCCATCGGGTGCGGTGTAGGCGCCTTCTGCCAAATACGCGCCTTCGGTGTTTTCTCGGACCGTGATCAAGTCGATGCCCTCATAGCGAGACAATGAGCCTTTAAAACTAATCGCTGGACGCACATTGGCGTACAGATCAAAGTGGCTTCTCAGGGCAACATTTAAGGATTTAAAGCCTCCGCCGACTGGCGTGGTCAGGGGTGATTTCAGGGCCACTTTGTTCCGATCAATTGACTCGATGGTCGCTTCAGGAAGCAAATCGCCTGTCTCATCAATCGCGGCCAAGCCGGCCAATTGAAAGTCATACGCCAAGCCCAAAGCTCGGGTCTGATTTAAGTGATCAACAACAGACAAGGTCGCGTCCATGATTTCTGGACCGATGCCGTCGCCTCGGATCACGGTAATGGTTTGTTGTGTGTCTGTCACGCCTGGCTCTCTGGTAATGTTTAAGTGGACTCTAAACTCGAAAAGTTAACAGCCCATTATAACCCGTCACAGAAACCAACTTGAAGCCGATCGGCTTTATGAATGCTGGTGGTGGCTTTATTGATCCAGCAATGGGTCCAGATCACCGGATTGATCGAGCGCTTGTAGGTCATCAAACCCACCCACGTGGGTGTCGCCAATAAAGATCTGCGGAACCGTGTGACGCCCTGATTTGGCCATCATTTCGGCTTTTTTATCGGGCTCGATGTCAATGAGTATCTCCAGCCAATCCACGCCTTTGGATTGCAATAAAGATCGGGCGGCCACGCAAAAGGGGCAAGATTGGGTACCGTACATCACAATGGCTGGTGTGGTCATGACACTCCTTAACTCAATTGTTGGCGGACACTTCAGATACTATTTTATCGAATCACTCAACTGCAGGTGCAACGGTTCAATGGCACCAGTCGCTCAACGCGCCAGCCAAACCTGGGCGCTTCCGACCATGGCAGGCCTAGATGCACCAATCGGGTTTGGGCACCCCGCCCAAACGGCAGGCTTCACGCACTGGGTTGTCTGCAAACAATCCATACAAAGACGCACTGCCTAAGCTGGGGTCTTGCCGATGCTCGCGGTAGGCCACCACGACCGATCGCATCAAGGGCGCGTTGCCATAAGACAACCAATAATCACGCACCCATTTAATCAACCACCACCGATCGTCGCTTAAGCTTTGACCATCGGCCACAGCCAAAGCTTCAGCAAAGGCCGGTGACCAAGCGCTCGGGTCTGCCAAATGCCCATCTTCGTCCAATAGCCAACGATGCTCGCCTGCTTCGAGTGTGTTTTTAGGATCTGTCATCGGCCCACCTACATCACCAACCATTTTCGTCCACTCAAAGATATGTGCGCATCACGGCTGGTGGTTTGATTGTCCTCGGTGATAATGGACTCAGTCACCACTTGGGCCAAGCCGTGGTCTTTCACTTGAGCCCAGCGCTGGGCTGGCGCGTCTTCCAACTCCACTGCGCCATCACCGGCAAAGGCCACCACCAAATCAAGCTCCAATGTTGCACCGGCCAGCACCCACTCCAATAAGCTGTCTCGATCAGCACTCGAGGGGGCATAGGCGATCATCACACCATAGGCTTGGGTGCTTTGTCCCTCGCCTTCTTGGCTTGACGTTAGAGCGTCATTTGGGGCTGATGGCCAATGTTCGGGCCACTGCCCCCAACCAAAACAAGAGACAACAAGCACCTGGGCCATCGCATCCCAGATGGCAATCAGACTCATCACCGGGTAAGGCGGGTTGTCTGTTACCCCATGATCACGAACCAAGCGCTGCCAAGCCGCTTGGCACACACCAACCCGTACTTGGGGCTCATTGGCCAAGGCACGCAAGCCATCCCGATCGCCCATCAGCCACTCTCCAACCGCTGGGCCATGCAAGAAAACCTGCACCGAATACCCTTTTTTAACGCCTTGGGCGATACACTCACAGGCATGGACAAAGTTTGGATGGTCTTCGGGGACACGCACCACCACCACCTGATCCGGCGCCTTGAAACATGGGGGTGTTTTTGTGGTCATAAGTCAGTGAGATGAACATGTTATCCAATCAACAAGATTCCATTCTAAGCCGACTCAGCTCACCCATGGTGGCTGTTTTGCTTGGCTGGGTCATGGTGGTTGGCGCCGGCCTTAACAGCGTGGGTGGCGCATGGGCCCAAGACAGTGTGCGCTTGCCCGACATGGGCTCCACGACCACGCGGGTGTTATCGCCCGAAGACGAGCGTACGTTTGCGCGCGACATTGAACGCTATTTCCGTGCCAACCGCATGCTGATCGAAGACCCATTCATTGTTGACTACATCGAAGACATGAGTTTTCGGCTGGTGTCCTACTCCACCCGCAACCAAGCCGACTTCCACTTTTTTGTTTTAAGAGAACCCAGCATCAATGCGTTCGCTGCACCCGCCGGTGTCATCGGCTTGCACTCAGGCCTGATCTTGCTGGCCCACGACGAGGCGGAAGTCGCCGGTGTTGTGGCGCACGAGATCGCACACATCACCCAAGACCATTTGGCCCGTGCCATGGAAAACCAACAAAACACCTCCATGCCGACCATGCTGGCCACACTCGGATTGGCCTTGGCCGCTGGGATGGCTGGTGGCTCGAGCGATGCCACGGGTGCGATCTTAATGACGGGCATGGGGCTATCGACACAATTTCAAATCAACCACACCCGTCAAAGTGAAGCCGAGGCCGATCGCGTGGGCATTGGTTTGTTGGCCAGAGGTGGCTATGACCCCCACGGCATGACGCGCTTTTTTGAGCGCTTGAACATTCAATCGAGATCGCGCGGAGATGGCATCCCTGAGTATCTAAGAACCCACCCCTTAACGGTTAATCGGGTGGCTGAGGCACGCGCTCGGGCAGAACAGTTTGAAGACCACACCGAACGCGACGATGAGCTGTTTCATTATGTGCAAGCCAGACTTCGGGTTTTGATGAGTCGCCGGCCGGAGCAGGCGTTGGAATATTTTTCCTTACGTCTCGAAGCCAAAGACCGACCCGAGCGGCCCATGCGCTATGGCATGGCGCTGGCCGCCATTGAAGCACGGCAGATGGAATTGGCCAAAGAGCACTTGGATGCATTGCTCGATAGCGAACCCAACAACCAACTCTATCGCCTGTTGGAGGCTGACTGGCAATTGGCCAGTGGCCAGGTCGGGGCCAGCCTCGACATCTTGTCTGAGCTCTACTTGCAGTATGCTGGAAGCCAAATGGTGACGGTACAATACGCCAAGGCATTGATGCATGAACCCACCCAAGAACGGGCCACCGAAGCAGCGGCGATTCTAAGGCGGCACTTACACGCCCACCCGACCGATTTAAATATGACAGAGCTGTACGCACAAGCCGCCTCACGGGCAGGCGATCCGGTCAGAGCCGCTGAGGCGCAAGCCGAGAGCTACTATATTCGGGGCGGCATTGATGAGGCCATTGAACAACTCGAACGGGTGTTGGACAATGAGCGCCTGGATTATTATCAACGCTCTCGCATTGGCGCCCGAGTGATTCAATTTCGCCGAGAACAGGTCCGACTGGCCAGACGATGAATGCAAACCATGAGGTGAGCCAGCTCACACACACCCCGCAGGCTTGGCACGAGACAGACCTCAATGATCCCAGCCTATACTTCAACCGCGAACTGAGTTTGTTGGCATTCACCCAGCGGGTGATGGCTTTGGCGCGCGATGAGCGAATGCCTCTCTTAGAAAGACTTCGTTTCCTTTGCATCTCGTGCACCAACCTCGATGAGTTTTTTGAAGTCCGAGTCGCCTCGATCCAGCAGCGGCTACAACACGGCGCCCATCAATCCGGTGCCGATGGCTTGACGCCCATTCAAACGCTAGAAGCGATTCGACAAACCGTTTTGGGGATGGTCAACGAGCAATACCGCATCCTAAACGAGGACATCACACCAGCACTGAGCGATCAAAACATTCGGATTTTGCGCCGCTCACAATGGACCCAAGAGCAGCGCCTCTGGCTGTATGCCCATTTCCAAGAAGAGATCATGCCGGTGCTGAGCCCCTTGGGACTTGACCCTGCTCACCCGTTCCCACGGATTCTGAATAAGTCACTGAACTTCGCCGTTGCGCTCGACGGAGAGGATGCGTTTGGTCGCGACAGTGGCATGGCCTTGGTTCGAGCACCCAGATCACTGCCTCGCATCATCCGCATTCCACAAAGCCACTCCGATGGGCCCAATGACTTTGTGTTTTTATCATCCATCATGCACGCCTTTATTGAAGACCTGTTCCCAGGCATGGATGTCTCGGGCTGTTACCAGTTCCGCGTCACTCGAAACTCTGAGTTGTTTGTCGATGAAGAAGAAGTCGAAGACCTGGCTCGTGCCCTTGAGGGCGAGTTAATGGGCAGAGGCTTTGCCCAGGCAGTTCGTCTGGAAGTCGCGGCCAACTGTCCCGATGACATTGCCTTATATTTGGCCACACAGTTCGGCCTTGATGCC
This sequence comes from Wenzhouxiangella sp., assembly GCA_965655975.1. Taxonomy (GTDB): domain Bacteria; phylum Pseudomonadota; class Gammaproteobacteria; order Xanthomonadales; family Wenzhouxiangellaceae; genus Wenzhouxiangella. The sequence continues at coordinate 31,251 of CBFHIS010000007.1, forward strand.
CAAGCCATTTATCAATGTGATGGACCCGTTAACCTCAATCGCATGAGTGCGATTTGTGAGTTGGCCGATCGAGCCGATTTGTGCTTCCCTCCGTTCCAACCCGCCACACCTCGGGCGTTGGTCACGTCGGACAATTTATTTGCCGCGATCGACAAACAAGATTGGGTGCTTCACCATCCCTATGACAGCTTCACCCCAATCGTTGATCTGATGCGCCAAGCGGTCAATGACCCGGCTGTGTTGGCCATCAAACAAACACTCTATCGCACCGGTGTCGATTCTGCCTTGGTGGGCTTGTTGATCGAAGCGGCGCGTGCGGGCAAAGACGTCACGGTGATTGTCGAGCTTCGCGCGCGCTTTGATGAGGAAGCCAATATTGCCTTGGCCACGCGCATGCAAGAGGCCGGCGTGCAGGTGGTCTATGGTGTGGTAGGACACAAAACGCATGCCAAAATGATGTTGATTGTTCGTCGCGAGCAAGGCCAACTGCGCCGCTATGTCCACCTAGGCACGGGCAATTATCACCAAGGCACCGCCAAGGCTTATACCGACTGGAGTGTATTAACCAGCAATGAGGCCATGGCAGCCGATGTGCATGCCATGTTCCAGCAACTCTCTGGGCTGGGCCAGACTCAGACCTTGCACCATCTCCTGCAATCGCCTTTTAATTTGCACCAATCGCTGATTGAAAAGATCGAACGCGAAATTGAGCATGCCAAAGCCGGTCGACCCTCTGGGATCGATGCCAAGATGAACGGCTTAACCGAGACGAGCCTCATCCAAGCTTTGTATCGGGCCTCTCGGGCAGGCGTGCCCATTCGTTTGGTGGTGCGTGGCATTTGTTGCCTAAAACCTGGCATTGAGGGCTTGTCTGAGAACATTCGAGTCCGGTCCATCTTAGGCCGATTCTTAGAGCACAGCCGGGTCTATCACTTCGTCAATGGTGGCCAGTCAGAAACCATGGCCGCAAGCGCCGACTGGATGGAGCGAAATTTGTTTCAGCGGGTTGAGACATGCTTCCCCATTTTGGATGCCGGCGATGCCAGGAGAGTGATTGAAGAAAGTATTGATTTGTCGTTTGCCGATACCGACAGCGCGTGGCTGCTGGGTGCCGATGGCATCTACCAACAATCCATCACTGAGGATGGACACGACGGTCTGAATGTGCAAGCCACATTGATTGAACGACATTGCGATGCCTAAACGGGACTTATACGCCGGCATTGATCTTGGCTCCAACAGTTTTCATTTGGTGGTGGCCAGACGAGAACACGGCGAGCTCAGACAGATTGATCAACTCAAAGAAATGGTTCGTTTGGCCGGTGGTGTGGACCGAAAAGGTCAGCTTAGCGCCTCAATCGAACAAGCAGCGCTGGCGTGTCTGGCCCGCTTCGCCGAGCGCATCCAAGGCCTACCTGAGAGCCATATTCGTGCAGTGGGGACACAGACCTTTCGTCGCCTAAAACACGCCGCACGTTTCCACGCCCTAGCCGAGGCCGCATTGGGGGCGCCCATTGAGGTCATCTCAGGTCGCGAGGAAGCCAGACTGGTCTACCGTGGGGTTTGGCAAGGCATGGCCAATCAAGCCACGCCTAAATTAATCATCGATGTGGGTGGTGGCTCAACCGAGGTCGTTGCTGGCGAAGGCGAACAGCCCGTGATTGCAGAGAGCTTGCCCTTTGGCTGTGTGGGCATGACCCAGAAATATTTTGATGGCGGCAAAATCAGCGCCAAGCGTTGGCAACGCGGCCGTGAAAAAATCATGGCAGACGCACAAGCACTCAAAGCACAGGTGCTGAACTATCCATGGGAACAAGCCATTGGCTCCTCAGGAACCGCTCGGGCACTGGTGACCATGGCTGAGCAATTGCGACCGCTGCAACCGGCTGGATTGAGCCTGTCGGTACTCTCAGAAATCAAAGCCCAATTGATCGATGCAGGACATGTTGATGCTGTGTCGATGCCGGGTCTGAGCGAAAGACGTCGCCCAGTGATTGTCGGGGGTACCTTGATTGTGGATGCCTTAATGTCTGTGTTTGACATTGAGCACCTCAACGCCTCTAAGTTTGCGCTTCGAGAGGGGGTGCTCTACGACCTGCTCGAACGCCTCGATCCATCGCTTCAACACCACAACCCAAGGCTGGCCACAATACGGGCCATGATGGACCGCTATCAGTGTGATCATGCCCAAGCCCAACGGGTCCGATATTGGGCATTGATGGGTTTTGATCAAGTCGCCTCGGCGTGGTCACTGGGCCCGGTCGCCAGAGAATTGTTGGATGTTGCCTGCCAACTCCATGAGGTGGGTCTCTCGATTGCCCATGATCAATACCACATCCACTCTGGCTACATTCTGGCCAACGCGGATATGCCGGGTTTTTCTTCAACCGAACAAACGGTACTGGCCTGTTTGGCCAGCTTGCAACGGGCCAAGCCAGACCCAGCGCTGATCAATGCCTTACCGCAGAGATTGCGAGTGACGGCGACTCGGTTGTTGATATTGATGCGACTGGCGGTCTCTTTGGCCCGCCCCAGAAGCGACGACCGACCCGATACGATCAGCTGGTGCGTTGATGGGCCCGGCTTGATTCTTCGCATCAACCATCAATGGCTAGAGACCCATCCCCTCACCCAGCGTGATCTCCATGTAGAGGCCGATCAAATCAAACGCCTTGATCAACGCTTGAGCATTGAATCGATCTCATGAATCGAGAGGTCTTAAAAAAACGAGCCGAGCTCTTGAGTACGGTGCGTGCTTTTTTTAGTACACGTGGTGTCTTGGAAGTCACCACCCCATGCGTTGTTGAGCACCCAGTCAGTGATCTTCACATCGAGTCGGTGCGCTTGGACAGCCAAACCGCCAGTTATTTGCGCACCTCTCCTGAGTCTGGCCACAAATGGTTACTGTCCCAAGGCGTGGGTGATATTTTTGAGATCGGCCCCGTATTCCGTGCCGGCGAGCTGGGTCGCCACCATCAGCCTGAGTTTACGTTGCTCGAGTGGTATCGGCTGGGAATGGATTGGCGCGCCTTAGCATCAGAAGTGGGCGAACTGATTAATGAAACCGCTCATGGCTTGCATCCACCTTGGCCCATCGAATGGATCACCTGGACCGATGGCTGGCATCAACACTTTGATCTGGACTTAGACCACGGCTCCCGGGAAGCTCTGCTGGATCTTTTGCCGACGAGCGCGCGCCAAGATGCCATGCGTGCCGACTGGTCAAAACTTCAATTGATTGATTATCTCTTTGCCACTGCTGTGCAGCCGCACTTTTCTTCTGAGGCCATCACCGTGGTGTATGACTACCCAGCCGACCAAGCGGCTTTGGCCCAACTGTGTGCCGATGAGCGATACGCAAAACGCTTTGAAGTCTTTATTGGTCCTATTGAATTGGCCAATGGCTACCAAGAACTCACCAATGCCTCTGAGCAACGCGCGCGTTTTCATGCTGACCAACAAGCCCGTCAACAACACGGCCTGCCCGTGGGACCCATCGATCAGCGACTCCTAGAAGCCCTCGAGGCAGGGCTCCCGGCCTGCTCGGGTGTGGCCTTGGGTGTCGATCGACTCATCATGGTGCTGTTGGGGCTGGATCAGATCTGTGAGACACTGACCTTTGGCGTCCACGATTCTCTGGCCTTGAAAAAGTGATTTGTCGCAAACCAATACTGACTGAGTGTAGAGCGAAAGACAGATGAGCAACACCGCCATCCATTCCAACGCGCTCCACTGGTTTGATCGCTTGGGGATTGACCATGACTATCCCGAATCTCACCAACTCTCCGTGTGCGAAGAAGCGAAAATACTGGTGCCGATTGGGCCAGATATTTATGCGCGGCCTCAGTCCATGGAACCGGCCGCTGCTGACGCGTGGCAGGCGATGCGCACTTGTGCGGCACAGGCGGGCATCAACCTGCAAGTGGTTTCTGCATTTCGAAGCGTTGAGTATCAGGCGCGCTTGATTGAGAAAAAACTCGCCCAGGGACAATCGATCTCAGAGATATTAAAAGTCTCGGCCGCACCTGGATTTAGTGAGCACCACACCGGACGGGCCTTGGACCTCACCACCCACGAGAGCACCTCTCTAGAAGAAGACTTTGCCCAGACCGAGGCCTATCGTTGGTTGAAAACAAACGCCCTTGAGTTTGGGTTCGTTGAGAGCTTTGGGAAGAACAACACACATGGCCTGATCTGGGAGCCATGGCATTGGTGTTATCGGCCTTTTTTGATCTCGGCGTAAGCATCCAGCGCCCGCTGGCGCTGCCTTTTTAAATCAATGCCATCGTCGGGCAGATGAACGGTCTTTTTGTCGTGCGCGTGGCGTTCGGGGCACCAGCGTTTGACGTACTCACCCATGGGATCAAATTTCTCTCCCTGCAAGACGGGGTTGAACACGCGAAAATAAGGCGAGGCATCGGCGCCACAGCCAGCCGTCCATTGCCAGCCTTGGGTGTTGTTGGCCAGATCGGCATCCACCAAAGTGTCCCAAAACCACTTGGCTCCTTCTTGCCACGGGATCAACAAATTTTTTGTGAGATATGAGGCCACCACCATGCGGACTCGGTTGTGCATCCAGCCCGTCATCCACAACTGGCGCATGCCCGCATCCACCATCGGCACACCCGTTTTACCGCGCTGCCACGCCACCAGATCGGCTTGATAGTCGTCTGGGGCACGCCAAGGGAATTCGTTGAACACGGGCTTCAAGGGTTGATCGGTCAAATGCGGGAAATAAAACAGCAGATAGTGCGAAAACTCACGCCACACGATCTCTCGCACAAAGGACAACGCGCCCTCGCCCAACGGCAATTCGCCCGAAGGCTCAAACGCTCGAATCACCTGCCCCACCGAGATCTCACCGAAATGGAGGTGTGGTGACAAGGCCGAGGTGCCCGCGTGATCGGGGCGATTTCTCAAGTGCTCATAATCGCCCACCGCCTCATTGGCAAAGGCATGGAGTCGTTCCTGGCCCGCCTCGTAACCGGGGCGCCAATGCGCATTGAGTTTCTCATGCCACGTTTGTTTCGGTACCAGCGACTGAGCGGGGATGGCGGTCAAAGAATCTTGGGTCTCGGGTAACCTCAACGCCTTGGGTGCGGGGATCGACTCAGGCGCGGTCCACGTGGCCTGAAAGTGCTTCCAGTAGGGGGTGAAAACAAGATACGGGCTTTGGTCTTTTTTGAGCATGTGCCAGGGTTCTTTTAGGACATGCCCACAAAAACTTTCAATGCAAACCCCATCGCTGGCAAAAGCCGATCGCAAGCTCTCCTTGAGTGCCTTATCCGCCTCAACAATGGCTGGATCATAGAGACGGTTCCAAAAGACCGCTTGGGCTTGGTGCTCAGAGACCAAGTGGGTGAGAATGTCGCTGGCTTTTCCTTGATAAATTCGAAGCCCTGCCCCGAGTGCTTGGAGCTTTTCGTGCAAGACCGTCAATGATTTGGAGAGCCACCAACGGCTGGCGCCACCCATCGGCCAATCACCGGCGCGTTTGGGGTCATCAATATAAATGGGTAAGACGGTGTCGTACTCGAGCGCGGCGCGCAAGGCGGGCTGGTCTATGAGCCTTAGATCGCGCCGAAACCAAACAATGGCTGTGCCTTTTTTTGAACCCACTTAAGCGCGCTGCTTGCGTTGCTGACGAGTGTGGTCCGAACGACGCTGTTCGAGCTCATCGAGGTAACCATTGGCGAGACCTGTCACATACTGCCCAGAAAAACAGGAGTTGTCGAACCCCGCCAAAGACGTGTTGTTGCCCAAGCACGCCTGCTCCATGGCTTCGAGGTCTTGGTAAATCAATCGGTCCGCACCGATCAACGCTTGGATCTCTTCGACCGAACGGTTGTGTGCCACAAGCTCAGAGGCGGCGGGCATATCGATGCCATAGACATTCGGGTAGCGCACCGGAGGTGATGCAGAGGCCAAATAGACTTTCTTCGCACCGGCATCGCGGGCCATTTGAACAATTTGTGTGGAGGTCGTACCGCGCACAATCGAATCGTCCACCAGCAATATGTTTTTGTTGCGAAGCTCCAATGGGATGGTGTTGAGCTTACGCCTGACAGATCGAGCGCGTGCTTCTTGGCCTGGCATGATGAAGGTTCGACCAATGTAGCGGTTTTTGATTAAGCCTTCTCGATACTTCACCCCAAGCATTTGTGAGAGCGGCAAAGAAGCGGTGCGGCTGGTATCGGGCACAGGCACCACCGCATCAATGTCATGATCTGGCCATTCTCTCAGTATTTTTTCAGCCAGCGCCTCGCCCATGCGAAGTCTGGCTTTGTACACCGACAAATCATCAATCAGTGATTCTGGTCTGGCAAAGTAGACATACTCAAACAAACAAGGCGTGTGTGGCTGAGCCAGCTCGCTGGCGTGGCGATGCAAGTGGCCATCGAGATCAATCAACACGCTCTCACCTGGCGCCAAATCATCGATCAGCTCAAACTCCAAGATATCCAGCGCCACCGATTCGGAGGCCACCATGTACTCCATGCCATGGCCGGTATCGCGCTGGCCAATGACAGCTGGGCGAATGCCATGTACATCACGAAACGCCAGCAAACCAACACCGGCAATCAACGCAACCGCTGCATAAGCGCCCTTGACCCGCTGATGCACCCCATCGACCGCTCTAAACAAGGTTTCAGGTGCGACTCGGCCCAAGGCCAAGCCATGTCCAAGCTGTAGCGAGAGTTCGTGGGCGAGACAATTGAGCAACACCTCGGAATCCGATTCGGTGTTGATGTGGCGTCGGTCTCGGACAAACAACTCTTGGCTTAAAGCTTCTGAGTTAATGAGGTTGCCATTGTGGCCCAAGGCAATGCCAAAGGGTGCATTGACATACATGGGCTGGGCTTCATCGGGCTGGTCGCAACCAGCGGTGGGATAGCGCACATGACCAATTCCCACGTGTCCGGTGAGATTGGCGACCGATTCTTCGTCAAACACATCTTTGACCAAACCCATGCCGCGTGCCGAGCGCATTCGGCCGTCATCGAGGGTGGTCATGCCAGCGGCATCTTGACCACGGTGTTGCAAGACGGTCATGGCATCGTATAAACGTGCCGCCACAGGTGCTTGCCCAAAGATGCCGACGATTCCGCACATGCTCGTTAAATCTCCATACCAGACGAACGCATCAGTTGGTCTTGTAAACCGGGGGGCAATTGTGTCACAACTTGCTCAGCCATCGTCTCAAAATAAGGCAATAAAGCCGACTCATCCCACCAAGGATCATCTGGGAAAGGCGTCAGGCCCGCCAAGATCACCGCCATCACAACAATGGCAACACCTCGGGCCAAACCAAATAAAGCACCCAATAAGCGGTCGGTGCCACTTAAGCCAGTGTGTTTCACCATTTGCCCGACCAACACACCCAGCAAAGACCCGATGACCAAGATGCCGATAAAGACCAACAAAAAAGCTGCAATGATCCGCACTGACGGCGTATCGACCCAAGTCTCTAAGCGAAGCGCCACAAGATCTGAGAAGCGAAAGGCCAATATCCCAGCCACCACCCAAGTGGCCAGCGAGAAAGCCTCTCGAACAAAGCCTCGGAACAAACTGACCAAAACAGACAGACCTAAGATGCCTACAATCACCCAGTCGGCATGGGCTAATGCACTCATGGGTGGGAGACCACTAAGCCTTCAAGGCTTGCACGTTCGTTTAGGGTTTGAAGCAACTCTTCGGCTGCCTCACGGGTACTCAGCGTCCCCACTCTGACCCGCCAAATGGTTCGACTTCCAATCCGTTCGGTGACAGAAAAAGCCTTGAAGCCTTGGTCCATCAGCCGTTGTTGCAAGCGCTCGGCATTGGCTTGGCTGGTAAAAGAACCCACTTGCACGGCATATCCTGGCATCACATCGCCCGCTTCATCGGCGACTTGGCTGGGTGCCCGGATGACAGGGGCCACACCCGATACCGATTCGCTGATCATGGCTTGGGCTTGCTCGGCCGCCTCTTTGTCAGCATAAGGCCCAGTTTGGATGCGGTAGAGCACCGATTCCCCACGCACGATGCGATCCACGCGAACCCCTTGACCCATGGCCTCGAGCGACTCGGCAATCTCCTGCGCGGTGGCTTGAACACCAAAACTGGCCACCTGTACCCGCCAAAATTGAGACCAGTCTGTGGTGGGCCCAACGGATGTGGCCGTCTCATCTAAAGTCGATTCATTCGAAGGTGCCTCAGACGAATCTGGCTCTGCGCCGTCTGACTCGAGCGCTGCAGGGGATTGTGTTGATGCGCTTTGTGTCTCATCGCTGCGCTGCTGTGTCTCTGAATCTCCACCGAACTCAGGCACGGGTTCTGATGCCTCATCGGTCAATGCCAGTCTCTCGCGGGTGGCCTGGGCGGGTGGCTGAGTGTTCGGCATGGGCGGTTCGACCTGACCGGCCGATGGGTCCTCGTCGTTGGCTGAGCCCTGCCGCGATGCATTGGGATTTAACGGAATCCGACGAATCTCTCGATCGGCCAAGGGCGACTCAGGCATCCCTGAGTCAAGCGCTTTTTCCAGCATGGGGTCTTGTGATCGATCAAACAACATCGGCACAAAGATCACCGCCAAGGCGATCAAAACGGCCGCCCCGATCAATCGCTGTTTCAATACATCATCCATTGTCTGATCACTCCCGCGTTGGCCACCTGGATTGGACCTCCGCCAACACATGAAACGAACCAAAAACCACCACTTGGTCATTGGCTGAAGCGTTGGCCAAGGCCAGATCGAGTGCTTCTGGGATTGATTTTACCGCTTCTACGGGGGCCGTGACACCATGATTGATCAGGCGCTTGGCCACTGCCTGGCCCGTTTGCCCTCTAGGCCCCGACAAATCCCCAACCCACCAGCGGTCAATGGCCCCATCGAGCACCTCGGCCATGGCTTCAATGTCTTTATCGGCCAAAGCCCCAAACACCGCGATGGTCTGCCCTGTGGGCGCTCGATTTTCAGAGGCTGGATTGGCTGAGGCTAGATTCACTGAGACTTCCTGAAGCGCATCAACCAATCCAACCGCGGCCTGCGCGTTGTGCGCCACATCCAAAAACACCGCCGGCGATGAGGCGACTTGCTGGAATCGTCCGGCCAATCGCATCCCAGTGAGTCCACGGGCCACCGCATCGAGGCTTAAGCTCTGAGCACCCAACAGACATTGCAACGCCACAATGGCCGCAGCGGCGTTGCTGAGTTGATGCCGGCCCAATAAAGCGGGCTTGGGCAGTGTGAGTGAGCGCTCGGGCAAGCGGTGGTTGTTGAGCCGCCATTCAGGCTGGTGAGCACCATTTGAGCGCTGCCCGCTGGCCTCAACTGGCTCGGCTGGGTCTTGGATGGACCAATCGTGCGGCGAATCGGCTGCGCTTTGGCGCCAGACAATGGCGCCACTGGCCACCAAGTCTTCTTCTAAATCCAGCGGCCAATCGGTCTCTGCCAGCACCAGGGGCTGACCGGACCGTGCAATGCCCAATTTTTCTCGGCCAATGTGGGTGCGTGTGGGCCCCAAATAGTCCATGTGATCAAGGCCAATGGAGGTGATGACCGAGACATCGGCATCAACCACATTGACCGCATCCAAACGCCCACCCAAGCCAACCTCCAGCAACAAGACATCGGGGCCGTGGGTTTTTGCGATCACCAAAGCGGCCAAGGTCACGTGCTCGAAATAACTCAGGTGAATATCGCCCCTGACCTGCTCGACCGATCTGAGTGCCTCAAGCCAGGTGGCATCGGAGGCATTTTCTCCATTGATGCGCACGCGCTCATTGAAATGAGTGATGTGCGGTGAGGTATAGGCCAGTGTGCTCAGGCCTTGGGCGATCGCGATCGCTTCACAAAAAGCCACCGTCGATCCTTTCCCGTTCGTACCGCCGACGGTGATGATGCGAGTGTCAGGCCATGGATTGGGACCCAATAAGGTTTTATAGACCCGCCCCACCCGATGAAGCCCCAATTCAATGTTGGCCTCTGGTGCACGCTGTTCAAGCGCCGCCAGCCATTCATTGAGTTGGGCCGTGCTCAAGAGACCGGTTCGACCAACTCGCCTTCAACCGGTGTCGGCGCGGCCATCAATAAATCCAATAGATGGAAAATGCGATCGCGCATCTCACGCCGATCAACGATCTGATCCAAGGCCCCTTTCTCAATCAAAAACTCAGCACGCTGAAAACCTTCGGGCAAGGTTTCTCGAACGGTTTGCTCAATCACCCTGGGACCTGCAAAGCCAATCAAGGCATTGGGTTCTGCTAAGTTGATGTCACCGAGCATGCCCAAGCTTGCCGACACACCCCCCATGGTTGGATGGGTTAACACGGAGATATAGGGAATGCCAGCCTCGGCCAAGCGCGCCAACGCGGCCGAGGTTTTAGACATCTGCAACAGCGAGAAAAGGCCTTCTTGCATGCGCGCCCCACCCGATGCCGAAAAACAAATCAAAGGCTGTCTCTTTTCGAAGCACACATGCACCGCTTTAACGAAGCGCTCACCCACCACGCTCCCCATGGATCCCCCCATGAAACGAAAATCAAAGGCAACGGCGACCACTGCTCGGTCTTTTAGAAACCCCTGCATGGCGACCAAGGCATCTTTCTCCCCGGTCTCTTTTTGGGTGGTCGATAAGCGTTCTTTGTAGCGTCTTGAGTCTTTGAACTTCAAAGGGTCTAGGGGCGCAATCTCTGCGCCAATCTCAACTCGGTCTTTTGCATCCAAGAATGCCTCCAACCGCGCACGGCCACTCAAGGCCATGTGATGATCACACTTGGGGCACACCCACAAACTCCGTTCGAGTTCGGGTTGATACAACACCGCATCGCAGGCATCGCACTTGGTCCACAACCCATCGGGCACTTTTCTTGTCTTGTTGCCTTGGGTTCTGATTCTAGAGGGCATCAATTTTTGAAACCAATTCATTCCTTATCCACTCGCCGCCTGATTTGTTTGCACCCGCGCTTGGTCCATGGCTTCTCGAACGGGCGCTAAAAATTCATGGGTGATGCTGAGCGCTTCTTCCACCGAACCGGCCTCATGCAGACGAGACACCAGCGCCGAACCAATCACCACCGCATCGGCCACTTCTGCCACACGCGCGGCCTGCTCAGGTTCACGAATCCCGAACCCAACCGCGACCGGCAAGTCAATCTTGCCTCGAATGCGCTCAATCATCGGCGCCAAGGCATCGGTGTTCAAGGTGGCCGCACCTGTCACGCCCGTGAGCGAGACATAATACACAAAGCCACCCGCCAACTCTGAGGCGCGCCTCAAGCGGTCATCATTGGTGGTCGGTGCCACCAAAAAGATTTGGTGCAAGCCTTGGCTGGCCAATGCCGCTTGGAGTTCTTGGGCCTCATCGGCTGGACAATCGACAATCAACAGCGCATCCACACCCGCTTTTGCTGCATCCTCGGCGAAGCGTTCAACCCCCCAACGTTCGATGGGGTTGGTGTATCCCATCAACACCAAAGGTGTTTGATCATCGCTTTGGCGAAAGGCCTTGACCATCTCTAGCACTTGGGCCAAACCCACGCCCTGTTCCAAAGCCCGTTCGCAGGCGCGCTGAATCACAGGACCATCGGCCATCACATCGGAAAATGGCATGCCCAACTCCACCACATCAGCACCGGCTGTCACGGCCGTTTTTAAGATCTCAACCGTGGCATCGGGACTGGGGTGGCCGGCAGTGATGTAGGGCACCAGTGCCGCTTGACCCGATTGTTTGAGCGCTTGGAAGCGTCGGTCTAAACGGTTATCGGTGAGCCGACTCATAATGTGATTCCTTCCAACCGAGCCACGGTATTGATGTCCTTATCACCCCGTCCCGAGAGATTGATCAAAACCGTTTGATCCGGCGCCATTTGGCCCGCCAACTCAATGCCATAGGCCACACCATGGGCGGTTTCTAGGGCTGGGATGATGCCTTCGGTCCGAGAGAGCAAATGAAATGCGTCCATCGCTTTTTTGTCATCGATGCCCACATACTCTGCCCGACCAATGTCTTTTAACCACGCGTGCTCGGGGCCCACACCAGGGTAGTCGAGGCCCGCTGAGACCGAGTATGTGTCCCGAATCTGACCGGCGTCGTCGTCGAGCAAGTAGGTGCGCGAGCCATGCAGCACCCCCACCCGCCCAGCACACAAAGTCGCCGAGTGTTCATCGGTGCTCAAACCTCGACCAGCCGCTTCCACGCCCACCATTTTGACATCCACATCATCAATGAATGGGTGAAAAAGACCCAGCGCATTCGAACCACCACCGACACACGCCACCAAAGCATCGGGTAGCGCACCGTATTGTTCGAGCATTTGCCTGCGCGCTTCACGCCCCACCACCGCATTGAAATCTCTGACCATCGCTGGATAGGGATGCGGCCCAGCGGCCGTGCCCAGAATATAAAACGTGCTGTCCACATTCGTGACCCAGTCGCGCATGGCCTCATTCAAGGCATCTTTGAGCGTCCGAGATCCTGTGTCCACACTCACCACCGTCGCACCCATCAGTTTCATGCGGAACACATTGGGCGATTGACGCTCGATGTCATCGGCACCCATGTAGACCACGCACTCCATGCCAAGGCGCGCGGCCACCGTGGCAGAGGCCACGCCGTGTTGGCCAGCGCCTGTTTCTGCGATCACACGACGCTTGCCCATGGCATCGGCCAGCAAGGCTTGGCCAACGGTGTTGTTGATCTTGTGCGCGCCGGTGTGATTTAAGTCTTCCCGCTTGAGCAAAATCTTCGCTCCACCGGCGGCCTTGGTCAGGTTCTCAGCAAAATAAATTGGCGATGGCCTGCCCACAAACTCAGCCAAATCTTGGTCTAGCCGTTTCACAAAATCGGGGTCGTTCATGTAACGACGCCAAGCCACCTCCAACTCTTCGAGTGCCGGCATCAAGGTTTCTGAAACAAACCGTCCGCCATAGACACCAAAGTGACCGCTTGCATCGGGCATGACTGCAGTCGGATCGAACGTTGCTTGCATATCTGCTAAGGGCTTAGCCATCGAAATGGACTCCGTTTTTTGGTTTTGTCGAGACCGCACCAATGGCGCGCATCAACTCGTCTATCTTGCCATGATCTTTGATGCCAGGTTGGCTTTCCACCCCACTTGAAAGATCCACCCCATCGGGTGAGCACGCCAAGATGGCATCGGCCACGTTTTCAGGGCCCAAGCCCCCGGCCATGATCCATGGTTTTTCCAGCGACTGACTCAAGCGATTCAACCGGTCCCAGTCACCCGCCTGGCCCGTTCCCCCCATTTGACCCGATGCGTGTGAATCAATCAACAAGGCGGTTGCTCCTTGATACTCAGCCGCGCGCGCTAGCCACATATCATCAGAGACCTCATCGGCCACACCCAAAGCCTTGAGGTAGGGAAGCCCGTAGCGCTCACAATCAACCGCGCGCTCTTGTCCATGAAACTGCAAGGCGTCCAAGGGCACTTGGGCAATGACTTCTTGCACGAACTCAAAGGGCGCATCCATAAAAAGGCCTATGCGACAGATCGCAGAACCGGTGAGTTCCGCCAGTGCCTTGGCGGTGTCAATGTCCAGCGCACGCGGGCTTTTTGGCACGAACACCAACCCCATGGCATTGATCCCTGAGGCCACCAAGTGCTCGGCGTTTGGGGCCTCGGTGATGCCACAAATTTTGATCCACAACTCACTCACTGGCTTGACTCACACACCTCATCGGGCAACCCCAAATGACGAGGATACACCGAGCGCATGAAATATAAGCCATGGGCCGGCGCTGTCATCCCCGACCGCGTGCGGTCTTTTTCGGCCAGCACCTCGCCCATCCATTGAACGGGCCGCTCTCCTCGGCCCACCAACATCAAGCTGCCGGTGATGTTTCTGACCATGTGGTACAAAAATGAGTTGGCTTGGATGTGGACTTCAATCTCATCGCCAATGCGCTTGACCGCAACCCAATGCACCGTGCGCGTGGCGTGCTTGGCTTGACAGCCGGCTGCTCGAAAGCTCGAAAAGTCGTGCTCGCCGACCAGCGCTTGCGCCGCCTCATGCATGCGTTCTGCATCGAGTGGTTGGTGCACCCAAGCCGTGCGTTGGCGATCAATCGCGGGTCGATGCAAACGGTTGATGATTCGATAACAATAGTGGCGCGCGCTGGCCGAGTAGCGGGCATGGAAATCAGGGGCCACGGGTCTGGCCCAGACCATCGAGATGCCAGGGTGTAGATGGGTTTGGGTGCCCAAGATCCAGCTTCGTTCCGAGCGCTCCACAGTGGCATCAAAATGAATCACTTGTCGCCAGGCATGCACACCGGTGTCGGTTCGCCCAGAGGCATGCACTTGAATGGTGTGATCGGCCACTTTGGACAGTGCGTGTTCCAAACACGCTTGAACCGTGGGGGTTTGACGTTGTCGCTGCCACCCGAAAAAAGGCGTCCCGTCATACTCAATCGCTGCAGCCAAGCGTTGTGTTGTTGGCTCACCCATTCAACCGACCGTTGTGCCAGGCTCTGACACACCATGGATCAAAGCCAAGGCTTGACGCCACAGGCGCTTGGCGTGCCGCACCTCTTTTGGGGTGCCATAAGCAATGACCTCCTCGAGCCAATGCAGGGCCTGAGCCGCATCGCCCATGACCAAGTACCGCTCGGCCAAATCCAGCGTCATGGTCACCGCTTCGGGTGTCATGGTAGACGGCTCAAGCTCTGAGCCACCTTGAGTTGGGGCGTGCTCACCCAACCGTCCCATCCCGCCGACTTTCGACCAGCCATGCAACAGCAACAAACACACCACCACCAGGCCCAACACAAGCGCCACTTTCCCCATGTGCTGCTCTTGCTGCCACCAATCGGGTTGGTCTAGAAATCCGAAGTCCATCGGACTTGGCCCGGATCCCACAGGCTCTATGTTGGATGTTTCTGTGTTGTGTGTTTCTGTGTTGGATGGTTCTGTGTCTTGATGGGTCTGTTCAGGCATCCGAGGCTGGGACTCAAACACATCAACATCGAGCGAATCATTTAAAACGGGTAGATTGGCTGAGGGTTGACTCAACTCGCTCTCTATCACCCTTGTCTGATCAGCCTGTTCAGGCAAGGCGTCGACCGGCTGGGAGGGTGTGGTCAGCCTTCTCTCGATTGGATGGCGCAACATGGCACCTCGCATCAAACTGCTGGCCTGATTGGTCTCAAAAGCCTGCGGGTTGGCTTGCATGATTTGGTCCATCCACTCGGGCATGGTGGGTCGTGGGCGCTGACCGTCGCCCCTCCCACCCACATTGATGGCCACCTCATTCCAGCCATCGAGCCACCCATTGGCGATGCCCCAAAGTGTCATGCCCGATTGAATGGGGCCAATCACTTCCAAGGCCGGATCAATGTTGACCCGAACGGCCTCGGTCTGGTCCTCGAACACACGGATCAGCAACCCGGTCATGATCTCAAGCGGCGTCTCAGATCTAACCACCCATCGAATCTCGACGTAGCCTGGATGATTGGTCCACTCGAGTGGCGGTCGGTCGACTTGGAATGAACCAGACATGGCGTCTTCAGCGGGCCAATCGATGCGGTCGGCTTGACCCATCAGCGTGGTGGTCAGCCGCCAAGCACCCTCGCCTGCTGGTTCAATCTTGACGGGTTGTTGGGCCAGCGCCATCGATGCCAGAGAGGCACAGACACCGATGATCAGCAGCCACCCAATGGACTTAATGAAGCGTTGCATCCGATGCAAGCCGTGCGTCTGCCAACAAGGCGAGGATTTGGACAGCATTCAACGCCGCCCCTTTTCTTAAGTTGTCTGCCACCACCCACAGATGCATCGCGTTGTCCTGACCCAAGGCTGGGCGCACTCGGCTCACCCACACGGGGTCTTGATCCACCGCATGGGTCAATGGTGTGGCCATTTCATCGTCGGGGCACAAACACACCCCTTCGGCTTTGGCGATCAATGCTTTGACAGCTGGCCATTCAATGGGTCGATGGGTTTGTACAAACACAGCCTCCGCGTGACCGGTAAAAACGGGCACACGAACCGCAGTGGCATGGACGCTGATCGTTTCATCATCAAACAAACGGCGGGTCTCATTGACCATCTTCATCTCTTCTTTCGAAAAGCCGTTGTCTTCTAGCTCATCAATCAGTGGAATGACATTAAAACCAATGGGCTGTTTGAAAACGCTGGGAGTGGGTTCTTGAAAATTAAAACGGCCCATGGCTTGTCGACCGAGCTCTTCCATCGCGGCTTTGCCCGCGCCTGAAACCGATTGATAGGTGGCCACCACAATCGAGTCGATGCCATAAGCACGATGAATCGGTGCCAACGCCACCGCCATTTGGATGGTCGAGCAGTTGGGGTTGGCGATGATGCCTTCACTAAAATCTGCCAAGACCTCGCCATTGACTTCAGGCACCACCAAAGGAATGGTCTTGTCTTGGCGGAAGTAAGAGGTGTTATCGATCACGATGGCTCCGGCTTTGACAGCGCGGGGTGCGTGCACTTTCGATACCTCGGATCCGGCTGAAAAAATGGCGTAGTCGCAG
>CBFHIS010000008.1:0-14205 GCA_965655975.1 Wenzhouxiangella sp.
GAAGAAGAATCTGGTTGGCATGCGGTGAGGAACAAGGCACCGGTCATGGCGAGAATTGGGATCAATCGGCTAAAGAGGGTGGTCTTCATAGGACATCGCTTAAGTTAGTTGGAAACAAGGCTTTATTATGCCTCTTTTGGCCAGGTTGTGCTAAGCCGCAAAATGATTCCCCAAATCTAGAATTTGGCAGTCAAGACTGTGGCGTGTTGCTATTTATGGGATCGAGACCGTTGAGTTAATCAGGCCGGAAGCGTCGGCCTAGAGTCTGCAGAGAAGCATTAGCGGTAAAGTGACTACTGAATTTGCAGCGATACCTCTGGAAGTGCCTAGAAGTGTGTAGACGTTGCCCAAAGTTACCTGTAAGTTACCTAGATCAAAATAAAGAAGGCCCTGCGCCGCCGAAACAGTCGCAAGGCCTTGAGTTATTTGGCTCCCCGGGTCGGACTCGAACCAACGACCTAGTGATTAACAGTCACCCGCTCTAACCAGCTGAGCTACCGGGGAATACAATCCTCCATTATCCAATAGCTCAACAGTATCGTCAAGCCAGAGTGCCCATTTCTGGAGGCATCAATCTTCTTGGTCTCCGAGTTCCGCTGCCGTGATGGCCGCCTCAATGACCGCCTCTTCAATGTATAAACCAGCAGACTCAGCGATCCCCATAAAGGCTCGAACAAGCTCATCATAGGACTCCGCAGCCTGCAAGGTTTCCTTGTGGCTTGGGTCAGTCTGCAGCAAACTCACCAGCTCTTGGATTTGGCTCATTGCGCTTCCTTAATTTGCCCAGCTACTATTTTAACCCCTAAGACGTGATTTCACAGTTTTGTAATGCGCTTTCAGACATGATGGCTCTTGGTAAGTTTAGACAAGAGCCCCACCCATGAGCACTGCCTGGCCAAACGCCGCACAAAGCATCTTCAGCAAAGCAGGGCTATTTGTCCTAGGCACAGCTGCGATGGCATGGGCAACCAGTGCGCCAGCCGAGTGGAGCACCCTTGAGGGGAAAGCGGTTGATCTGGCCACGGAGCGTGTGGTCTATCAGGAGCGTCACTCTATGGGGCAGGGGGCTGATGGACGCTGGATCATGGAGTCTGACTATCTTGACCCCCAGGGTGAGTTATTTGCTGAGCGAACTGTCTGGTTTGATCCAAACCATCCACAACGGCCAGATTACAAACTGATTGATTATCGTGACAACTTTGAAGAGGGCGCGAAAACCTCGTCCAATGGGGAAGTAGAGCTCTATCGGATCATCGATGGGGAGCGAAGTCAGACCACCATTGAGCCATCCAAGCGACGGCCCTTGGTCATCGATGCTGGTTTCAGTGCCCTGATTGCAACCCAGTGGGATCAATTGTTATCGGGCGAGCGCATCACATTTGATTTTGCCAGCAGCGCTCGGCTCACTACCATTGAATTTAGGCTCTCCCACGCCCCAAACCAAGCCAGTGAAGAGGACATTGAACGCTTCACGCTAGAACCCAGCAACTGGTTTGTGCGCATGCTGGTCAAACCAATCGTCTTGACTTATTCAGGCCAAAATAAAACCCTCATTGGCTATGAGGGTTTATCCAATATCAGGAAAGATGGGGGAGGCAATCACACCGTCAAGATCGCCTTCCCCGAGTCTCATCAATTTTCGATGCGCCAACTGCCATCGGACTGACGACAAGCCGTGCCATAGACCTGTTCCGTTGTCCCACCGATTTGAGCATTCATGGTGAACTCACGGCAAGGACCTTCGCTGGTCTCCGTGGTCTGAGTGGGTGTCACAGCATACTGATAGCCAGTGTCTGGGTTCTGCCACTGGGTCACCACACCAGTGCGCGTGGTCTCCATGGCAGCCGCCAACTTCATGCGGTCAACATCATCCATGGAACGGCCCACTGAGCCCCCAATGGCCATGCCAGCCATTGCACCAATGATCGTGGCCGCCGTTTGGCCCCTGCCATCACCCACTTGGCTGCCCAACAAACCACCGAGCACGCCACCAATGACCATCCCGCTGCCTTCGTTCGGCCCTGTTGTGCTTGCACAAGCGGCTAGGCCCAAGCTCATCAGGCCGATTGTCGCCAATTTAACTGATTGAATCACCTGTTTCATGTGAGTCTCCTTTTGGTTGCTGACTTCGACCCTTAAGCCCTACCAGGTCATGTCTTTGGACAACTATTCTCCGAATTCGTCCTGATAATCTTCCATCGACGCTTGCACCACAGCACAGGCATGCTCGTGTCCATAAATCGTGTCCAAACACACGTTAGAAGGCTCACCAGGCAGCTGTTTGTAGGTCAAAAAGTAGTGCCGCAAGCGCTCTGCCAATGACTGGGGAAGCTCTGAAATGTCTTCTGCATCGCCCCAAAGGCTGTCGTTTTCTAGCACCGCCACAATTTTGTCGTCGGCCTCGCCATCGTCGATCATTTGCAAGCCGCCAATCACTCGCACGTTTAAAAGCACCTCAGAGCGACTGATGGGCCGTTCGCTGAACACACAAATATCCAATGGATCGCCGTCACCACGGGCAGCACCTTGGGACAGCTTGCCCACGCGCTCACCGCAATAGGTTCTTGGAATAAAGCCATACAGGGTAGGGGGTTGCGACGATGTCCGCTGTGGCCGATCCACCCGTAAGTAACCGGTTTTCTTATCGATTTCGTACTTTACGGTGTCAAACGGCGTGATTTCGATGTAGGCATGCACCCGGTGCGGTGGTGCTTTGCCGATCTCAAGACCGTGCCATGGGTGCGGACGCCAACGATAAAAAGGTTGTGGAAACGGCATAAATGAATTTTCCCTACTGTATGAAAGCCAAATCAATACGGGAATTATACCGAGCCTAGGGCTTTGATACGCGATACACGCACTCGACGAGTTCGGTGAGGCCTTTGGATTGCATGCCTGGGTGATCGACGATGACATCGCGCGCTTCTAAGCACTCAAATACCAGCCCTTCAAAGGCATTCAGCTCCTCATTTTGAACTGAGAAAGGTGGTCCATTCATCTGATTTTGCTGGTATTCAAACGTGACCAAGATGCCCTGTGCGCCAGGCGACAACAGCGCCATCAAGTGGCGCAAATAAGCTGAGCGCATGGCTGGAGGCATCGCAATCAATGCCGCTCGGTCGTAAAAGTACCCAAACAATGCCTCGGGCTGAAAGGCAAAGAAATCCCCCTGATAAATCTCGATACCATTTGCAGCATGGCAAACCAGGCCATCGTGGCGCTTGCTGTTTTCCACCTTTGGTGGCCCAGACTCAGGCCACTCCGCGAAAAAGGCGGTGACTGCACTTGGGTCCAATTCAACCCCAACAACCCGATCAGCATATGATCTGAGCCAATGGAGGTCCAGCGACTTCCCACACAGGGGGACAAAAACAGGGGCTGTGACATCTGCCTGGAGGACAGACCAGTGTGAGGTGAGGGACCAGTGAGGCTTCGACCGATGAAAGCCAATCTCCCCAAGGGCCCAGCGTTCCGTCCAAAACTCAGGGTCCATAGCAATACAACAATTAATTATACATAATATACATTATGCGAACTTTGCGATCTATTCCTCAATCACCAACCCACCATCAACCGCACCGCGTAAATCGGTGACTACGCCGGCGCTCACCGTTACCGTACCCTTGACTGAGGCATTATTACCCAGCCGGACGAGCCCCTTGTGATGCCTCTGATCTTCGCTGGGGAAACGCAAAATGATCGAGCCCAGTATCTGTGTGTTATCAGCAATCTTGATCTCAAGCTCAGTCTTGTTGCCTAAAGACCACCCAGACACCTCCACATCGCTGAGATCAATCACCACATTGCCACTGATCTGACTGTCGCCAGTGATTTCAATGTGACCATTGCGAGATTCCACATTCCCTCCGATCACAGCGTCTGCTAAATCAAGCTGCCCGTTGCGTGTGACAATGGCCTCAGAGACCGAAGCGCCCGATACCGTGATCATTCCATTGCGGGTTTCGACTCGGCCGGTCACGCTGGCGCGGGGCTCTATGACAACAGCGCCGTTTCTTGTTTGAACGGAACTTACCCTCGCCGCCTCGCCAATGCGAATGCCCCCGTTACGAGCGCGCGCCTGACCAGCCCTGACCTTTGGCCCCAAAACAATTGCACCATTGCGGTTGTCAACATCTCCCACTTGACTGTTGCTACCCACTCGGATGCTCCCGTTGTAGTTGGAAATGCCATTGGCTTCCAAGCCGGAACCGAGCTGTATCGGACCATTACGGGACTCAATCGAGCCACTGACGCTCACGTTGTCACCAACCTTAATGGCGCCATTTCTATTCGCGATATCACCATAGATGAGGGCATCGTCGTCGATGGTAATGGAATCATCTCGGCTCTTGAGCCCGCCGTTAATCACGGCTCCACTACCCACCCGAATAGGATCAGTCCGCGTTTCAATCCTTTCGCTCTGGCTATCATCGGGAACCACAACAGGCTGAGCTGCCACCGCATCAAACGAATGGACTGAGGCAAGCACCATTCCTCCCCACACCAACATCAGCAAGTGAGCAGCGCACTTTTTTACATTCATCGAGTGTTCCTTACATTTATGCATCAACGACAGTATCGCCGGTGTAGATTGTGAGGAGCATGTGGCAAAAGTCATGTGCGGGGGTTCAATCCAATAACCAGCGTTCTAGCCAGTGATTGAGCTCACCATAAAAATGACGGCTGTTGGGTCCGCTCATGATCCAGTGATCTTCATCGGGATAGACCAACAAACGACTTTCGATCTGCTGGCGCTGGAGCGCGGTCCAATACTCGAGCGTGTTTGCCAAGGGAACGCGCTCATCTTTCATGCCGATGGTAACCAATACAGGGGTTTGCCATTCCTCGGCATAGTTAATTGGATTGTGCTCTGCCCATACTTCTGGCAATGCCCATGGTGGACCACCCATGTTTGCCTCACGGTGATAGACCGCATCACTGGTTCCCCATTGTGTGGCCAAATTCACGAGGCCCGCATGAGAAATTAGGCAGCGGTAGCGATCTGTTGATGACTGCATCCAATTGGCCAAATGTCCGCCATAGCTCGCGCCTCCTGCACATTGGCGGGTCCCATCGATAAAGTCATAGCGCTCAATGGCCACATCCACGGCTGCATTGATGTCATCGGCTGGCCCTTTTAGAGGATCTCCCTGAATCGCCTGAGCAAAGGCCTCGCCAAAACCCGTCGAGCCTCGATAGTTCGTCAAAATTAAAACAAAATCTTCGCGCGCCAATAAGTGGTAGTTCCAGCGAATAAAAAAGTAATCCTGCCACTGGGAGTGCGGACCACCATGCATCAAAGCAAGCACTGGATAGCGTTTGCTTGCATCAAAATTTGCCGGCTTGACCAGTAGGCTATGGATGGCCATGCCCTCATCGTTCTCAAACCAGAAATGCTCTACAGGTGGCATGTCTAGACCGGCGATGGCTTCTTGAGTGAAGTCAGTCAGCGGCTGATGCGCGCCCTCGCCCACATTGATTCGCACCACCTCAGCAGGCTGATGCGCCGCTTGCCATGAGCCGAGTAAGACAAGCCCACCATCGTGTATCGCTCCTTGAAGCCCTGAATAGATGCCACTGTCAACCTCAAAGCTCAGACTGGTCTCAGCATCATTCGCCAGGTCAGCCTGATAGATCTTGACCTGCCCAGCATCCTGCCCCAGCACATAAACTTGACCATTCCCAGGCAGAACGAACTGCCCTACCCGTCGACGCTCGGGCATTTGAATTTCGTTGACACGTTCGGCAGCCGGCCATGACCAAACAACCAGTTCAGAGGCATTGAATACGCGCTCAGTGCGGGGCGTCTTCCTTGCGACCAAATAACGGCCATCTGGACTGAATGTTGCGCCTGAATAACTGTCATCGCCCTTTAGAGCTGGCGTGCCTGTCAAGCGACGAGGCTCACCACCCATTGCATCAACAAGCCACAAATCTTGATCGGTATAGTCGAAGGCATAGCGGTGGCGGTTGTCGCTGGCTGAGAAAAGAATCTGCTCACCATTGGGGGTCCAAATGGGACTCAAGCGCGCACCTGAACTGGCTCTGGATCCGGCAAACCCCGGGCTTTGGACCAACTCAGAATCACCAATCACATCGACATAGTTATCCTCACCAATCGTTTGAACAAACAACCTAGGCTCAGTGCCATCCAACCAATGATTCCAATTTCTGATTGGGAAGCCAGTATAGGTGCGAACATTGACACCCTCTAGCTCCTCATCAGCAGCGGCCTGCTCTGCCTGATTGGGATGGATTTGAGAAACAAAGGCGATGCGCCCCCCATCCGGCGAAAACGAGGGCTCTGCGGCACCATTTGGGTGGTTGGTAATGCGCTTGGCTTCGCCACCTTGCGTCAATGATAGGAGATAAATTTGTGGTTTTTCATCCCCTGCCCGTCTGGCCCGGAAAGCAATCTGGCTCGAGTCAGGCGACCAAGTTACTTGCGATTCGCCACCTGCACTGAAGGTCAATTGTCTGACCTCATTCGAGGCGGCAACATCAATCAGATACAAATCGCTGCTTTGTTCAGCACGATCATAGGCGGGTTTGGTCACACTCACAATGGCTTTCGAGCCATCGGGGCTTAAGATTGGAGAGCCGACCCTGGGCATCAACCAGACGTCTTCGTGGGCGATGGGATTGGCCAAAATAGATTGCGCGACCATCAACAAAAAGCCGGCAAATAAAGTCAATGTTGACGATCTAAGATGGAACATTCGTACTCTCCTATGTCGTGATTTTCTGGAATTGTCAGCTTTGTTCAACAGCAGTGGACATGATGTCACATTTTCTGTAGTGTGGACAATTCAACACTTTCTACGGGGGAAACATCAGTGGCAAGTTTCGATATCTTCTGCGAACCTCACATGGGCTGTATCCAAACGGCCGTGGCTGAGGCCAATTCAATCATCCCCAAACGCTATGACTGGAGAGATACGGACGCCAGTTATAGGCTCACGGCCAACTCAGTCGTGCTGACTGGGCGCTCTCATATGCAGTTGAACCAAATGCTCAAAGAGTTGTGCTACACGCTCAGGCGCCAGCGCGTCAGTCTCGCTTTTATTGGCGTGAAGCGTCCAACCGTGAAAAATGGCGTATACACCGCTCGCCTTACCATCGAAAGGGGTATTACACGCGAATGGGCGGAATACCTCATATCAGTCATGAAAAAGATGACCATTCCCGCTAAATACAGCTATCAGAAAAACGAGATCCATGTACTCACCGGGCACATTGATGATGCTCAGCAAATGATCTCTCAAATGAGAATTCAATCATTCGACATCCCCATTCATTATCGCAATCTCACCGAGCATTAAGCAGCCGGCTTAAAAAAATGGCCCGGGTTCATCCGGGCCATAATCAAATACACATCCACTCATTGACTGGGAGCACCTAGCCACATTTGGAGTAACCACACGCCAAACAGGTCTGGCAACCATCCAGCAGCACCAACGCCTTGGTGTTGCACTTATGGCATAGGGTTGCACTGGCTGGGAATGAGGCTTCTTCAGCTACCTCAGCTGTTTTTTTTTCAGCCGATCCTGACTCCGCTTCGACAACAGCCTTCTCGCGCGCCTCAATCTCAGCCCTCTTTTGATCCAGCATGAGCATTTGCTGCTCGCTGAGCTCGTCTGGCTCTAGCAATCCGATGCGGCGCAAGTGGTGCTCCACCACCGCACCAATATCTGCGACGATTGATGGAACAAATCGGCCACCTGGCTTGAAGTAACCACCCTTAGGATCGAAGACGGCTTGCAATTCCTCTGATAAGAACGTGACGTCCCCACCTTTGCGGAAAACAGCGGACATCACACGCGTCAGCGCAACAATCCACTGAAAGTGGTCCATGTTCTTTGAGTTAATGAAAATCTCAAAGGGACGGCGCTGCTCATGCTCAGTGCCCGCATTCAAGATAATGTCATTGATTGTGACATACAAAGCATGGTCGTCGAGTGGTGTTCTTATCTTATAAGTCGCACCCTCCAAACACTCCATGCCCTCAGGGCGCTCAAGTTTCTCATGCATGCGAATGATTTCTGCCTTTTGCGGTAGATCATTCGCCACGCTCTCTGCTGAAACGCTTGTATCTGAGGGCTCAGTGTTGCCCACTTTATAGTTGACAATTTTTTTGTCTATTTTTATCGCCATCGTGCGCTCCAGAAATCTTAGAACTTGCCGTAGTAGCCCTCTTTAAGGGCATCAAATAGGTTCGCTGCGGTATGGGTCTCGCCATCGTATTCAACTTCTTCGTGACCTTTCAGCTCAACCGTTGAACCATCTTCGAGCTCAAATCGATAGGTCGTTGATTCAAGATCTTTGTCTGTCACCAACACCCCTTGGAAAGCTTCAGGATTAAACCTGAACGTGGTGCAGCCTTTCAATCCTTGCTCCCAAGCAAACAGATAAATGTCTTTGAAATCCTCATACGGATAATCGGTGGGTACATTCGCTGTTTTTGAAATCGATGAATCAATCCATTTTTGAGCCGCTGCTTGCACCGAGACGTGTTCTTTGGGCGTAATGCTCTCAGCTGTCAGGAAATAATCTGGCAGCTGCTCATCTTCAGCCTCAGAATACGGCATGGCTTTTTCATTCACTAAGGTGCGGTAAGCCAACAACTCATATGAGAACACGCTGACCTTTTCTTTACTCTTGCGCCCCTCACGAATCACGTTTCGGTTGTAGTGGTGCGCAAAGCTTGGCTCAATGCCGTTTGAGGCATTGTTTGCCAGTGACAGCGAAATTGTGCCTGTGGGTGCGATTGATGTGTGGTGGGTGAAACGCGCACCCACTTCCGACAAACGCTCTACCAGCTCCGGTGCCACTTCGCCCACTTTTTGCATGTAGCGGCTGTATTTGGCATGCAACAAGCGCCCAGGTACTTTTTGCCCGACTTTGTAACCATCTTTTTTCATTTCAGGGCGCAATCTGAGCATTTCAGCGGTCACTTGGAACTCATCACTCATGATCGGTGCCGGGCCCTTCTCTTCAGCCAATTCCAGCGCCGTTTCCCAACCAGTGATGGCCATCTCCTGAGAGACTTTTTCAGTGAACTCTAACGAGTTGGGTTGGCCATATTTCATGCCCATCATGGTCATCGCCGAGCCCAAACCTAAAAAGCCCATACCATGACGGCGCTTGTACTCGATTTCTTCACGTTGACGGCCCAGTGGCAAGCCGTTGACCTCGACCACGTTGTCCAACATGCGGGTGAAGATTTTGACCGTCTTTTTGTAATCGTCCCAATTGAACTTGGCCTGGTCAGTGAAGGCATTGTCCACAAAGCGGGTCAAGTTGACCGAACCCAACAAACACGCCCCATAGGGTGGCAATGGCTGCTCACCACATGGGTTGGTGGCTCGGATGTTCTCACACCACCAGTTGTTGTTTTGCTCATTGATGCGATCGACCAACACAAAGCCTGGCTCGGCAAAGTCATAGGTCGACGCCATGATCATATTCCACAGACGCTTGGCCGGCACCTTGGTGTAAATCTTGCAAGCCACCAACCCTTCTTCATTGGAGACATACCCTTGTTTGGTTGGCCAATCGCGCCAAAGCACCTGCTCTGGATCATTGACATCAATTTCAGAGGCTTCTTTTTCAAGGACTGGAAAGACCAGTGGCCAGTCCGCTTGTGCTTTGACCGCCTCAATGAAGTCATCGGTGATCAGCAAAGAGCAGTTAAATTGGCGCAAAACCCCATTTTCTCGTTTGGCTCTGATGAACTCCATCACATCTGGGTGGGAGACATCAAATGTGGCCATCTGCGCACCTCGCCTGCCACCCGCGGATGACACCGTGAAACACATCCGATCATAAATGTCCATAAAGGACAAAGGACCCGAGGTGTAGGCGCCCGCCCCAGAGACATACGCACCCTTGGGGCGCAGTGTGGAAAACTCATAGCCAATGCCACACCCTGCCTTGAGTGTGAGCCCAGCCTCATGCACTTTGTCTAAAATATCGTGCATCGAGTCCTGGATGGTGCCAGAGACAGTGCAATTGATGGTTGAGGTGGCCGGTTTGTGCGCTTGAGCGCCAGCATTTGAGGTGATTCGTCCAGCTGGAATGGCGCCGCGGCGAAGGGCCCACAAAAATTCCTTGTACCACCGTTCTCTGAGCGCTTGGGTTGCCTCGACATCGGCCAGAGCGCGGGCCACCCTTTGATAGGTGGCGTCGATGTCTTGGTCGATGATTTCAGCTGTTTTTGACTTCAGCCGATACTTTTTGTCCCAGATGTCGAGCGAGGCTTCTTGGAAGCCAATTTCTGGGAGCGCTGCCGACAATGCCTCTGCTGAAACGCTCATGTTCTAACCTCTTGATTCTGTGTGTGCGACCAATGTTATCCACAGGTTGTTCAACCCACTGCCCACAACCTGTTGTGTGATCTTTCCCGAGGCGACACAACATCTTGTGCCACCCAGTTACTCTACTGAGATCGCTTCTAAGAATCAAGGAAGAATTGCACAATCCGAGCAGAAATTTAGTCGGACTCTGCTTTTGGGTCACGCTCCATCAACACACGCACCCCTTTGGCGGGGCTCCAGCCCTCGAAGATGATGCCCCAGACCTGCTCTGTGATCGGCATATCCACGCCGTGACGCCGCGCCAGCCGCATGGCTTCTTTGGCTGTGTTCACGCCCTCAACGACCTGACCGATTGACGACAGCGCCTCTTCAACCGCCAAGCCACGCCCCAAAGCCAAACCAAAACGCCGATTGCGCGAAGAATCGCCTGTGCAAGTCAGAACAAGATCGCCCACACCGGCCAACCCAATCAGCGTTCGAGGATCCGCCCCGAGAGCCTCCCCGAGCCGACTCATTTCGGCCAAACCACGCGTGATCAGGGCTGCGCGAGTGTTTTGCCCCAAGCCCAAGCCATCGGCTAGCCCACAGGCCACGGCAATGACATTTTTTAAGGCACCACCAAGCTCTGCCCCCACCAAATCGGCCGTGTAATAGGCCCTGAAACTCTCACCATGAAGCAGGCTTGCCCAGCGTGCGCCAAACTCTGGCTCATTCGACGCCACAGTGACAGCTGTTGGCAGGCCCAATGCCACCTCATGGGCAAACGATGGGCCGCTCACCAAGGCCATGGGGACCGATCGCGGCAAAATGGCATTAGCCACCTGATGTAAAAATTCACCGGTCCCTGGCTCAAACCCTTTGCACGCCCAAGCCAGCCCGGTGTCATCAGTGACATTTGCCGCTATTCGCTCAAGCGTCTCTCGGAAGGCATGCGAGGGTGTGACGATCAACACATGGTCCGCATTGTGCATGCAATCAGCCAACTCGGCCGAAATTGAGAGCGATTTGGGCAAGTCGATATCGGGCAAATAGGGCGCGTTGCGCCCGCTCGATCTCATCTCTGCGGCTTGAGTGGCTGAGTGAGTCCACAGGCAGACGCTGTGCCCCACCCGTGTCAACTGCAGCGCCAACGCGGTGCCCCATGAGCCTGCGCCCAAAACGGCAATGCGTGGCGCTGGACGTTCAGTCATTATTGCGTGCTTTGTGGCGCATCGCTGTTTTGTGCTTGCGCATCGGCAATTCTTTGCCTAAAGACAGTCTCAAAATTAATCGGCTGCATGGGTGGCAACATGAATCCACCTGCAACAACCAAATCAGCTATCTTTGCTCGGTTGTATGGATAGAGCACATTGGGGCACAGCACATTGATGGCGTATGGCATTTGTTCTTCTGTGAAGTGCGAGAACATGAAGATACCGCCATATTGCACCTCGCAAACAAAGATGGTTTTTTCACCCTCTTTGGCAGTCACCGTCACCGTCAAAATAACCTCCCAGCGCCCCTCCCCCATATCGGTGGTGCGTTGAGCGAGGTTCAAGTTCACATCGGGTTGACCCGTGGCGTTGTCCAACTCGTGCGGAGACTTGGCTTCAAATGAGGCATCTTTGAGAAAGATGTGCTGCAAAGACATTTGTGGCCCTTGAGCGGAGTTGTTGTTTGCTTGCGCGTTATTTTCTTCAGACATTTTTTGTATATTCCATTTAACTTATTGAAAAAATTACTTATTTGCTTTCTTTTTCTCTTTTTTGCTTGGCGCACCCTTCTCGCGGCTGATGGGTTGCTTGTCGCTCTCCCATTGCACCAGACCACCTGCGAGCATCTTGACGTTCGCGAAGCCAAGTTTAATCAGGCGATTGGCCATCTGTGGCGAGACCTGTCCAGATCGACAGTAAACGAGGACAGGACGCTCCACCTCCTTGAGAAGCCGTTGATTACTGGACTCCAGACGCGTTGGTGGCAAATGAATCGCGCCAGCGATATGGCCTTTTGCATAATCCGTGCTATTGGAGACATCAATGATCAGAGGGTCTTCTTTGTTGATGAACTGCACAGTCGCCAGCGTATCCAACTCCTGCCATTTGCGGCCCAATCGGGCCACTTCCCAGACAATCCACGCCACAAGAACGGCGATGAATAAGCCACTCAGGAGCAAGTTGTTTTGCAAAAATTCGATAAACGATTCCATGGTATCCATCTTGTTAGGTCAACCCAGCAGGCTATTATCCTTGATCTATGGTTCAGATGCCAGCACCGAGGCCATTGAACCAAGCGTTGTGGGATAATAAAGATTCGTGATCTTGGAGTGTTTTGATGCCTACCCCGAAGCCAATCTTGTTGTTGATTCTCGATGGATGGGGCGACCGGCCAGCCAGCCCAGATAACGCCATCGCTTTAGCGTCCACACCCCATTGGGATGCCCTACTCGCTCGTTATCCAACAACCCAGCTCATCACGCATGGCCAAGCGGTGGGCCTGCCCGAGGGGCAAATGGGCAACTCGGAAGTTGGGCACATGAACATCGGTGCTGGTCGCATTGTGTACCAAGACCTCACCCGCTTATCACAAGCCATCAAGACAGGGGAGTTTGCAACAAATAAAGCGCTGCTTGCCGCTATGGCTCATGCCAAACAAAACGGCGGCACATTGCATATATTCGGGTTGCTCTCCCCCGGTGGGGTGCACAGCCATGAGGATCATTTTTTTGCAACGATCGAGATGTCGCTCGCCCATAGCGTTCCACATATCGCGCTGCATGTGTTCACTGATGGGCGAGATGTCGCCCCTCGAAGTGCACTGCCCTCTCTGGGCAGACTTGAGCGTTACTGCAAAGCGCCCTCGGTCAAAGTCGCCAGTGTCAGTGGCCGTTACTTTGCGATGGATCGAGACAATCGGTGGGAGCGCACCCAATGCGCTTGGAATGCAATCGCTCAGGCCCAGGCTGTCCATCACGCCGCCACGGCTCAAGAGGCCGTTGAAAAAGCTTATGCCCATGGGCAAGACGATGAATTCATCGAGCCTGTTGTGATCGGTGGTGGGTGCCCAATTGGCCCGAATGATGCAGGGATCTTCATCAACTTTCGCTCCGACCGAGCCAGACAATTGAGCCACGCACTCACGGACCCGACCTTCAACGGATTTGATCGAGGCAACACTGAGCGCCTTGCGCACCTTGTGACCATGACCCAATATGAGCACACCCTCCCCTGTGATGTTGCGTTTGCGCCTGAAAAACGTCTGAATGTTCTCGGTGAGGTGGTTGCCAAGCAAGGCAAAACCCAGCTTCGACTGGCCGAGACAGAAAAATACGCACACGTGACCTACTTTTTTAATGGCGGGCAAGAGACCGTTTTTTCTGGAGAAGACCGCACCCTCATCCCGTCTCCCAAAGTGGCCACGTACGATTTACAACCCGAAATGAGCGCACCCGCTTTGGGGCGAGCACTCAGCGAAGCCATTATCAATAAGACCCATGATCTCATCGTGGCCAACTTAGCGAACCCAGATATGGTGGGTCACACCGGTGATTTGCAGGCAGCCATTGCCGCGGTTGAAGCGGTTGACGAAGTCATTGGACAAGTCCGCGACGCTTTAGAAGCGGTGGGTGGTGAAGCAATCATTACAGCAGACCATGGCAATGCCGAACAAATGATCGATGCCCAGACAGGCCAAGCGCACACAGCCCATACGACCAATCTGGTGCCCCTCGTCTATCTCGGGCAGCGCGACACCACCCTCCGAGATGGCGGCAGCTTGCGAGACATTGCCCCGACCCTATTGGACTTGCTGGAGCTCGATGCACCCAAGGAGATGACCGGCCGGTCACTGTTGGTGGCCCAGTGCGACTGATACGCCGTCAATGACCCGAACGACCAAAAGCATCACCCAGCTC
>CBFHIS010000008.1:14304-40912 GCA_965655975.1 Wenzhouxiangella sp.
ACCGGCTGGCTGTTGTTATGGGCCTTCTTGTGTGCACAACAATTGGCTGGAGCTCAGCAACCCACTGACCCCGCTGCCGAACTCGACAAGCTGCGATTGGAGATGGCTGCATTACAAAACCGCATTGAGCAAGACCTACAATTGAAAGATGAAACCTCGGCGCAATTGGCTAAAATCGAGCAAGACTTAAACGCTTTGAGAAGAACGATTAGGGCCAATGAGCGTTCGCGTCTCGATCTGCAAGGGAATCAGGCAAAGCTTCAAACACAACTCATAGAGCTTCGAACCAACGCAGAGGAAATAATGAGCGAGTTGGGGCTATTGTTGCTTCGAGGCTACCCCATCAGAGAACACTCAACTCTTGAGCTGCTCTTAAATCAAGAAAATCCTCAACGCACAGCCAGACTTCTGGCCTATCACCAGATCTTGACCCAATCGAGCCTCGCCGTTCTCGAGGATCTCAGCGCACAGATTGCCAAGATCAATGAAACCGAAAATCAGCTGGCCAATCGATCTAGAGCTTTGGAGTTGCTCATAGTTGAACAAGAGCAAGATGAAATGGCTGCAGTAGCCTTGGTTAAGCAGCGCCAAAGCACGCTGGCTCAAATCAGTCAAGAGATCGAGCAGTCAAACTCGGCGCTTGAGCGCAAGCAACGCGATGAGGCTCGTTTGGCTGAAATCTTAGAATCAGCAGAGCAGCAGTCGTTGGCTGAGCTGACTGTCGACGAGCCGCCGAATATACTGGCCCAAAAAGGCCAACTTCCAATGCCTGTTGTTGGTGTAATGCAACAACGCTATGGACAGCATCGAGAGGGTGGCTACGTCTCGCGCGGTTGGGTCATTGAAACAAAAGAAAATGCGCCGGTCCATGCAGTGGCGTCTGGCCGCGTTGTGTATTCAAACTGGCTCAGAGGCTATGGCCTGTTACTCATTATCGATCACCAAGACCAGATTCTCAGCCTCTATGCCCAAAACGACACATTGTTTTTTGAGGTCGGTGATTGGGTTCGGCAAGGCGAGCAAATTGCCTCAGCCGGCCAGCAGCGGCCAGCCTCGCAGACGCCCACTTATGGTGTGTATTTCGAAATACGAGAGAATGGAAAGCCAACGGACCCCGCGGCTTGGCTAGACCCAAGCCGCGGCCCTTAGATGATCAGAGGACTCTTTTACGGCGCTGGATAAACGTAACCAGCCTGCAACCCCAATGGCAGCCCAAGCGCCCAGAAAACCATTAAGAAGACCGTCCACACACAGAACAAGACCACCGAGTATGGCAACATCAATGAGATCAGAGTGCCGATACCCGAACCTGTGTAGTAGCGCTTACAAAACACCACCACCAATGGGAAATAAGGCAGTAAAGGTGTGATGATGTTCGATGACGAGTCACCAATCCGATAGGCCGCTTGTGTTAATTCTGGTGAAATACCCAGTTGCATTAGCATCGGCACAAAAATAGGCGCGATGATCAACCATTTTGCCGACGCCGAGCCCACAAAAAGATTAACAAAAACCGTGAGAAACAAGATTCCAATGATGGTGAGCTGCGCCGGCAAGGCCATGGCTTCCAAGACGCTGGCGCCATTCATTGCAAGCAACAGACCAATGTTGGACTGACCAAAAGCCGCAATAAATTGCGCGGCAAAAAATGCCATGACGATGTAGTAACCCATCGATGACATGGACTTACTCATACCCTCGATGATGTCGCGGTGCGTTTTGATGGTTTTAGCTCGGTAGCCGTAGACAATCCCGGGGATCATGAAAAAGATGAGAATAAACGGGACAATGGAAAGCATCATCGGAGAACTAAAAGAACCCAGATTGCCCTCGCCATCCCGCAACGGAGAACTCTCTGGCAAAGCAATGGCAGTCAATAGCACAGCCAAGATAACAATGCTTGAGCCCGCCCAACGCAACGCACTCACTTCATGGGCCTCAAGCGGCTCCATGGTGGGAAGATCTGAGGTGTCTGCATCAATGGGCGTTTCTTTTTTTAACCGCGGCTCGATCACTCTATCGGTTAACCACCAAGCGGCCAGCACAACGATCAAACATGAGGCTGACATGAAAAACCAGTTTGAGAGCGGATTAACCATCAACCCAGGCTCAATGACCTGAGCGGCTTCTTGCGTAATGGCAGCCAGCATTGGGTCGAGCGCTGAGGGAATAAAGTTGGCAGAAAACCCACCAGAGACCCCTGCAAAAGCAGCCGCAACGCCCGCCAGCGGATGGCGTCCCGCGGCATAGAACATCACAGCGCCCAAGGGTATGACCACAACATAACCTGCATCCACCGCTGTGGAACTGACCACGCCCACAAACGTGACCAACGGCGTCAAGAAAACCGCTGAACTCATGCCAAAGAATTTCACTGCCAAGATCTTTCTCAAGCCAGCGTTGATGAATCCTGTGTGCTCAGCCACACCCACCCCAAGCATCGCGACCAACACCACACCCAACGGGGCAAACAACACAAAAGTTCGCACCATATTGGACAAGAAGTTGGCCATCTGATCCCCAGCCAACTGATTGATGATTTGGATTGGCTCACCTGTTTGCGGATGAATGGCACCAAAATTGACGCCAGACAACAGCCACGACAGAACCCAAGTCACGATCAATAAAATGAAGAACAACACCGCCGGATCAGGAAGTTTGTTCCCGACCCGCTCAATCACATTGAGCGCTTTCTCTAGTGTTGTGGCTTGCTGTGTGTTGAACTCACGATTCATAACCAGATTTCTCCGAAGGCAAACAGGTGGCTACTGGGCTCCCCAAGGAGCTGGTGGTGGCTCAATGGCTTTCGATAGATCGAACTCAGCTCGAAAATGACGATTGGGCCGAGTCAGGCCATAAGCGAATGTCTCATCTGCATGAATTTCCATGTACCAAATATTGTCGGCAGAAACATCCAAGCCTTGTGAATAAAACAATGCTCGGGAATAATCATCAACTGCAAATGCTTGCCGCCAGTGCCGGCCAGTATCCGTTGTCCGGCCACCATACCAACTCACCGCATCTTCGGACCCATCCTCGTGGCGGTGGTCATGCTTTAAAAACAAACCTTGCACTGTCCGACTGATGACCCAGGTACGCGAGCGGTCATCGCCGACCACCAAAGGCACTTTAATCTCATTGGGGGAACACTCTCTAAAGTGAATGGTCATTGGCTTGCCGAGCCATCCACCATCGGACTCGGGATCATAGGTGGTGAGCTCACCACCAAAGGCCTTTCCACATAAGGCCTCTAAACTCGACCAAAACCTCGCCTGCTCAAACGTCGCAGTGGATTGGGCGTACGCCAGCCCCCCAAAGGACAAAGCCCACAAACAAATCACCAAAGAGAAAAACGAGATTGAAGCCTGTGAAGAAAAACGCATCATTGGTCCGATTCCACAACGGTTAGTATTTTTGGAAGATAGCACAAGCCGCAGATGCTCACCAGAGGCACATCGGCTCAATGACTAATTTTTCGAGCGGGGACGGTCTAATGGCAATGGAGTGACTTTCTCACCCGATTGACCCTCACGTATAACACAGGCGCCGCGTTTTTTAACTTTTTCGATGCGAATCACCGCATGCATTGGGACATTGATGCTCTCCACATCCCTAAATTCATCACGCAACTGCTCTTCTGTGGGGTCGACCACCAGTTCATGCGCCGACTCAAAGACAAAATTTGAAAACTCAACAAAGCCATACGAAAAATCACTGCCTGCAACGTTCTCGCAATAGATTTCATAGACTTTATTGTGGTTGTGGAAAATCACTTTATACATAATTTAGAACCTTTTCTCTTCCGCGAGCGTTGCTCAAGGACAAAGACTTGATAGAGGCCACCCAAGATGAAGCCAGCCACAAATCCAGACAAATGCGTAGCCACAGCCACTGTGGCATAAGTGGTGGCGTTGAGTGCAAAAATCAATTGCACAGCCAGCCACGACCCAACCAACACCCATGCAGGTAGCGTAAAAAACTGTGGTACGAGGCCCAAAGGTAACCAAAGAGGGATGGCATCGCGCGAACACACCATCAGATACAAGCCCAAGATCCCAGACACTGCACCACTGGCACCTGCCACAATGACCTCCGATTGAAGACCCAGCATGACAGGCAATGCATAAGCCAAGGCTCCGATCAGCAAAGCCGAGCTCAGTAAAAAAATGAAGCCCATGCGCCGTTCTACTTGCACACCAAATACAAAGAAATAGGCCACATTGCCCAGCAGATGTGTCCAGTCGATGTGGACAAATTGAGCGGAGAAAACGCGCCCAATAATGGCCCACCAAACAGCCCAATTCCATGGAGACTGCCAAAGTGCGTCCACCAGCGATGGGTCAAAAGCCCAAAGGGCAATCCACGCGTCTTGTGAAAGCGCGGTTCCCGCAACGCTCCATGCCATCGCCAAGCACCACCCCATGGCGAGGCACCAAACCCCCCAGGGCGGTTCGCTCACTTTCATTGAGTCACTAAGAACCGATAGTCCCTAAAATCCACGAGCGCCCCCTCAGGTCGAATCTCAGCAAGCCTCGCCCCTTGAGACAACTCATCCCCCTCCCGAAAGCGCGTGCCATTGATTAGGACAAAGCGATCCTCAGGCTTTTTAGAATAGACATGCACCACCAAATTCAGAGCCGGTAACGACTCACGAACAGACAAGGGCAACTCCCATTGATACAGGTAATCCGGCGCCTCAGGTTGCCAAAGCACCTCCTCCTCCGGCGTGTTGGCACCATCACCCACATCATCGGAGGCAGAAGCGGACAAGCGACGTTCAAGACCCTTCACCGCCGATGAGTCTGGGGCAGGCAAACTGCCCCTCAGCTCTTCACCCACTTGCATCACGGCAGTCTGAGCTGAGTCGGCCGTATTCACCGTCGGTGCCTCACTGGCCAGAGCGGATGATGACGACGTGAAGGATGTTATTGACTCTGGTTGTGGCTCAGACTCAGATTCAAACTGAGGTGCGGCGGTGTCAGCCGCCAGTTGTGCCGTTGCGATTGGAGATTCTGCCAAGACTGGAGGTTCGAGCCCAGCCTCAACATCTGCAGCAGGCGCCGAAGCCTTGGCCATTTGATTGACCTCAGCCGCCGGAAGCACAGCATCAGTCCTCGACCCAGCAATTTCTCCGGGGCGAGAGCCCCACCAAAAGCCAATCGATCCGATGACAACAAGGCCCAACGCCCCAAATAATCCCCAGACCATCAGAGGCCTCGGCGACTTTGGGGTTGTTGCGGTTGCGGGAGCCGTTGGAACAGACAAGCCAGGACCCAATTGTGCTTGGCGCTTGGCATCGGATTTTTTCAATGCATCTAAAATGAAAGACATAAATCCCAGTTACTCCCGAACAAGCCCAAGTGGCGACAATGCCTGAGCACTCAACATCTCATGTGGATGATGCAAAAATAGTCGAGTGGCTGGACCGATCACACCATCGTTGACCAATCCCTGTCGCGCCTGAAACGAGGTGACCCACTCTTCAAAGGCCTCATCATAAATCTCACTCAGGCCTCCTTGCCAAGGGTCAAATTTGCTCCGTTGCGCCAACCGCTTGACCTCAGCCACACCAGCCAGAACATCTCCGAGCTGCCACGTTTGGCCCCCATCAGGCCAAACCGCCAAAAATTCACCGCGCCAAAATCGTTCCAGCTGTGCTTTGGGGATTTCGTGGTCTTGGCCCTGATGGCGCACCACAACCGTATCGTCATTCAAGCTCACCAACAAAACGTGACTGAGTCCTGTGCCGTGTAAAACCAGCAACACCGGCATGTCAACCTCTTCAATGTAGCGCCAGGTCCCACGCAATGGCAAACAAGCCAGACCAGCAACCACAATGGACTCACCACTACAGGCGGCAGACACGGCCTCAGGCCGAACGCCCATCCAAAGACTGGCCGCATCGTCCCACCGGGCATTGGACGTATCGGTCATCAAAATCTCCTGCCACACCGGTCTGGCCGCGTTCCGTTCGGGCGCATCAAGGGTTGATAATGCCCAGACCAAGCCCAATCCAAGAACCACCAACAAAGCAATGCCTGAGAATGCCAGTCCACCACGGAGCCTTGACGAGGATGGTCGTGCATCCTCGCCAGAAACCTCCAAAGCTGCTGCTCGCACGGTGTTCTCATCGACACAA
This sequence comes from Wenzhouxiangella sp., assembly GCA_965655975.1. Taxonomy (GTDB): domain Bacteria; phylum Pseudomonadota; class Gammaproteobacteria; order Xanthomonadales; family Wenzhouxiangellaceae; genus Wenzhouxiangella. Next base: position 20,444 of record CBFHIS010000008.1, read on the forward strand.
TCCATCTCTGCTGCATAACCGGCTAACAGCGAGCGATCTGCAATGATGTTGATCAAACGCGGCACCCCGCCCGATGTCTCATAGATGGCCTCCAGCGCCTTTGGCGCAAAGGGGCATCGTGGGGAATCCGCCACCAGCAGGCGATGTTTCACATACTCGACAGTTTCTGCCAAATCCAAGGGGTCTAAGTGATAGCGCGCTGTGATGCGTTGCGACAACTGACGAAGCGAGCTCTGTCGCAACAGATCGCGCAACTCTGGCTGTCCAATCAAAACAATTTGCAGCAGCTTGTCCGTGGCTGTTTCTAAATTGGTCAGCAATCGAACCTGCTCGAGTGCTGCCTCACTTAAGTTTTGTGCCTCATCAATGATCAAAACCACACGTTCACCTGCGGCATGCCTCTCAAGCAAAAACTGATTGAGTGCGCCATGGATTTGCAGAACACCGCTGCCCATGTGCTGGGTCCAATCAATTTCAAGCTCATGACAAATGGCTTCAAGCAACTCTATTGGGCCGAGCATTGGATTAAGAATCAGGGCAATCCGGGTCTTCTCCGGAATCTTTTCCAACACCAGGCGACACAAGGTTGTTTTGCCTGTGCCCACCTCTCCGGTAAGCTGGACAAAGCCCCCACTGCCCCCCGTTCCCACGCCATAGAGAAGATGTGCGAGCGCTTCTTGGTGCCGGTGCGATAGATAAACGAACCGCGGGTTCGGCGTGATAGAAAACGGTCGTTCAGAGAGCGCGTAATAAGACTCGTACATCCATCAATCCGATAGTGCCAGCAATGAGGCGTTACCGCCCACAGCGGCTGTGTTGGTGGTCCGAACACGCTCGTTGCAAAAGCGGTGCAGATAATTTGGACCACCGGCTTTCGGGCCAGTTCCCGACAAGCCCTCACCCCCAAACGGTTGCACACCAACCACGGCACCGGTCATGTTCCGGTTCACATAACAATTGCCCACTTTGGCGCGCGATGCAATGTGTGCTTGCACTCGATCAATCCGGCTGTGGATGCCAAGCGTCAGACCATATCCAGTGCCATTGATTTGATCAATCAAATCATCGAGTGATTTCGCAGCAAATCGCACCACGTGCAACACAGGCCCAAAGACTTCGCGTCCCAATTGATCCACTGAGTCAATCAAAAAGGCTTTGGGTGCGAACCAGTGCCCGGGTGGCAAGTCAGTAGGCATGGGGACTTCCGCGATTAAACTGGCTGACTTTCCGAGCATCTGCGAATGATGCTCAAGCATCTCTAGCTGCTTGGCATCAATGATGGGGCCCACATCGGTTGCGAGACAATCAGGTGTACCCAGGCGCAACTCAGCCATCGCACCTGCGAGCATCTCGATCATTCCATCCGCAATATCTTCTTGCAAGCACAGTACCCGAAGTGCAGAACATCGTTGCCCTGCGCTCAAAAAAGCCGAGGAGATCACATCCTTAATCACTTGTTCAGGCAAAGCCGATGAATCAACAATCATCGCGTTTTGGCCGCCCGTCTCAGCGATCAACGTCGCCAATGGCGCATCCCTATCCAGCAAAGATCCTGCGATTAAGCGCGCCGTCTCGGTCGATCCCGTAAACGCCACACCATCCACTTCACATTGACTCGTCAAAGCCGCCCCGACTTCACCGCCGCCTGGCAGGCAATGCAAAATGGCCTCAGGAACACCGGCTTGGTGAAACAACTCTACAGCTCTGGTGCCCATGAGACTGGTTTGCACAGCCGGCTTGGCAATCACGGCATTGCCCGTCACCAGGGCAGCGGCCACTTGACCGACAAAAATTGCCAAAGGGAAGTTCCATGGACTGATGCACACAAACAAACCACGGCTTCGATACACCAACTGGTTGAGTTCACCCGTTGGGCCCGGCAAGGTGATGGGCTCAGCCAAACCTGATCTGGCTTGTGCCGCATAATACCGACAAAAATCGACGGCCTCTCGGACCTCTGCAACCCCATCGCGAATGCTTTTGCCAGCCTCGCGTGCGCACAATGACATCAATTCATTGCGCTCTGCCTCTAAGGTATCTGCGACGCGATCCAGCGCAGCGGCACGGTCTGCCACCGACACCGCATCCCAGGCCGGTTGCGCGCCCAACGCCACTGCCACGACTTGTGGAACAGACTCTGGGGGGAACCACGCCACACGACCCACCACATCATTCGTATTGAAAGGAGAGAGAACTTCACTGCTTGAGTTCGATTGGATAGAACAAGCACCACGGTACCCACCTGCCCACGTTCGGCCACGGCCCAACGCATAGCCACCTAAGACCTGCGCCTTGTCTGCTATACCAGCCAAATTAATCCCAACCGAGTTGCGCCGAGTCTCACCGTACAAATCAAGGGGCAATGGAATTTTCGGGTGTGGAATCTGCGCCACGCCGCTCAGTTCAACCAATGGGTCAGTGACCACTTGTTCTGGCGAAATGGACTCATCAACAATGCGATTCACAAAAGAGGTGTTGGCGCCATTCTCGAGAAGTCTGCGGACCAGATAGGGCAAGAGATCTTTGTGCGCGCCCACGGGCGCATATACGCGACAAGCATCGACGTATCCATCATCCTCTAGAACCTCATCATAGAGCTCGACGCCCATCCCGTGGAGGCGCTGATATTCATATTCGCGGTTGTCTCCAGCAAAGCCTCGGATGGCGCAAATGGTGTGCGCGTTATGCGTAGCAAATTGAGGGTAAAACGCATCTGGATCCTGCAGCAATTTTTTTGCACACGCCAAGTAAGAAAGATCCGTGGATGCTTTCCGCGTGAAGACTGGGTATCCAGCCAAGCCCTCGATTTGTGCGTATTTGATCTCAGTGTCCCAATAAGCGCCTTTGACCAGCCGAATCGGTATGCGGTGACCCGTCTCGCGCGCCAACTCTCCGAGATAGTCAATCGCGAACCACGCTCTTTTTTGATAGGCCTGCAAAGCCAACCCCAAACCATCCCAGCCCGCCAGGGTTGGGTGGCCCAAAACTTTGGCGAAAATTTCCAGCGACAACTGCAGTCGATCAGCCTCTTCGGCATCGAGCGTCAAAGCCACTTGGTGAGACTGAGCCAACTGGGCCAAACCCAGAACAACAGGAACCAGCTCTTCGATCACACGCTCTGATTGATCGGGGTGATATCTCGGGTGCAGCGCAGAAAGCTTTACGCTGATGCTCGGCGCTGATTCAATCGAAACCGCACCGGCCGCATGCCCTTGGTGCTTGGCCAAATGCTCAATGGCTTGAGTGTAGGCCAAGCGGTACCGCTCAGCATCCTTTGCAGTCAATGCCGCCTCGCCCAGCATGTCAAAAGAATACCGAAAGCGGCGATTGGACTTTTTCTGTGATCGATCGAGGGCCTCAGCGATGGTTCGACCCATGACATATTGGTGACCCATGATCTTCATCGCTTGACGGATGGCCAAACGAATCATGGGCTCACCTGAGCGTGCCACCAAACGCCCCATCACCCCACTCAAGTCTGTCTTTTTGTCTTGGCCTAAGCGGACAACCTTGCCAGTCAACATGAGACCCCAAGTTGAGGCATTCACAAAAACCGATTCGCTTTTGCCCAAATGGGTTTCCCAATGGGCGTCTGACAACTTGTCGGAGATGAGTTTTTCGGCCGTCTCATTGTCAGGAATCCGAAGCAAGGCCTCAGCCAGACACATCAAGATGACGCCCTCTTCGGAGGACAGGTCATATTGGCGCATGAAGGCCTCCATGGCGCTGACATCGCGTGCCCGGTCACGAACGCGACGAACCAAACCAATGGCTTCTTCGGTGACATCGGCAAATAGGCCCTTGTCAGCCTCCAATTGCGCTTTCAACAACGCCACGTGCTCGCTCTCATCATGCAAAAATGCTTGATCCACGCTGTCTAGCGTGGTCGCGGAATCAGTGCTGACAAAACTTTGACTGGATGTGGCCATAATAATCTCTGGATTCTGGGTGGTTGGGGCATGCATCAAGGCCCACATACTGGTGCGGAAAGTGTAACCCATGGTTGGCGTTCGGATAAACAGATCGTCTGCTGGAACATCAGCACCAGACCCCTATTTTTATCCATAGTCCGATAAACTATGAACGAGAGCATTGAACGCACAACAAGGCAGGTAGGCCATTGTCATGATCCAAGTGCACAACACCACAAACTCGGGCACCGAGTTGACCATTGAGCTGTTGTCCAATCTCTCAATGTCTTTGGATCGCTTCTTCGCTGTTTTTTTGGTGCTAAGTGCCGTGATGCTCATGGTCGCGCTCTACCCGCTCATCCTAGGCCTTTGGCCAGTGATGGTGATTGCCATGGTCCACGTGGCTTTGGTCGGGTGGTGTTTCCGTCGTGCCTGGCGCGGAAATTGGGCTCGCCAAGTTATCCATTTTGGTCCCGAAACCGTTACAATAGTGCACTTGACGGCCAAAGAGACTTGGCAATTGGAATGGCCAGTCAGTTGGCTTCGCCTGTCTCAAGGGCTAGACAGACAAGGGCAGCCGCGGGTGTACTTACAAAGGCAAGGCCAAAAACAAGAAATTGGTGAGTTTTTGCCCACACAAGAACGGCATGAGCTCCAAAGCTTAATGAAGCAAGCACTGGCCCAAAGAACGGCCTGGGCAACCTAATCCAGACTTAAATGATGAGATAAAACCGATATGAAAAGAGTGAATGAATGGATTGTAGGAATCGCCGTGATGGCCGTGATTGGGGTCATCACTTGGGGGATTTTTGCTGTTGGGGACAACATGCGCCCCGGGGTCAGCCCATTTAGCCAAGATGTGTACGTACTTCACAACACAGTGATGGGTGTGGTCACCATTATTGGTGTGCTTGTTTTCACCGCCATGTTTACCTCGATTGTGTTGCACCGCCGGAGCAAAAATCCAAATCCTGCCAAGTTCTCACACTCGACCAAAGCTGAAATTATTTGGACAGCCATCCCAGTGCTGATTTTGGTGGTGATTGCCATTCCAGCCACTCAAGTTCTAATTGACATGGAAAACACCGGTGATGCGGAACTCAATGTCAAAGTGACCGGCTACCAATGGCTTTGGAAATATGATTATTTAGAAGACGACATCAGCTTTTTCTCAGCTCTGGACCGTGATAGCAACCGAGCACGGCAAATGAACTCCGACCTGGCACCCACGGAGGTGGAGAACTATTTGCTAGAGGTAGATCGTCGTTTGGTGTTGCCCGTGGATACTAAAATTAGGTTTCTATTAACAGCTGACGATGTCATTCATTCTTGGTGGGTGCCTGATCTAGGCTGGAAACGCGATGCGATTCCAGGCATGGTCAATGAGGCTTGGACGCTCATTGAAGAGGAAGGCATCTATCGCGGTCAATGCGCTGAACTGTGTGGCAAAGACCATGGCTTTATGCCGATCGTGGTCGAGGCAGTCTCGAAAGAAGACTATGCAGCCTGGGTGGCTTCGCAACAAGCAGCCAGCACGGCCAGCAACCAAAGCGTGGCCCCTTGAGTGGGGTGACCGACCCAAGTGAGTTTTCTACAACTGATAAATACAACAGCAAAATATCAACCGAAGGCGGAGAAGGTAAATCACAATGACTGATGCAACTTTGGCACATCACGACTCGCACGATCACCACCCTAAAGGGTTAGCGCGTTGGCTGTTTACCACCAATCACAAAGAGATTGGAACACTGTATTTGGTGTTCTCTTTAATCATGTTCTTGGTGGGTGGCGCAATGGCTCTTGTCATTCGTGCTGAGTTGTTTGCTCCCGGCCTGCAGCTGGTGCATCCTGAGTTCTTCAACCAAATGACCACCATGCATGCCTTGGTGATGATTTTTGGTGCGGTGATGCCGGCCTTCGTTGGTTTGGCCAACTGGATGGTGCCACTGATGATTGGCGCCCCCGATATGGCGTTGCCACGCATGAACAACTGGTCGTTCTGGATCATGCCGTTTGCGTTTACCCTGCTGCTCTCCACCCTCTTCATGCCATCGGGCGGCCCCGCCTCAGGCTGGACGCTATACCCGCCTCTCTCCCTGCAAGGTGGCAACAGCTTGGCCTTTGTGATTTTGGCCATTCACTTAATGGGTATTTCCTCCATCATGGGTGCAATCAATATCATTGCCACCATCTTGAACATGCGCGCACCCGGCATGACGCTTCTCCGCATGCCGATGTTTGTCTGGACTTGGCTGATCACCGCTTTCTTGCTGATCGCAGTGATGCCTGTTCTGGCTGGCGCTGTAACCATGTTGCTAACGGATCGCTTCTTTGGCACCAGCTTCTTCAATGCAGCCGGTGGCGGTGATCCCGTGCTGTATCAACACATTTTCTGGTTTTTTGGGCACCCAGAGGTCTACATCATGATTCTCCCTGCCTTTGGGATTGTCTCTGAGATCATTCCGACCTTCTCTCGCAAGAAACTTTTTGGCTACACCTCGATGGTGTACGCCACCGCCTCGATCGCGTTTTTGTCATTCATTGTCTGGGCACACCACATGTTCACAGTCGGAATGCCCTTGGGCGCGGCACTGTTTTTCATGTACGCGACCATGGTGATTGCGGTACCCACTGGCGTGAAGATCTTCAACTGGGTCAGCACCATGTGGCGAGGCTCAATGACCTTTGAAACGCCCATGCTATTCGCTCTAGGCTTTGTGGTGTTATTCACCATTGGCGGACTCTCAGGTGTGATGCTTGCCATCGTGCCGGCTGACTTCCAATACCATGACACCTACTTTGTGGTGGCTCACTTCCACTATGTGCTCGTGACCGGCGCGGTCTTTGCCATCATGGCCTCAGTCTATTATTGGCTACCCAAATGGACTGGTCACATGTACAACGAAACCCTCGGTAAAGTCCACTTCTGGTGGTCGGCCTTCTGGGTCAATGTACTGTTCTTCCCACAGCATTACCTAGGGCTGGCCGGTATGCCACGTCGAATTCCTGACTATGCCATCCAGTTCACCGAGTTCAATGTCATTTCATCCATCGGTGGGTTTGCATTCGGCATTGGCCAACTTCTGTTTGTCTATATTGTTTGGCAATGCGCACGGGGCGGGCAGAAAGCGACCGACGGTGTTTGGGAAGGCGCGCGCGGTTTGGAGTGGACGGTTCCATCACCAGCGCCGTTGCACACATTTGACACACCGCCAGACATTGATCACCCAGATCTAATTGCTCACACCGGCGGGGCCAAATGAGTCGCAAACCCCATCAAGGCAATCCCAAGCGCCGCGCTGTGATTCGAACAGCGTGGCTTTTGGGTGCGCTTGTGCTGGCCATCTATCTCTTTTTTATTGGACGCGCATTCATTCAAGGCGGACTATGAACACCTTTGAACCAAGGACCGAGAAAACCATGGGCTCTCGCCTAAAGTATGTTGCGAGGCTCTCAGGCTTTGCTGTGGCCATGTTTGGCTTTGGTTATCTGATGGTGCCGCTGTATGACAAGTTCTGCGAAGTCACTGGTCTCGGTGGGCGAACCGCTGAGGGCCCTGTGGCTGAGTACCTGCCAACTGAAGAAGATACCTCAAGACTGGTCACCGTGCACTTTGACTCGAATGTGAACTCTGCCCTGCCTTGGTATTTTCAGCCCATTGAGAAAACCATGCAGGTCCATCCAGGGCGCATGTACGAGACGATGTACCGCGCCACAAACTATTCAGACCAACCCGTCGTTGCTCAGGCTGTCCCCAGTGTCGCACCAGGGCAAGCCGCGCTGTTTTTTAATAAGACTGAGTGCTTTTGCTTCACTGAGCAGCTGCTGGCACCAGGTGAAACAAGGGATATGCCGGTCCGGTTCTTCGTGCACCCAGACCTCCCTGATGATACAAACTTGGTCACGCTGTCTTATATTGTTTACAAAAACGAGGACGCCACCGCGCAACAGGTCGTGGCGCTTAACCCCTAAAATCGCTACAATCGGCATCAAAGTATTGCGCTAAAAGTTTATAACGAGGAAGAAGGCATGGCACAGGGCAGTTATTACGTTCCCCACACAGCAAAATGGCCCATCGTGGGTTCGATTGGCCTGTTTACGCTTATGGTCGGGGCTGCCAACTGGCTAAACACCAATCCATCTGGCCCCTGGGTATTTGCCATCGGTGCGGCCATCGTCATCTTGATGGTCTTTGGCTGGTTTGCTGATGTGATCCGCGAATCAGAGGGTGGCCTGTACAGCCACGCCGTGGATGCCTCATTCCGTCAGGGCATGGTCTGGTTCATATTCTCAGAAGTCATGTTCTTCGCAGCCTTCTTTGGTGCTTTGTTTTATGCGCGGGTGCTATCGGTTCCATGGATTGGCGGCGAAGGCACTGGTGCAATGACCAATCTCTTGCTCTATCCAAGCTATGAGGCGACTTGGCCCACTCACGGCCCAGCAGAACTTGGCGGAGACTTCAAGACCATCCCAGGCTTTGGCTTGCCACTCATCAATACTTTGATCTTGCTCACCTCAGGTGTGACCATCACAATGGCCCACTGGGCACTTAAGAAAGCTCAACGCACCGCTCTGATTCTTTGGATGCTCTCAACGGTTGTGTTAGGCACGGTGTTCTTGTTCATCCAGAGCTATGAATATGTCCACGCTTACCGTGATCTCGGTCTCACCCTAGGTTCTGGGATTTATGGCTCGACCTTCTTTATGCTGACTGGCTTCCACGGCATGCATGTGCTCATTGGCTCAATCATCCTGCTGATCATCACATTCAGGTGCATGGCGGGTCATTTCACCAAGAAAAATCACTTTGGGTTCGAAGCGGCGGCCTGGTACTGGCACTTTGTTGATGTTGTTTGGCTCGGACTGTTTATCTTTGTCTATGTGGTTTAAGCCTTAGCATGCAAGGCACCTCGCCCAAGCTCGTCACGACTGGGCTGTGGCTTGTCGTCTTGGCGATCAGCCTCTATCTGCTTGTCATTGCCCGCGATCTCCTGATCCCACTTGTTCTCGCTATCTTCATTTGGTATCTGGTCAATCTACTGGCTAGGCAGTTTGGTCGGGTCAAATTGGCTGGCCGGCGCCTACCCACCGGACTCCAATTCCTGCTGGCTATCCTAGTTACCGCCACCGTTGCTGGTTTGTTCGGGAAACTCATCACCAGCAACATCAACCAAGTCATCGAGACAGCGCCCGCGTATCAAGAAAACATTAACCGCATCATCAGCGACAACTTTGAGCGCTTTGGCCTTGAGGAACCACCTGCCCTAAAAAGCTTGGTTGAAGGGATCAATTTGGCATCTCTCATCAGAAACCTCGCCACTGCATTGGGTGGCCTAATGGGCAATCTGGGCCTGATCACCGTCTATCTGGTTTTTTTGTTTTTAGAACAGAAGTTTTTCAGACACAAACTTCGAGCCATATTCCCAGAAGACAAACAGTTTGATGTGGCCACTCACATCCTCAAGCGCATTGATCGAGACGTGTCGATCTATTTGGGCATTAAAATCCTTGTCAGCGCGCTCACAGGCCTGATCTCTTGGGGCATCATGGCAGCGGTGGGCCTTGACTTTGCTGGGTTCTGGGCCTTGCTAATATTTGTACTGAACTTCATCCCCAACATAGGCTCGTTGGTTGCAACCACCCTACCCACATTGCTTGCGCTGCTGCAATTTGACTCACTGATCCCTTTTATGATCATTGGTATTGGCGTCGGGACCACGCAATTGATTATCGGTAACCTGATTGAGCCGCCATTGATGGGTCGCTCCCTTAACATATCGCCCTTAGTGGTTCTTCTCTCACTGGTCTTGTGGGGTTCGATGTGGGGGATTCCGGGGATGTTTTTATGTGTCCCCATCACGGTCATCTTGATGATTATCTTGTATCAGTTCGACTCAGCACGATGGATTGCCCTCGCGCTCTCAAAGAATGGCCAAGTCACACCCTCCAGCTAAAGGTTTGCCACAACAATCACTGCGGCTCATCGAGATAGGATTCAAGCAAGCGACCAGCAACAATCATCAGGTCATACTCGGTCACCAGGCCAACCAGCTTCCCATCGTCCACCACTGGCAAACAACTGAGCCTTTGGTCTCGCATCAAACGAATGGCCTCAACAGTAGGCGTGTGCGACGACACAGAAAGCGGGTCATGGTGCATTACCTCGCTGACCATCACCTCACTTGAAGAACCTCTGGCAACCAGCCTAAGAAGCTGTCGATGCGAAACCAAGCCCAGCAGGTGGCCTTCATTGTCTTCAACTGGGACATGGCGCACATGGCGCCACTCCATCAAGCTGGCAGCGAAATCAACGATATCATCAGGTCTGACCGTAAACAGATCAGTCGCCATAAATTGGCTCACCGTTCGATAGCTCTCTCGCCAATCTTGAACCAAACAAAACTCTGCCAAAGACCAGTCGGCGATTGGTTTGCCCGCTGTTTGTTGCTCGATCATTGATGAGGTCAACGAACGCAGGCACTCATGCGCCGAGCCACTCCCACGCATGCTCTCCAACGACTCAAGCTGCCACCGGGCACCTGTGCGCCGCATCTCTACACGCTTTCTGACAATCCCCAGATAGTACTCAATGTCAGCTTCATCAATTTTGGCCTCTCTGAGCCCCTCTTCTGCCAAAGGCAACAACACCTCTAAGATCAGCTCTTGGGCCGTCATTTGCTTCTGATCAAACCAGATCTGTTGAGCCCTTAGGCCCTCGCGGGCGGCGGCCATGAAATTGGCTTTGACATCGGCAAAATTGAAATAGGGTCGGATATCATCAATCGACCTTGAGAGTTTTGCCATCATTCCAAAGAAGAAAGCGGCATTGGCGATTTCATCGGCCACAGTGGGGCCAGAGGGAATCACCCGATTCTCGATGCGGAGATGCGGTTTCCCTGTCTCTGATATCCCATAACAGGCCCGATTCCATCGATACACGGTCCCATTGTGTAATCTCAATGCATGAAGCTTGGGCACCTCTCCACGGGCAACCATGCCAACTGGATCATCTTCAAACTCCGTGGTGAGAATCACTCTAAATCGCGCGATGTCCTCTTTGAAAATCTCGATCACTGACTCGTCGACCCACTGATCACCAAAGTGCACGCGGGGCTTATGCCCCCTGACAGCGTGTGCCGTCGATCGAGAGTCCACTGAATTTTCAAACACAGCGATCCGACTCTCATGCCACAATCGCTTGCCAAGAAGAATCGGCGAATTGACACAAGCGGCCAATAGCGGGCCGGTGACGACCTGGGCAATGTTGTAGAGATGTGCAAACTCGTCAGCTTCTACCTGAAAATGGACTTGGAAACTGGTGTTACACGCCTCGAGCATCAAATTGTCGTGCTCAAGATGTAAGTGATCTATTCCTTTGATGCTGAACTTGAAGTTACTGCCTCGCAGCTTCATGAGCGCGTCGTTCAGAGCGAAGTAGCGTGGCTTGGGCACCATGGCACTCAAGCTCAATTGCTCTTTCGTCAAGGTGGGTAAAATTCCAACCAGCGCAATTTGCGCGTCTGACTTTGCCGCGTGCTCTCTGGCAATTTGTACCACCTCATCGGTCTCTTGATGGAGCCGGCGCAGACACGAACCGCCCAGCTCTTGAGGGGACAAATTGGCTTCTAGATTAAAAAGACCCAGCTCATGGGTGAAGCGCTCATCATGAATTTGATCCAGAATCTGGATCGCGCTCAGCGCAGGTCGGTGCGCTCGGTCCACTAAAAACATCTCTTGTTCAGCACCAATCCGCCGAATACCTCCCTCGAACATGTCCTTGGAGTGCATGTCCTCAAGTGCCCTGACCTCTGTCAGCAAAGCTTTCATAAAGTGCCGATGCTCGAGCTCGTCACTCGTTTGCTGTACGTTTTGATCACCCATAGGATTTCACTCGCTCGATGCTGTGGCCTGCACTGTGTCAAGAGCATCATAAACGCCCAATATACCGCGAGTAAAGCCGTTTGCCCCCATGTTTTGGTCAATTCGAAAATACTTGTCAGCCATCGCCAGCTATGCCAAGCTTATGGGCGGGTAGATTATTTATTACAAGAGGTCTGATAGATGAACAAGCCTTGGTTAGATCAATATCCTGCGCACGTCCCAGTCGAGATCGACATGAATGAATTTGCATCCATTGTCGACGTCATTGATAAAAGCTGCCACGATTATCATGACAAAGTGGCCTTCGTTAACTTTGGCGCAGAATTGACCTACAAACAGATCGATGAACACAGCCAGGCATTTGGTGCCTACTTGCAGTCTCTTGGTCTGGTGAAAGGTGATCGTGTCGCGATCATGATGCCCAATTTGTTGCAATATCCGATTGCGGTTTTTGGCGCTTTGCGCGCTGGACTCGTCGTGGTGAATACAAACCCACTTTATACGGCTCGCGAGCTCAAGCATCAACTCAAAGACTCTGGTGCCAAAGCCATCGTTATCTTAGAAAACTTTGCAAGTGTGTTAGAGGCAGTCATTCAAGACACAGAAGTCGACCATGTGATCAAGACCTCGGTAGGTGATTTGGTCGGTTTTCCGAAAGGTGCCATCATGAATTTTGTGTTGCGCCACATTAAAAAAGCCGTCCCTGCCTACCAGCTCTCGCAAGCGGTTCCATTTACAAAGGCAGTGCAAACTGGCACAGGGCTGACACTCAGCCGCCCTGAACTAAACCATGGCGACTTGGCTTTTCTGCAATACACCGGCGGAACCACCGGCGTCTCTAAAGGCGCTATGCTCACCCACGGTAATATGGTTGCCAATATGCAGCAATCATCCGCTTGGTTGGGTGGCCAAATCAAGCTGGGTGGTGAGATCATTATCACAGCCCTACCCCTTTATCATATCTTTGCGCTAACCGCGAATTGCTTGGTCTTTTTGAAATTTGGTGGGCGCAACGTCTTGATCACCAACCCAAGGGATATGCCTGGATTTGTGAAAGAACTTTCCAAGGAAAAGTTCACTGCGATCACAGGCGTCAATACGCTCTTCAATGGTCTCCTCAATACGCCTGGATTTGCCGAACTGGACTTTTCGACCCTTAACCTCTCCCTCGGTGGCGGTATGGCGGTTCAAAAAGCAGTTGCAGACCGCTGGAAAGCAGTCACTGGCAACACACTGGTGGAGGCCTACGGGCTGACCGAGACTTCTCCGGCGGCCTGCATGAACCCAATGGATCTCGCTGATTACAACGGTGCCATTGGACTCCCCATCTCCTCAACAGAGTGCCAAGTCATTGATGAAGACGGAAACCCCGTTGGTATCGATGAAACCGGAGAGCTCTGCATTCGGGGGCCGCAGGTCATGAAGGGCTATTGGGAGCGCCCTGAAGAGACTGCCAAGGTTTTGGACAATGATGGTTGGCTTCGAACCGGTGATATGGCCAAAATGGATGCGCAGGGCTTTTTCTATATCGTGGATCGGAAAAAAGACATGATCTTGGTGTCAGGATTCAATGTTTACCCCAATGAAATTGAAGACATTGTCGCTGCCCATCCGGGTGTCATTGAAGTGGGTGCCATTGGTGTACCCGATGAAAAATCAGGCGAGGTTGTAAAAGTAGTTGTGGTCCGCAAAGATCCTTCTTTGAGCCCTGAAGAACTCCAAGAACATTGTCGGCAGGAACTCACCGCCTACAAAGTGCCACGCTACGTGGAGTTTGTGGACGAGTTGCCGAAGACCAATGTTGGGAAGATTCTAAGAAGAGAGCTCCGAGACCTCTATGGCACACCCAAGAGCAGCAGCTAGAGCAGCGGCTAGAACAACCAACCAAAAGTGCTGGGCGCTTGGCCCCCCAAGCCCGCACTGGGCCTGCGACAGACCAGCTCATGTCCTCGGGCGAGGTACTTCAACCATCACACCCACCCCCAACAGCCGCACCGCAAAACTGGGCCGCCACTGAGCCCACTCCTCCAGCAACATTGTGGCCACTTGCTCAATGACACAGGCCTGCTGGGTTGACTCCGATAAGGCCTTGGTTCGCGTGATGGTCGAAAACCCACTCGAGCGGATTTTTATATTGATCGCCTTGGCCCACAAACCTTTCTTTACAAGCTTTTCGGCAACCTCCTGCGCCTGGACCTTGATCTGGGGCGTCAGTTGACTCAAGCTCGTTTGGTTCTGGCCGAAGGTGGTCTCTTGGCTCACTGAGCGACGGATCCGATCAGGCTTCACTGGCCGATGATCGATGCCCATGGCTTTTTCTTGAATGTCGGATGCCGCATCACCCAATACACCCTCAAGCAGATCAAGCTCAGCCTCTCTGATCTGGCCAATGGTCAAAATCCCCGCAGCGTGGAGTTTCTCGGCCGTTCTCGGCCCGATGCCTGGCAAGCGTCGAATGGGCAGCGGATTCAGGAGGCGCTCGACTTGCTCCGGGCCAATATGGACCAGACCATCGGGCTTGTCATAGTCTGAGGCAATCTTTGCAAGCAGCTTGTTGTGTGACAGGCCAACCGATGCAGTCAACCCAGTGTTTCGAGCAATATGGCGCTTTAGTTGCCGGCCCAGGCGTTCGATCTCTGCGACTGAATTGAGACTTAAATAGCTCGCATCAAGAAAGGCCTCATCCACACTGATGCCTTCGACAATATCTGAATAGTCTGAAAATATATGAAAGATCTGCTCAGAGACTTCCCGATAACGCACCATCCTCGAGGGCAAAAAATGCCCATCTGGGCAGAGTTTTCTGGCCACCGTTGCCGGCATGGCCGAGCGCACACCATATTGTCTCGCCTCATAACTGGCTGCTGCCACCACGCCCCTCAGGCGGGCACCTCCCACCACAACCGGTCGCCCCCTCAGACTGGGGTCATCATTTTGCTCTACGCTGGTGAAAAACGCATCCATGTCGACATGGATAATCAGCGGTTGATTCATTGTAAAATTATCATGTATTTACCCGAGCCATCAGTATGCATCAGATTGACCACTCAAAACTTTTTCCCGTGATAGATCGCCACATTTGGCTCAACCACGCAGCCATATCGGCCTGGCCCACGCCCGTCATCGAAGCTGCGCAGTCGTTTGTGGATGAAAACCGATTACATGGCGCATTAAATTATGACGCTTGGGTAGCCACTGAAGATCAGTTGCGTGCGCAATTGGCTGAGTTTATTCATGCGCCATCCGCTGAAGACATCAGCCTATTAAGAAACACCTCTGAGGCGCTCAACATCATCGCGCAGGGCCTACACTGGGCTCCAGGTGATGAAGTCTTGTTTCCTGCCAATGAGTTCCCGTCAAATCTTTTGCCATGGGAATGGCTAGAAAAAAAGGGCGTGGTTCCCAAAGCGGTCGAGCTGTCTGCTGATCATCCAGAACAAGACCTCATCAACGCCATGACACCCAAGACGCGATTGGCTGCTGCATCGTCTGTGCAATTTGACACTGGTTTGAAGCTCGACTTAGCAAGCATTGGCGAGGCGTGTCGGCAACACAATGCCCTTTTTAGTGTCGATGTGATCCAGCATCTTGGCGCCCTGCCACTGGATGTTTCCAGCCTTCCGATTGACTTTGTGGTTTGTGGGAGCCATAAATGGCTGATGGCACCTGAAGGCACTGGTTTTTTGTGGTCTAGCGCCTCCGCCAGAGCCGAGATGGATGTTGCACTCCCAGGTTGGCGCATGTATCCAGACCCGTTCAACTTCAACCGCGCCGATTGGACACCACCCCAGACTGGTAGACGATTTGAAACTGGCACGGTCAATATGTTTGGCATCCATGGCTTGTCCGCGGCCATTTCCCTGCTGAGCGATTTGGGCACCGAAGTAACGGGTGAGGCCTTATTAGACCGAACCGATTATTTGGTTAAAACACTGAGCAAGCATCCGAACATTGAACTGATTTCCCCAATAGAGCGAGAAAACCGTGCGGGCATCGTTTGTTTCAAAGCCAGAAATACAGATGCCGAACGCATGGTCCAGGCTCTAGCAGACGATGAGATCTATGTCGCCAAGCGCGGGCACAACATACGCGTCTCCCCGCACTTTTTTACCCCCTATCATCAGATTGATGCTTTCCTAAATCGCGTGGAAGATTCGAAACTGTGGCAACAATGCGCCGCCTAGCGGTGAGCTAGCCTTTAAACCGACCTCTCCATTCCAAGGCCCAAGCGGCCAACAATAAATCTGCTCGGCGACCCGTACCCAATAAGCCGACTCCCTGCAAAGCAGCCGACCACAATGAGGACGAATCATTGGAGGATGACTTTTGTACCAGCTCTTGTAGCCGCTGATCAGATGCTGGCGCATGTCCTGATACAGACAGCTCACTGATCCAGAAGGCCAGCAATGGCCAAACCGTCTCGGGATCCTCACCCCATATACTCGCCACAGCATGCGGCGTCGCCTTCCCCAGAGCAAGTTGATGAAGCTGATCAAGAACCAAATCGGCTTTTTCCACTTGACCAGTGGCCAGCTTATCAAGCGCCAAGAGAGGCGCGCCCGAACTCATGCGTAGCGCTAAATCAATTTCTGTTTCGCTCTTTTCAGGCGCTTGGGCCTGCAACCACGCCATGCCAACCCCCTTGTCCGGCGGCCCGATGATGACCTTTTGACATCGGCTTCTAATGGTAGGAAGCAAGCGCTGAGGGCTATGCGAAACCAAAATCAGCCAAACATCGTTTGGCGGCTCCTCAAGCGTCTTTAGTAGCGCATTGGCTGCGCTCTCATTCATGTTTTCCGCTGGCATGACGACCCCCAATCGATAACGACCAATCGATGGGGTCAAGGCCAATTGCTCCAGTAATTCGCGAACCTGATCAACAAGAATCTGCCGGCCAGACTCAGCAGGCTCGACAACAAAACAATCAGGATGCGTGCCATTTTGATTTAATTGGCAGGCGTGACAGCGACCACAGGCGCTTCCATCGACCCTGTCTGGGCCGGCACACAAAAGCGCACTGGCGAGCGCATTGGCCAGCCAGACCTTGCCCACACCAACTGGCCCTTGTAGCAAAGGCGCGTGACCGAGCTTATCTTCCCGCGCTTGACGGATGAGGGTGGTGGCGGTGGACTCGAGCCATGTGGGTGTCTGTTGACTCACGCCAGTCCTAGCAATCGTTGTTCAAGTGCGGACAAAATCTCAGACTGGACCTCCGAAAGACTTTGGGCTGCATTGATGACACAAAACCGTTCTGGCTCTTTGCTGGCTTGGTTCAAATAGCCCTGGCGAACACGCTCAAAAAAAGCTTGCTCGGCCAACTCAAAACGGTTGAGTGCATCTCCTCTTCGCCCAACCCGCTCCATGCCCAATTCAACAGGCACATCCAGCAAGAGCGTTAAATCTGGGGAGAGGTCACCATGCACAATATCTGCCAATAAGTCCACGCGCTCCAAACCCAGCTCCCGCCCACCCCCTTGATACGCTCGGCTCGCATCTGTGAAACGGTCACACACCACATCTTTGCCTTGAATCAAAGCAGGCCGAATCAATCGATCAAGGTTTTCTGATCGGGCAGCGAACATCAGCAACAGCTCAGTTGTCGGTGACATGGCTTTGACCTCGGGATCGAGCAATATGGAGCGGATTCGCTCGGCCAGGGGGGTGCCGCCGGGCTCTCGTGTCATCACGACCTCTCGCCCTTTGGCTTCTAGCCACTCACGGATCACTGCCGCTGCCGTTGTTTTTCCAGCGCCTTCCCCACCCTCCAAGGTAATCAGGTAACCGCGGCTTTGATCTGTCATGGCTCTATTCCTCTGATGTAGCGGTTCACTGCGGCATTGTGTTGCTCTAGGGTCTCGGAGAACACATGGCTACCATCACCACGCGCGACAAAGTACAACACATCTCCGTCTTCGGGCTGACTGGCCGCTAGCAAAGAAGCCAGTCCAGGCAAAGCAATCGGTGTCGCGGGCAACCCATGTCGGGTATACGTATTCCAAGGATGATCGGTCATCAAATCCCGCCGCGTCAGTCTTCCATTATAAGACGGCCCCAAGCCGTAGATGACTGTTGGGTCGGTTTGCAAGCGCATACCCAAATTGAGCCTGCGAACAAATACACCAGCAATGGTATCCCGCTCCGATGACAGCGCTGTCTCACGCTCAATCAAAGAAGCCAAAACCAGCAGCTCTGTGGCATCTGTCAAGGGCAAATCCTCATCGCGGCCTGCCCAGACCTCAGATAAGGCCCGCTGCATGGCCAAATGCGAGCGTCTCAGCACATCAAGATCGGATTCACCACGCTCAAAGAAATAGGTCTCTGGTAAAAACTGCCCCTCGGCCCAACATTGTGGGCACCCCAGTGCCTCCATCAGCTCTCGCTCTGACCATTCACTTGTCATGTGCTCGAGCCGGGGATCACTGGCCAAAGCATGCCTCAATTGCGCCAGCGTCCAACCTTCTACGATGGTCATGGGGTGCAAGACCACAGCGCCCACTTCTAGTTTGTCCAAAAGATCGGCGAGGGACTCACCGGGCTCAATGCGGTACTCCCCAGCTTTAATCAGCGGCTGGTGGACTCGCCCATAAACACGCCAAAAGACAGACGCTCGCGCCATGCCAAGCCACTGCAACTCGTTGATCAGGCTCTGAAAATGCATGCCCGTGTCAACTTGAATCACGCTTGCCTGCGAACCGATTGGGATCAGCGGTTTAGACGCCATTCGTCCAAGATGACTAATGCCAAGAGCCAGAGTCATCAACAAACACAAAACAAGCAATAAGACTGATCTGAAAACCAGCCTAGGATGAGAACCTGCGATTCTTTCCTTCTGGGCCTGATGTGTCATGCAAGAATCCCTTGCCAATGTTTTTGTAAGGCGCAAGCAACTTCACCGATTGACAAAGAGCGACCATCGATCTCGACGATTGGGCGCACACCAGAGACGGCATTAATAAGCAAGACCTCATCGGCATTTTCAACATCCAAACACGTCAGATGGCCCGCGCTCACGCTGACCCCAACACTCTCCAACCAGTCGAGCCCCACCCCCCACACATCTGGACAATGGGATGTGACAAGACGACCCGACATAACCAAAATGACATTCGATGCAATGGCCTCAGCCAGACCACCATCCTCTCGATAGATCAGGAGCTCATCCATGCCTTGTTGGCGGCATTCTTGCGCGCACATCACTTGAAACAGTCGATTTCCATGCTTAAGTCCCCAGCCAAAATCAGCTTTTGGTAATTGCATGGCAGCCGTCTTCACTCGAATACCATCGCTTTGCTGCCTAGCAATGGCATTGGGCAACTTGCGTTTTTGCATCACGCGTCGTGGGGTGAGATTCTCAGGCACCCAATAGCCAGTAGCCGAGCTTCCTCTGGTCACGGTCAACCGGACGATACAAGGTTCAGGCCCACTGGCAGAGTGATTTAGCCGGTCTAGGTCTTTTAAAAGTACATCCTCTTTGGGCGCATCAAAACCCAGCGCTCCACAGCTCTTTTCTAAGCGACGCCAATGAAAGGGCCACAATGGAACCCCCTGACCATTGCAATACATGGTCTCGAAAACGTGGTCACCGAACAAAAAGCCCCGATCATCGGCCGGGACCACATCCGTGAACTCGCCATCTACCAATGTAATGCGGTCACTCATGGCTCATGAGCCTCAATGTCCAATGCACGAATCAAACCACGCGCCTTAAATTCAGTCTCTTTAAGCTCAGCGCTTGGATGAGAATCTGCCACGATCCCAGCGCCCGTTCTAAACGATAAGGTATCGTCATGGACACACACAGAGCGAATTAATATGTTTAGATCCAAGGCACCATTGCGACCTAGATAACCAATGGCGCCAGTGTAAAAGCTCCGACCGACGCCCTCAAGTTCTGCGATGATCTCCATGCAGCGCACTTTGGGACAACCTGTAATGGTGCCCCCGGGAAATACCGCCCGGATTAGGTCAGTGACGGTGGCATCCGATCGAAGCTCACCCGAAACGTTCGAGACGATGTGATGCACATGCTCGTAGCTTTCGACCACCATCAACTCATCAACCTCAATACTCCCCGAAACACACACACGCCCCAAGTCATTTCTTTCCAGATCAATCAGCATGATGTGTTCAGCGCGCTCTTTGAGATTACTGGCAAGCTCCTTGATCAGATTTTCATCATCTTCCGCCGATTGACCACGCGGACGCGTCCCAGCAATGGGTCTGGTCTCTACACGCTGACCTCGCTTTGCGACCAGCCGTTCCGGTGAGGAGCTAACGATGCTACCACCGGGTAGCTTCGCATAACCGGCAAAGGGTGCTGGATTGGCCCGTCGGAGAGAATGATAAAGCGATAAAGGGTCAATGCGCGCGTGACTTTTTGCTTGCCAGCGGCGAGATAAATTGACCTGAAACACATCACCCGCCTTGATATAGGCCAAAATACGCTCGACACCTTTTTCGAACGCTTCGGGCGGGTCGGATACCAAGGCAGTCGATAGGCCATCCAAACCCAACCCCACTGCCCTCAAATCTGGGGTGGGCAGGACATTGGCCAACTCGCTCTCAGCTCGGCGCATCTGTGTATCCGTTTCTGCCACCAACCAAGTCTCCCCGGACCAGTGATCATGAACCAAGGCACTGGCACAACGCGCCGCATAGGCTCTTGGCAAAGGCTCTT
>CBFHIS010000008.1:41012-45818 GCA_965655975.1 Wenzhouxiangella sp.
GCTGACTGGTAACCCAAGAGTCGGCTCAACCTCGGCCACCATCTCGTAGCCAAGATAGACAAACCACCCACCCACAAATGGCAAATCAGACTCAGCAAAAGGCACAGACTCTTGATTTAGAGCCGTTTGCAGTTCATCCAAAAAGCCTGTGGCATTGGCATCATCGTGAATGATCTCCTCGCCGGTTCGTCGCAATAGCAGCGACCAGCGCGCTGAGGGAAGGCGGGCGCCTCCCTCACTCGCTAGAAGAAAGCACCATTCGTTTGGGTAAGCGACAAGGACATCAACGAGGGAAATTGCACCTGACAATAATTTTGGCGCAGGTGCTGGATTCGACGGATGCATCCGCCCGTCCGAGATCACTGAAAATCAGAGATGACGATTGAGCCGTTGGTCCCACCAAAGCCAAAAGAGTTGCTCAAAGCGACTTTGACTGGGTGCTCACGCGCCACATGGGGCACCAGATCCATGCCTTCAGCGGCAGGATCGGCTTCGTCTAAATTGATGGTGGGTGGCACAACCCCATCGCGTATGGCCAGAACCGAGGCGATGAGCTCAATGGCGCCAGCGGCACCCAGCATATGGCCAGTCATGGACTTGGTTGAGCTCATTAATACCCGACGGGCATGCGCCCCAAAAACAGTCTTAACAGCCTCAAGTTCCGCCAAGTCACCAACAGGGGTCGAGGTTCCATGTGCATTGATGTAATCGACTTCGTCTGGATTGAGGCCCGCATCAGCCAGTGCCAGCGACATACATTGGGCGGCACCTGCACCCCCTTCAGGAGGCGCGGTCATGTGATAGGCATCTCCACTCATGCCGAAACCCTTGATCTCAGCATAGATCGGCGCACCACGTTCATGCGCCGATTCAAGGCTTTCCAAGACAACCACGGCAGCACCGTTCGAGAGCACAAAGCCATCGCGCTCCACATCCCACGGCCGACTGGCTCTTTTGGGTTCATCATTGCGGGTCGACAAAGCTTTCGCCGCGGTAAAACCGCCGTAGGCGGTCGGTGTGGTTCCATACTCACTGCCACCGGCCACCATCACGTCAGCGTCTCCGTAGGCAATCATACGAGCGGCTTGGCCAATATTATGGGTGGCGGTGGTACATGCGGTCACGATGCTGATGTTGGGGCCCTTAAAGCCATATCGAATGGAAATATTGCCCGCGATCATGTTGATGATGCAGCCTGGCACGAAGAACGGAGATATTCTTCGCGGACCTTTATCAAGGTAGGCCTGATACGTTTGCTCGATGGTCTGAATGCCACCAATCCCAGAACCGATCGCGAGTCCATATCGATCTGGGTTGTTGGGGTTGGCATCAAGACCCGCATCTTCAATGGCTTGAATGGCGGCTGCCATCCCATAATGGATGAAAGGATCAGAGATCCGGGCCTCTTTCGATGACAGATAGTCATCGACCTCAAAGCCCTGAACCTCACCGGCAATTCGAGCACTAAACGGCGTCGCATCGAAGGCGGTGACTTCCCCGATACCACTCTTCCCAGAGGTCAGTGCCGACCACACAGTCGGCACATCACTCCCCACTGGACTGATACAGCCAAGCCCAGTTACGACAATGCGACGCTCGCCACGCACTGGAATTTAGCGATTAAGAATTGACGTGATTGTTGATGTAGTCAATGGCCTGCTGAACGCTAGTGATCTTCTCAGCTTCTTCATCAGGGATCTCACATTCAAACTCTTCTTCGAGAGCCATCACCAATTCCACGGTGTCGAGTGAGTCAGCACCCAGGTCATCGACAAACGAAGCACTGGGCGTCACTTCTTCCTCTTTAACACCCAACTGTTCAATCACAATTTTTTTGACTCGTTCTTCAATGCTACTCATTGTGCGTGGTCCTCCAGATAGATAATCAGTTAGCCGACTTATTGTAGTGGTTTAGCACCCCAAGTGCCAGCCAGACAACAAAACTTTACCGCATCCATGGCGATACTAAGACTTGAATATAACCATATAATTCAAGGCTTTATTAATCTTCTCTCAATATTACGTGAGGTACATGCCACCATTGACGTGTAGCGTTTGGCCCGTCACATAGCCTGCCTCTTTGCTAATGAGAAACGCCACGGCAGCAGCAATGTCATCAGGCTGCCCCAAACGATTGGCGGGAACACCCGCCAGGAGTCGCGTTTTTTGCTCCTCAGTCAGACCAGCGGTCATGTCGGTTTCAATAAACCCCGGAGCCACAACATTGCTGGTGATGTTTCGACTGGCAATCTCTAAAGCCAACGACCGAGAAAAGCCCTCTAGGCCAGCTTTGGCTGCAGCGTAATTGGTTTGCCCGGCATTGCCTGTGGCAGCCACCACAGAGGATATATGAACCAAGCGACCAAAGCGGTTCTTTAACATGCCTTTGAGAACTGCGCGGGTGACGCGCATGACACCTGTTAAGTTGGCATCAATGACCATCTGCCACTCCTCATCGCGTTGGCGCAATAACAACTGATCTTTGGTGATGCCTGCGTTGTTCACCAATATCGATGGCCACCCTGCCCGATCTTGAATAAGCCCAATGGCTGCATCAACGCTCTCAGGATCGGTCACATCCAAGACAAGACCCTGTCCAGCACCCAGACGCCCAGATATTGCATCCGCGCCGGCCACCGAGGTGGCTGTCCCAAACACTTGGTAGCCAAGCCCATCAAGGCGTCTGGCAATGGCCTGACCGATACCACGACTGGCACCCGTTACCAATGCAATGTGTTGCTCATTGGACGGTTGACTGTCCATTAGCTCACCTCCTGTTCATAAGCAATCCACTCAGCCGATTTTTCAATTCGCTTGCCAAGTCCTGTTAAAACTCGCCCCGGCCCACACTCATAAAAACATCCGATGCCCATTTGGCTCAGCGCCCGAATGGTTGCCGTCCAATGAACGGGTTGTGCCAATTGGCCAACGAGCGCAACGCGAACATCCTTCACCTCAGTGCGCGGCTTGGCATCCACATTGTGAAAAACCGGAATCGATGGCGCAGACATGTCGAGCGCCTCTAACTTTTCGGCAAGCGCTGTGGCAGCTTCTTTCATCAATGCGCAGTGAGACGGCACGCTCACAGGCAACACAACAGCACGTTTGGCCCCAGCTGATTTGGCTTGTAACATGGCCCGCTCTACCGCAGAGGCGTGTCCTGCAATCACCAATTGCCCGGGTGAGTTGTAGTTGGCGGGTGCCACGATCTCGTCTTCTGCCACTTCGCGACAAATGGCTTCAACCACATCATCCGGAAGCCCGAGAATGGCCGCCATGGCGCCGACTCCTTCGGGTACAGCCTGCTGCATCAAACGCCCCCGGAGAGACACGAGGTCGAGCGCATCGGCAAAACTCAAACATTCAGCGGCCACCAATGCGTTAAATTCGCCCAAACTGTGGCCCGCCAACGCACTTGGGGTAGAGCCTTTAAAAAAATGCTTTGACCAAATCTTCCAAAGCACATGATTGACGGTCAACAAGACTGGCTGGGTGATCTCGGTTTGGTTGAGCTTTTCAGCCGGGCCATGCTCAATCAAATGCCCCACATCGAACCCGAGTTGGTCGGATGCCTGCTCATAAACAGCATCGCGAACAACGGCATGATCGGGCGAAAGGCTAGAGAGCATGCCAATGCTTTGTGAGCCTTGGCCGGGGAAGATGACTGCCACGCTCATCGGATCAATACCGCATCAGGGCAGCGGCCCAGGTGAACCCACCACCAAAGGCTTCGAGCAAAATAAGCTGCCCACGCTCAACCCGACCGCTCCTGATCGCCTCATCGAGTGCCAAGGGCACTGAAGCAGCGGAGGTATTGCCATGCTTGTCTACAGTGACAATGACCTGATCCATCGACATATTGAGCTTTTTGGCGGTGGCCTTGATGATCCGAAGGTTGGCCTGATGTGGGATCAACCAATCCAGCTCACTGCGGTCGATGCCGTTGGCGGCCAGAGTCTCCTCTACAATCCGCCCCAAAGTATTCACCGCGACCTTAAACACCTCATTGCCACGCATGGATACAGATATACCAGCGCGTGGTTCATTGGGCTTGAAACCACGCGAAACCCCCACATCGACTTTTAGCAAGTCAGCATGAGCGCCATTGGCATGTAAGTGCGTCGACAAAATTCCCGGACTTGTGTCGGCACTTAAAATGGCCGCACCTGCGCCATCGCCAAAAAGCACACACGTCTGGCGATCGTTCCAGTCAAGCATGCGAGTGAGCGTCTCAGCGCCAACCACCAATACATGTTTCGCTTGCCCCGATCGAATATATTGATCGGCCACGGAGAGTGCATAAACAAAACCAGAGCAGGCTGCGTTGACGTCAAAAGCGCCGCACTCACCCAGACCCAATCGGTGCTGCAGCAAACAGGCCGTTGAGGGAAACACCAAGTCGGGCGTGGTGGTTCCAACAACGAGCAAATCAATGTCTGATGGCGCCAAGCCCGCCGCCTCTAGCGCTCTTTTGGAGGCCACCTCGGCCAAATCACAGGTGGTCTCGCCCTCTGCTGCGACCCGCCGCTCTTTGATTCCAGTCCGCTCTTGAATCCATTGATCACTGGTATCGACCAAGCTTTCTAGATCTTTATTGGTTAAAACCCGTTCCGGCAAGCAATGGCCTGTGCCGCTGATCCGAGCATAAATGCGCTCACCCATTCACTGCACTCCAATTGTTGAATTCATCGAACCAGACTCGATCTGTGCTTCTTGAAAGGCCAACTCAATGGCATGTGCCAGGCCTCTTGCACTCGAACCACCATGGCTTTTAATCACTAAGCCCTCGACACCGAGCAATGGCGC
>CBFHIS010000009.1:0-15306 GCA_965655975.1 Wenzhouxiangella sp.
TTCGAGTCCGACCCGGGGAGCCAAATAACTCAAGGCCTTGCGACTGTTTCGGCGGCGCAAGGCCTTTTTATGTTTGCACCTAAGTCACTCACTGGATAATTTTCAACTGCTTTTGCGCGGCTAAGCTGAATCCAAGCGGCTCAGAATCAACCAAGATATTTCTTGAGCTGACACAAGTTTCGCTGTGGGGATTAAGAAAGCTCTGGTCTATTGAGCCCGCCGCCCCATGACTCCCTGTGGCATTTAAAAAACAAGGTCCGCACCACGTAAAGCCATGACGCGGCTGCGCGATCATTTGCACCAAAGCATATCTGGCCAAAATTACCACACACGTTTATTTTTACAGAAGGTGCAGGGTGGCGCATTTCTTTATGTGACAAGTGAAGTGGGTCATCGTGCCAAATGTGTTTGTAATGAGCCAGCCATCCGCTTACACTTCCGTGGGACCTAGGAAATTCTTTCTCTTGTCGAGGGCCTCTCCATGCTGAAAAAGTCTGTTTATTTTTTGCGATCTTTGTTCGTCACGAGTGCGTTTGGTTTTGCTCTAAGCCTGATCATAGCTCTGGATTCTGGTTTGGTTCTCGCAGCCCCACCTTTTTCTGGGACCGTTTGGGTAGACCCGAACATCATTACGGAGGATGATCCAACCACTTTCATCGAGGCAAATTATGCTGGCACTGGAATTCGGGAAATGTTTGATCGCCGGGTCAACGGATGGGTTATGCAAGACGCGTACCTATTTGATGCGATTTACAATGATGACTTAACCATTGAGATCCAGGTCAATACCGAATTCGGCACCATTGAGGCTGCACAGACTGAAGCAAATTTTTATGGTTCAGCGATTGGGCGAATTCCATATGTGCTTCGTACTGATGTGCAAACAAGCTGGATTCACAAGGGTGATGAGAACTTTGGCGGGGGGAATAATAATATTTTGATCCACACCGACTATGGCAGCAAAGTATCCCAAACAGGTTTCTTAGAAGAGATTCTTGTCCACGAGGGTGTTCACACCAGCCTTGATGCGACCCATGCTCAGTCATCTGGGTGGATTCAAGCGCAAGAGGCTGATCAGGCTTTCATTTCCACTTACGCGCGCGATTTCCCAGTGCGAGAAGACTTGGCCGAAAGTTTCCTTCCCTATCTAGCTCTCAATTTTCGCGGTGACCGGCTGACAGACAATGTAAAGAACACGATACGTTCGACGATGCCGAACAGGATAGCGTATTTCGAAAATCAAGGCTTTCGAATGGATCCGGTCTCACAGGAACCAAAGGAAGCTTTTGTAGAGGGCCTGGGCGCCTTCTCTGGTAGTTGGTATGACCCCTCTCGCGATGGAGAGGGTTTTGTATTTGAATTTGGGCGAAACCAAGATACTCCCGTTGTAACCGTTTACTGGTTTACTCACAGTGATGGGCAGCCATATTGGCTAATTGGTGCTTCAGCCTATGACATCGACCTTTTCGAAGCCTCAGGGGAGATTGAGTTTGACCTTTTAGAGGTTTCTGGTACTGGCTTTGGTGATGATTTCGCTCCTGGTGAACTTCAGCGAATCCAACGCGGCAAGCTGACCATTTGGATTGAGAGTTGTGAAAAACTAGTGGCCATGTGGGTGCCGACGCAAGGATCGAGTGTGCCTGGTCCCTCCCCGATAGAATACGAGCTCAAGCGTATCACAGCAGGATTGGATGGCCTTTCTTGCTCAAGCGATCTGGATGCTTTTCAGTGATGAGCTCGATTCGAGATGTTCCCGCAAACTGTGTGTGGTAATAGGTCGCTTGAATCTTAAAGGACCTGGCCAGTTTGTAAGTTCTCGAATCAACCTGCCACATCTGAATCGCTTCAGGCTTTAAACGCACTGTCGGTCCACATCTGTCGATATGCCCTGAGCCTTATTGGAGCGGTGTTCGAGGACCTTAGCAAACAACTGTAAAAAGAGGCATAATAAAGTCTTATTTCCAACTAACTTAAGCGATGTCCTATGAAGCCCACTCCCTCTAGCCGATTGATCCCAATTCTCGCCATGGCGGGTGCCGTGTTCCTCACCGCATGCCAACCAGATTCTTCCTCAGTCGAAGACCAAACCCCGCGTTTGGGTGATTGGGGTGTTGAAATTGAATACGTCTCAGACTCTGTCCGTCCCGGTGAAGACTTCAATGAGTACGTCAACGACGGCTGGATTCAGGCGGCTGAAATGCCGGCTGGGTTCTCGCGCTTTGGTGCCTTCACCGAGTTGGCATTGGAAGCCGAAGCCAATGTCGGCGCGATCATCGAAGAATCTCAAAGTGCCGCGAGTACGCCAGGGACGCCACAACAACAAATCGGCGACATGTACGCCGCCTACATGGACACTGACACCATCGATGCTCTGGATTTGTCACCGATTCAAGCAGAGCTCGATGCCTTGCTGGCCCTGTCTGATCACGAGTCCGTGGCCAAGTGGATGGCTAGAAGGGGAACCAATAGCCTCTTTGGTCTCTACATCACCCAAGATGCCGGAAATCCAACCCGTTACCTGACCCACATCAGTCAAAGCGGGCTGGGCCTACCCAATCGCGATTATTACAGTCGAGACGATGCCCCCTTCCCTGAACACCGAGAGGCCTATGTGGATTACATTGAGGCAACCTTTGAGCGCGCTGGTATTGACCAAGCCCGTGCCCGTGCCGAAGCCATCATGGCCCTTGAAACCGCGTTGGCTGACATCCATTGGTCGCGGGTTCAACAAAGAGACCGCGAGGCGAACTACAACCTGAAAAGTCTCGAGGAACTCGCCGAATTCGCGCCCCAATTCCCATGGCAGGCCTTCTTAGAAGAGCGTCAGTTGGGTGACATCGAAGAGCTTGTGGTTGCAACCGATACGGCTGTTGCCAAGAGCGCTGCCCTATTCCAAGATGTTCCAGCTGAGACTTGGGCCAGCTACCACGCCTTCCACTGGATCAACAACCACGCACCGGTGTTGTCTGAAGGCTATGCCGATGCGCACTTTGATTTCTTTAGCCGTCGTCTCAATGGTGTGGAAGAACAACGTGATCGTGCACAGCGTGGCATTAATTTCGTCTCAGGACGTTTGGGTGAGTTGATCGGTCAAGTCTATGTGGAGCGACACTTCCCACCCGAATATCGGGAGCAGATGACAACGCTTGTAGAATACTTACGCCGTGCATTTGCCGAGCGTCTAGAGACATTGGAGTGGATGGATGATGAAACGCGTGTAGAAGCCGAAGCCAAACTCGAGGCATTCTTGCCAAAAATTGGGTACCCAGACCGCTGGCGTGATTACTCCGCTGTCGAGGTGCAAGCAGATGACTTGGTCGGTAACCTAAATCGCTTGGCCGAATGGTCTTGGGCGGATTCCTTGGCTCGACTTGATGAGCCTGTGCGGGATTGGGAGTGGTTCATGAGCCCGCAGACCGTCAACGCCTATTATTCTCCAACACGCAATGAGATCGTCTTCCCAGCGGCCATTTTGCAACCGCCTTTCTTTGACCCATTCGCCGATCCAGCGGTTAATTTTGGCGCCATTGGGGGCGTGATCGGTCATGAGATGGGCCATGGTTTTGATGATCAGGGCTCGCGTTCAGACAGCAAAGGCGTTTTAAGAAATTGGTGGACCGATCAGTCTCGGGCGCAATTTGAGGAGCGAACGGCTGCATTGGTGGCCCAATATGATGGCTTTAGCCCCCTACCCAATATGACCGTCAATGGCAGCTTATCGCTGGGTGAGAACATTGGCGATTTGGGTGGTCTCTCGATCGCCCACCACGCCTACAAGATGTATTTGGCAGACCACCATGGTGGTAAGTCTCCAGTCTTAGACGGCTTCACAGGCGATCAACGCTTCTTTATGGCCTGGGCACAAGTGTGGCGAACCATTGAGACCGAAGAATCTTTGCGGGCGCGTCTTATCCGAGGCCCACACAGCCCAGCGATGTATCGTGTCAATGGTGTGGTTAGAAACATTGATGCATGGTACGAGGCGTTTGATGTCTCCCCTGAGGACAGCCTTTATATTGCCCCGGAGAATCGTGTCAATATTTGGTAACTTGGCGTTTTTACAATGTGGCCATGAGTGCTTATCGTGGCCATATTAAGGGAGATGACATCTTGAATCTGCTTCGTTTGAGCCTTCTTGTGGGCGGCTTCCTTTCTATCGGCGCTTCCCTGCAAGCCTCGGAAACCCCAGAGGGCTGGTATCAGGCTGGCCAAGATTTAATTCAAGAGCGTCAAGCCTCCAGTGCAACCAATCCCCAAGCGCGCAATGTGATTTTGTTTGTGGGTGATGGCATGAGCCTCACCACGGTGGCGGCTGCGCGCATTCTGGCGGGGCAGCAGCAGGGTCAAACGGGTGAAGAGAATTACCTCTTTTTTGAGCGCTTTGAAAATCTGGCCCTAGCCAAAACATACAACACCAACCAGCAAACACCGGATTCAGCCGGCACGATGACGGCCATGGCCACAGGCGTGAAAAGCTTTGCAGGTGCCATCGCTGTCGATCAAACCGCCAAGCGCGGCGATTGCGCTTCGATGGATGGCGCCAAAAGAGTCACTTTGTTGGATCTGGCGGCGCGCGCTGGCATGGCCACGGGTGTGGTGAGTACGACCAGAATCACGCACGCCACACCGGCGGCCTTGTACTCGAAGGCCCCTGAGAGACGATGGGAAAGTGATAGAGGCCTACCCCCCACCGCAGTTGAGGCGGGCTGTAAAGACATTGCACGTCAGTTGGTGGAATACGATGTGGGCCGAGGGATTGATGTGGTACTTGGTGGTGGCCGGCGTGCTTTCTATCCCAGCGATTGGACCGATCCCGAGTACCCAGAGACAACGGGTCATCGCAATGATGGCAGAAATCTGATCGAAGAGTGGCAAGCGCGTTTTCCCTCTGGTCACTTTGCCTGGAATTACGATGGATTTAAAAAGGCAATGGCGTCAGAAACCGATGGGCCCGTGCTTGGGCTGTTTCAGCCAGGTCACATGCAATATGAATTTGACCGCCCAGAAGACCCCAGCGGTGAGCCCTCGTTGACCGAAATGGTCACAGAGTCCATTGGCTTTTTGCAAAAAAGAGGTGCGCATGGATTTGTCTTGATTGTCGAGAGTGGGCGCATTGACCACGCCCACCACGCCAACAATGCCTGGCGCGCCCTGACCGACACCATTGAGTTTAGTCGAGCCATTGAGGCAGCTGTTGGCTTGGTGGATATGGACGAGACGTTGGTGATTGTGACAGCCGACCACGCCCACGCGCTCACTTTTGATGGCTATGGTGCGCGTGGAAACCCAATTATGGGGTTCGCTGTCCGTCCGGGTGAAGGACCTGAGTCCGAACGCACCATGCGCGATCACAAAGACCAACCCATGACCGTCTTAAATTATGCCAATGGACCGGGTTACCGTCGTGACGATGCCACCGTTGATTTTCGAAACATGGATCCACTGACCCCAGATTACAAGCAAAAAGCAGGTACTTGGCAGTATTCTGCCACACACGCTGGCGAAGACGTTCCTGTTTACTCCACCGGGCCCGGTGCGGAGGTCTTATACGGCGTCGTCGAGCAAAACGTGATCTATCACAGCATTGTCAATGCCCTGCCCCTCTTGAGTCAGACCAAGGAAGATCTCGTCGATGCCTCGGGCTTGCCGCAGTGGGACAATGTGAGACCGCCCGAAAAAGACAGTGATTGAGCTTCATCACCTCGAGCACTCGCGTTCGCAGCGTGTGTTGTGGTTTGCTGAAGAAATTGGGCTTGAGTACACGCTCATCACTCACCAACGCGACCCTGCCACCCAGTTGGCGCCGGCTGATGTGAAGGCGCTTCATCAGCTGGGCAAACTGCCCTTACTGGTGGATGGCGATCGCACCTTGGCAGAGTCCGCTGTGATCTTAGAATACCTTGCTCGTTTTCATGCGCCCGAGTGGCTGATGGAGCCAGCAGACAGTGACTATTGGTCTTATCAGTATTGGATGCACTATGCAGAGGCCTCGCTGATGCCACCTTTGCTGGTTCGGCTGATTTTCTCGATGCTTAAAGGCAATGCAGTCCCGGCGCTCATCCGACCGCTCACCAAGCGCGTGGCCAATCAGGTCGATCAGTCATTCACCAACCCACAGATTGCGACGCATTTCGGGTTTGTGGAGGCGCACTTAGAACGCCATGAGTGGTTTGCTGGTCCTCGCATCAGCCTTGCCGATGTGCAAATGCTGTTTCCGCTAGAAGCGGCGCTGGCCAAAAAGACCATCAACCCGTCTGAGTACCCCGCCGTCCGATTGTATGTAGAGAAAATCCAGGCCCGGCCAGCGTATCAGCGAGCGCTAGAAAAAGGCGGACCTTATGAATTTGGTCCCGCTTGATTCAGCGCCTCAACCAAACGCGCCTCTAAGCGACCACCCATCGGTTTGGTCATAGAGCCAAAGTGCTCAATTACTGCGCCATCGCGGCCAATTAAGTACTTGTTGAAGTTCCAGCTGGGCGCTTTGGTGGCCGCGTTGAGTTTTGCAAATAAGTGGTTGGCGTTGGGGCCTTTCACCGAACTGGTGGCGAACATGGGGAAAGTCACACCATAATTGATTTGGCATACGTCAGCAGTGTCGCTTTCGTCGCTGTGCTCTTGGCGAAAGTCATTGGAAGGAAACCCAAGCACAACAAACCCTTTGTCCTTATGGGTTTGATAAAGCGCCTCAAGCCCTTCAAACTGCCCCGTGAAGCCACACTGGCTGGCGGTGTTGACCACCAAAATCACCTGGCCCTTGAACGCCTCGCACAATTGGAGACTTTTTTTGGATGCCAGCAATCGGTGTTCGTGGTTCAATAACTCGCCGCAGGCCATCTCTGCTCCTCCTTGCATGTCCTCATTGGCCCAGGCCACAGATGCGCCCTGCAAGACCATCAGGCAGAGGCCCACAGAAACAGATTTCAAGCAGACGCTTCGTATAGACCTTGGTTTGGGATGATGAGCCATCATTTGTCTCATTTTCATTTGCTTAGGTGATAACAACCACAGGCGTTTTTGCGTGGCGGAGCACCTTGTCACTGACACTTCCAATCATCAGGCTTTTCATGCGAGACAGACCGCGTCGACCAATCACCACCATTGCCCCCGAATTGTCTTCTGTGTATCGAACGACTTCTTCGGCAGGATCTCCCATTGATGTCTCTTGGTCAATCTCTACCCCGGTCTCAGAACCCAGCGCTTCATGCGTGAGATCGAAAGCCTTTTGCGCGGCTGCTTGAGCGGCTTGGTCGATATCGGACCTAGACATGCCCGCCATACCAATGATCTCTACCGAGGCGGCGGGAAACACATAGAACAAGCGCACCCCGACCCCAAAGGCTTTGGCCAGATCGATGCCAAACAGTGCCGCTCGGGTGGAGTTCTCTGATCCATCAACGGGGACTACGATTTCGGTGATTTGTTCACTCATGGACTATTTCTCCTCATCTGACTCAGGCTGTAACACTCATTCTACGGCATTGGCGTTGTGGGTGCGCAACAGGCTCAAAAGCTCATCTTCTGTCAAGATCGGCACATTGAGTGATTGCGCCTTTTGATATTTCGAGCCGGGTTCGTCACCCGCAATCACCGCCGTTGTCTTGGCCGAGACACTGCCTGTGATCTTTGCACCCAGCGCCTCAAGCTCTCGCTTGGCTGCTGAGCGCTCCATGGCCTCCAGTCGACCTGTCAAGACGTATGTTTGACCCGCTAAGGGCTGCTCAGTTAGGTGTTTTTTCTCCATTGGTGGATATTCAACACCAAGTGCTTGCAAGTCTTCGATAACTTCTCGATTGTGCGGTTCGCTGAAAAAAGAAACGACGTGGTGGGCCACCACAGGTCCCACATCTGGGACAGACTCCAAGGTTTCGGCATCACTCGAGGCAATCGCCTCAAGGGTACCGAAGTGATGCGCCAGCGCTGTGGCGGTGACAGCACCCACCTCGCGGATGCCCAACGCAAACAGCAAACGATCCAGCTGCGTTTTTCGGCTTGCGTTGATGGCATCGAGGAGGTTTTGCGCCGATTTGTCCCCCATGCGATCTAAACCAACCAGCGTCTCGTGGCCAAGACGGTAGAGATCTGCGGGGGTTTTGACAAGCCCCTCGTCAACCAGCTGATTGATCACCTGTATACCCAAGCCATCAATGTTCATCGCCCCTCTACTCACAAAGTGCTCTAGGGCGCGCTTTCGCTGAGCGGGACAAACCAGACCACCGGTGCATCGGACAGCGGCTTGGCCTTCAACTTGTTCCACCGCACTGCCGCATTCGGGGCATTGGGTTGGCATTTCCCACGGTTCTGAGCGCTCTCGCCCCTCCGTATTGATTGATCGGATGATCTCTGGAATGACATCACCCGCACGGCGGACCAGGACTTGGTCGCCGGGTCGAACATCTTTGCGCTTGATCTCATCGGCATTATGAAGCGTGGCATTGGTGACCGTCACACCGCCCACAAACACCGGCTCCAATCGGCCTACAGGCGTTAAGGCACCCGTCCGGCCGACCTGCACATCGATCCCCAACAAGGTGGTTGCTTCTTCTTGGGCGGGGAACTTGTGGGCCAGCGCCCAGCGCGGCGCCCGGCTCACAAACCCGAGCTCATCTTGGTCTGAAAGGTTGTTCACCTTGTAAACCACACCGTCTATGTCGTGATCGAGCTGGTCTCGTTTGTTGAGAAAGTTCTCATGGGCCGCCAAGAGCATACTGAGGTTCTTTGCCACGACAATCCCTGTGCTGATGGGAAATCCCAGGTCTTGAAGCCACTCATAAGTGGCCTGCTGACTGGTCAAACTGGTATTGTCAGTCACTGCGCCATAGGCGAAAAAGTGCAAGGGGCGTTTGGCCGTGACTGCTGGGTCCAGCTGGCGCAAGCTTCCAGCAGCAGCATTGCGGGGATTGACAAAAAGTTTTTGCCCCGCTTCTCCCAGGCTTTCATTCAAACGTTTGAAGCCCGAGCGGGTCATCACAATTTCGCCCCGAACCTCGAGTTCTTTTGGTGGCATATGGGTTCGGAGCTCAAGGGGCACCGAGCGAATGGTTTTTACATTCAAGGTGACATCCTCGCCCTCAGTGCCATCGCCCCGAGTCGCTGCTTGCTGAAAATGCCCATCGACGTAACGCAGTGAGACCGCAAGTCCATCAAGTTTTGGCTCGGCAATCACCTCGACATCTGTTTGATCGAGTTGCGCTTTTATTCGGTCATACCACGCCGAGACCTCATCGGGGCTAAAGGCATTGGCCAATGAGAGCATCGGCACTTGGTGGCTGACGCTTTGAAAGCCCTCACCGAGCTTGGCGCCAACGCGTTGAGTCGGTGATTCGGATGTGACCAGGGAGGGGTATTTCTCCTCGAGTGACTCGAGTTCCCTGAGTAACAGATCGTATTGCTGATCGGATACTTTTGGGTCATTTAAGACGTAGTAGCGGTGGTTGTGCTCGGTGATCTCTTGGCGCAGGGCGTGAACGCGTTGCTTTATATCCTCTGGGGTATTTGCTTGTTTCTCAGATTGAGCTGGCATCAGTCTCCCTCATGGCCAAGGCCTGTCTCTCTGTCGAGTTGGCGCATGAGTTCGCGTGTCTCTGCGATGCGCTTGCGACTGAGTTGAAGCCTGTTGGCATCGAGAATTATCGCATCCAAGAGTTCCGTGAGACGGGTCGCCGTAGCGAGCATGGAGTCCCAAATATCCAGGGCGCTGACGGGACCTGGCAATTGTGCAAATAAGGTGACACCCGGTGATCTAAACGACTCCCAATCATCGGGGTTAAAATCGCCGGGCGCGACGAGGTTTGCCAAGCTAAAGACAGGTTGCTCAACGCCTTCTTGGCGTCGATGGAATATGTTCATCTCCCCAAATGTGAGCCCTGCTCGACGGGCTGCATCTGCAAGCGCTGGACCGGCAATGAGGCCACCGTCGCGGCGGCGCACATACAACGTAATGACCTGTTCTGCCTCATGCGCTGGCGGTGAAAACCCTCTCAATGATGCCTGTACTGGCTCTTCCCGATAGGCTTTTTCATCCTCCAACGCATCCTCGGAACCATGCTCAGCCAATTCTTCCTCTTGAGGCAAGCCCATAGGATTATCCTTTCCCAAGCTGGGCTCTTTTGCATGCACACGCCAGTTGGCTTGTGCTTTGGTTTTTTGAGCGCGCTTACGGTGCCCAATCACCATCACGGCCAGGATGAGCAAGCCAATAATCAATAGCGTCAGGCGAAGATCATCCATGAGCCAAAGCCTTGAGCATCAAGCCTCTGCCGCCAGAGCGACAGCCTTGTCTAAGTCCACACTGACCAAGCGGGAGACACCCGGTTCGCGCATGGTCACCCCGAGCATCTGATGCGCCGCTTCCATGGTCACCTTGTTGTGGGTCACCACAATGAATTGCACCGTATCCGACATCTCCTTGACCATTTCGGTGAAGCGACCGACATTGGCATCATCGAGCGGTGCATCGACCTCATCCAACAGGCAAAAGGGCGCCGGATTGAGGTTGAAGATCGAGAACACAAACGCCACTGCAGTGAGGGCTTTCTCGCCACCTGACATGAGATGAATGCGGGCGACACGTTTGCCTGGCGGTCTAGCCATGATGGCAATACCAGCCGAGAGCCAATCATTACCGACCATTTCTAGATGCGCGTGTCCGCCACCAAAAAGTCTAGGGAACAGCAGTGCTATGTTGCTGTTGATCTGATCGAAAGTTTCTTTGAAACGAGTCCGCGACTCTCGGTCGATTTTCTCGATGGCTTTTTCTAGTGTTTCCAAAGCCTCCTCCAAATCGGCGTTTTGACGATCCAGATAGTCTTTTCGCTCCGACTCCACAGCCAATTCATCAATGGCTGCTAAGTTCACGGGCTCAAGTCGCTTAATTTGCGCTTCGAGTTCTTCGAGTTTTGCTTGGAAAGCCTGTGTCTCGGCATCGTCGGCCAATGTTTCTAGCAGTTCATCGACATCGGCTTTGAGCTCTTGGATGCGCTCTAAGAGATTGTTGGCATGTATATCAAGCTCTTGTTTTTCTAAGGCGGCCTTTGCGGTTTGCTCGCGCAATTGCTCCACAGCCATAACCGCGGCTTGGCGTGCTTGATCTGACTGGCTGCGCGAGGCCTCAAGATCATCAAGTTTGGCGCGCGCTCCCTTCATCTCGCCCTCAACCTCCAGTCGTTTGGTCAAGAGTTCATCGCGCTGTGCTTCAAGCGCCTTAATCGGCTCATCACCTTGAGCCAATGCGTTACTTAGCTCCAAATAGCGACCTTGTAACTCGCCGACTTGGTGGTCCATTCGCTCAATGGATTGCGTCAATGATTCAAGTCCAGATCGCGCAGAACGCAAATCCAGTGCAATGGCTTCTCGTTGGTCACGTGCTTGTTTGAGTGCGCCTTGCACCGTTTGTCGCTTGTCATTGAGCGTGTGACGCAAAGCGCTCAGCTCTGCTTCCTTGGATTGATGCTGATCCAATGATTCAATGGCTTTTTCAAGTGCACTGCGGGCCTGTCTGACCGCCTCCCCATCTTTGCCTTGGCGTTCTTGAAGGTGACCCAGTTCTTGCTCTTGCTCTTCTTTTTGAGCAGCGGCGGCTTTGATGCGTGTTTCAATGCCAGCCAGCCTGGCACTGAGTTCGGAGCGCTTTCTTTGTTGTTGAGCAAGAACCCTCGCACCGTCGGCTTTTTTCTCTTGCAGCGACTCAAGTGCGGCGCGATTTTGTCCCAGCGTGTCTTCTAGTCTTCTAATCTGCTCCGCCATCGACTCAATCGCTGGCCCGAGGTCTCTGATCTCGGCCTCTCTGGCCAGTACGCCTTGAGCTTGGTCCTCCTCGCGAGGGGGCTGTTTCGACCAACCTTGCCCCAGCCATGTTCCATCGGGCAATACCACCGAATGCCCTTGGGAAAGCTGAGACAAATGCGCCTTCGCCTCGCTGAGAGTCTCCATGCAGTGGACTTGGTTTAAGAGGCCGGTGAGCCCTCCGGCTTTTGAAACGCAGGCGCCGAGTGTGCCAGAGACGCCCTCAACATTCTGGCGGTCCACAAACGCAAAGCCCCATGGAGCTGATTTGTCTTTGAGATCCAAAGCGCTCGCGTCGATGGACTGTGCTTCCACCCAGCCACCCAAGACTTGCTCGATGGCCACAGTCCACATTGGATCGTTGACCGTCAGCTCGCTCATCAGTCGATTTGTTTTGTTATCCAGTGTCGATGACAACCAACCAAACGCCTCCTCGGAAGGCCCCTTGGCTTGATTGAGAAGGCTCAGGCTTTCTAGGCGCGAGCTGAGATGACCATGACGCGCCCTTGCCTCTTCCAAGTGTGTGCGATCTGCCTCGATGGACTCGGTGAGTTGGCGCTCTTTTTGCTGCAGGTCAGCTTGTTCTTTTTCTGATACATCGCTCTGGTTTTGTACCGACTCAAGCGCACGATGGATCTCAGTCTGCTCCCCACTGAGTTTCTCGTTCATGGCCTCAAAGCCTTGCGCCTCTAGAACCTCGATACGTTGGGCATCTTGGCGCATCCGTTCGTCCAAATGGGTCAATTGCTGCTGCAGCAACTTGATCTCACTTTCCAATTCGCTTTTGTTGCCTTGCTGGGTCTCCCAGGCCGCTTGCCATTCGGTGATCTCTGTTTCGACCTTCTCGAGCTCAACAGATTGGTTGGCTTCAGCGCCCTTGGCCTGTTCTAGCTCGGGGTCTAGCTTTGCAATCAATGAGGAGGTTTCAGACACTTGGGCCTTGTCGAGAACGAGATGCTGTTGCAGTTCACTCATTTGCAACTCAATCTTGGCGTGCTCGGTCTCTTGACGCTGCCTGATCTCTCGTTGATGTTCGATGCCTTGTTCTAGGCGGGCAATCTCTGCGCCCACTTCGTAGAGCCTGGCCTGAATTTTTGAGCTCTCCTCGCTGGCGCTTTGTTGCGCTTGGCGCAAATTCTCAAGCTCTTTCTCGGCGGCACGTTGCTCTGCAACACGTGCCTCTAATTCAGTTTTGAGCTGGCCAATGCGTTTGTTGTGTTGGTCGAGCTTATGCCTGATCTCTCGCAAGCGCAACGCAAGCAGTTTGGCCTCGTCGACGCGATACCGCTCTTTGAGTTCACGATACTTCTCGGCTGAGCGGGCTTGGCGTTTGAGCTTTTCGAGTTGCTTGGTCACCTCTTCTCTTAAGTCAGTGAGACGCTCCAAGTTTTCTCGGGTGTGCTTGATGCGATTCTCAGTCTCGCGACGTCTTTCCTTATATCGTGAAATGCCTGCCGCTTCTTCCAAAAACGCGCGTAGGTCTTCAGGGCGCGCCTCCACAATCTGAGAAATCATGCCTTGCTCGATGATGGCGTAGCTGCGGGGCCCGAGGCCTGTGCCTAAAAAGAGATCGGTGATGTCTTTTCTTCTGCAACGGCTTCCATTGAGGTAATAGTTGGAGGTGCCATCGCGACTGACCTGACGTTTAACCGAGATTTCGCTATATTTGGCGTACTCTCCCCCCGCACGTCCATCGGCATTGTCAAAGACCAACTCGACCGTTGCCGTCGCGACAGGTTTGCGGGCCGAGGAGCCAGAAAAGATCACATCGGTCATCGACTCGCCGCGGAGTTGCTTGGCGGAGGACTCACCCATGACCCAACGGACGGCATCAATGACATTGGATTTTCCGCAGCCGTTGGGACCAACGACGCCCATGATATTTGATGGGAATTTGATGGTGGTCGGGTCAACGAAAGATTTGAACCCGGAGAGCTTGATCTCGGTTAGTTGCATTAATGTGCCAGTTCAGTGAATTTTTATACTAATATCGTCTTCAGAAATTTCGACTGCCATTCATTTATCAAGACAGGTGACCCCGTATGCCCAGTGAACCGAGCAAGGATCTTGAGTTGTTTCCGAATCCGCAACCTGAGAGAGATTATACCATTCGAATTGAAATGCCTGAGTTTACCTGCCTGTGTCCGAAGACCGGCCAGCCCGACTTTGCGGAACTCACACTAGAGTATATTCCGGATGCTTTTTGCATAGAACTCAAAGGCTTAAAGAACTACATCTGGAGTTTTCGGAACGAAGGCGCTTTCCACGAGGCGGTGACCAATCGCATGCTCGAAGATTTCGTGGCAGCTTGCCAGC
This sequence comes from Wenzhouxiangella sp., assembly GCA_965655975.1. Lineage (GTDB taxonomy): Bacteria > Pseudomonadota > Gammaproteobacteria > Xanthomonadales > Wenzhouxiangellaceae > Wenzhouxiangella. The sequence goes on from CBFHIS010000009.1 coordinate 14,098, forward strand.
CTCGGTTCATGCGTTTGTCGGCCGACTTCAATGTTCGTGGTGGAATTTATACCTGCGTTGTTGCCGAACACCGGGCCGAGGGTTGGTCCCCAGCCGAATACGTAGAGCTGCCACCGACGCCTTAGTTCTCCGATGATGGCGTCCCAGCGCTTGGGGCGTCCATCTCCAACATCGGCTTAATGTCAGCGGCTTCATACAGATCATCCACGAGCGCCTCTAGCCGCTGACGGACCAATGAGCGGGCAATCCCCTCGCGGACTTCTTCGAGGGCCGGCGCTTCTAATGGCCTTTGGTCAATGACCTGAGCGACAAGCCAACCCTGACCATCTGGGGCGGGCAATGGCAGACTCAGTGCTTGCCCCACCGACACATCGCGCAATTCTTCATGCACTCGCTCAGGCAACTGGCTGCGATCTACCCAAGGGGTGGTGTTGGTTTGGCGATTTTGGCTTTCGGCACGCGCCAGCAAGCTCTCAAAATCAAACTCACCCTCGTTGAGGCCCACCAGAGCAATCAGGGCCTCCGACTGGTTGGCATAGGCAATGGTCTGCAAACGGTATTGTTGATCACCAGATCGTTCCAGTTGACGGGCATAGGTCTCTTGAATTTGCGCTGGTGTAACGGGGTAACGCTCATATATATCGGTGAAATAAGCGATTTGAACCGCCTCCATATCGCGAATGGCGCGTTGAGCCCGCAACTTGGGATCGGAGGCCAAGCCCTCCTCGTTGGCTGCATTGGCGACCACCCGGAGCCGGATCAATTCGTCCAATAGCCCACGCATGGCCTCATGATCGTCTTCTGAGACACCGCGATTGGCCATCATAAATTCCAGCATGGGCAGTGAGATGGGTTGACCATCGACTTCAACCAACACAACATCTTCCTCGGTGACCCAGGGCTGCTGCGTTTGCTTCTCGCCACAGCCGACAAGAAAAATAGGAGATAAAATCATTACTATTAATAATTTATGGTTCATTGCTAGAAAATGCCTCAATATTCATTGCGTGAATGTCAGTTTGCATCAAAGACCCTAGAGCGCGGTAGACCATCCGATGGCGCGCCATGCGTGTTTGGCCGTGAAAAAGCGAGCAGCTCAGGCGCACCCTAAAGTGCCCGCGACCATCTTGGGCGCCCGCGTGTCCAATATGCAAGTGGGACTCGTCGATGATCTCCAGCCACTCAGGCGTCAACGCGTCCCTTAAGCAC
>CBFHIS010000009.1:15404-44352 GCA_965655975.1 Wenzhouxiangella sp.
CTGCTCGATCGTTTCTATGCGCGTGCTGTTCTGACTCACTAAAGCCTCAAGTGAAGATGCCCAAATCTCCCACATTGTACCCATTGGCGACAACAAACCGCTAAACTTGCACTCAAATGACTGAATCCGCCTCGATCAAACCTGAAACAAATGCGCAGAGCGTAGCTCAGCAAGTGGAGATGCCTTTTGCAATGGTTCAGGGGCAACCCCTACTTCAATTGCCGGATGACCTGTACATCCCACCCGATGCGCTTGAGGTCTTCCTAGAAGCATTCGAAGGCCCGCTTGATCTATTGCTCTATCTCACCCGTCGTCAAAACTTGGATATTGTCGATATTCCGATTGCTGAAGTCACCCGTCAGTACACGGGCTATATCGACATGATGACAACGCTTCGAATGGAGCTGGCAGCTGAATACTTGGTGATGGCGGCCATCTTGGCCGAAATCAAGTCCCGGATGTTGTTGCCCCGAATTCACGTGGAGGAAGATGAGGAGCACGATCCACGCTCTGATCTGATCCGGCGGCTACAAGAGTATGAGCGCTTCAAACAAGCCGCAGATGATCTCGACGCCCTCCCCCGACTTGAGCGCGATATTGTGGTGGCAACCGCTGCTGCTGAAAAGCCTGAAGTGTTGCAGGCACCCCCTGATGTTGATTTAAAAGAGTTGCTCCTCGCACTGAGAGACGTCATGTCTCGGGCTGAGCTGATGGCACATCATCAGATTCAATCAGAGCCTTTGTCTGTAAGAGAGCGAATGGCCCGAATCACCGAACTGGTTTCTGGCTCTGATCAGTTTGTTGAATTTGATCAATGTTTTGATCTCTCAGAGGGGCGACGAGGTGCGGTTGTCACCTTCCTCGCTCTACTGGAGCTATTGCGTGAACACTTGGTTGACCTGGTGCAACAAGAACAGTTTGGGATGATTTATTTGCGTCGACCAAATGAGACACAGGTATAGATGGGTATGGACATAGAAGAAATAAAAAAAATCATTGAAGGTGCGTTGCTGGCAACGGGCGCGCCCCTGAGCGTCGCGCAGCTTGATGCCTTGTTCGATGAGGATGAAAAACCCGGGCACAGTGAGATCAAGCAAGCCTTGGCAGCGCTGGACATCGACCTTGCCGAGAGAGCGGTTGAACTGGTCGAAGTGGGCAGCGGTTTCCGCATCCAAGTCAGAACCAGTTTGATGCCCCGCGTGGCACGCCTTTGGGCGGAAAAACCACCCAAGTACTCGCGGGCATTGCTAGAGACCCTAGCGATCATCGCCTATCGTCAGCCCATCACACGCGCCGAGATTGAGGATATTCGTGGTGTTTCTTTGAGTTCAAACATCCTTCGTACGCTGCAAGAAAGAGATTGGATTAAGATTATTGGCCATCGAGATGTGCCCGGTCGGCCTGAGTTGCTGGGGACCACGCGAGCGTTTCTTGATTATTTCAATAGAAAATCTCTGAATGAACTGCCAACGTTGGCAGAGATTAAGGACTTGGATGATTTCGAGCCTGAGCTGGAACTCGATGATCCAGACACTTATACCCCGCCAAATTCAAGTATGGCAGAGAGCTCAGACACAGAGAGCTCAGACACAGAGAGCTCAGACACAGAGAGCTCAGACACAGAGAACGAAGTGGACAGCAAAGCCAGCTCAGCGCCATGAGCTCCGCGACTGAGAGACTCCAGAAAGTCATGGCACGCGCTGGGCTGGGCTCGCGCCGAGCTTTAGAGACTGAAATCGAAGTTGGCCACATCGCAATTAATGGTCACACCGCCCGATTGGGTGACCAGGTTCGCGCAGGCGATCAGGTCACGTATCAACAGACCCTCTACAAGGTCTTATCCAGTCAACCAATGCATCGGACGCTGATGTATCACAAGCCCGAGGGTGAAATCACCACACGGGATGACCCCGAGGGCCGGAAAACGGTTTTTGACCACTTGCCACCACTAAAAGACAGTCGGTGGATTGCCATAGGTCGGCTGGACATCAACACGGCGGGCTTGCTCTTGCTGACCACGGATGGTGAGCTGGCCAATCAAATGATGCACCCATCCAATCAGATCGACCGCGAATACTTGTGTCGCATCCGAGGGGAAGTCTCAGATGAGCAAATAGAACAATTGCGTGCAGGTGTCTTGTTGGAGGATGGGCCGGCCAAATTTAGTGATCTTGCGGTTGGTGAGGCGACACAGGGACATACTTGGGTCACGGTGACACTAATGGAAGGTCGGCATCGTGAGGTGCGGCGCTTATGGGAGGCCGTGGGTGCCCAAGTAGCGCGCTTGAAACGGGTGCGGTTTGGTCCCGTCTTCTTACCAGCGCGTGTTCGTTCGGGCCGCTATGAGGAGCTCACACCCAAAGATCACCTGATTCTTCGCGAGGATGCCGGACTGGCCTCGCAACCCGACGAATTGAGGTTGGTTACTGAACGGTCAGCCTCTCGCGGCAGCCGTCCAGCGAGCACGAACCACGCTAAAAAGAGCAATCGCCGCCGCCACTGAGACATTGAGGCTTTCCGTCTCGCCTGGCATCGGGATCGAGACCAGCCGGTCACAACGTTCGGCCGTGAGGCGACGCAAGCCTTGCCCCTCTCCGCCCACAACCAAGGCAACGCCACCCTCTAGCCAAGCCGATACATCTGCAGAAAACAACGACTCCCCCTCCTCCATAACGAGCCCAAGCGTCCAAAGACCCGATTCTTTCAGCTGATCAATCGTGCGCGCCAGATTGGTCACAACCGCCAAAGGTAGCCACTCTGAGGCACCCGCCGATGCTTTGCGCGCAGCGGGCGTCAGCCCGGAAGCGCGATCTTTGGTGGTCACCACAGCCACTGCGCCTGCAGCCGCTGCTGATCGGATGCATGCTCCCAAGTTATGTGGGTCTTGAACCTCGTCCAGAACAAGCACCAGGGGTTGTGGGTGTGCCTCGACCAAAGTACGGAGTTCGTGTTCATCAATGGGCGCTTGCGCTTGGAATTCCGCCACCACACCTTGGTGAGGGACATTGGCCAGACGGCGCGAGAGCGCCCGCTCATCGGCCATTTCAACAGCCACTCCAAAGTCTTTGGCTCGGTCCCACAGCGCGCTCAGGCGAGCATTCCCAGGCTTCATCCAGATCCGCACAATGCGTTCTGGTGAACGCATTAAGAGCGCCTCAACTGCATTTATCCCACCCATCAATTCACGTTTCATTTGGCACCCATTCAAAATCGATTTTTCTTTCCTCAACGCTGACGCCAATGACCTTTACGATCACCTTATCAGCCAGTTGGAATACCTTACCTTGCCGCTTACCGTGCAACCGATGCGAGGTGGGATCAAAGTCATAGTAATCCTCGGGGAGTGATGTGATGTGGATTAAGCCACTCACACCCATCTCCAGTAGTTCAACAAAAAGTCCAAAGCCTGTCACGCCGGTGACCACACCAGAAAACTCATCCCCGATGTGACGTTGCATGAACTGGCATTTGAGGCGTTCATCCACATCACGGCCGGCGTCCTCTGCCCTCCTTTCTGTCCATGAGCAGCGCCGCCCCATTTCGATCATCTGCCCGGCGTTGGGGGAGAAGGTGTCAACTGGCTTGGCTCTGCAGGCGTGCTTGATCGCACGATGCAAAAGTAAGTCTGGGTAGCGGCGGATTGGTGAAGTGAAGTGGGCATACTCACTCAGAGCCAAGCCAAAATGCCCTTTGTTTTCTGGCGAGTAAACGGCCAAACTCAAGGATCTCAGAAGCACGGCATTGATTAGATGGGCCGCTGGCGTGCCGGCCACCTTTTTCTGCAAACCGGCAAATTGCGACGGCTCGGGCGTTTCATTCCAGCGCATCGCGATGCCTTCGGCTTTCAAGAAAGCACTCAATGACTCCAGCTTTTGTTCTTGTGGTGGCTCGTGCACACGGAACAACATGGGCAGATGGTTGCGGTGAACAAAACGTGCAGCCTCTACATTGGCCTGAATCATGAGCTCTTCAATGAGGCGATGCGCGTCGTGTCTGGCTTGCAGCCGAATCCCATTGACATGCCCATCGGCTGCAAATTCGAAATAGACTTGGTTTGAGTCAAAATCAAGCGCACCACGGCGCTGGCGCCGCTGAAATAAGATCTTATAGACCGCCATTAAGTCATCAATGTGGCTGCGCACCTGAGAAAAGCGATCATTTAGAACAGGATCATCTTGTTCGACCATGCGCCTGACTTGGTCGTAGGTGATGCGGGCATGTGATCGCATGACGGCTTCATAAAATCGGCTCGATGTGACCTTGCCCGTGCCATCAATCTTCATATCACAAGTGATGCAAAGCCTGTCTTGGTCTGGCACCAGTGAGCACAAACCATTGGACAGCGCTTCTGGCAACATGGGTATCACTCGATCGGGGAAATACACCGAGGTGCCCCGCTTGATGGCCTCAACATCCAGTGCTGAGTTGGGTGTCACGTACTCGGCCACATCAGCGATACAAACCAAGACACGGAATCCACCACCATCTTCTGGTTGGGCATACACCGCATCATCAAAGTCACGCGCATCGGCGCCATCGATGGTGACCAAAGGCACATCCCTGAGATCGCGTCGTCCAGCAGCAATTTGGGCGTCGATGGTCTCTCCAAACTGATCGGCCTCTTGCATGACTTCTGCTGAGAATTCAGATGGCAAGTCGTGGGCGTGGATCGCTATCTCTGTCGCAATGCCCGGCTCATCGGCATGGCCGAGCGTGGCAACGATCGCACCGACTGGCGCTCGTTGCATGGTTGGGGACTGAACAATACGCGCAACCACAATTTGCCCAGGTGTAGCGTCCCCAATTTCCTTGAGGGGAATCAGTATGTCTTGGGTGAGTTTTGGATTATCGGGCACCACGCTGGCAACGCCACTCTCGATCATCAATCGACCCACCACTTGTTCATGGGCGCGATGCACCACCTCAACGATGGCGCCTTCGTAACGCCCGCGCCGATCGATGTTGGCGATGGAGGCCATGACTTCATCCCCATCCATCACTTGACGCATTTGCTTAGGCGACAAGAAAAGATCTTTATCCCCTTCATCGGGTACAACAAAACCAAAGCCATCGGCGTGAGCGCTAACTCTGCCTTTAATCAGATTCATTTCTCGTGCTAAGCCATAAGCGGCTCTGCGATTCCGGATGACCTCACCCGATTGCACCATGGCTTGTAAGATGGGCTTGAGCTTAAGGTCTGAGTCTGTCTTATTTAGGCCAAACTGCTCAGATAGACGGCGTCTGGTGAGTGGCTGGTCGGCTTTGATGAGCGCTTGGCGTACGGCTTCAAGCGTAATTTGGTGCTTTGGGGCTTTTGTCACAATATGGGCTATCCTGAAGTACAATAGAGAGTGGCGGGTCATGCACTGCCACATAGGCCCTATTGTAGCGGGTAAACCACTGTCCATCCCATCTAAGACGCAAACGCCCTTAACGATATGTCACAAAGCCCTTTTCAAGTAACAAGGATGCGACCAGCGCTGATTGTGCTGTCGCTGGTTGTTCTCAGTGGGTGTGCTGGGCTTGGCGGCGCGGTACGTGATGGCAGTTCCGATGTCTCTCTCACGCCCCCACCCCCCTATTATCTACGAGCACAAGTGGACGATCCGTTCTCTAGCATCGAAGCAGCGACACGACGCTTATCAAGACTCCCTCGCTCAGAAAGGGTTGCTGATCCCGATCGAAGTGACGCCGACTTGTGGCGACAAGTGATTGATCGATTCGAATTTGCGCAATGCAGTGACTTTCCAGAAGCGCAAGCGTGGACCAAGTGGTTTGGCGAGCGCCCAGAGTATATGGCTCGCGTCATGAACCGGGCAAAGCCTTGGCTGTATGACATCACTCAAGAAATCAAGCGACGCGATCTGCCAGGCGAGCTGGCGCTCTTGCCTGTGGTCGAAAGCGCCTATGATCCATTTGCCTACTCCCACGGCCGCGCTTCTGGAACTTGGCAATTTGTTTCAGCAACGGCAAGAAGCCACGGCATTGAGATCAACGACTACTATGATGGGCGTCGCGATGTATACGTGGCCACGCGCGCAGCTCTAAATTACTTACAACAACTTAACCAACGTTTTGATGGAAATTGGGACTTGGCCTTGGCTGCTTACAATGGCGGTCAGGGCCGTGTGGGGCGCGCCATTGCTTGGAACCAACGCGCCAATCGCCCGACTGACTGGCGTTCGCTTCGTTTGCCGCGGGAAACAAAGGCCTACATCCCCAAGCTTCATGGACTGGCGTGCTTGTTCCAGTCGGCCGATGAGCACGAGATTGAGCTCCCCGTTTGGCCCAGTGCCCCGCTGGTCGAGCGCATCGAGTTGAATGGCCCCACCGATGTGGTGGTTTTTTCAGCACTGTTGGGCTTGGAAATCACAGAATTGATGGCGTTGAACCCAGGCTTGAACCGCCACATCACCTCACCAAACGGCCCACATCATCTCATCGTGCCAATCGCCTTGGCCGATGAAGCAAGATCCTTGGTGGCCGATACGCCAAACGCCAAGCTAGTTGAGTATCGAACCATCGAGGTGCAAGCGGGAGACACGCTATCGGGGCTTGCTCTTCGCTATGACACCACGGTCGATGCACTTATCGAATACAACGCGTTGACCAGTGATGTGATTCGTCTTGGCCAACAACTGGACATTCCAAACCAAATCAGTCCAGCTCAGCCTGCTCAATATGCCGATCGTTATCAAGAACTTGCGCTGTTGCAATCTCGCCTGGTTCCTGCAAAGAGATTCCAGCATGAGGTTCGACCGGGTGAAAGTTTGTGGGTCATTGCACGTCGTTACAATGTTGAGATGAGTGACTTGCAGCGTTGGAATCAACTTGGGAGCGGAAACCTGATTCGGCCAGGCCAGCGGCTAACCATCGTGATGGAGCCAACCGTCGGCGGGACTCAGTCAGCAACTCAGGGGCCCAGCCGTTATACAGTGAGAAACGGGGATTCACTTTGGGCGATCGCACGCCGCCATCGCATTCCTCTCAACGAGTTGATGGAGCAGAACGACCTGAACCAAGGGAGCGTTCTACGTCCCGGGCAAACCCTCACGCTTCAACGCGAATCTGGCAGCAGTGAATAGCCCGCTATATCAACGCATTCTCGTTTGCCTCCTTATTGGCTTTTCCGCTTTTGCCCAAGCAGAACCGGTTGTACTCGTAGGAAAAGCCTTTCAAGGCGGTGTGCTCATCGGTCAAGCCCCACCAGAGAGTGAGGTAATTTGGGATGGCCTAATGCTCCCCGTCAGTGATGATGGCAGATTTGTTTTTGGATTGGCAAAAGATGCCATCAAGCCCAGTACTTTGTCTGTGGCCTTGCCCGATGGCGGTCTGTGGCGTCGTGAGATCACACCGGTTGTGCGTGAGTTTAAAATCCAGCGCATCGATGGTCTGGAACCATCAAGGGTCACACCACCTCCTGAAGTGATGGAGCGCATTGCCAACGATGCCCATCTGGCAAAAAGCGCCAGAGAAGAAATTAGTGAGCACGTCGGCTTTGATGTGCCCTTCATTTGGCCTGTTGAGGGACGCATTACAGGTGTCTATGGGTCCCAAAGAATACTCAATGGTCAGCCGCGCGCGCCCCATTGGGGCATTGACATTGCTGCCCCAACCGGCACCCCAGTGCTCTCGCCTGGAGCAGGCAAGATCGCTTTGGTGCATGATGATATGTACTTCAGCGGTGGAACCTTATTTGTGGATCACGGACATGGCTTAATGTCAGCTTTCTTGCACCTTGATGAGATCAAAGTGCAGTTGGGCCAATGGGTGGATCAAGGCGAGGTCATTGCCACAGTGGGGAGCACAGGCCGTTCCACGGGCCCCCATCTTGACTGGCGCGTGAGTTGGCGTGATGTTCGGGTGGACGCGCAATTGTTGCTAGAAGGCAGCGAGTGATGTTTTTTTTGTACAACGGCATTGCGTCTTCCCTTGATTCCCGGAAAGATATTCGATGCCTGCTGGCTCTGCTTGCCTCCTTTTCGCTTGTCGGTTGTGCGGTGACCCAAGAGAGCCAACCGATATCCATCACTCTATCCCCAGAGCCGCCGCTCGCCACGTTCGACCAGTGGCTTGGAAGCTATCGCTCCTTAAGTGACTCTCAGGATGACCAGGCGCAGAATTTGGAGATCACTCGGGAGCCTCGGGCGAGTTCACCATCCGAGACGCGTCGTTATCTTTGGACGCAATGGGGAGATGGTGACCAAGACAATCCTCGTCGCTTTGTGCTCGTGTTAGTCAATGATGATGAGGGTTTGTCAAGTTCATTTATGCCACTGACTCAAAGACAAAGCACAAACCGCAGTTGTCCCATCGATTGGCAATTGACCAGCAAGGATGGTGGGGCTGCCATCGTTGGACTCACGGTAGCCACCGAGTGTCGTTTCTCCTCACCTGATGGTGAGCTTGGCTTGGTCAAGGAGTGGTCATTCGATGGACAACATATTGAGGTGGCCGATCAGCTGATTGACTTAGACACGGGGGAGCTTCAGCAAGTGGCGCAGCGACTCGAGTTTGTTCGCATCGCCCGCTACAATGGCTGGGCAGCCGTCAAAGAGGCGGGCGAATGGCGTGTGGATGAGGCCTTTTGGTCTCTGAGCGATGGTCAAAGGAGAGCTGCCCGCGACGCTGCCGGCATGCCTTTGGGGCTTGCCGTGACGCTTGAGCGCCGCCAAGCGCCAGCCCATGCCGGAGCGTCAGCAAATTCCAATCTACACCTGGTGGTCTCTGATGCCACCACTGGAGAAGTATTTGGCCAAGCCTGGGCTTCATCGGAGGCCTCAAGAATTGGTTGGGCCAATGAGAATTTTCAGATTGAGTTGACGCGCGATCCCATCAACTGACCCAGCCCCCACCCAACCATGGGTACTTCTTGGCCGTTTCATTTGGCCTGATGATATTTTTCTTATCGGTTTGAGCAGTGCCTAGAGCTTCCAGCCTGAAGGGTGGCCATCAATCGGTTTATAGCCCTCCTCAATGCCCTTGGTCACAATGGCGACCGCATCGTGAGGGTGCAGGCTCTCAAAATGTCGGCAACGTGCCCAGAAGTCTTCAACATCGGCTTGTTCAGAAAGTGCGGTCTGGAGACGACGGGCCGAGTCCTCAACAAACATGAGGTTCTGGCCATTTAGCAAAGCGAAGGCTTGCTCGTCTTCGCGTTTAACTGCGGCCTGCACAGGCGTCTTTAATGCGCTTTCAACCGAGTCGATCATGCGATCAAACTCAAACACCTGGACATCCTGGCCGAGTTTGAGTCGAACATCAGCCGATGAACGTTGGCTGTGCGGTGTGGCTAAGATGCCTTCTTCCGTGCCCAACCACGCCAATACAGCGGAATGCTCTAGGGGTGTCTCTGCTGGGAAGTCGGCTTCAAATTGCTGTTGGATCAGCTGGCGTGACAACGCCGCAGAGCACGGACAAGTGCTTGAGTAGACGATTTGGAAGGATACCTCAAACTCACATTGGCCCTCGTTGATGCTTGCGATGATGCTGAATGGATATTTCTTCCATCCGCTGTTGTCGCTGATCAAAGAGGCACGTCGCACCATGTAGTCAAAATTGAGCCTAACCAGAGCTTTGGTGCTGAGATCACCGTGCGAGGTCAAAAAATCTTGCAGGAGTGCGAACAAAGACTCTGGCGTGACCGGCTCTTGCGAGAAGCGCTGGTCTAGATGCACGTAAAGCCGCGACATATGAATGCCACGCTTTTCAGGCTGTGCCAAATTAACGAATGCATTGATCTTGGCGTGCGTTGGAATGTTGACGCCATCGGTGCCTCTAATTTGGATGGGCATCTCAATTTCATTCATGCCAACCCAGTCGAGCGTTCCACTTACACCAACTTTGGCGTGGGTCGCTACATCGGGCATATGAATGACTTTAGAGGTACTGGCCATAATGTTTTCCTGTTGCTAAATGGTCGGAGCGGGGAGATTCGAACTCCCGACCCCCACAACCCCATTGTGGTGCGCTACCAGGCTGCGCTACGCTCCGAATTAACTACAAGCAGATAGTTTAACAACAGTACCGTCTTAAAAACGTCAAATTGCCTAACGGCGCAGCAGTTGCAAAATCTCTTCGAGTTCAGTTCGCAATTGACGGGCCACCTGCTGGCTTCTGGTTGCATCTGTTTGTGTGTTCTCACTCTCAAGCTGCTGCCTTGCGCCAACAATGGTGAAGCCCTGCTCGTGTAAAAGGCTTCTAATCTGTCTGATCATCAGCACATCATGACGCTGATAATAACGGCGGTTCCCACGACGCTTGACTGGTTTGAGTTGAGGGAACTCCTGTTCCCAGTAGCGCAAAACGTGTGGTTTGACCGCACACAACTCGCTGACTTCACCGATGGTGAAATAGCGTTTCGCCGGTATAACCGGCAGTTCCTGATTACTCCTTTGGTCCAGCATATGCCTCAACTCTTGATCGTAGTTTCTGCCCTGGTTTAAAAGTAACGACACGGCGCGCCGAAATCGGGATTTCTTCACCCGTTTTCGGGTTGCGCCCGGGGCGCTCACTTTTGTCCCGAAGCTGAAAATTGCCAAATCCAGATAACTTTACCTGTTCACCAGCCTCGAGCGCTACTGCTATCGTCTCAAACCAAGCGTCCACAAAATCCTTTGCTTCTCGCTTGTTTAAGCCCACTTGGTCGAATAGCATGCCAGCCAGCTCGGCTTTGGTTAATGTCATGTGGTTACCCTCTTAATCTTGCACCGAAGGCCTCGGTGAGGTGTTTGACAACGACCTCGGAGACTGCATCGACGTCTTCATCCGTTAGAGTGCGTGAATTCTCACGAATAATCAAGCCCATACCCAAACTTTTGAACCCTTTTTCAATCCCTTCGCCTTGGTAGAGGTCAAAAATGATGCAGTCTTCCAAGTTTTGACCAGCCATCTGTTTGACCGCGGCGACCAAAGCGCCTGCCTCGATATCGTTTTTGACCAGCAAGGCCAGATCACGACGTGAGGCTGGAAACTTGGAGATGGGTCGATGTTTTGGTAACCGCCGAGTTGAAATCGACTCTAGATCGAGTTCCGCAACAACCACCGACTTCTTGAGGTCGTAACGGTCTGCCATTTGCGGATGGAGTCGACCCACATATCCGATGACCTTTTGGTCTGCGATCACACTGGCAGACTGCGCTGGGTGAAGCCAGGGATGAGCCGCCTCGGCTCTATAGCGGATCGGGCCGACTTGATTGCTTTTGAGCAAGTGCTCAATCTCGCCCTTTAAATCAAAGAAATCGACAGCATCGTCGTTCGAGTCGAAGTGTTCTGGGGCTCGCAGACCGGTGATTACCAGGCCAAGTTTGGCCGATTCGGCGCTCTTTTCAAAACAGTGCCCCAACTCAAACAAACGCTGGCTGTGATGCCCATAGCGGGCATTGCGGCTGAGCACATCCAGCAAGCCAGGAAGGAGCGATGGGCGCATCAGTGCCTGTTCTTGGCTCAATGGGTTGGCCAGCATGAGCCCCTCGAGGCGAGTGCCATCTGGGTTGGAAACGTCCGCACCAATGAAGCTCCAAGCCATCACTTCTTGAAAGCCACGCGCGGCCAATTGCGTCCGTATGCGCTCATCACCGATCGCTTCCTCAGCCGGTGCCGTTAGTGCCAATTCTCCAGATGGCGCATGGCTCGGCAGGTGGTCATAGCCGACGACTCGGGCCACTTCTTCGATCAAATCGACCGGCAAGGCAATATCACGTCGGGCGCTGGGGGCGATGACGCTAAAGTGATCTCCATTGGCTTTGACCGACATGCCTAGGCCAGTGAGTGAGGCCTCTATTGTCTTTGGCTCAAAGGCCGTGCCCAACAGACGATTGACCTCGGCCACAGACAAATCGATGGCTTGATTGCGCGGCAAGTGCGCGCTGTCTACAACCTCCGTGATCGGGCCAGGATGACCACCAGCGATCTCCAACACAAGCTCTGTGGCCCGTTCCATCGCATGCCGTTGCAAATTGGGGTCAACACCGCGCTCAAAACGGTGCGATGACTCTGTGCTGAGACCAAACCGACGACCACGGCCAGCCATCACCTCCGGACTAAACCAAGCCGACTCTAAAACGATGTTGCTGGTCTTATTGTCAACGGCGCTGTCGCGCCCACCCATGATTCCGGCCAGTGCCAGTGGCTTTTGGTGATCGGCGATCACCAAACAATCTTCATCAAGATCAATTTCGTGGCCATCCAAGAGCACAACGGTCTCGTCGGCTTTGGCTCGTCTGACAACAATGTCGCCCTCAATCTGCTCGGCATCAAACGCATGCATGGGTTGCCCCAATTCGAGCAAGACATAGTTGGTGACATCAACAATAGGGCTCAAGGGTCGGACCCCCAAGCGTCTGAGCCGCTCGCGCATCCACAGCGGTGTTTGGGCTGTTGCGTCTACACCCTCAATCACGCGTGCTAGGTAAGACGGACAGTCACCGGATGCATCCACTGAGACTGCCACGGCTCCATCAATGGTTGGAGCCACCTCAGGCACACTCTTGGGTTTGAGTCTGGCGCCTGTCAGCGCGGCGATCTCTTGTGCGATGCCTTTGATCGACAAGCAGTCGGCTCTGTTGGGGGTCAGATCAATGTCCAACACCGCGTCATTCAAGCCGAGATAATCGATCAGCGACTGCCCCACAGGCGCGTCAGCAGGCAGAGCCATGAGACCCGATGCAGCGTCACCGCCCTCCCCCAAACCCAGTTCAGAAGCCGAGCACAACATGCCCTCAGACGCCACGCCGCGAAGCTTGGCTGGCTTGATCTTCATGCCGTTGGGCATGGTGGTTCCCAGCGTGGCCAGGGGCGCTTTTAGACCCGTTGCCGCATTGGGTGCACCACAGACGATGGTGCGCGCCTGGGAATCACCTGAGACTATGCACACGCGCAAACGATCTGCATCTGGGTGCGGCTCAGCCGATTGAATTTCAGCGACAACAATGCCATCTAGACCAACTGACAGATCACTGACCTGGTCGACCTCCAGACCAGCCATGGTGAGGGTCTCAGCCAAAGCCTCAACGCTGAGATCAAACTCAACCCATTCCTGTAGCCAGTGCAGAGATGCTTTCATCTTGAAAAAAGCCCGCCTTACCGGAACTGCTCTAAAAAGCGCAGATCGTTGTCATAAAAGAGCCTGAGGTCATCAACTTGATAGCGAAGCATCGCGAACCGCTCGACTCCAAGCCCAAAGGCATAACCACTGTAAATCTCTGGGTCCACCTGACAATGCTTTAAGACGTTCGGATGCACCATGCCACAACCCAGAACTTCGAGCCAACCACTTGGATTGCCTGCTTGATCGTACCAACGCACATCAACCTCCGCAGAGGGCTCTGTGAATGGAAAATACGACGGGCGCAAGCGAATTTCTAGGTCTTGCTCAAAAAATGCATTGACAAACTCAGCCAGCAAGCCTTTGAGGTCTGCAAAGGTAATGCCCCGATCAACCACGAGCCCCTCGACCTGATGAAATTGAGGGGTGTGTGTCTGATCCGAGTCGGCGCGAAAAACTCGGCCTGGGGCAATGATCCGAACGGGAGGCGGTTGATTCTCAAGCACGCGAATTTGCACGGGCGAAGTGTGTGTTCGGAGCAGCCGACCATCGGGCAAATAAAAGGTGTCGTGCATCGCGCGAGCTGGGTGATGCGCTGGGAAATTCAAGGCCTCAAAATTGTAGTAATCGGTCTCGACTTCAGGGCCGGTGGCGGTTTGGAAACCCAGACGCGTGAACAGATCAATGATCCGATCAAGCGTTCTGGCCACCGGATGTTGCCCGCCCACTGGGCTTGCCCTGCCCGGGAGGGTCACATCCACACGATCATGCTCGAGTTGCTCAGCCAATGCCTTGGCGCGCATGGCCTGCTCTTTTATATTGAGTGCCTCGACAAGCGAGGTTTTGGCTTCATTGATGGTCGCGCCGACGGTGCGTCGTGCTTCAGGGTCAAGTCCACCGAGTGCTTTAAGATGCGCAGTCAGTTGGCCTTTCTTGCCCAGATAAGCAATGCGCACAGACTCTAAGGCGGCCAAGTCGGCGGATGCATCCACCTCCGACAAGGCCGTCTCTAGAAGCGCTTGAAGTGCCTTGGCATCCATCACCACTCAGCCGTTACAACGACTATGAGAGGTGTGCTTGAGCTTTTTCAGCCAAGGCTTTGAAAGCCGCTTTGTCATGTACGGCAAGATCGGCCAACATCTTCCGATCAACCGCAATCTCAGCCTTTTTGAGGCCGTTCATGAAGCGGCTGTAGGACAAGCCATGTTGCCTCGCGCCCGCATTGATTCGCGCAATCCACAGTCGTCTAAAGTCACGCTTGCGCTGGCGACGGTCGCGGTAAGCATATTGACCTGCCTTGATGACGGCCTGCTTGGCAACCCGATAGATTTTGCGTCTCGCACCGTAATAGCCCTTGGCGCGATTTAGGATCTTGCGATGACGGCGTCTGGCAACGACACCACGTTTTACTCTAGCCATAATTCCTCTCCTTAAATTGCGTCAATTACAAGTTGGGCAACATTTGACGGATGGACTTCTCATCCGCTTTGGATACCAAAACAGTCGAACGCAAGCGACGTTTGCGCTTGGTGTCTTTTTTGGTGAGGATATGGCTGTGGAAGGCGCGTTTGCGCTTGATTTTTCCACTACCGGTGACGCGGAAGCGCTTGGCGGCCCCGCGGTTGGTCTTTAACTTCGGCATCACGTAACTCCAAATTTAGAGTTGATTTAAACCCACTGCAGCGGTTGGATCAATGCCATCGAGCCAACGCTTCGTTACGGCTACAGGTAGGACCTAGCCCGATATTATAACGCCAAGTTGTTACAAAGACTAGATTTTTTTAGGCGCCAACATCATAACCATTTGTCGACCTTCGACCCTGGGAAACTGCTCCACCGTGGTCTCCGTGGCCATTTCTGATTCGATGCGCTTTAGAATATCGCGACCGAGCTCTTGGTGCGCCATCTCCCGCCCACGAAACCTCAAGGTAACCTTAACTTTGTTGCCTTCTTCGATAAAGCGATGCAAGGACCGCATCTTGACTTGATAATCGTGCTCATCGGTTCCAGGCCGGAACTTGATCTCCTTAACCTGGATTTGCTTTTGCTTCTTCCGAGAGGCTTGGGTCTTCTTGGCCTGTTCAAAGCGGTATTTGCCCCAGTCCATGATTCGGCAAACAGGCGGTTCTGCCTGCGGTGCAATCTCTACCAGGTCTAAGTTCAGTTCTCTGGCCTTTTCTAAGGCATCGGGAACCCGCATAAGGCCAATTTGTTCGCCGTCTGGACCGACAACTCTAATTTCGCGCGCGATGATGTCTTCATTGCGCCGAGTATGTTTTTCGCTTGCGATGGGTGCTGCTCCTAGCTATTTAATGATGAAGTGGCCTGATTATCAGGCATTGAGGTGCGAGATGCGACCTCATTTTGCAATTTTTTAATAAGTGACTCGACGGGCATGGCACCAAGGTCTGTGCCATCAAGCAAGCGCACAGCTATTTGGCCGTCGGCGGCTTCACGCGCGCCCGCCACCAATAGATACGGTATTTTGGCAAGTGTGTGTTCGCGTATTTTATAGCCCACCTTCTCATTTCGGAGGTCAGTTTCTACCCACAAATTCGCATTTTTGAGCTGTTGGGCGACCGATCTCACATAATCGGCTTGCTGGTCGGTGATTCCCATGACCACGGCATGTACAGGCGCCAACCACAGAGGCATTTTGCCAGCGTGGTGCTCCAACAAGATCCCAATGAATCGCTCCAAAGATCCAAGCAGCGCGCGGTGCAGTAACACTGGGCGCTTTTCCCCGCCATCCGCTGTTCGGTAACTCGCATCGAAACGCTCAGGCAAATTCAAGTCCACTTGAAGCGTCCCACACTGCCAATCACGGCCAATGGCATCGCGCAACACAAACTCGATCTTAGGCCCATAAAAAGCACCCTCACCGGGATTGTGGGTGTACTCAAGCCCCATTGAATCCAAGGCCCCCAAAAGTGCGCCCTCAAGTTTGTCCCAAGTGGCATCATCACCAATACGGTTTTCGGGACGGTCGGCGAATTTGAGACGAACATCTTCAAACCCAAATTGTCGATAAACCGAGAGGTTGAGCTCAATCACCGCTCGGCACTCTTCTTGCATTTGGTCTTCTGTGCAATAAATGTGGGCATCGTCTTGTGTGAAATGCCGCACTCGCATCAAGCCATGCAAGGCACCCGAGGGCTCATAGCGATGAACTTTGCCAAACTCAGACATTCGGATGGGCAGGTCTCGATAGCTCTTGAGCCCTTGCTTGTACATGGCGACAGACCCAGGACAGTTCATGGGTTTGAGCGCAAACACTCGACCATCCTCAGTTTGGGTGGTGAACATGTGCTCTTGGTAGTTTTGCCAGTGCCCAGAAGTCTCCCAGAGCGCTCGGTCCATTACATCGGGTGTGTTCACCTCGATATAGTTTGTTTCATCTTGGCGTTCGCGGACATAATCGATCAAATTCCGAAAGAGACGCCAGCCCCGAGGATGCCAAAACACCGCACCTGGCGCCTCTTCTTGGAACTGAAACAATCCAAGCTGCTTGCCCAAACGCCGGTGGTCACGCTTTTCGGCCTCTTCGAGACGGTGCAGATACGCTTTAAGCGCTTTTTTGTCGGGCCAAGCCGTTCCATAAATGCGTTGCAACATCTCATTGTTCGAGTCGCCTCGCCAATACGCACCCGCCAGCTTGGTCAGTTTGAACGCTCCCAAACGACCGGTTGATGGCACATGTGGACCACGGCACAGATCGATGAATTCACCTTGCCGATAGACAGACAAGGTCTCGTCTGAGGGAATGGATTCAATGATTTGGGCTTTGTAGGACTCGCCTAAGTCTTTAAAAAAGGCCACCGCTTCATCTCGGCCCATGACATCGCGCTCGATTGGCAGGTCTTCATTGACGATCTTGGCCATCTCTTTTTCGATGGCCTCCAGGTCCTCTGGTTTGAAAGACTCAGACCGCGCGAAGTCATAGAAAAAACCATTTTCGATCACCGGACCAATGGTGACCTGAGTTTCTGGGAACAACCTTTTGACTGCCTGAGCCATCAGGTGCGCGGTCGAGTGGCGAATCATGTCCACGCCATCGCTGTCACGGTCTGTGATTATTTTCAAAGCAGTGTCATGGTCGATCGTGTGCGATAGATCAACCAAGTGCTCATCAACCACGCCAGCCAGGGCGGATTTTGCCAGACCAGGGCCAATTGCAGCGGCCACCTCGGCCACAGTCACGGCATCGGCAAACTGCTTTGTGCTGCCATCTGGCAGTGTGATTTCAGGCATGGTGTTTTTGCAACATCAAATTTGATTGTGGGTGGTTTTATGGTGGGCGATACTGGATTCGAACCAGTGACCTCTGCCATGTCAAGGCAGCGCTCTAACCAACTGAGCTAATCGCCCGCATTGCAAACACTTGCAACTCAAGCGCTATATTATCTCAGTTTAGTGTCCGAGTTGACAAGCGATTGGGTAAACTTCTCGGGTGAGTACTTTTAGTGTCTTAAACCCACCACGCGATCGTCAAGGCGAACCGAGCCGTTGGCCCCAGTTGAAGGGCTTGGCTTTGGCCCTGGCCCTCGTTGGTTACGCAAAGCGCTCGGGTGGCCCCGTCCTGGTGGCCACCCCCGATGGTTACAGCGCTCGCTACCTCCGAGATGACCTGGAGGCACTCAATGAAATTCCAGTGGAGCTGTTTCCCGACTGGGAGGTCTTGCCCTATGACCTATATTCGCCTCATCCAGACCTGATTTCACGCCGCCTGAGCCTCCTGACACGCCTGCCTGACATGGAGCGTGGGATTATATTGGCACCCATTACGGGCCTTATGCAGCGCTTAGCGCCCACCCAGTGGCTGGCCGGTCATGCATTGTCGCTGGCAGTTGGCGAGCAACTCCACCTCACGCCCTTCCGTGATCAGTTGAGCGATGCGGGATACTTGATGGCTGAGCAAGTTTGGCAACCCGGTCAATTTGCTCAGCGTGGATCTGTCATTGATCTGTGGCCGATGGGGGTGACAAAAACACCTTTCCGGATTGAGCTGTTTGATGACGACATCGAATCGATTCGGAGTTTTGATCCAGACTCACAACGCTCGATCGAGAAACTGGATCGCTTCGATCTTATGCCCGCAAGAGAATATCCATTCGATTCAGAAGCCAGAGATGCCTTTCGCAAAAGCTTTCGGCTGCGTTTTGATGTTGACCTCCGTAAAGCTATCACTTACCAAGAGGTGGGTGATGGCATCCATTCGCAGGGCCTTGAGCAATATTTGCCTTTATTCTTTGAGCACACCAGCACGTTATTTGACTACTTGCCCACTTCCTCACGCTTGGTTGTGCTTCCTGGAATCGAGGATGCCGCCTATAACCACGGTCACCAGGTGCACTTTCGTTATGACCAACGATCGGGGGATATTGAGCGACCTGTTTTAAAACCCGATGAGCTGTTCTTGTCAGCGGATGGGTTGTTGGCCACGCTAAAAGAACGAGCCATTATCACGTTTGATTCGACAGAGCCGAGTCCAGAAACCTTGAAAGCACCACCCGAGGTTGATTTATCAAAACCCGAAGAGGCCATCAGTTTTTTACTTGAGCAGCCAGGGCGCGTATTGATCGCAGCCGATACCCCCTCACGCCGAGAAATGATATTGCGCGCGTTGCGAAGCCAACGGGCAGATTTTACCCAAGTCGACTCGTGGCATGCTTTCATGAGCAGTGAACATCCCCTCAATGTGGCCACTTTGCCGATCAGTGGTGGGGTGCACTTACCTGAGGCGGGTCTTCTTATTCTCTCAGAGGCTGAGTGCTTCCCAGGGCACACCCGGACCAGACAGCGTGAGCGCTTAAGTGGCCAAGATCCTGAAACGCTGATTAAGAGCTTAGCAGAGCTGAGCACAGGTGCCTTGGTGGTCCATCTTGAACATGGAATTGGACGCTATCGTGGGTTGGAGGTACTCAAAACGCATGAGCAAGTTGGCGAATATCTAACGATTGAATATGCCGGGGGCGATCTTCTCTATGTCCCTGTCACTGACTTGGCGTTGGTCAGTCGCTACACCGGTCAAGACCCTGAATCGGTCGCACTTCACAAATTGGGCTCTGACCAATGGAAAAAAACACGTCGACGTGCTGCAGAGCGCGTGCGTGATGTGGCTGCTGAACTTTTAAATTTGCAAGCCAGGCGGGCAGCTCGAAGCAATGATCCAATTGGATTGGAAGATGAGCTCTATGCTCGATTTGCAGCAGGCTTTGAGTATGAAGAAACCCAAGACCAACTCAATGCCATCAATGCCGTGGTCGCCGATCTGGGCTCCACGCAGCCCATGGACCGCGTGGTCTGTGGCGATGTCGGCTTTGGTAAAACAGAAGTGGCCTTGCGGGCGGCTTTTGTGGTGGCGCAATCGGGGGGTCAGGTGGCTGTGTTAGCCCCCACCACGCTCTTGGCTGAGCAGCATTACAGACAATTTGCCAATCGGTTTGCTGATTGGCCGGTGCGCGTGGCGCGCCTAACACGCAGCAGTGCAAAGAACAAAGACACTCTGCAAGGCTTGGCGGATGGCTTGATTGATATCGTCATTGGAACCCACCGCTTGATTCAAAAAGATGTCAGTTTTAAAAATCTAAGCTTGGTGGTGATTGACGAAGAGCAGCGGTTTGGTGTCCGACAAAAAGAGCAACTCAAAGCGCTGCGCGCTGAGGTGAATCTCTTGACCCTGACCGCGACCCCCATCCCACGAACGTTGAACATGACCATGGCTGGACTTCGGGAATTGTCTATTATTGCCACGCCGCCCCAAAATCGCTTGGCCGTCAAAACCTTTATCTCTGAATGGGATGCCGAGATCATTCGCGATGCCGTCGCGCGCGAGTTTCAGCGTGGCGGCCAGGTCTATTACCTCCACAACGAAGTCAAGACCATGGCTAGAGCGGCAGCCGAGCTTGAAGCTTTGTTTCCGAATGCCCGTATTGGCATGGCACATGGTCAGATGCCCGCTGCCGAAATGGAGCAAACCATGCGGGCATTTTACAACCGCAGAATCAACCTCTTGGTTTGTAGCACAATCATTGAAAACGGCATTGACGTGCCTTCGGCCAATACCATTATCATTGACCGTGCCGACAAATTTGGATTGGCGCAACTCCATCAATTGCGTGGACGTGTGGGCCGTTCGCATCACTTGGCCTTCGCGCATCTCATTACACCACCTTGGAAATCCCTCACCCGCGATGCGAAAAAGCGCCTCGAAGCCATTGCCTCGATGGAAGACCTTGGTGCTGGATTCTCTTTAGCGACGCATGACCTAGAAATCCGTGGTGCGGGCGAATTACTCGGAGAAGATCAGTCTGGGCAAATAGAAGCGATCGGCTTTTCCTTGTACTCTGATTTGCTCAACCGTGCTGTCGAGGCCCTAAAAAGCGGGAACGAACCCGACCTGGATGAGCCACTGGCGATGAGCAGTGACATTGACTTGCATACCTCGGCGCTCATACCCGAAGATTACCTTCCAGACATCCATCAGCGTTTGGTTCTTTACAAGCGAATCGCTCAGGCCGACAATGAGCAGAGCCTATACGACTTAGAGGTTGAAATGATCGATCGCTTCGGCTTGATGCCCGAACCACTCAAGCACCTTTTCACAGCGGCGCGCTTGAGACTGATGGCCAGAGGCATGGGCATTCGTCGCTTAGAGATTGGGCCGGCCGGCGGACGCATTGAGTTTTTAGAAAAGCCAGAGATCAAGGTCGATGAGGTGATCACCATGATCCAGCAAGAATCGCACACCTACGAATTGCCTCAACCCAATCGGCTCCGCATCAAAGGTGACTATGAGGCTTATGAGGATCGCCTATCTCTAGCCAAAGACTTGCTCACGAGGCTTTCTCTCACTAAGCCTGTGGCAACAGAACCCATGGTGGCAGCCTCGTAAATGACCAAAATGGCGACCTATTTTTTCTGTGCCGCGCTTTTGTCGATGACAAGCCCAGCCCTGGCGAGTGATGACTGGCCTGACGCTCAATCCATCGTTGAGGTGTCTGTGTTGGTGTTCGAGCATGCCGATGCGCCGGATAAGACAACAGCCCGAGAAGGTTTGAGGCTGTTTTCAGACGCGGTTTATTTGCCGACCATTGCCTATGAGCGGTTACAAGCCAATGAGACATTGAACCGTCTGCCAATGGCACGAGGAGATGTTCGGCCAACCGTGCCGTGGTCCATGCGAAATTGGCTCGCCTTTGTTCACTCTGGTGTCCTCTCAGAGCTCGACCAGCCTTTGACTGGACCACCGCTCCCGCCCAGACCTCCTCGGCCTTTGCTCAACGCGCCGATCTTGATGCACCAAGCGACACAGCTCCCCGAAGAGCTAGAGCGGATGGCAGATCGTTTAAGATCTTCCGAGGCGTATGTCCTCTTAAACATGATGCACTGGCATCAGGTCCTCGAGCGTGGGCGCACAAGCCGCCGAATCGCCATTGGTTGGGCACCGGACAATCAAACGGCGCCGTGGATGTCATGGACTGGGTGGGCACAACCCACACTTGATGGGCGCCACCAGGCGCATCTGTCGGGCTACCTTGAGCTCATACAAAGCCAATTTCTGCGCGCTCGGCTGGCAGTTCATTGGCACGAGGCTTCTCAGCAAACCTTTGGGCCACTCAAACCAAGCCATCTCGCCCCGTTTGGGTTCTGGGTGACCCAACTCGATGTGAGCCGGTCGATTGAGCCCGATCGCTGGGTCTACTTTGATTCAGAGAGTCTCGGCGTTTTGCTGCGAGTGAGCACCCGCTAGATCGCTTCTAAAACCGCAGGCGCACCAGAGAGTGGGCGCCGATTCACTCGGCACTAACCCGACATTAACCCGGGGGCCAGACCATCTGACGTCCACCCAGTAGGTGTAGATGGATATGATAGACCGACTGACCACCGTTGGGGTTGCAGTTAAAGACCAACCGATAACCCGCCTCGGCAATCCCTTCGGTTGCAGCAATCTGCTTGGCCACATGGACCATGTGGCCAACTAAGGCTTCATCGCTCTGATCGATCTCATTGAGCGTTTCAATCTTATTTTTTGGGATGATGAGTATGTGGACAGGGGCTTGCGGCTGAATATCTCGAAACGCTAGGACCTGATCATCTTCAAACACAATATCGGCAGGAATACTGCGATCAATAATTTTCAAAAAAAGATCGTCAGACATGTACTTTCTCCCATCGGCTGATAGAGCCCTTATTGGCCTTCTTTGATTTGGTCAAACAGGCGCTTGGCAACTTCTAAAACATCGGGATAGGCCTCTTGGCCCTTTGCGGGCCAAGCTTGTGCACTCACTGGGCTGTAGAATGCCTCGACGGGTATCGCTCGAGCGCGCGGCGCTTTCGGCCCCAATTCTGCAGCCATGGCCTCTGCCAACCAAACGCGACTGGCCTGAGACAGACCATAGGCACCCCAATGCGCTGGTTGATCCAAACTCACGGGGTCAGTGATCCATGTGATCGAGCCGTTGATGCTTGGGTTGATGAGCCTCATCAAAGCCTGCGTTAAAAAAAGAGGTGCATTGATACCGAGGTGGGTGATTTGCATCCATTCATCGGGTGGTTGGTGCAGCAGTGGGCGAAGCGCTTTAAAAAAAGCGGCCCCATGGACCAAGTGATCGATCTGCCCAAAAGTTTGTTCGATGACATCGGCCAAGGCTTCGAAATCATCGAGCGTGGCACCGACCAAGTCCATTGGATACAGCGCAGGGGGTGGCAGACCCTCCGAGGCCAAAGAGTCATGCATGGCCTCTAGCCCCTTTTTGTTTTTATCGATTGCCAAACAGTCATCGCCTGATGCCAGAATGCATCGGATGAGCGCCTGGCCCAATTCGCCTGCCCCACCCGTCACAACCCAAACATTGCATCCCTCACGCATGCGCTACTGCTCTCCCATCTGACAAAACTCCTAGGCTTCATTTTAACCCCGTGCCGGTCTGAGCACTGAAGACATTTGTTAATCGACCAACCCCATTGATCGACCCACTCTTGACCTCTTGAGCTATCATCTCTCTCATGCCATTTTATGAATATCAGTGCATCGGCCAATCGGGCTGCAGCAAATGCCAGCCTGGCCTAGTCCGCCTTGAAAGGATGGCAGACCCACCGATCACGCAATGCCCCGATTGTGAGGCGCCTATTCAGAGGGTGATCTCTGCGCCCAATGTTCAACGCGGGAACAGCCATCTTTTGTCGCCCAAAAATGTCCAGCAAGCTGGCATGACGCAATATAAAAAAATTGGGCGTGGTGTGTATGAGAAAACGGCCGGACACGGGCCCAGCATTATTAGTGATGCTCCCTAACAACCGCATTCAGTGCACGAGACCGGTTGGGATTGGCTGAAGAACAAGGGCGCTGTCAACGCCGCATGCTCAGTTGGCGTGCCCGTCGCCAAGCGACCCAGACATTGCCAGCATGCGAGGGCAAGAGCCGCTTCGTCAGTACTCTTTTAGGGTGTTTGGCGAGCACAGCCGCCAGCCGTCTATCCAGCGCGTGAGTGATCATGGGATGGGGTGGCTTCGCCCATCGCTCGGCCAGCAGAGCTTGATAAGCGCGCTCGCTTCGTTCCACCCCCACGCTGACCAATGCCCGAACAAAACCCACCCAAGGGGCGCCACCGATTTCATCAATGACGTGTTGGCGATTGATTTGGTAGTCGGCTTGAATGTCTAAAGGGACATGCCATCGCCCTTGGTGTGCATCACCCGCGAGGTCTCTAATCCAGCGCAACCAGTAGCCGGCTGCGCCCAGTTCGGTGGCGGCTTCCAGCGTTGGCTTTTTTATCTCGGGGAACAGAGTTTCAAGCTCGATGCGCGTGGCCAAACCACCAAGTTCACGGCATTGTATCCACGCCTGCTCGGTGGTTTCAAATCGCTGGTTATCGAGTCCTGACTCTACGGAATGACACAATGCCAACAAGCCATTGAGTGTTTGTTCCGAACGACCACTCGCCAGCGCCAGCGCCTGCAGCGCCGGGTGTGCCCGATTCTCCACAATTGCTTCGCGCCACCAATTGAGCTTGGCTTGCGCCAAGGTGGGTTCGTGGGCAAGCTCCGAGATTTGGGCCAACTCCATGACCACGGCTCTCAAGGACAGCACAAGTGCGTGTGTATCAGAATCCACAAACAATAGGCTTGCCGCCAACGGATTGCCTGGCACAAGCAATCTTTCCCGACACCACAAGAAAGGATCGACTGTCACCTCAGCTCGCCTGATTTGTCAGAACTTGATACACCTCAGAAGGCGTTTTACACCAGTGACTGACTGCGCGTTGTCGGGCTTCAATATTGCCAACACCATATCCCCACCCAGCCACAATGCTTGTCACACTCGCCTCCATTGCGGCCAACACATCGCGTTGGTCGTCACCGATCATCACGCTGCGCTCAGTCGCTATGCCCAGCGCCTCACACGCGGCCCAAATGGGCTCGGGTGCAGGCTTATTTCGGGTCAATGTGTCGCCCCCAATTAAAACCTCAAAGTACGGTGCCAGGCCGGATTGCTCCAGCACAGCTTGTGCCAAAGCGCCCTTTTTATTGGTCACCACACCCAAAGGCCATCCATTCGATCGGCAGGCCTCAATCAGTGGCTCTATGCCTGGGAATGGTCGAGAGTCCTCGTAGATGTGGCTTTCGTAATGGGCAAGAAAGACATCCAAGTAGGCCGACATGAGGCTTTCATCAACAGGCCCCAGTGCGGCCTGTATCAATCCGGCCGCTCCCTGCCCCACCCATTCGGGCCAGTCGGCGCGATTCGGGAATGGTTGGTCGGCGTGGGTGCACAACGCCCTGAGCGCATTAATGAGATCGGGGGCGGTATCCACCAACGTGCCATCGAGGTCGAACAAAACCGCAACTTGGGCGTTTCTATTCATCACAGCAGCCGACTATTGGCTTGGTTTGGTGGCACGCAAGAAGTAGTTGACCAGAGGGCGACCACCAAAACGGACCGTTCTTGAAAATGGGTTGTAGTGGAGGCCAACAATGGCCTCAACGTTTAAGCCTGCTTCTCTGCAGATTTGAGCCAATTCGCTCGGCCGAATAAGACGTTCATAGGCGTGTGTGCCCTTGGGCAGTAGACCCAAAACATGCTCAGCGCCCACAATGGCTGTGGCCCACGCGATTGGGTGTCGATTAATCGTGCTAAAAAACAACGCGCCACCTGGTTTGGTCAATTGTGCACAAGCGCCAACCACCGAAGCGGGTTTGGGCACATGCTCGAGCATTTCCAAGCAACAGACCACATCGAAAGATTCCGGCACAGTTTTTGCCAATTCCTCAGCTGCGCCGGACTGGTAGTCGATGGCGAGCCCGCTGGCTTGGGCATGCATCTTGGCCACGCTCAGTGCCCGTTTGGCCAGATCAATCCCCGTCACATGCGCGCCTCGTGCCGCCAGAGCCTCTGACAACAAGCCACCCCCGCAGCCCACATCCAACACTTTTTTTCCCTCGATGCTGGCCTGCTCGAGGATGAATTCAACCCGCGGGCCGTTGATGTCATGCAATGGCCGGCACTCCCCTTCAGGATCCCACCACTGAGCCGCCAATTGATCAAACTTGTCGGTCTCATTGATATCGGCGTTCACCGGCTTAGAAGTCATCTCACTGTTAATCCCCATCACTTTGTTTTGACTGGATTTTATTACCCCATTCAAGACTCTCTGCCACCACGGCATCCTGATCCAGCGTGGTCACACGACCCGCGCTCACACAGACCTTGCCAGCCACCCAAACATCGCTGACTTGCGAACGTGAGACCACATACACCAAATGCGAGATGACGTTGTGCACCGGTGTGGTGCCTGGTGCATCCAGGTCAATGGCCACTAAATCCGCCTGCTTCCCCACCTCAATCGAACCGATTTCATCATCCAAACCAAGCGCTCGGGCACCATGAATGGTGGCCATGGACAAAGAACGAGCGGCGGGTGCTGCCACTGGGTTTAAGCTAAAGCCTTTGGCAATCAAGCTTGCTAAGCGCATCTCTGCGAACATGTCCAAACGGTTGTTGCTGGCTGCCCCATCGGTGCCAATGGCGATGTTGGCGCCGGCTTGATCAAGATCATCCACCCGACAAAAGCCGCTTGCCAACTTCATATTGGCCGCTGGGCAATGCAGGACATGTACGCCAGCTTCGGATGTTTGGGCCACCTGATCATCGGTGAGTTGAGTCATGTGCGCCGCGATCAAGCGCTCGTTGTAGAGGCCAAGATTGACCAGTCGATCGATCGGATGACAGCCATGCTCTGCCATGCTCTGGTCAATCTCACCCGCGGTTTCTAGTAGATGCAAATGGAGCTTGAAGTCCATCGACTCACTGAGCTCGCCAAGGCACTCAAAACTCTGGTTTGTGACGGTATAAGGCGCATGCGGCGCCCAAGCCCAGCCAATGCGCGAATTTTGAGGTGCCTGCTCGATCACCTCTAGGCCACGAGCGATATAGCCGGCTTCATCCTGCGCCCAAATGGTGGGAATGTTCATCACTGGCAAGCCGAGGATCGCGCGCATTCCAGAGGTTTGAACGACCTCAGCGGTGATGTTTGGGAAAAAATAGTTGTCGTTGAAACACGTGGTACCACCGGTGAGCATCTCAACCGCCGCCAAAGCACTGCCAGCCCGCACAAACACTTCGCCTGCAAAGGCCTGTTCAGTGGGCCAAATGTGGTTGGTGAGCCACTCCATGAGCGGCAGATCATCTGCCAGACCGCGCATCAACACCATGGGGCTGTGCCCATGGGCATTGACCAGTCCAGGAATGAGCGCATGATTGGGCAACACCTTGGTCGTCGCCTGTGGATATCGGCTGGCCAGTTCCTTGACATCAATGATGTCGATGATGCGCTCGTCCTGTAACACCACGGCAGTATCGGTCAAGACCTGATTTTCAGGCACCACAGGCACCACCCACTTGGGGAGTAAAGCTTGAATGGGCGCCTCAGAACTCACTTGCTCACCCGCGAGACATACTCAGCATTGCGTGTGTCCACGCGGATCACCTCGCCTTCTTGAACAAACAAAGGCACGCGCACCACCGCACCTGTTTCAAGCGTCGCTGGCTTGCCGCCACTGCCTGAGGTGTCGCCCTTGAGACCAGGATCTGTCTCGACCACTTTCAACTCAACGAAATTGGGTGGCAACACCGTGATGGGCTCACCATTCCATAAAGTGATCAGGCACATGCCCTCTTCTTGGAACCACTTGTCAGCATCCCCGATGATCTGCGCGTCTGCCGCCAATTGCTCATAACTGGCTGGGTCCATAAAATGCCAAAACTCGCCATCGTTGTAGAGATACTGCACCTCTTTTTCAAAGACATCGGCCGCCTCGACACTCTCGTTTGATTTGAAGGTCTTTTCAATGGTGCGACCGGTTTTTAAGTTTTTGACCCGCACACGGTTGAAGGCCTGTCCCTTGCCGGGTTTGACGAATTCGTTCTCCACAATATTGTGTGGCTCGCCGTCGAGAATGATCTTAAGTCCCGCTTTAAATTCGTTTGTACTATAAGTGGCCATATTTGCTCCTGAGCACCGTTACACTAGGCGAATGAATTCGTCCCAAGCTAAACGCTCTAGTGTATCCCAAAGCCCGTGGAGAGATCAGCTTAGGTCGGCCTACCGAGATCCACTGACTCTACTAGACTCTTTGGGCATCAGCCCAAAAGAGGACACAATTCTCAGCAAAGCCCCATTCCCCATGCGTGTGCCTCAAGCGTTTGCTGCACGCATTCGCTACGGCGACCCCACTGACCCGATTTTGAAGCAAGTGCTGCCAGTGGATCTAGAACAAATCAGCGAATCGGGGTATCTAGATGACCCGGTGGGCGATCAAGCCAGCCGACAATCTCGCGGGGTCTTGCATAAGTACCATGGACGCGCTTTGCTGATCACCACAGGCGCCTGCGCCGTTCATTGCCGCTACTGCTTTAGACAACACTTTCCCTATGCCCAAGAACATATGGGGGGCTCATTTAGCGATGAAGCGGTGGAATACATTGCTGCTACGCCCACGATCAATGAAGTCATTTTATCGGGTGGGGATCCGCTCATGCTCTCAACTGAGCGGCTTGAGTCGCTCACCGATCGGCTCTGTGGGATTTCGCATATACAGAGGTTTCGCATCCATACACGCTTGCCGATCGTGTTGCCCGATCGCATCACAGATCGTCTCATTCATTGGCTGGATTCTTTGCCATGGCCTGTTGTGATGGTGATCCACGCGAACCATGCTCAAGAGTTTGATGCCAGCGTGGATGCCGCATTGGCCAGACTCTCTGCTGCGGGCGTTTGTCTCTTAAACCAAGCTGTCCTTTTACATGGCGTCAACGACGCTGCGGACCAACTGGTGGCGCTGATGGAGCGAAGTTTTGCTGCAGGCGCCCTGCCCTATTATTTGCATCGGCTAGACAAAGTCACTGGCGCATCGCGGTTTGAAGTGCCAGAAGACAAAATGGCTGGGCTGATGCACGAGCTTAGGGCGCGGCTGAGCGGATACTTGGTGCCCAAGCTGGTGGCCGAGGTGGCCGGCCAACCTTATAAGGTGCCCCTGCTTTAGAGTGCACAACCGCCTCATCGATCTCCTTGCAATGCACGGATTCGTGTCTCAATCGGCGGGTGAGACATCAACAGTGCTCGAAGCCCAGAACCCACGCGACCTCGTATGCCAAATGCCTCCACCGACTCAGGCAAGTGAGCGCGCCCGCTGACGCGACCCAGCGTTTGCAAAGCCCCGATCATGTTGGCCCGACCCGCCAAGCGGGCCCCACCAGCATCGGCACCAAATTCGCGCCATCTAGAAAAGGCCATGACAATCATGCTGGCCAACACGCCCAGGACAATCTGCAGAACAATCACCGATATGAAATAGCCAGGGCCGTAGGCTCTGTTGCTCTTAAACACCACCCGATCGACGACT
>CBFHIS010000010.1:0-39691 GCA_965655975.1 Wenzhouxiangella sp.
TCCTTGGCAGGCCACGCTTGATGCACTTGGGTTGGAGTTGGATCAAAGCGTCTAGCTCAGCCTCTACGGCTGTGCGATAATACGGGGCTGATTTGGTTCAACAACAACTGAGGTTTCGTCCATGGACTTTTTGATTGCCAGCGCAATGGCGCAGTCTGCCCAACCCGAAGCGCCAAGCTTGATTGCCAGCTTGCTCCCGCTCATTTTAATTGTGGTCATTTTTTGGTTTTTGTTGATCCGACCACAAATGAAGCGCAATAAAGAACACAAGGCGCTCATCAGTGGTTTATCAGCCGGTGATGAGGTTGTCACAGCCGGTGGCCTTCTGGGCAAAATTAGCGCGGTGGCCGATAGTTTTGTGACTGTGGAAGTGAACGAGGGCGTGGAGGTTCATGTCCAGCGCCATTCAATCGCCCAAGTTGTCCCCAAGGGCACCATTAAGAATCTGAAGTGATGAATAAATTCCCTGCTTGGAAATATGCTTTACTCGTTATTGCCCTAGGCCTGGGCGCAGTCTATGCGCTCCCGAATCTATTTGGGGATGATCCCTCTGTTCAGGTGTCTTCGGTCAGAGGCTTTGAGCTTCCCAGAGAATTTCCCAATGAGGTTGAGCTGGCGCTAGATTCGGCCGATTTAACCTTTAAGGCAATTGACTTCACCCCGCAACGGCTGTTGGTGCGGTTTGACAACACGGATCTTCAAGCTCGGGCAGCCGATGTTTTGCTGGAGCGTCTGGGCGATGAATATGTTGTCGCTCTCAATCTAGCGCCAGCCACGCCAGATTCTTTGCGTGCGATCTCGGCCGAACCGATGGTGCTTGGCCTAGATCTTCAGGGTGGCGTCCACTTTTTGATGGAAGTTGACATGGATGCGGCGCGTGCTCAGCAGCTCGAGCGCTTCGTCAGTGATATTCGATTGGTTTTGCGGAATAACGGGATTCGTTACCGCTCTGTTCGAGTCGATCGCAATGACATCTTGACCGAGCTCAGAACCGAAGAAGACCGCACGGAGGCCACGCGCATCATTGCCAGAGATTTGCCTGAGTTGGTGATGGAAAATCGCGATGGGTCCGAGACGTTCAACATTCGCGCCGTGATTGATGAGACGATTTTGCAAGAACTACAGCAAACGGCGCTGCAACAAAACATCACCACCCTGAGAAACCGCGTGAACGAACTGGGTGTTTCTGAGCCGATTATTCAGCAGCAAGGGGCTAACCGCATTGTGGTTCAGCTACCTGGTGTCCAAGACACTGCAGAAGCCAAACGGGTACTTGGCTCCACCGCCACGGTTGAATATCGCGGCGTTGATGAGCAAAATGATCCCTACGAGGCTCAGAGAACTGGCCGTGTACCACCGCAATCCAGGTTGTACTTTGATCGCCAGGGCGAACCCATCTTGTTGTCGCGCACCGTGATTGCATCGGGTGACAACTTGGTTGGCGCGGCGGCGGGCTTTGATCAGCAAAGTGGACAGCCCAATGTCGTGGTGACCCTCGATGGGGTCGGTGCACGTCGTATGCTCGAGCACACCAGTGAGAATGTTGGAAACCGCATGGCGGTTGTTTTCATTGAGCACCGTCCTGAAGTCGAAATGGTGGATGGTGAGGAAGTCAGAACCACGCGTCGTGTGGAAGAGGTTATCTCAGCGGCTGTCACCCGCGAACCGTTTGGCCGTCGTTTCCAGACCACAGGGCTTGGCAATGCAACCGAGGCCACGCAGCTGGCGATGCTGCTAAGAGCTGGTGCTTTGGCAGCGCCCATGCAGATTGTCGAAGAGCGAACAGTGGGTCCTAGCTTGGGTCAAGACAACATTGATCAAGGATTCCAGTCCGTCATCATTGGTTTTGTGCTCGTCTTGGTGGTGATGCTTTTCTATTACAAAGTGTTCGGCTTGATTGCCAATGTCGCATTGACCGCGAATTTGGTGTTGATTGTGGCCTTGCTGTCCATGTTGGGCGCGACCCTGACATTGCCGGGTATTGCTGGGATTGTATTGACCGTCGGCATGGCGGTGGATGCAAACGTATTGATTTTTGAACGAATCAAAGAAGAGCTTCGGCTCGGCAATACCCCGCAAGCAGCCATTCGAGCAGGCTATGAGAAAGCGTTCTCGACCATTGCCGATGCCAATGTCACCACCCTCATTGCCGCGATTGTTTTGTTCATGTTTGGAAGCGGTCCGGTGAAAGGCTTTGCGGTGACGTTGAGCTTAGGGATTGTCACCTCAATGTTCACAGCGATCCTTGGGACCCGCGGCATTGTTAATTTGATTTATGGCCGTCGCAAGCGCATTAAAGCGCTGGCGATTTAAGGACAACTTATGGATATTGTTAAAGCCAATACAAACATCAACTTTATGGGCCAGCGCAAGATTGCTCTGGCTTTCTCGGTCCTTTTGATTGTGCTTAGCATCGGCTCATTGGTGGTCCGCGGAATCAACTTTGGACTCGATTTCACAGGCGGCACCCTGATTGAGGTGTCATATTCTCAGCCGCCTGAGTTGGGTGAGGTCAGAGACGCCTTAACCAGTGACGGGTTTGATGATTTTACGGTTCAGACATTTGGCAGTGCCCGCGATATTGTGATCCGCATCCCTGTCAGTGAGAGCGAGGAGAGTGGCGCGGATTTGAGTACCCGCGTGCTAGAAACGCTCTCAGATAAGACGCCTGATATTGACCTTCGACGGGTCGAGTTTGTGGGTCCTCAAGTGGGCCAAGAGCTCGCCGAACAAGGTGGTTTGGCACTGTTGTATGTTCTGTTTGGCATTTTGATTTATGTGTCTTTCCGGTTCCAGTGGCGGTTTGCCGTGGGCGCTGTGGCGGCATTGATCCATGATGTCGTGATTGTTCTGGGTTTTATTTCAGTGTTCGGCATGAGCTTTGATCTCACAGTGGTCGCCGCCATCTTGGCGGTCATTGGGTATTCTTTGAATGACACCATTGTGGTTTATGACCGGTTGCGTGAAAATTTCCGAGTCAAAAGAAAAGGTACTGCTGTGGAGCTGACCAATCTCTCGGTCAATCAAATGCTCGGCCGGACCTTGATGACGTCTCTAACGACGATGGCGGTGTTGGTGGCGCTCTTTTATTTTGGTGGTG
Organism: Wenzhouxiangella sp.; assembly: GCA_965655975.1. Lineage (GTDB taxonomy): Bacteria > Pseudomonadota > Gammaproteobacteria > Xanthomonadales > Wenzhouxiangellaceae > Wenzhouxiangella. Next base: position 3,101 of record CBFHIS010000010.1, read on the forward strand.
AAATCATTCATGCGTTCGCCTACACGCTCATCATTGGTGTCTTGGTCGGTACTTATTCATCCATCTATGTGGCTGGGAATGCAGCGATCATGCTGGGTGTATCAAAACAAGACCTGATGATCATTGAAAAAGAAGGTGCAGATCAGCCCGATACTGAAATGCTGCCAGAGCGGTTTCGCAACCAGTGACCGACGCTGCTAGGCCGAAGACAAGTTTAAGCGTCGCGTTAGGGCTTGCCTTAATTCTGAGCTCATCGGTACTGGCAAGCGACTATTCGCTTGTTCTTGATGTGTGGGTTTCCGGGGAGAAACAAGCCGTTGACCAGCCCTTGGCTCTGAGTTACTCAGGGGCTTCATGGCTGCTCGAGGGTCAGTATCGCATCGACTTTTCGATCGACCCCATCGATGATCCTTTGGCACCAGACGGAGCGGTCTGGTTGACCGCAGATATCTATGATTGGGATGAGTCGGAGAACGACTGGGTGTTTTTCACAGACACTTTGTTGGGTGCGCCGGTTGGGCAGCGCCAAGTGCTAAGCATTTCGAGTCAAAATGGCAAGACGGGTCGCCGGGCGGCGGCACTCTATGTTGAGGCATTGGTTGAGCGAGCTGAGCAATGAGTCAAATCATGTTTGAAGGTCGTCGTCCCTACGCATTGATTGCCCTGGTTTGTATCGGCTTGTTGGGCTATGCCTACTATGCTGAGTTTGTCATGGGCTTGGAGCCCTGTCCCCTGTGCATGCTTCAGCGTCTCGGGTTCATGGGGATCCTGTTTTTTGCGTTGATTGCTTGGGCGCATGGCCCGAAACGTTTGGGTCGACGGCTCTATGCCATTCCGATGTTCGCCAGCGCCGGTTGGGGTGTCACCACGTCCTATCGGCACCTCTGGCTTCAGAGCTTACCTGCAGATGAAGTCCCTGATTGTGGGCCTGGTCTCGAGTTTATGCAATCTTATGGATTTACATGGACCGAAATCTTGGCTGAGGCCTTCACGGGTGCAGGCCAATGCGCTGAAATCGATTGGGTGTTTTTGGGCTTATCCATGCCCGCGTGGACCTTGATCTGGTATGTTGCTTTGATGATATTTGTGCTGGTGACCTTGTTTTTGGGACATGGCGCCGCTGGCCAGTCATCAAATTGAGCCTCATGGCGGTTCAAATCCTAAGCCAAGAATGGTGAGATAAAATGGGAACGCAAAGCACATCAGTGAAGGCAGTGAGAACTCCGAAAGGTTGGACGCCTGATTCTTGGCGGACCAAGACTGCTTTGCAGCAAGCCCGTTATCCAGATCAAGAGGCATTGGCCTCGACCTTAGAGCAGCTGGCCACATTGCCACCTTTGGTCACCTCATGGGAAATTCTATCGCTCAAAAAGCAAATTGCAGAGGCGCAGGCCGGTCGTCGCTTTTTCTTGCAAGGCGGGGATTGTGCTGAACTGTTCTCCGAGTGTGAGCCATCCATCGTTGCCAACCGCTTAAAAGTGCTGTTGCAGATGTCTCTGATCCTATTGCATGGCTTAGAGATGCCGGTGTTGCGAGTGGGACGATTTGCTGGCCAGTATGCCAAGCCCAGATCTGAAGACTTAGAAACAATCGATGGGGTGACGCTCCCGAGCTACCGTGGTGATTTGGTCAACGCGGCGGCGTTTACCAAAGAGGCCCGCATTCCCAACCCAAATCGATTGTTGGAAGCGTATTCGCGTTCCGCAATGACCATGAATTTCGTGAGAGGCCTGGTTGATGGAGGCTTTGCGGATCTTCATCACCCCGAGTATTGGGATTTGGGTTGGGTGGAGCACTCACCCTTGGCAGAAGAGTTTCATCGCATTAGTCATAGCATCGGAAGCTCGGTGCGCTTTGTAGAAACCATTACGGGGCGAACACCTGGCAGCTTGAAGCGGGTTGATTTCTTCACATCGCACGAGGCCCTCCACTTGGACTACGAGCGGGCATTGACTCGGGAAGTGCCCAGACAATGGGGTCATTTTAATTTATCGACCCATTTTCCGTGGGTTGGTCTTCGCACAGCACAAGTAGATGGCGCCCACGTCGAGCTGATGCGTGGCATTAGAAACCCCGTGGGTATCAAAGTTGGCCCTGGGATGTCGGCCGGGGATGTTAAAGCGTTATTGGCTCACATCAACCCTGACAACGAAGCAGGGCGAGTGGTGCTGATTCATCGGCTGGGCGCTGATGCCATTGAATCTGATTTGCCCGGTTTGATTGAGGCGGTAAAAACCACAGGATCACCTGTGTTGTGGATCTGTGACCCAATGCATGGCAATACCGAAAAGACCAGCAATGGGTATAAAACTCGCCAGTTTGAGAAGATCCAATACGAGGTGGAGCAAGCAATTGATATTCACCACAAGATGGGTTCTCGCTTAGGCGGTTTGCACCTTGAGCTCACGGGTGAAAACGTCACTGAGTGTATGGGCGGCGCCCGCCGTTTGGATGAAAAAGATCTAGTAACAGCTTACAAGACAACGGTGGATCCAAGATTGAACTACGAGCAAGCGCTGGAGCTGGCGATGCTCGTTGTCAAAAAACACCGAAGCATCGCCTAGTCATTACCTGCTCATCGTCGAGCAGTCGCCCGAAGTCCCCCCGAGAGAACGCAACCTAGGTGGGTATCACCTAGGCGCGAGACCTAATGTTGCCCAAATGGTCCTTTAGAGAAGGTTTTGGACGGCTTCCCGCTCTTCTCTTAATTCCTGATCGGTCGCATCCATTCTTGCGCGCGAGAAGTCATTAACGGGCAGGTCTTGTACGATGGACCATTGACCATCTTTGCAAGTGCAAGGGAAAGAATAAATCACCCCAGGTGCAATGCCATAACTGCCATCCGATGGCACCGCCATAGAGACCCAATCGTTGTCCCGCGTGCCAAGTGCCCAGTCTCTGATGTGATCAATCGCACTTGAAGCCGCCGATGCGGCACTTGATGCGCCCCGAGCCTTGATGATGGCCGCCCCTCGTTGCTGAACGGTCGGGATAAAGTCACTCTCATACCAAGGCATTTCAATATCGTTCATCACCCCAGAGCCTTTAATACTCACATGATGCAGGTCGGGATACTGTGTTGATGAGTGATTTCCCCAAATGGTCATGCGACTGATCTCGCTGTGGTGTACACCAAGCTTGCCTGACAATTGTGCCAAGGCTCGGTTGTGATCCAAACGGGTCATTGCTGTGAAGTTCTCAGCAGGAATCTCAGGTGCATTGGCTTGGGCAATCAAAGCGTTGGTATTGGCTGGGTTTCCGACCACCAAAACTTTGACGTCACGGCTGGCGACGCGATTCATTGCTTGGCCCTGTGGGCCAAAGATTTTTCCATTCTCACTGAGGAGGTCTGCTCGCTCCATGCCAGGCCCACGTGGCTTGGCACCGACCAAAATGGCGTAGTCTGCTTGATCGAAGCCTTCGTCCAGGTCGCTGGTTGCGACGATGCCATGAACAAGATCAAAAGCAGCATCATCAATCTCCATGACCACGCCTTTGAGCATATCAAGCGCTGGTGGGATTTCGATCAGCTGTAAGATCACGGGCTGGTCTTTGCCAAGCATGTCACCGGCGGCAATTCTGAAAATCAGCTGGTATCCAATCTGGCCAGCCGCACCGGTAATGGCAACACGAACAGGGGCTTTCATGAGGCAGTTCTCCAAGTAATAAGCAGTAAAACCTTATTTTAGCGCACTCTGAAGGCCTTGATGGGGGCTCAAGACGGCCACAGCAGTTTTGGGTTAGGCTTGTGGTTCAATTCAATGATTGATGCCTAGGAGTTGATCGATATGTTCAGCCAAGCTTACACCCTCAAGTCACCCCAGCTAGCACTCATCATGGTGGTTTTATGTTTCCTCACGGGCTCAGCCACCGCTTATGACCGTGTGACAGGGGAGCTCTTTGCGACCCGCTCGGATGTGATGGGGCAACATGGCATGGCGGCCACATCCCATCCGTTGGCCACTCAAATCGCTTTGGATGTCTTGAAACAAGGCGGTCATGCGGTTGACGCTGCCATCGCGGCAAACGCCGCATTGGGTTTGATGGAGCCCACAGGCAATGGGCTCGGTGGTGATCTATTTGCCATTGGTTGGGATGCTAAGACTGAGACCCTGACCGGTTATAACGGCTCAGGGCGTTCACCGGAAAACCTCACGCTCGATTGGTTCCAGGCCAATGGATACGAAGACATTCCCAAGCGGGGCCCACTACCTGTCTCTGTGCCGGGGGTGATTGATGGGTGGTTTGCATTGCATGAGCGCTATGGTCGCCTTGAGATGGCTGAGGTATTGGCACCGAGCATTGAATATGCCCGCGAGGGCCATCCAGTCCACGATCTCATTGCTTGGTACTGGGACCGTTCTGTGCCTGTTTTATCTGACTACCCTGGCTTTTCAGAACAGTTCACCATTGATGGGCGGGCGCCTCGGGCGGGAGAGATTTGGAAGAATCCCAACTACGCCGACACATTGGAAGTTTTGGTGCGCGAAGGGCGCGATGGTTTTTATAAAGGCGAGTTGGCTCAGAGAATCAGTGATTACATGGAAGCCAATGGCGGCTTTTTGAGTTACAACGATTTGGCCAATCACGAGGGCAACTGGGTTATGCCTGTCTCAACAAACTACAAAGGGTATGACGTTTGGCAAATTCCACCCAATGGTCAAGGAATCGCAGGATTGCAGATCCTCAATCTTTTGGAGCCTTTCGATCTGGCCTCTTACGGATTTGGATCACCAGAGCACGTGCACTTATTCGTTGAGGCCAAAAAATTGGCTTTTGAAGATCGTGCGCGCCACTACGCTGATCCTGAGTATATGGATGTGGAGGTTGACTGGCTGATTTCGAAAGACTATGCCGATGAAAGGCGTGAGTTGATTGACCCAGATCGCTCAGCACGGACGGTTGAAGCAGGGCGTCCGCAGCTCAATGAGGGCGACACGATTTATCTAACAACGGCCGATAAAGACGGCAACATGGTCTCTTTGATTCAATCCAACTACCGCGGGATGGGCTCTGGGATGGCGCCTCCTGGGACAGGGTTCATTCTGCAAAACCGGGGCGAAATGTTTGTTTTAAAAGAGGGTCATCCCAATACATTTGCGCCTGGCAAAAGGCCCTTTCATACCATCATCCCGGCCTTCATCACCAAAGATGGCGCACCTTGGGTGAGCTTTGGTCTGATGGGGGGTGGCATGCAGCCGCAAGGCCATGCCCAAATCGTGATTAACTTGGTCGATTTTGGTATGGGCCTTCAAGAAGCTGGCGACGCGCCACGAATTCATCACACCGGATCGACTGAGCCAACGGGACAAGCGATTCAAATGACCGATGGAGGTGTGATCAACCTGGAGTCTGGTTTCCCATACTCAACCGTCCGAGCGCTCATGGATAAGGGGCATACCATCACATGGGCGCGAGGCCCCTACGGTGGTTATCAGGCCATCATGGTCGAGTTTGATGACAATGCCAGCCCGCCTGTCAGGGTCTATCGAGGCGCCTCAGAGTCTCGTAAGGATGGTCAAGCGGCGGGTTACTAGACAGAGATCTTCTAAGGTTTCGGTACGAGATAGTGCATGCTAAATCGTGCCGCTTGATCAAGCCAGACCTCGCGGGTCTCGAGGCCTGCTTCTTGGGCGAGGGCTTGAAAACTCTCTATCGTATATTTGTGTGAGCTTTCAGTGTGTATGCTTTCACCCAGTGCAAAATCAAAACGCTGATCCACCACGACAATGCTTGTGGGCTTTGTCGCCACCAAATGCATTTCGATTCGATTTAAGTCTGTATTAAACCGTGCTTCATGCTTAAATGCATCAAGATCAACCGCTGCATCCAGCTCCTGTTTCAACCGAGACAAAAGGTTTTTGTTGAACGCCGCTGTGATGCCCTCATCATCGTCATAGGCGCGCAACAACTGATCGATGGGCTTAATTAAATCCACCCCAACCAGCACGGCGCCATTTTCCTCAGCGATCTTCCCCATTCTGTTCAAAAAGCCCAGTGCCTCGGCTCGGGTAAAGTTGCCGATGGTCGATCCAGGGAAATAAACCACCCGACGTTTCGCCGGTGGATTAAGAGACAGGTCCTCTGGATCAATGTCTTGGGTGTAATCGGCTTCTAGTGGAATGATGTCGAGCTCTGGGAAGACAGCGTGTAAAGCTTTAACCGACAAAGCCAGCGCCGTTGGGGAGATCTCGATTGGGGTGTAAGCCCGTGGCTTGGTCAATGAGGCGAGCAGCTGCTGCGTTTTTGTGCCAGCACCCGAGCCAAATTCAATGACGTGTGCATCAGCCCCGATCAGCTTGCAGATCTCAGGCAGTTGCGTCTCATGGAGTTCCAAATCTGCTCGGGTAACATAGTAATCTTTTGTCTCACAGATTTGCTCAAACAAGTCGGAGCCTTTCTCATCATATAAGTACTTGCAAGGCAAGAACTTTGGCGAGTGGGACAGGCCCTCTATAACATCCGTCTCAAAATCATTCATTTGAAAAATTATTTTGTTTTTGAAAATTGATCTGTGGTGATCGCTTCTATCTATTTTTCTAGAGGTCTTTCGCCAGTCGCAGGCCAGTAAATTGCCAGCGATCGGGAGGGTAGAAGAAGTTTCTATAGCTCACCCGAACATGATGCTGTGGTGTGGCGCAACTGCCGCCACGAAGCACCATTTGATTGGCCATAAACTTGCCGTTGTATTCGCCAATGGCGCCTTCAACTGCCTTAAAACCCGGGTAGGGGGCATAACTCGACGCCGTCCACTCCCAGACATCCCCAAACATCTGTACCAAGGGCTCTTGGGCTGTGTCCTCATCATCGGGTCGACTGACCGGGTGATACCGATACGAGTCTGCAAAATGTCCCTTGGTCTCACCACCATTGGGCAATGTTCGTGCGCCGGTTTCCCATTCGGCTTCAGTCGGCAAACGCGCACCGGCCCACAGTGCAAAAGCATGCGCTTCATAAAAACTGATGTGACAGATGGGCTCTTCTGGGTCCAGTTCGCGCCAGCATCCTAGGGTCTGCAAGAACCATGCCCCATCTTCATTGCGCCAATACATAGGGGCCTCGATTTCATTGTCGCGACGCCAGGCCCAGCCATCAGATAACCACAAATTGACATTGTCATAACCACCATCTGACATGAACTCAACATACTCACCGCACGTCACAGGCCGTCTAGCCAATTGAAAGTCCTCGAGGTAGACAGTATGTGATGGTGTTTCGTTGTCAAAGTGGAAGGCCAATAGATCGGCGTGTGCATTCCCGCGATGACCAATTTCAACCAATCCACCTTGAATGTGGGTCCAGGACTGCTTGGCGGCTGGTCCAATCGGATCGGGACGTCTCGTCCAAGCCGGCGCGATTGGGTTGAAGCCAAAGGCATGTTTTAAATCAGTCACCATGAGTTCTTGATGCTGCTGCTCATGATTTAAGCCCAACACCACCAGCTCAATTAGGGGTTGTAATTCGTCATCAGGCACTCTTTGTAACAAGTCTGCCATGGCCTCATCAACGTGCTGGCGGTAAGCATCGACTTCTGCGCAGTCAGGGCGTGACATCAATCCCCGATGCGCCCGTGGGAATTGGGCGCCGACGCCGTTGTAATACGAGTTGAACAAATAAGCGAATTGGTCATTGATGGGTTGATATTGAAAGCCCCATTGTCCGGCATGGGGTTTGAGAACGAAGGTCTCAAAAAACCAGGTGGTGTGCGCCCGATGCCATTTCATTGGGCTTGCACCCGGCATGGATTGAAGATTTTGGTCTTCGGGGCTTAAGCCCTCAGCCATCTTGTTTGATATCTGCCGAACACGCTCGAAAGCATCCAATAGTTGTCCGCCACTGGATGAGTCAGTGGAAATAAACGCTGGAGTTGAAGCCATAGAAGATGTTTTTGCTGTTTTGGATTCAAATCCATTGTGACACAGCTCGGTGAAGTTTTCTCTACACGGACTTGAATGTCTCTGATCCCTCAAGCATTCGATGTTTTTGAATCCGGTAGCGCAGGGACCGTTCTGTGATCTGGAGTTGGTCGGCTGCTGCGTGGCGGTCTTGATTGTTCTCATAGAGTGCGTGATAGATCAGTGCTTGCTCGGTTCTGTGTAGCGCGTCTTGTAGTGATTTTGTCTCTTGAATGGGGGCCACTGGCGTTTCCTGGTCTGGCACGATGGGCTGGGTGAGTTGAAGGTCACGGGTTTCAATTTCAGGTCCAGTGGACCAGAGCAAGCCAGCGGTGAGGCAATGCTTGAGTTCTCTGATGTTTCCAGCGAAGACGTGATTTTCGATAGCGGCTTTGGCGAGCTTGCTCAAGGGCTTTTTTGGCAGGCTAAGCTCTCTGGCAGCCTGCGCGAGAAAAAAGGAGACAAATTCGGGCAGATCGGTAGGAATTTGATCGAGAGATGGAAGCGCAATTTGGGCGACTTTTAAGCGGTGGTAAAGATCAAGGCGAAAGTGTCCCTTTGTCACAAGTTGAGCGAGGTCTTGATGGCTGGCAGCAATCAAGCGAATATCGATTGGGCATTCATGCGCGGCGCCCACAGGTCGAATGGTGCGCTCTTCGATGGCGCGTAGAAGCTTGACTTGCATGGCCATTGGTAGCTCCCCGACTTCATCCAAAAACAAGACGCCTCGATGAGCAATCTCCAACAGGCCCTTTTTTCGCCGTTTTGCGCCTGTGAAGGCCCCTTCAATATGACCAAATAATTCACTCTCAAAAAGATCAGCGGGAATGGCGGCGCAGTTAACAGCCACCCATGGATGTGTTCGGCGAGCGCTGTGGTGGTGAATCAATCGAGCGGCCAATTCTTTGCCAGTGCCAGATTGACCTTGGATGAGTGTGGTGACGTTGATCTCAGCCAATCGGGCGATCTGGGTCTTTAGCCTCTGAATCATAGGGCTATGGCCGATGAGAGCCGAGTCAATGGGTTGTTGCCATAGGGGTTTGCTTTGCATGCATGAGACCATGCCATCCCCAGCAATCGCCTATCCATGCGAATTTGGCGGTAAAATAAAGGCGAAAACACCGCCATCATTTGATAAATCAGGGTAAATCCATCAAAATAAGCGGTCTAGTGGCGATCTTCTACTAACTTACGACCCAGGGAATCAAACCAAATGAATTTTCATGAATATCAGGCAAAGGACCTGTTTGCTGAGTATGGCATTCCAGTCCCCAAAGGTGAGCTTGCAACCACCCCAGACGAGGCTGTGGAAGCGGCCAAAAAAGTAGGCGGTACCGAGTGGGTGGTCAAAGCCCAAGTCCACGCCGGTGGCCGTGGTAAAGCCGGTGGGGTGAAGTTGGCCGACAGTCTCGATCAGGTGCGTGCCGAAGCTGAGCGCATGCTGGGCATGAATATCGAGACCTACCAAACGGGTGGCTTGGCATTGCCAGTGAACAGCGTCTTGATTGCCGAAGCCACAGACATTGCACAAGAGTTGTATTTGGGTGCTTTGGTCGACCGCGAGCACAAAGCAATCATCTTCATGGGTTCAGCAGCGGGTGGTGTGGATATTGAGCAGGTTGCTGCAGAGACACCTGAAAAAATCATCACAGCAGTGATGGATACAGCCGCGGGGTTCATGCCATACCAAGCCCGACAAATTGGGTTCAATATGGGTCTTGATGCGCGCCAAGTGGGCCAGTTGACCAAAATCATGGCTGGTCTTTACAAGCTGTTTATCGAAAAAGACATTGGCCTCATGGAAGTCAATCCCTTGATCATCGATGGTGAAGGCAATCTAAGCGCTTTGGATGCTAAGCTCAATGCCGATGACAATGCACTGTATCGTCATCCCGCTTTAGCGGCAATGCGCGACGAGTCGCAAGAAGATCCGACTGAATTGGCAGCCAGTAAGCACGATCTAAACTACGTCACTCTGGATGGCAACATCGCCTGTATGGTCAATGGCGCCGGTCTGGCAATGGCGACCATGGATGTCATCAAACTCGCCGGCGGCGAGCCCGCCAATTTCTTGGATGTGGGTGGTGGCACGAATGCAGAGCGTGTCAAAGAAGCTTTCAAACTGATCCTGTCCAGCGACACTGTCGAAGCCATTTTGGTCAACATCTTTGGTGGCATTGTCCGTTGTGACTTGATTGCCGAGGGCATCATCAATGCGGTCCGAGAGATCGATTTGAATGTACCGGTGGTGGTTCGTTTAGAAGGCACCAATGTGGACGAAGGCAAGAAGCTTTTGGCCGACAGTGGTTTGACCATTATTACAGCCGATGACCTCAATGACGGTGCCCGCAAAGCGGTCGCAGCTGTCCAAGCTTGAAGGAATGCATGAATCATGAGTGTTTTAATTAATAAAGAGACGCGTGTCATTACCCAAGGCTTCACCGGGGCGCAGGGCACCTTTCACTCCGAGCAAGCGATTGCCTATGGCACCCAATTGGTCGGTGGCGTCACGCCAGGAAAGGGCGGCCAAAAACATTTGGATCGGCCCGTTTTCAATACTGTAGAAGAGGCAGTTGAGGGCGTTGGCGCTGATGCGTCAATGATTTTTGTGCCGCCTCCATTTGCTGCTGATGCCATCTTGGAAGCGGCCGATGCTGGTATTCGTGTCATTGTTTGCATCACCGAGGGCATTCCCGTACTGGATATGATGCGTGTTAAAGCAGCGCTGGCTCACTATGATGATGTCACCTTGATCGGTCCGAACTGTCCAGGAATCATCACGCCCGGCGAATGCAAGATCGGGATTATGCCAGGCCAGATTCACAAGCCTGGCCGCGTGGGCGTGGTGTCTCGCTCAGGGACACTGACTTATGAGGCGGTCTTCCAGACCACGCAAGTGGGCCTGGGACAAACCACCTGCATTGGCATTGGCGGGGACCCCATCCATGGTATGAGCTTCGTCGATTGCTTGGCGTTGTTCCAAGAGGATGAGGCCACCGAAGGGATCATCATGGTTGGCGAAATTGGTGGCAGCGCGGAAGAAGATGCCGCTGAGTTCATCGCTGAGCATGTGACCAAGCCTGTGGTGGGCTACATCGCAGGTGTGACCGCACCGCCCGGAAAGCGCATGGGCCATGCTGGCGCAATTATTTCAGGTGGCAAAGGCACGGCTGAGGCTAAATATCAGGCATTGGAAGACGCGGGTGTGACCACTGTGCGTTCACCCGTTGAGCTTGGCGCAGCCATTGCAGGCCGTCTCAGCTGAAGATTGCGCTGGCCCAATTTGATTTCGAGGTTGGTCACATCACGGCCAACCACGATCAAATCTTGGCCCTAATTGAGGAAGCCAGGGACCAACATGGTGCCGATTTGTTGGTCTTCCCTGAACTCGCCCTGACGGGTTACCCGCCTGAAGACTTGGTGTTGCGGCCGGGGTTTATGCGCCGCAGCGACCAAACACTCAAAGACATCGCCCAGCATGTTCACGGTATTGATGTGGTGATTGGTCACCCAAGAGCCGAAGGGAATCAGCGCTTTAACTCGGCCTCTTGGTTGCGCGATGGTCAAGTGATCGGGTGCTACGACAAATGGGACCTGCCCAACTATGCCGTCTTCGATGAGCGGCGCTATTTTGTCCCAGGCGAGCAGCCCTTGGTGATTGAAGTCGGAGGTGTTCGGGTCGGTGTCTTGATTTGTGAGGACACTTGGACACCTGAGGCCGCCCGTGCTGCGAAAGAGGCGGGGGCGCAACTGCTGGTTTCTGCCAACGCATCGCCGTATTACCACCAAAAGCATAACGATCGTGCGGCCATCTTGAAAAGTCGCCACGCTGAGACCGGCTTACCTGTTTTGTATCTCAACTGTGTTGGTGGCCAAGATGAGCTGGTATTCGATGGTCACTCTTTGGCCATCGATGGTCAGGGGGTCCTCTCCTCACCAGCATTGTTGTGCCAAGAGGTATTGTTACTGGTGGACTTTGATGCCGACTCGGGCCAACTAGACTACATCCATTGGCCAGAAGGTGAGACCGATGATTGTCCGGTGATCTATGAAGTCTTAACCTGTGGCCTTCGTGACTACGCGCGAAAAAATAAGTTTGAATCCGTCGTGTTGGGCCTATCAGGGGGCATTGATTCTGCGCTGTGTGCTGCCCTTGCTGCTGATGCCTTGGGCCCAGAAAATGTGGTGGCAGTCATGATGCCATCGCGGCACACAGCAGAATTGTCCTTGATTCTGGCCACAGAACAAATCAATGCGCTTGGCTTAAGACATGAGAACATATCGATTGAGCCGATCTACCAAGCCATGGTCAACCAATTGGCTGAAGCTTTCGCAGGATGTCGTGAGAATTTCACTGAGGAAAATCTTCAGGCGAGAGCGCGTGGTAACTTGGTGATGGCTTTATCAAATAAGTTCGGTCACCTGCCCTTGGCCACCAGCAACAAAAGTGAGCTGGCCACGGGTTACTCGACCATCTATGGTGATATGTGTGGTGGCTTTAGCCCCATCAAAGACTGTTTGAAAGCCATGGTTTATGACTTGTCAAACTACAGAAATTCAAGATCCAATGCCATCCCACAAGGTGTGATTGATCGGCCACCATCAGCGGAATTGGCTCCCGGTCAGCTTGATCAAGACAAACTGCCGCCTTATCCAGTGCTCGATGAGATCATCACACGGTATGTTGAGCTGGACCAACCCATCGCGGAAATTGTGGCGGCAGGCCTTGATGAGGCAGTGGTTAGAAAAGTGGCCGGTATGGTGCTGGCCTCAGAATATAAAAGGCGTCAAGGGGCGCCCGGTCCAAGGATTACACGCCGAGCATTCGGTCGTGATCGCCGCTATCCGATCACTTCGGGCTGGCGAGACAGCGGTTTGAGCGAGGACACATGACCCAAGTGCCTCGACAAGCCAAAGTCGAGGCAGCGGTGGCCTGCATTGTTCAAGTATTCGAAGACTACAACGCCAGCTTTTCCGATATCACCCGACGGGCCAAACGGCGCTTTGTGACAGCCGATCGGGCAGGAATGAACCAAGACATCCAAGACCGGTACGAACTCTACAACGCATCGATCTATGAGGCCATCAATAAGCTAGAACAAATCTTAGGAGAGCGATTGTTCTCGCGACCCATTTGGATTGAAATACGTGCCCAATACCAAGAAAGCATTGCACGCTGCGGTGATCAGCAGTTTTATCGAACATTTTTCAATACGCTTTCAAGAAGACTTTTCAAAACCACCGGCGTGGATCCTGCCATTGAGTTCACCTTGCGTGATCATCAAAAAGCGCCTCATGATCACGTCTCTAGCCATCCAGCGCCATGGTGCTCGCATCGAATCTTTTTAAACGACGTAGACTCGGTGGCATCTTGGCTTGAGGACATGTGCAGTCCCTGGCCTAACGTCAATTGGTCCGCCGCGCTTTCCCATGTGCAAGACCGGTTGCAGGCCACTTATGGTCGAGCCATTGCCAAAGAGACATCGATCGAGATGTTGGAGGCGGCGCTTTATCGAGGCGGGCGCGCTTATCGGGTGGGGCGAGTCCAGATGGAGGCGGGGTACCAGCCCATTGTCTTGGCGTTCGATTCCGATGGCGCCACCGTCTGCTTGGAGGCGATGCTGACTCAGGTCCAAGAGATGAGTATTTTGTTTGGGTACACCTTCAACTACTTTATGGTGGATTTAGAGGCGGTGGAACCGGTGGTTGAATTTTTGACCACCATATTACCGAGCAAACCAAGAGCGGAGCTCTACACGGTTTTGGGGCGCGTGAAGCAAGGCAAGACCAATCGGTATCAGTCTTTTTTTGCTCATTTGTCGGCACACTCAGCCGAGTCATTGGTCGAGGCCGAGGGTAAGAAGGGCATGGTGATGTTGGTCTTTACTCTGCCATCTTACCCTTTGGTGTTCAAATTGATCCGCGATCGATTTGCTCCGTCAAAGCAAGTGACGCGCTCTGAGGTGCTGGAGCGCTATCACTTGGTGTTTCGTCATGACCGGATTGGCCGACTGATTGATGCTCAGGAGTTTCGAGAACTCAAATTGCCGATTGCTGCGCTTTCGCCAGAGCTTTTTGAGGTGTTGATGGCTGAGTGCGCCCGACTCGTTGAAGTGGTTGGTCAGGACGTCTTGATTCATCACTGCTATGTGGAAAGACGCGTCAGACCTTTAGACCTCTATCTGGCTGAGGCCGATGAGGACAGTGCACTGAATGCGGTCTTGGACTATGGCCAGGCCATTAAAGACCTGGCTAGATCCAATATTTTTGCGGGCGATTTGTTGCCCAAGAATTTTGGCGTCACAGGCTCTGGACGGGTTGTGTTTTATGACTACGATGAGCTGAGGCTAATGGATGAGTGTCGCTTTAGGCACTGGCCTCAAGCCAATGATGATGTGATGGTGATGAGCGACGAGCCCTGGTTTCATGTGGGTGAAGACGATGTCTTTCCTGAACAGTTTTCTTTATTCATGGGCCTTGGTGGCGAGCGCTTGGCGCATCTCAAAGCCCACCATGGTGAGCTTTTTGATGCCGATTGGTGGGTGGGCATCCAACAAGAGATCCGTGATGGTCACTGGTTGGATGTCCCTCCTTTCAAGCCTGAGGCCAGGCTCACTCAGGCCGAAGGTGTCGATCAAAAAAACCAGTGAGCGTTCGATAGACATGCAGGCGCTGGCCTTCGCCAGAAATGGCATGTTTTTCACCCGGATAAGCCATCAATTCAAAATCAATGGCCTGGTCTTGCAACAATTGCATCAGCAAGGTTGAGTGGGTGAAGAGCACATTGTCATCGGCCATCCCATGGATCAGCATCAAAGGGTCTTTGATCTGATGGGCGTAAGTCAACACATTGCCCCGATCATAGACCGCCTGATCGGTTGTGGGATCCCCCATATAGCGCTCGGTGTAGTGGGTGTCATACAAACGCCAGTCGGTGACGGGCGCCACCGCAACGATGGCCGCAAACTCACCGGGGTACTGCGCAGCCGCCATCAAGGCCAAGTAACCACCGTAACTCCAGCCAAAAATCCCGATTCTCTCTGGGTCGACATAGGGTTGAGATCGAAGCCAGTCCACCCCGACCATTTGATCCGCCATCTCGATTTGCCCAAGCCTTTGATAGGCCGCATCTTGAAAGGCCTTCCCTTGACGAACAATGCCTCGGTTGTCCAAGCTAAAAACAATATACCCGCGTTGGGCCATGTATTGATCTACCAAGACCCGTCTTGACCATTGATTGGTCGCCAGTCGCGAGGTCGGACCACCATAGACATGGATAAAGACAGGATATTGGCGATCTGGGGAAAATCCTGGTGGGGTGATCATTCGATAGTGGAGTTGCTGAGCTTCTGGTCCAACCAGCACACCAAACTCGCCGGTGCGATGCTGGCTGAGATAAGGACCATAGGGGTGCTCTGCATTGAGCGAATTTTCTACCAGCCATGTGACCCGTTGACCATCGGCGGTATGCAAAGACAGCTGTGGCGGTTGGCGGGTATTGGAGTAGCGATCAACATAGACCTTGGCGGCTTTGTCCATCGTCACATCGTGCCAGCCTGATCGTGTTGAGACCTGTGTGATAACCTCCGGTGATGCCGTGATCAGTGAGCTTCTGAGGAGTTGTTTCTCAGTGGGATTGGGGTAGGCGGCCGTGAAGTAAATAAGTCCCAGTTCCTCATCAACACCAACCAACTGGTCCACTGCCCAATCCCCTTGGGTGATGGGCACGAGTTGTCCATCATTGAAATTATAGCGATAGAGGTGGTTGTGGCCATCGCGCTCCGATGACCAGACCAGTCCCGAGCCATCTGTGAGGAAGTAAAGATCATTGTGCAGGTTGATCCAAGTGCTTGAAGTTTCAGTGATTAAGGTGGTCTGGTCTTCGGTGGCTCGATCAAAACGGATGAGTTTGAGCGTTTTTTGATCCCTGCTTTGATGCTGATAGCTCAGTGACTCACCACTGGGGAGCCACTGCACCCTTGGAATGTAGATGTCACTCTCTTCGCCTAAATCCACCCATTGCACCTCCTCACTGTCTAGTGAGACGATGCCCAATTGGTAGGTCACATTGTTGGTGCCAGCAAAAGGGTAGCGCTGTTCAATCATCTCGATTTCGTCGGCATTGACTTCATAGCGTCGGGTGATGTCAATTGGTGATTCATCAACCCGCAAAAAAGCAATGGCATCGCTGTTGGGCGACCACCAATAGCCGGTGTCTCTCCCCATTTCTTCTTGGGCGATGAATTCGGCCATGCCATTTTTGATGATGCCACCGCCATCGAGCGTCAAGGGTTTTTCTGTTTTAGTGGCAATCTCGGCGACCCAAAGATTTTGATTTCGAACAAAGGCCACATGACGTCCATCGGGGGACAATTGAGGGTCAGTATCAAACGCCTCACTGTTGGTGATTTGCTCGACAGCAATGGGTGTTTTTGTTAGATCTGCAACAAAAATGTTGCCACCCAAGGGAAACAACACAAAGCGCCCATCTTTAGAGAATTGATAATCGATGATGCCTCTAAGATCTGAGATGCGAGCACGCTCTCGTCTGGCTTTTTCCTCATCACTTAATTCCCCTTCATCCGCCATGACTTGATCGGCCGCTATCAAGCGACGCATGGCTTGATCGCCAATATGATACTCCCAAAGATCCATTAGCGAACGGTCATCGGAGCGGCCCTGAATAAAGGTGACTCGATCTCCAGCAGGCGAGAGTTTGACTTGTCGCAAGCTGCTGCCCGAGAGCTCAGGACTTGCAAAGATCCGCTCAAGGGTGAGATCTGGTGACGGTTGAGGCTGTCCCCAAGCAGTGCCTACCAACATGAGCAAGACACTGATCGAGGCGATAGAGATGAAGCGGTGTGATGGCATGGCCAACGGTCCTTATTTCAGCAAAGTCACTTAAACAAAATGTTCGTCGAGGTAGCGGTTGATTTCTTCGATGACAGCGGGCTCTAGATAAGACAGCAAGAAATTGAGCTCGGCAGTGACGTGGATGATGGTCTCTGAGACTTCGATGTTACCGCTGACACCCATTCTTTCGAAGTGAAGGTGATCACCTTCCCAGGCATAGTCCACGCCAAAGCGCTCGGCCAAGTCTTGGGCCAGTGCATCAGCCACAGCCTGTGCTTCTTTTAGGCCCTTGCTATGGGGTTTTTTGATATCAATCGCCATAGGAAATCATGATACTCGCATCCGAGAGGTTCTTGCTACTATAGGGCCATGAAACATCCGTTGCGATACCGCTTAGCCATTGCTTTTTTCATCCTGTACCTCATTGCAGTCACTTGGCCTGTGGCCCAGTGGGTGGCATCGCCCACGCCTTTTGTTTTGGGTCTGCCTTTGTCTTTGGCGTGGTCGATCGGCTGGATCATCGCCGGCTTTTTGGTGTTGGTGATCCTCGAGTGGCTGAGGGAGCGGTCTTGATGGAGCAGTGGGTCACCGTCACAGGGATGATCGTGGCCTATTTGATGGTGACTTTGGCCATCGGGCTTCGCGCTGGCAAAGGGATGTCTGCCACCGTCGATGGTTACGTGGCCGGTGATCGAAACTTCGGTCTGCTGGTGATGTATTTTGTGACTGGCGCTACCGTTTTTTCTGCCTTTGCCTTTTTAGGTGGTCCCGGCTGGGCGTATTCTCGCGGTGCAGCGGCTTTTTATATTCTGTCTTATGGTGTGTTGGGGATGGCGCCTTGGTATGTGATGGGCCCAAAGATCGCGCGTATCGGCAGACGTTTGAGCTTGGTGACCCAAGCGCAATTTTTGACCGCTCGGTTCCCATCCAAAGCCTTGTCGGTATTGATTGCCGTGGTGAGCGTGGTGGCCTTGATTCCCTACATCACGCTGCAGATGAGTGGAGCTGGCATTGTTATTGAAGCCGTGACCGATGGGCACGTGCCATTGTGGCTAGGTGCTTTGGTCAGTTATGGCATTGTTTTAATTTATGTATTGACCAGCGGTGTGGCGGCGGTGGGTTGGACCAATACCTTCCAAGGCATTTTCATGATCATCATCGCCTGGGCGTTGGGGCTCTATCTGCCTTTCGCGCTCCATGGTGGCATCGGACCGATGTTTGCTGCCATCAATGAGGCCCATCCCGATCTGTTGGCATTGCCTGGATTGACCGGGGCAGGCACGCCCTGGAGTTGGGGTGGGTATACCAGTGCCATCTTGATTTCGGCCGTTGGTTTAACCATGTGGCCGCACATTTTCATGAAAGCGTTTACTGCCAGGGATGAAAAAATCATCCGTCGAACCGTGGTGTTGTTTCCCACCTTTCAGTTGTTCTTGGTGCCGGTCTTTTTGATCGGGTTTGCCGGTGTGATGGCATTGCCTGATGTGGATCGGCCCGATTTTATTTTGCCCGAACTGATTTTAACGGTGGATCTTCCACTGATTGTGGTTGGGCTTTTTTGTGCCGGCGCTTTGTCTGCTTCGATGTCCACTGGAGATGCTTTGTTGCATGCAACGGCATCGGTCGCGGTTGAAGATGGGGTTAGGCCTTTTGTGTCTTTATCAGAGCATACGCAGCGGTGGATGATTCGGGTGCTGATGGTGGTGGCAGGGGCCATTGCTTATTTCTTTGCCATTGCTGAGAGCCAGTCGTTGGTCGTTCTTTTGTTGACCTCGTATGGGGTCATCGCGCAGTTGGCCCCACCGGTTGTGGCTGCTTTGTTTTGGGCTCGAGCGACCACGCCTGGTGTGTTGGCTGGCTTAATTGCAGGCTCGGGCACGGCCTTATTTGGGTTTTTTAACCCAGAATTCATCCCTTGGGGTCTGCACGAGGGCATCATGGGTTTATTGGTCCATGTGCCGGTGTTGGTGGTGGTCTCTTGGCTGACCAAAGCCCAAGCCGTTGAACACACCCAACGATTCTTAAACCCTGATCCCACTCCACGGCGTTGATTCCTCCAAAAAAGAATGTCTCCCATGAATTCAACAAAAAGAAGCATTGAGCTGCTCTCCCAATTGGTGGGTTACCCAACCATCTCCAGCGAATCCAATTTGGCCTTGATCGATTGGGCAGAGGACTTTTTAACGGGCCTCGGCGCCCGCTGTCGGCGCACTTGGAATGAGGAGCGCACCAAAGCCAATTTACTGGCGTCATTCGGGCCAGAGGCCGAAGGCGGGATCGTCTTATCAGGCCACACCGATGTGGTGCCGGTGGCGGGTCAAGACTGGTCTTTTGAGCCGTTTGCACTGACGGAACAGGCCGGCAAGCTCTATGGTCGAGGCAGTGCCGACATGAAAGGCTTCTTGGCGGTGTGCATGGCGTGTTTGGAAGTCGCTGATCTGAGTCAACTCAAAGCACCGATCCATCTGGCGCTGTCTTATGACGAGGAAGTGGGTTGTATTGGTGTTGATGGCTTAATTGGAGACATGATCGAGCATGTCGACACCCCTCGGTGGGTCGTCATTGGCGAGCCGACCAACATGGAGGTGGTCAGAGCGCATAAATCCATCAATGTCTTTGAGACCACGATCACCGGCAAGGCGGCGCATTCGAGTCAACCGCATCGCGGTGGTGGGTCCATTTTTGCAGCCGCCCGCATGATTGAACATCTCTATCAATTGGGGGAAGCCAAGCGGACAGCGGGCGGCATCAGCGGGGCTGAGCCGCCATATACCACCGTGCAAGTGGGTTTGATTGACGGTGGCACTGCGGTCAATATATTGCCATCTCGATGCAGTTTTAAGTGGGAGTATCGTGCGCTCCCAGACGAAGATCCCGATGAAATCATCCATGCGCTGACCCAGTGGGTGGACGCAAATGTCCTTCCCGATCTGAAACGCCACGCGCCAGAGGCGTCCATTAAGACCGAAGCCATTGCTCGGGTCCCGCCATTGATGGCTTCACCAGACTCGGGCATCGAAGATTGGACCAGGGGCTTGTCAGGTGTTGTGGCGGGGGGAAGTGGCGAGGTGGCTTTTGCCACAGAAGGTGGTAACTTTAAGGCCTTTGGCTTGCCTTCGATCGTGTGTGGGCCAGGCTCCATTGACCAAGCGCATCAGCCCGATGAGTTTGTGGAGATCGTCCAACTTGAGGCGTGTGTTTCTATGGTCAGTGCCATTATTGAGCACCAGAGCAATTGACTCACGCCGTTAAACATCAGCGATAAAAGGCCAGTTCGATCACTTCCATATCGGCCTCAAAAGCTTCTCCATAAGCCACAACACCGATACTTTTTAGCGAGGAGACATCCAGAGCACGACGGGTTGATTGCCCTTGAAAAGCGCTGAATGGGATGTCCATTGTCATCCACTCTTGGCTGCTGGTGATTGGGATGCGCGCGCCATAATACTGCCAAGGGAGCCAAGTGGCTCTGCTTCTTAAGTGAATGTAATAAGCGCCTGGTTTGGCGCGCGCTGTGATGCGAACGCCATCCCATTGGCTGGCATCAAGCCGTTTGCCTGCTCTATCCAAGGGGAGTCTGGCCTGGATAAAGCCGCCATTGTTCTCTAACCTGACTTGCCCTTGTAGCCTCAGCGATAAGCGGTCATCTGGTAGCCGTTGGTAGGCCAGATTAAGATCTGACAAGCCACCCATGACCCGATCACTAAAGCCCTCCCAGCGGGTGCCGAAGACCGATTGGCCATCCCCACTTTGGAAATCATCAATGAGCAGCATCTCTTTTCTGTCGTCCATTGCCATCGCCGTCACCATGCTCTGGAGAACAAGCAAACAAAGAATAAACGCTGTCTTTTGTATGAAATTGGGTAACATAGGCTGATGATAGCCTGAGCGTCTTTTTAGATGCGAGTGCTTTTTCACACAAACCCTTTCGCACAAACCCAAGACGGGCCAGTTCATCATGTCTGACCAAAATAATCAAGATGTCCAAGGACGACTCAATGCGCTTCGCGATGCTCTAGATTCGGTTGATCAGTCTTTGGTCGACCTGGCCGCCAAACGCCAAGCGATCGTCTCCGAGATCGGTGAGATTAAAGCATCAGCAGGCCGCGGACTTCGTGATTTTAGACGGGAGCGTGAAGTCCTAGATGGGGTCAGAGCCCATGCGACGCGTGTGCAACTCGATCCGGACTTGGCAGAGGACTTGGTCGCTCGCTTGATCGAGGCCTCGCTGACACGCCAAGAAAAAGAACAGGTGCAAAGAGCGCATCGGGGAGAGGGAAAGACAGCATTGGTGATCGGGGGTGCAGGCCGGCTGGGGGGTTGGCTGGTAAATTTCTTAGATGCTCAAGGCTTTGTCGTGACGGTGGCCGATTCCATGTTAAAAGATGCACCCAGTGAGCGCCAATTCTCGGATTGGCGTTCAGCCGGGTTGGTGTTTGATGTGGTGGTGCTGGCCACCCCGCCTGGAATCACCGCCACTTTACTTGATGAGTTGTCTCAGGCACAAGCCAAGGGCTTAATCTTTGACGTGGGCTCGATTAAGTCTCCTATGATTAAGGCGCTGAAAAAAGCAACAGCAGACGGCCTGAAGGTATGTTCTGTTCACCCGATGTTTGGACCAAACACGGCCTTGCTATCTGGGCGCCATGTACTCCTGATGAACACTGGATCTGATGAGGCCCTAGACCAAGCGGCGGCTTTATTTGCAGATACCATGGCGGAGACCGTGGTCATTCCCCTGGAGGCGCACGATCGATTGATGGCGCTCGTCTTGGGGCTTTCGCACGCGATCAACATCGCCTTTTTGTTGGCCTTGGTGGAAAGCGGGGTGGGTGCTGAGGAGTTGGGGCAGTTATCCAGCACCACCTTTGAGCGGCAATTGGCGATTGCCCAAGACGTGGCCAGCGAGAGCCCCTCGGTGTACTACGAAATTCAAAAGCTCAATGACCACGGTCAAATGGCCCGCGATGCATTGGCGCGTGCCATGACCTTAATCAGTGAAGCGGTGTTGGCCGATGAGCCCGGCGCGTTCACCGAGCTCATGGCCAGAGGACGTGCTTATCTTCAGTCGCGCTCGAGTGATTGCTGAGCGACCTGAGGCGTCATATCGAGACTGAATGCGTCGAGTAGGGCGGCCAGTCCAGTGGCTGATTGAAACACACGAGGGTCGGGTCTAGCCATCATGGCTCTGACCCGCTCGGCCCACGCATTCAGATCCACGCTTAACTGAGCTCCGACCTCCCCATTGTCCATGGCTGCCTGCACTTGGTCCAAGACCTCCCCCAGCGCTGCACGCTCTTTATCGTTGAGTTGCTGGTAGCGAACGAGTTGATCGGCATAGGCCTGAGCAATCACTGGGTGCGTTGGCCAGTTCACGGTGGTTTGGGTTTGCGGGTTGAACAGGTTATCCATGTCCGCCATTTTTGCAGCCTCAATCTCATGAGCGCTCAAGTGCTCAGAGGGCTCAAGAGCAAACACATCCACACCTCGAACAATTTCGGTGCCGTAGATGTGGCCGTTATACCAGTAGGTGGACCAATAACCACCGGTAACCAGGTGTTTATCACTGATGGGTCCTCGATCGAAGTAGGCAATCTCAGGGGCGTTGGTCGGATCGGTGAAGTCGAACACCGAAAGACCGCCTTGGTACCAAGCTTGTGCCATGATGTCGCGGCCTGGAACTGGGATCAGTGAGCCATTGTGGGCGACACAGTTCTCTTTATCGCTCTGGGGGGCAGGCATCTTAAAGTAGCCGCCAAACACGAGCTCGCGATCGACAATGTTATAGATCGCATTGGCGCCCCAAGTCAGTGGATCAGAGGCGCGACAGCGCGGACGCGTGCCACCACCCCACTCATCGGTAAACAGCACTTTGGTGCCGTCATTGTTTAATGTGGCTGAGTGCCAGTAAGCAAAACCGGCATCGACCACCTCATCGATTCGGGTGGGGTTAACAGGGTCGGTGATGTCGAAAATAATGCCATTGCCTGAGCACGCACCCGCGGCGATATTCAGGCTGGGAAATACCGTGATGTCATGGCAGTGGTTGGTCTCATTGGTGGTCTGGGTCCGTGGCCCATGATCACCTCGCTCCCACAAGCCTGCCAAAAAGCCAGTCTCGGGATCGGCAAACACACCTGGGCTATGGATGATTCGGGCTTGGCTGGGTGCATCGATTGGGATTTCGATCACATCGATTCGAAAGAGCGCTGTTTGTTCGTCTCTCCATGGAGACTCATCGGAGCAGCCTTCGAGTTCTTCGCCATCCCTGACCCGAGAGGTCCCGGAGTTATACACAATGATGCGTTCATCATCGACGCTGACCACACTGTGGGTATGGGAGCCTCGGCAGGTTTGGACGGCGCCGACCTGACGTGGCACAGCCAAATCACTGATGTCAAAGACCCGTAATCCCCTGAAGCGCTCAGCGCTCACATCTTCTGCCACGCCTTCAAGGCCACAGTCCAGTCGGCCGCGGGTTTGTTCAACCGACATGATCAACAAATCACCCACCACCGACACATCGCCTTGGCCACCTGGACAAACCACAGACGAGATCAGCTCCGGGGTCGCGGGTGTTGAGATGTCATAAATATTGAAGCCGTGGTAGCTTCCTGCGACCATCACGTCATCAAAAAAAGCGATGTCTGTGTTGGCAAAATCCAACAGGCTCGGGCGTTTGCTGGCATCACTGGCTGCCTCATCACCTGCTTCGGCAAGCTCAGTTTTACCACCGGCCTCATCAAGGACTTCTTCATCGTCATCATCCAAAGGCAAGCCCGCTGGATTGGCCGGATCAAAGAAGCCATCGGGTTTTGGCAATGCAGCCAATAGGGTCAGGTTTGCGATGGCAGATTCTGCGTCTTGAAAGCCAGCGGCCAGCCCGGCTCGCGGGTCCTCGGATAAGGTATTGGCCATGGCCAGCATCCGCTCAATCTCGGCCTCTTGGTCGTTTTCGACATCCATCACAAACTCATAGAATTCAGGGTCACGGGCTGATCCTTGCGTGTCTAGCAAGTCCTCAACCATGGTCAGTGCGCCTTGATGATGTGTGATCATCAGACGCAAGAACAATTGATCGAATGCTTGGCCTTGAGATGCTTCAAGCTCTCTCATTTCAGCCATGGTTGCCATGCCTTCCATGATGTGCTCAGCGGCCACAGGCTGATTCGCTTGTGGGCTCATTCCATGATGGCCATGATGATTGTGGTGTTCAGCATGATCGTTGCTCGCATCTTCATCGTGCATGCCACCGACATGATGTTCCCAAGACCGATCGGGTTTTGGTTGGCCACGAGCCACAAGCCAATTTTCCATAAATTGGATTTCGTCTCGTTGTGATGTTTCGATGCGACGAGCGAGCTCCACCATATCGTTTTGACCGGTGCGGTCAGGGACGAGTGCAGCCATATCCAGTGCTTGTTGGTGATGCGGGATCATGTCTCGCATAAACCTAAGATCAGCCGCGGTGAAGCTTACATTGGATAGTTCAGTGGCCTGATCGGCAGCAATAAACTCACTGGCCTGACCAGGGGCGCCGGGTTTGACGATCGGAGCTTGGGCTTGGGATGCGATCGGCATTAAGAGCGCGATACCCATTACCAATAAGCCTGAAATGCGGTCTACTCGGGTCATGTGTCACTTCCTTGCTAACTGAAGACAATATCTGATGATAACCCCCTGTGGCGGAATTGGCGAGTGGCACGGAAATGCCTTGTAATCACTGAGATGGAGGAGTTGAGTGCGCTGATAAGTGAGGGTCAAGCGAGGCGAATCGTGCAATCTGGATCTAGAATTCAATCACCGAGATTGGATTGCACGAGTCGTGGTGCTCTCAAACGAATCTTGTAACAACGGCCCTCGCTCGCCGGCCGTTACTGTGAAGCTGGGTGTGTAGCCATCATAGTAGGCAGCATTTGATTCAATGCTTATGCCCATTGAGGCTAGGCTGAACACTGTGCGTGGCTGATCCGTGCCGCTCATCGAGAGGGTGAAAGTTTTGTTTTGGGACCAATCCGTTGCAGACCAGGATAGCTGATTCTTGTTTAAAACGACCCGACTATCCGGACTTTGTAATGCTATTGTGACATAGGCAGGGGTGGTGGCTGCAATGATGGGTTCTGACAGGGAAACCGTGACCTCAATATTGTCATTGGGCAATAACTCGACCGAGGCTGGTGAAAAAGTCATTCGTTCTTGGGCATAGGCACCCACAGTCAGCATGGGCATCACGCCGATAATAATGAACATTAAAATCATCAGACGGATGATTTGGTTTTGTTTCATTTAACTGGATCTGCTCTTAGGTGCTTCTGTTTTGGGTGGGCTATCTTTCTATGTTTACAAAAATCCCTATGCAGCAGCGGCAATTTAAAAAACGTCTTTTTGTGCGGCAAAAGCCAGCTGGTTGGCAACATTAAGTTATCGCAGTGTGCAGAGACCATTGGTCTCCATTCAAGCTAGGGGCAGGTGGCGCCCCAGTTAGGCCTCGAGCTCTGTAACGTCCAGCTGTCGGCACCAAGATCAAATTCTGTGGGGCGGGATGGAATTGAAGCGACACACCATCTGCTCAAATCTTGATTAAAGGCTTTGGCGTTCCAAAATAACCCGCTCATGGGTCCTGGAAATCCCTCGGTAATGGAGCTTGTATCCCAATTTCCAATGTCTTGATTAAAAGCCCTCGCGGCCCTAAACATCTGATTGATACTGGTTACATTGCTTATGTCCCACCGTCCAATGTCTTGGTTAAAGTTGATGGCCAAATGAAACATCTGATTCATAGAGGTGACATTGCTTACATTCCAAGACCCAATATCTTGATTGAAAGCTCTGGCCTGTTCAAACATTCTCGTCATGCTGAGCACATTGCTGGTATCCCAGTCTCCAATGTTTTGATTAAAGACTGTCGCCCCAGAAAACATCTCAAACATTGCGGTCACCGAGCTGGTATCCCAATGCGAAATGTCCCCGTCAAATGCTTGCGCAAATTCAAACATCTGGCTCATATTGGTTACTGAGCTAGTATCCCAATGGGAAATATCCGCATTGAACCCATACTCGTTAGAAAAGAGTTGTGACATATCAATGATCCCTGAAGTACACGTGGTTGAAGCATTGGCTGTGGTGATGCTGCCCACTGCTCTTTTGCGATAGGTTGTGCCTCCTATGATTGGTGCACCGACATCATTCAGGGCTGCAGCCGAACAGATCACTGTCACACCATTGTCAGCGAAATAGAAGTCAGAGGCCTCGAAGGTTGCAGTAATCGAGCAATCTGAGGTGATGTTATTGACCACGTAAGTTGCGCCCACCAGCGAGCCGCTACAGCCTGAACTGGAAATGGTTATGGCGCCTAACCTTTGATTGGCATCATTTAAGACTCTAAATTGCTGGCTTCTTCCAAGTGGGACACTGATGGTTCCCTCTTGGCTGAGTTGGCCGCCTGTGTTTGAGGTGATGGTCAGTGTTCGTGTTTCACTCAAACCAGAGCATGGGTAACCCCAGTTGGGACGACTCAGTACCCAGTCATTTGCTGCCGCATCGAAGTTGTCCGGCTGGGGTGCGATTCTTTCTGCGCACCACCCACCCAGGTCTTGATTGAATGCACCCGCATTTTCAAACATGCCGGTCATGTTCTCAACCAATGTTGTATCCCAATGCGAAATATCTGCATTGAAAGTGACTTCATCCTTGAATAGCCCAGACATGTCAGTGATGCCCGTTGTACAGGTTGTGGCAGCATTGTCAATCGTGATTTCATCTTTCGTGCGTTTGGTGAACGTCATTCCTCTTACCGAGCCAGTTTCACCCACGGCAGCGTCTGGACATGTCACAGTGAGATTATTTTCAGCAATGTAAAAAGCCCCTCTCTCGAAGGCATCAAAAAAAACCGTGTCTTCTTGAGCCCGGGCGAGATGGTGGGTCGTCAAAAGAGAAATGCCAACAAGACTTCTGGTTAAATTTTTTATTGTTATCAAAGACATCTTTCGAAAAAGCCTCTACTTATCTGGGTTGCTCCATCAGGTGGGCGTCCAAAAAACTTGCGAAAGATTAGCATGAGTTATGTTTCTGGGCAAATACGCCTGATCGTGATGTTAGCTCAAAGCAGTCATGTGCCTTTTGTGCAAAGTTAAGTTATCCCCTTTTGATTGTTGCAGGAAGCGGGGCCGTGGACTGGAAGAAAGTCATGATGAGTCATCAAGAACTGGACCGTGTGAGCGTGATCAGGCAGATAGTTGAAGGTCGGCTCAAGCAACACTAAGCCGCCCAGCCAAACACCTTTGGAGAAAAAGCTTTGTGCTGTAAGCAAGCAAATGGGGCAGTTCTGCTTTTGGTTGGCAGTTGCCGTTGTGTGCCCTCTGGGAACATGACTGGCGGGCTTACATCGGACCTTGGGTGCTATTGACGCATCAATAAGACAGGCACGGGGCTTTGCCGCAGTAAATTAGAAGTGGTGCTGCCAACCAAAAACTGCCGAATGCGACTGTGGCCATAAGCACCCATCACAATGATATCTAGGCCATGTGTATCGACATAAGACAGCAGAGCCTCTTCAACTTCACCCGAAATCAAAGCTGTCATGATCCCCATATGCCCTTCATTAGTCAGCAAACCACGGGCTTTCTCAAGCTTTTGTTGATTTGAATCGCTGGCCTCGCCCACCATCACCAAATGCAGCGGTATCTTTTTAAATAACGGGCTTTGTGCGATGATTTCCAGCACCTTGTGCGCTGTGGGGCTTGCATCATAGGCAAGCATGGCAGCCTCGGGTGGCTTAAAAAGAGTGGGGGTGATGAGAATACGACAGTTGAGTCGCCGGATTGCGCTTTCTAGGTGACTCCCTATGTCTTGTTCGGCTTGGTGGTCCTCGCCTTGCCGACCCATCACCAACAAACGAATGTCAGACTCTAATTCCACCAGGGTCTCAACAAAATGACCATGTCGCTGACGCGTCTCAGGGCGAGGCGCACCCAACTCTTCAACGCGCTTGGCCGCTGCATCGAGCTGTTCTTTTCCCGCCAAAAGAGCCAAGCGACTGCGCCGTGCATCAAGTTCTGCGAGTTCCTCCAGCAGTTCCTCGCGCGAGCCAAGTGTTAGGTGGCCACTCATGTCAGTCTTTACTGGATAAAGAGAGCGGTCCAACACATGCAACAAAACCAGTGAGGTATCCATGGTTTGGGCCGCCCAGGCAGCAGCATCGGTGACTGCTTGGGTTGTTGGTGATCCGTCGATACAAGCAATAATTTTCTTCATCTCAATGGCCTCCCATCAGCTTTGCAACTTCTTTCGGATCATCGTGAACGCCAAACCGATCCACCAATGTGGCACTGGCTTCATTGAGCCCCAAAAGCTCCACTTCAGCACCATCCCGACGTAGCTTGATAACAACTCGATCCAATGATTCGACGGCAGTAATGTCCCAAAAGTGCGCTTCGTTTAGATCAATCACAACACGCTCAATTCCTTCTTTGAAATCAAATGAAGCCATGAACTCTGCCGATGATGCAAAGAATATTTGCCCTTTGGCCACATAGGTCCGAGAAGTGCCTTCAGCATTCAAGGATGAGGTCACCGCCATGTAGTGCCCCACTTTATTGGCAAAAAACAGTGCAGCCAACAAAACACCCACGAACACGCCGATGGCGAGGTTATGTGTCAACACCGTCACGACAACAGTCGCAATCATGACAATGTTGGTCGATACTGGGTGTTTCTTTAGATTGCTGATGGATTCCCAGCTAAAGGTGCCTATTGAGACCATGATCATCACAGCAACCAACGCAGCCATTGGGATGGCGCTTAACCAATCGGCTAAAAACAACACCATCAGCAACAAGTACACACCAGCTAATAAAGTTGATAATCGCGTTCGGCCACCTGATTTGATATTGATGATTGACTGACCGATCATGGCACATGATGCCATGCCGCCAAATAAGCCCACCACGGTATTGGCAATGCCTTGTCCTTTGCACTCTTGATTTTTGTCACTGGGAGAATCAGTCAGATCATCAACAATCGTGGCTGTCATCATGGATTCTAATAAACCCACAGTAGCAAGCATGATGGCATAGGGGAAGATGATGATGAGGGTCTCAATTGTTAGGGGCACATTGGGCCATAGAAAGGTTGGATGGGCTGTAGGCAGTTCGCCCATGTCGCCGACTGTTCGAACATCAATGCCCCAAATCATCGAGACGGCCGTTAAGCTCAATATGCACACCAATGGCGACGGCAACGCCCTGCCTATCAGAGGGACATAAGGAAACAGGTAGATGATTCCAAGTCCTGCCGCAGTCATGGCATAGACGGCCCAGCTGACATTGGTCAGTTCAGGCAATTGCGCCATAAAGATCAATATGGCCAGGGCATTCACAAAGCCTGTGACCACCGAGCGAGACACAAAACGCATCAAATTGCCCAGCTTTAAATAGCCTGCCAGGATTTGTAAGAGCCCCGTCAATATGGTGGTGGCAAATAAGTAGTCGAGACCATGTTCTTTAACGAGCGTGACCATCAATAAGGCCATGGCACCCGTGGCAGCCGAGATCATGCCTGGGCGACCACCAGTGAAAGCAATCACAACGGCCATACAAAAAGAAGCATACAGGCCCACTTTTGGGTCGACCCCAGCAATGATTGAAAAGGCAATGGCTTCAGGGATCAGGGCCAGCGCGACCACCAAGCCTGCGAGCATATCGCCTCGGATATTAGAAAACCATTCTTGTTTGATTGTGCTGATCACGGATTGTCTCAGTCTGTGTTGAGCCAATGGTTCTGACTGTGTTGGATTGCTTGCCATGAGCGGGGATTTTTAGAAGACAAGATCTGGCTCACTCAGAAGACAGGCTGGCCGATCAATCGCATCACATCATGGCTTTGCTTTGGTTGCTGGAAACAGCTTGGGCGTGGTGATACGTGGCTACAACGGAAGGTTCCAGTCTGGCTCAGATCAGTGATCGATTATAGCAGGGGCTGGGCCCCTCAGTCGGGCTCAAGCCCTTCTCGGCTTGGATGATGTGGGTATACTCATGCATGTTTCAAATATTTGGGAATTTAATCCAATGACAGTCAAGATCAAGCGGCTCAACGATGCGGTTCATATGGAAGCGACCAATGAGGATGGCGTGACCTTGCA
Organism: Wenzhouxiangella sp.; assembly: GCA_965655975.1. GTDB lineage: Bacteria > Pseudomonadota > Gammaproteobacteria > Xanthomonadales > Wenzhouxiangellaceae > Wenzhouxiangella. Next base: position 32,987 of record CBFHIS010000010.1, read on the forward strand.
AATGGATGGCGTGGACAGCATTGGGGGAATCAAAGCAGGTTTTCGCCCCATGGAAATGCTCTTGGCCGCTGTGGGTGGTTGTGCGGCCATTGATGTGGTGATGATCCTGACAAAGCAACGCCAAAATCCAGATGATTTGGAGATTGAAGTCAAGGGCGATCGTGTGTCGGTTGAAGGTGCCCAGCACTCGGAGTTTAAAACCATACACATCCACTTCAAGCTCAAGGGTGCGCACCTTGATGAGGCCAAGGTGGCCAGAGCCATTGACTTGTCACTGGCCAAGTATTGCTCTGTTGCTAAGGCTCTAGAGAAAACCTCCGAGATCAGTACCAGTTTTCAACTCGTCTCTAGCTGATGACTTTAGAATGCCCGCCTTCTGCACAGGCAGGTGGGCGCAATGCAATACGGATCCCCTCTTATTGATGCTCAGTTATCTGCCAGAGGATAGGTTGATTTCATAGGTCCCATCAGCGGCATTCACCCAGATCGTCCCATTCTCGAAGCGTCTGGTGAAGACCATGCCATTGTCACTAATTTCCACCTCGCCCAGTGGTTTGCCTGTGACAATGCTGTCATATTGCGAGTGGTACTCCCAACTGACATCGAACCAGCCGCCTCCCTCAGCGTCATTTTGCATATCCGAAAATCCGAAATAACTGCCTGGTCCCATGGATACTAGAAATGCAGCCATCCCAAACTCAAGAAACGCATCTTTGGAAAATGTCTTGGGGGTGCCATCAAGGGCAATACACCCTTCAGCACATCCACCGTCACTGGAGAAGTAGCCCATGTGAACGATCACCGGAATGCCATTACGGGTCTCCCGGATTGAGTTTTTAATCTGACGCGCGGCGGTCTCTCCAAGATTCCACATCCAGAACTCTTGGTTTCGGGCAAATGGGATGCCCTCAAGTGCTTTGAGAACGGCTTCTTCGCCGGCGGGACAATCATTCTCCCAAGGAACCTGCGCACCAATGTCAGAAAAGCCAACCGTGGTGGACAATATCGGATAGCGATTGGTCTTAACCAAGTCGGAGAAGATCTCAGCATAGCTCGCCAACTGCTCATCCAAAAATGCCGCACGCTCCGTCGAGGTCATCTGGCTCAGCAGTTGGGCTTCGTCGCAGGCAACACTCATGGCGTTGTCAAAAAACACACCGTCGGCACTGCCGAGCTTCTCAGGAGCCATAAGATCTGTGAAGGCCGCCCGAGCTTCATTGTTGCGGAAATCCCACCGGCAGTAGCTCAGCCCCGTGCTCTCTCCCGACTCATCCACATCTCGAGGGTAATCAATAAACCCCTCACAATCTCGCGCATCTTGAAGAAACAGAGATGGGTTCTGAAGCTTTTCCCACTGCTTAGTGTACATTGAGCCTGCCCATTTGCCGCTGCGATACACAAGCATTGGAGGCCCATTGGGATGGGCTGTTTTGAAGCGCTGAACCTGCTCTTCCATGAAGCCCGCGAGGTCGCCACCCGCCCAAAAACCGGTTGTGGTCTCATCAACAAACTGCCCCATCCGAAACTCAAGGATCGCCAGGCCAAACCGACTGATTTTGGTCATCTGCTCATTGCTGAAGTAGCCATCGGGCTCGGCGGCAAAGTAGAGCGATGGGAATGTGTTATATCCCTGCCACTCCCAAGGCTGCCAAGTCGATGCTCGCGTTGACCGTGCCTCGAATCTGTCAGAGAAAATCACCTTCGAATTATCGCTTGTAGACCCCGGTTGCCCCGCGATGGTCACTGACACCACGGCCTGTGGGGCGTTGGCGGGGTAGGTTTCTTCTTCCGCTTGTACCCAGTATTCGAAGTCGCCAGACTGGGCTGGGATGGTCGCCTCATAAACAGAGCGGCCCAAAGCGTTGGACGTGATCTCAGTCCATGCTTCGCTAGAACCTAAGGGGCGGACCTTCACTAATGGGCTGGCAGACAGCCCCGGCGTGAGCATGGTGAGCACAAGACTTTCCTCGGGCTCCACTTGCGTGCGGTTGGCCGTGACTTGAACAAAGGGCTCATGAGAATAGGATTGTCCGGGATTGGCTGAGGAGGGTAACTCGGTGACGCTGAGGGCAGACCGTAAGTCCTCATCATGCTTCATCTTCATGAGTTGCTTCCAGTTGACCACCTCGAGATTCATGATGTCACCAAGATCGCTGACGTTGAACACCTTTTGAGCTTCTAGGGACATGATCTGGGTAAAGAGTGTGGCCAGTTGCTCGCGCAAGGCCAGTGCCGTTTGTCCATCTGCAGACGCGTCGTTGCCGTTGTCAAGGGCGGTGCGGACCGCCGCCATGGAAGTCTCGAAGTCATCAAGGACACAGCCGTACTGGCCCTTGAGCTTCCATGCCTGGAAAGCGCGGAGCCAGTAGTCGAAGCGCTCGAGCTCGGCGGCCCCAGTGATCCCTGAGCGCAGAGACGCAAACTGGTCGACGAAGGCATAGCGTGCTTTTTCCTGATCCCAGTCTGTCGAGTTTCGTTTGATCTTCGCCGGTGAGGTGCCCCCACCGAAGAGCGAAGGCCGGCCGGGGATATCATCGGTGGCATCGTCGGTCCAGTCGAGGGGCTTCGGGATTGTGCCCGCAGCAAACTGTGACTCGAGATCAATAAAGAGATTGGCGATTGCCTGGGTGTTCGTATGATCACCGAACATACGCTTCGCCCACCGCAGGTAGAAGGTGTCAATGAAGGTTCCGACGTCTTGATCTGTTGGCTTAGCCCATGTGGCCGGATCGGTCCCTGTCGCGCCGAAGGACCACATCAGTTCTTTCATGGCGGCAACATTCGGGCTCATCAGTCGCGTCCGCCAGTGCTTCGCGATAAAGCCATCCGTTTGCTGTTGGACAGCAGCGACGGCATCTTCGTGGATTCGGGTGAGGGCGAGCTCGGGCAATCCGAGGAAGGCATCATACTCAAGGAACGTAGAGGCCCACCTCACCCGATCGGTTGAGAGTTGATCAAAGCCAATGGCGGTGCCGAGGAGACTAAAAAACGGGGAGGAGGGCGAAAAATCATCGTCGAAGACGGTCGGATCATCATCGGCATCATTGCCGGGTTCTTCGTTGGCCGCGCCGAGTTTCCAGCCGGCAAAGCCAAGCGTAAATGGGTTGCCCAGTTCGTCGAGGGCGGCACGCGCCAGAGCAATGTCTGCTTCCATCGCCTGGCGAGAGGCGGTTGTCATTCCAGGCCAAACTTCCCAAGTCCACAGCCAGAAATAATCGAGCGGGTGGGTTTTGTGTATGCGTTCGAAGATGCCTTTGTAGACGTCCTTCACCACGGCGGGATCCGAAGGGGTCTTCCCGTCCTGAACGAGTCGGTCTTGTAACTCCTGAGGCATCGCCCGCACCCAGGTTTCGCCATCATCCGTGGTCGCCTGTCCGAGGGGCAGCTCTGTGCCCAGGGCGGTCTTTACCCCGATCCGTTGGGCGTGGGTGAAGGCGGCGTTGAAAAGATTGCCCGCACGGTTGAAGACCGCATTGCTCGCCGGGAGGTCGTTCGGTGCCGGGGGTGTTTCACCCATGACCTCTGAGCCCCAGCCATCGGTTGGGAAAAGCTCGCGGGTGCCCCCGTGATATTGCCCAGTGTTGTATTCCGCCAGTCCCCAGATCAGGTTCGGGCGCTGTGAGTGGGCGTAGTAAGAGGGGTAGGACCAAGAGACCTGACCTGTCGCATTATAGTCTCCAGGCAACCCGATCCAGACAGTGGGCTCTGGTCCGCGGTCGAAAGTCTGATTCTCATAGTGGAAGTACTCGTTATAACGGGGGTAGGTGTGGAGCCCAATAAAGTTCATCCCCACTTTTGGGAGTTGGCTGATTAGGGCGAGGTAGTCTTGAGTTCCCCAGAGGTCTGGTCCGGAGGGAAAATCATGCCAGGGGTTCAACCCGCGAGTCGCAAACAGAGGCTCGGCTGCTTCGTCCAGGGTGATGTCCAAACTAAAGTCTTCCAGAATCACGGATGGAATGGCCTCCTCAGCCAGACCAAAGAAAATTCCAAGGCCGCCTTCGTTGACGGGCTTCTCTGCAAAGCGGTAGGCGGCTGATAAAGTTTCTTCACCGCCCTTCCCCGAGACCACGAGGATCTTCCGATTGCTATTATTGAGGGTCTTGATGAAGAACCCACCATCTCCTGAGGAGTGAGAGACGAGGGAGCCGACCAAGGGGTTCGATTGGTCAGCCACGACAATGAGATCTCCCTGTGCGAGAAGGGTATCAGAGGTGACAATCTCGAGTCGATCTGAAGTCCGCTGAAAGAACAGCCGACGAATTTCTTGGGCTGCGAGGGTCTCCAAGTAGGAGGCGTCCGAAGGCGTTTGGATCGTCAGCGCACTCGCTGCAGAGGACAATAGGCCAGCGAGAAAAACAAAAAGTCCAAAGACAATGGCGTGATGAGAAACGCTAGAGTGGTGCTGATTGCGTACATGCATGGAATGGCAAGCCCCCAAACTTAAGATTCCAGTGTATTGGACCAGAGCATAGTGACAACATCGTTAATGATGTAAATCAAAGAATGAACCACCAACAACATGTTTGCCAATTTACCACACCCAAGCTGTAGCCACATTCGAGCCGTTTCAAAACATATTGAATGTTGGGGTCGCTTAGACCTCTTTTCAGAGGCTACTGAATATCCTTTGAATACGACATGCTTTGAAATTCACAGACAGGCACTAATTGATGGCTCAAAGCATGTGGGAGAGTGATTGAATCGCTTCAACGCAATCAGAGTCGACTTTAAACTGGAGCAAGTCATCGGCTCTGGTCCGTCCCTGATTGATCGCCGCCACAGGCTTGCCCATGGCGTGTGCTTGCTTGGCGATGCGATAGCCTGACATCACCACCAAAGAAGAGCCAATGATCAAGACCGCACCGCATTGGTCAATCGCCCTATGCACAGAGCTTGAGATCTCTGGTGGGACAGATTCCCCAAAGAAAACAACATCGGGCTTGAGTGGGCCTCGGCATTGAGCGCAATCGGCGACATGAAAGTCAGGGTAGGCGGCTTCATCCAGATCCACGTCGCCATCGGGGTTGTAGCCGAGAATCTCAGCAGACCAATGCTTGTTCAGTTCTTGAAGTCGGTCTTGAATCTCATGCCGATCAAATTGGGCATGGCAATCTAGGCATTTAACGCGCCCGAGTTGCCCATGAATTTCAATCACCAACTGGCTGCCCGCGCGCTCATGCAAGGCATCCACATTTTGCGTGATCAGATGTTTGATCAGCCCATCTTTTTCCATCTGAGCCAGGCCCATGTGGCCTGCATTGGGTTTGGATTCAGCGATATGGTGCCAGCCAAAAAAACTTCTGGCCCAATAACGGCGTCTGGCAACGGGGCACCGAATAAAGTCTTGGTAAAAAATGGGCGTGCGTCTGAGCCATAGACCGTCTTTGTTGCGGTAGGCAGGTATGCCTGATTGAGTGCTTAGGCCGGCACCTGTCAGCACTAGAACATTTGATTGAGATTGAATGAAATCAAACACATCTTTGACGGAGCCAAGCGGCGACTCGGGTGCTTGCCCTGCACCAAGACTCGGGATCCGTAAGTTGGAGGGTCTGATTGGATTGGGCATGCAACAAAGCATACCCAATCTTCAATCATTGCATTGTGAGAGCTCACATTGGATTGGATCAACGGTGATTTTATTGACTCGAATCGGCCAGATAGCGGGGTGGTGCTGTGTCGATGTAGCGCTCAAAAATGGTACTGACCGAAGCAGTGAGGTCATCACTGTTTTCTCGATACTCATCAGCCAATTCAAATAAGCGGCTGATCAAGGGCTCACCATCGACTGTGCCATCGACCCGCACTCTGCCGGTGGCCAAGGCCTCATTCCATTCGTTTCTCACCAGTGCCCAGTATGCATGCGTGTCTTCCCAATAGGCATGAGCAGCCGAAAAGTCGGTGCTCTCATCAACTCGATAATCGTTGAAACCAAATTCTCGGACCAAAGAGACAGATGGTTCACCGGGTCTGCGAATCACTTTGGTGTTGTCTTGCTCATGGGTCCAGCCGCTTGGTGTGATGGTGTGGCGGTTCTCAACATTGAGCGCGTTGTAATCATCTCTGATGGAGTAATCGCGCCGAGGCAGAGGCCGCCATGAACGATCGGATGTCCAAGTGGGCTGGCCATAGCGGTGGTTCCATTGACCGGTTCCACAGTAACGGGGTGTATCGACCACACCGTAGACACATTGCGTCCAAGTCCCTTGGGTTAAGTCTTCATCCAGAGCCACATAATCCCATGTCAATTCATCGCTAAACTCAAATCGGTGTGAGGCCTCCCAAATCCAGTCTTGCCGCCAATGCTTGATGACTTGGGTGCCAGCCACCAGCAATAGATGTTGCAACACGATGCGATCACCCGTGTCTTCAACCAAGATCACCAGCTCTTTTGCCTGATCGAGTTTGGGATCAGTGGGTTCATAGTCCTCAGCCAATGCCACAGTTTCATCAAACTGGAAGCTGACATCGAATCCGCCGACCATGGCGAGAATGGCTTCGCGATCAGCTTGCGGCACCGGGCTCTTATCTGACGCGGCCAGTTGGGCTTCCGTGGTGACCAGGCTCGGCCCCGATGTGGCACACCCGGTAGTCATCAGCCCCAGGGGGGCGGCTATGGCAATTGTTAAAAACAGATGGGGTAATCTCATTGGTGGCTCCGAAAAATCGCTCTTATGTCTAAATAGTACTAAATAGGTTCTATATTAT
>CBFHIS010000011.1:0-27698 GCA_965655975.1 Wenzhouxiangella sp.
GGCTTAAGCCGCTCTAATTCAGCGAGCAACCCCCCATATCCAACCCCTTGGGTGAGCTGCAGGCGACCACTGGCAAGCTCCAACCAAGCCAGGTGCCAACGCACGTCGGTCGCTTGATTTGAGGATGTGCCCCGCGGCGCTCGCCAGTCGAGTGCCACCAACAACTGCTCGGTTCTCGCTTCCAAGAGCGCTTCATCGACCAAAGTCCCTGGCGTGACGATACGAACAATTTTTCGCTCCACCGGTCCTTTGCTCGTGTCGGGGTCACCCACTTGCTCACAAATGGCAACGGATTGGCCTTTTTTTAGTAAGCGGGCCAGGTAGTTCTCTGCAGCGTGATAGGGCACGCCAGCCATTGGGATGGGTTCGCCTGCCGATTGACCGCGCGTGGTGAGCGTGATGTCCAGCAACTGGGCGGCGCGACGGGCATCATCATAGAAGAGCTCGTAAAAATCGCCCATACGAAAAAACAACAAGACGCCGGGATAATTGGCCTCTACCTGGGCTTTCAACCGCAAGTATTGCTGCATCATGGGTGTGTGCTGGGTGGATTTTGACTCGCTCATGAAACGCACCATACCAAAACAAGGCATTATAGAGCCATGATACAAACACACAATGACCAAGTCTTAGCGGAGCTCGCATTTGCGCTGGCCAGCGCCCTTAAAGTGGGCGGTCACACCTTGGCTTTGGCAGAGTCTTGCACGGGTGGTTGGGTGGCCAAGTTATGCACGGACTTGGCGGGCAGCTCGGCTTGGTTCGAACGCGGTTTTGTGACCTACAGCAATGAAGCAAAAACCGACTTGTTGAGTGTTGAAGCCCCTCTGATCGAACGAGAAGGTGCTGTCAGCGAGGCGGTGGCAGCGCAAATGGCATTGGGCGCACAGCGCCATGCTCGGGTCGATTGCGCCATTTCCATCACAGGGGTCGCAGGTCCTGGAGGTGGCAGTCCAGATAAACCGGTTGGCACGGTTTGCTTTGGGTGGGTGGTCGGCGCGGGGGCGGTAGAGACCGAGCGCCATTTGTTTGCCGGGGGTCGCGATGCCATTCGTCGTGCGAGCGTTGTTTGTGCATTGCAGGGGCTTTTGGACAGATTGAGCGCGCCTCTCAGGTTTTGAGAATCGGATCAGTAGACTAAGATCTAGAGCGCACTTGGAACGGGCGGTCAATCGCTGAAAGTTTGGTCGGAGATTGCCGTTTTGGGGCCTTGAGACGCTGGAAATTGGGTGGGCTGTGAGATAATGCCTGCATGTGGAATGAGTAATGCAATGCAACACAATTATATGAGGTAATGGCTGTGGATGAGAATCGCAAACGAGCACTAAGCGCAGCGCTTGGTCAAATTGAGAAACAATACGGCAAGGGTGCCGTGATGCTGATGGGTGATGAGGCAGCGCGTCGTGACGTGCCAGTTGTATCGTCGGGTTCGCTCACGCTGGATCTGGCATTGGGCATTGGTGGGCTACCCCGCGGCCGCGTGATTGAGATCTATGGCCCAGAGTCATCCGGCAAGACAACCATGTCATTGCATGCCTTGGCTGAGGCACAAAAAGCGGGGGGCACCTGCGCCTTTGTGGATGCAGAGCATGCATTGGATCCAGGGTATGCACAGAAATTGGGCGTGAACGTCGATGATTTGCTGGTCTCGCAGCCAGACACCGGTGAGCAGGCCTTGGAAATCACGGACATGTTGGTTCGTTCGGGCGCGGTGGATGTGGTGGTGGTTGACTCCGTGGCAGCGCTCACGCCAAAAGCCGAGATTGAAGGTGAGATGGGTGATTCCCACGTCGGTTTGCAGGCCCGATTGATGAGCCAGGCCTTGCGTAAACTCACCGGTAACATCAAACGCACCAACTGCATGGTGATTTTCATTAACCAAATTCGAATGAAAATTGGTGTGATGTTTGGTTCACCAGAAACGACCACGGGCGGTAATGCGTTGAAGTTCTATTCCTCGGTGCGTTTGGATATTCGCCGGATTGGTGCGATCAAGCGCGGTGATGAGGTCATTGGTAACGAGACGCGAGTCAAAGTGGTGAAAAATAAGATGGCACCTCCATTTCGGCAGGCGGTGTTTGAGATTTTGTATGGCGAGGGCATCTCTCGAGAGGGCGAGCTCATTGAACTCGGTGTAGAGCACGGCCTCATTAAAAAGTCAGGCGCTTGGTACAGCTATGGCGAAGACCGCATCGGTCAGGGCAAAGACAACGTGAGAGGTTATCTCAAAGAACACCCTGAGATGGCTGCAGAGATTGAAACTCAGCTTCGAGAAAAGCTTTTGCCTAAGCCAAACGCGAAAGGGGCTGAAATCGAAGAAGCACCCGAGGAAGTGGCTGACGAGTAGGCGGACTAAGCACCTTGGTGGTCCCAAGGGTTTGACCCGATGCGGCAGGATCGTCCCGAAAAATCTTCAGCCAAAGACTCGGGCCCTGACGGGTCCGAGAGACGGTCACAAGCCGATGCCAAGCACGCTGCCGTCCGCCTGTTGGCGGCGCGTGAGCACAGCCAGCTCGAGCTCACCCGAAAGCTCACACAACGGGGCTGGTTGCGCGATGAGGTGGAATCAGTCGTTGAGGCTTTGGCCTCAGAAGGCTTGCAGTCAGACCAACGTTTTGCTGAGAGCTTTGTTCGTTCCAGAGTCCAAAAGGCACAGGGGCCCGTTCGCATTCGAGCGGAGTTGTCCGAGCGGGGCCTGGGTCGCTCTGAGATAGAGCGGGCATTGCAAAGCGAAGCTTTTGATTGGCTTGCGATCGCCAGTCGCTGGTATGAGCGCCGATATGGCCCAGATCCGGTTGACGATCACAAAGAGCGTTCTCGCCGCCAGCAAGCACTGGCAAGGCGGGGTTTTACAAGCGATGTTATCCGAGAACTGGTAAATTAAGCATCATGAAAACGACCGCCAGTATTCGCCAAGCCTTTATTGACTTCTTTGTTGAGCGGGGCCATCAGCCTGTGGCCTCAAGCCCATTGGTTCCTGGGAATGACCCAACCCTGTTATTTACCAACGCAGGAATGGTGCAATTCAAAGACGTCTTTTTGGGTGCTGAAGCACGCGATTACACCCGGGCTGTCAGCGCGCAACGCTGTGTGCGTGCCGGCGGCAAGCACAATGACTTGGAAAACGTGGGTTACACCGCCAGACACCACACCTTCTTTGAGATGCTGGGCAATTTTAGCTTCGGGGATTACTTTAAAAAGGAAGCCATCGAGTATGCCTGGGTGTTCTTAACCGAACAATGTGGCCTCCCAAAAGAGCGTCTCTGGGTCACGGTGTTTGAAGAAGATGATGAGGCTGCCCAGATTTGGCTTGAACAAATCGGTATTGACCCAAGTCGTTTTTCGCGCATTGGTGCCAAGGACAATTTTTGGGCCATGGGTGACACGGGTCCCTGTGGGCCATGTTCTGAGATTTTCTATGATCATGGGCCTGATGTGCCGGGTGGTCCCCCTGGGTCACCCGATGAAGATGGCGATCGTTACATCGAAATCTGGAATTTGGTTTTCATGCAGTTCGATCGAGCCACCGATGGCACGATGAGTCCGCTGCCCAAACCCTGTGTTGACACTGGTATGGGTCTTGAGCGTTTGGCCGCCGTGTTGCAGGGCGTGCACAGCAACTATGAGATTGATCTCTTTCAAAGCTTGATTGCAGCAGCTGCGCGTTTGACGCAAACCAAAGATTTGGGTGCGCCGTCTCTTAAAGTGATTGCCGACCACATTCGTGCCTGTGCCTTTTTGGTGGCAGATGGGGTGTTGCCGAGCAATGAGGGCAGGGGATATGTGTTGCGACGCATAATTCGCCGAGCCATTCGCCATGGCCATCAGCTCGGTGCTGGGGGGCTATTTTTCTCTGGGATGGTTGAGTCCTTGACTGAGGCGATGGGCGAAGCCTATCCCGAGCTCATCGAAAAAAAGGATGAGGTCAAAGAGGTTTTGGCTAGAGAAGAGGCGCGATTTGGCGAGACCCTTGACCAAGGCATGACCCTCTTAAACGAGGCGTTGGCAAACCTCGAGGGAACGCTTATCCCGGGAGACATTGCCTTTAAGTTGTATGACACCTATGGTTTCCCGATCGATCTCACCCGCGATATTGCCCGAGAGCGTGGCTTAACCATTGATGAGATGGGTTTTGATCGGGCCATGGAGGTTCAGCGAAGCAAGGCACGCGCGGCTGGCTCTTTTAAGTCTGCCGATGGATTGTCAAGCGAGGCTTTGTCTCAGTTGCCGGCCACTCAGTTTCTCGGCTATGACCATCTTCATGTTGCCGATACAAAGGTGGTGGGCTTGGTGCACGATCAAAAGCTGGTTGAGGGTGTTGAAGCCAATCAATCGGTGGTTGTTTTTCTAGATAAGACACCTTTTTATGGTGAGTCGGGTGGGCAAGTCGGTGATTGTGGTCTGATCGAGTCCGATGGTGTCACCATCGAAATTACAGACACCCAAAAAATTGCTGGCACATTTTTCGCGCATCATGGCCGGGTGGTTTCTGGCGGTTTGGTCGTAGGCCAAACAGTCTCCGCGCGCGTCGATGAGACCAGACGAGTCAATGTTGTTCGCCACCACTCGGCTACTCATTTGTTACACGCAGCCTTGCGGGATATTTTGGGTACGCACGTCCAGCAAAAAGGTTCCATGGTGGGCCCAGATCGACTCCGTTTTGATTTTTCTCATCCGCAGCCTATGTCACCCGATGAAATGCGTGAAGTTGAGGCGTGGGTGAACAAACACATTGTGGCCAATGTCCCCGCCAAAATCGAGGAAATGGCCTATGACGATGCGATTGCCTCGGGCGCGCTGGCCTTTTTTGGTGACAAGTATGGCGATCAGGTGAGGGTGGTTCGCTTTGGGGACTTCTCTGTTGAACTTTGTGGTGGAACCCATGTGGAGAGAATGGGCGACATTGGGCCATTCAAAATCGTCAGCGAAGGTGGCGTGTCCTCTGGGGTGCGACGCATCGAGGCGGTTGCCGGTCAGCCGGGACTGACCTATCTACAAAGTCGCGAGCAAGTCCTGCTGAAAGCGGCGGGATTGCTCAAAGCGCAACCAGAAGAGCTCGATCAGCGCATTGAGCAAGTGTTAGAACGGTCTCGTCATCTCGAAAAAGAGCTGGAGCGGTTAAAGAGTGATTTGGCCGCAGTGGCTGGCAAAGACCTGGCTGATCAGGCAATCGACATCAATGGGGTCTCTGTTTTGACTGCTGAAGTCGCAGGTATGGGTCCTGCTGAGTTGCGGAGCACACTGGACCAACTCAAAGACAAGCTTGGCTCTGCTGTGATTGTATTGGGTGCTGGTGCCGATGATGGCGTCCGCCTCGTTGCTGGGGTCAGCAAAGACCTCACGACAAAAATTAAAGCCGGTGACTTGGTGCGTCAGGTGGCCGAGTCGGTTGGTGGAAAGGGGGGCGGGCGCCCCGACTTTGCTCAAGCAGGCGGGCCAGATAAAGACGCACTCCCTGAGGCGTTGGCCCGCGCACTTGAATGGATCCGTGCTCAATTGTCCTAAGGTCAGGCAGCACTCTCCCCAAAACGTGTGATCAAAATCAGTGGTGGTCTTCTGCCGCGTCTGCTTCTGCTTTGGTTGCATGGCGCGTCCCAGCGCTGTGCTCGGGTGGCGCATAGATGGTGTAGAGGCGAAGCGGGGTGGGGCCTGAGTTGACAAAGTTGTGTTTCACGCCGGCTTTGACAAACACCAAATCATTGACGCCAACCTCAAATGACTCTTCATCGAGGAATGCGGTTCCAACCCCTTCCACAAAAACGAGGATTTGGTCGTGGTCATCGTGGACCTCACTCCCAATTTCATCGCCTGGTTGAATGGTCATGAGCACCAGTTGAGATTCTGGGCCGGTGATCAGCTCATCTCGAAATGCATCGTTTTTTAGGGCCATGTCCACGATGGGCAATACATATTTGCTATTTGACATATTCGACTCCTTCGGTGTGCTTTAAAAAATAACTCATGAGGATGCACGCATAAAATGGGCTCTGAGACCCGTTTAGTGCTGCGCCATCTCTCCCTTGGCTAAGGCCAAAAGCGTTCGCAAAAATACCAGTGCAATGATTAGGGTAACAATCGATGTCAGGGCCAGCAGCATGACATCGCTAAATAGCCCCTCAAATTCAGCAAATCGATGGCATGCCACTGTAAATGCAGCCAGTGGGAAAGTGTATGCCCACCAAGACGGGAAATAGGGCAGTCGCAGGAAACCAGGAACTTGTGGGAGCAACAACAAGACAAAAAACACTGCGATAAAAAATAGCGCCATTGCCCCAACGCCCATCTCTCCGGTCATGGCGAGCAAGGACAAGAATGATACCGCTGGCGGCGCGATCATCACCACCAAAGTCGGGCGCATTTGTGGTTCCAGTGCTGGTTTGGTGATCAAGCGGTAAAAGATGACTGTCACCAAAATGGCCCAAAAGAAAAGGCCAATGCTTAAAAAGAACCAACTGACCAAGGCATAACCAGCCGGTGCTGCTGCCACAGGGACCAGTACATTCCCGACTGCTGGGATAAACCAGGCGGGATTGATGCTCGCGCTGGGGCGTTCTGAATTGAGCCAAATGTTGACGATGATCAAGGTCAGTAGAAGCTGCAAGGCAGCACCCAGTCGCCACAGATCGAGCCCCAACTCCGGAAATGAGGGCGTTGTGAGAATCCCCAGCAGAATTAGATTAATTGAAATGGCGGGTAAGAAATTGATGCGAACGGGGTGATTGAGTTCAGCCAACACCCGATCAGGGGCCACAAACCACTTGGCTATGTAAGCGCCTATAAGTAGAACAAAGACAGCAACGGCCAATATCGTGATGGCCTGAGAGACATTGTGGGCCAGCCCCCAGTGGGTTTCTGTTGCTCGCCAAACCATGGCAAGACCCGATAGCCCCATGACAGAAGCGAACAGGGGCAGAGGAATGAGAAAGCGGGCGTGATTCGACATAAGCATATTCTAATTCACTGGGGGCGGGCTCTGAGTTGACTTAGCGCAAATGAGCGAACACAAATGGGTTTGTTCTTGACACTTAGGCCACCTTGTTGGGATAATTGAAGGCTTGCACGCGCCCGTAGCTCAGCTGGATAGAGTACCTGGCTACGAACCAGGCGGTCGGAGGTTCGAATCCTTCCGGGCGCGCCATCTTTAAAAGCCCCGCAGCTGCGGGGTTTTTTTATGAGCGCGTCGCTCGAATATTCACGAGCTGAGCGCTATGATGTGCGCTTGAGTCTAGGAAAGGTCCTCTATTCAGTGAAATTAGCAGTGATTGGAACGGGCATCTCAGGCCTGTCTGCAGCCTGGATGATGCGGCATCGCTATGATGTCACGATCTATGAGCAAGATCATCGCTTGGGCGGGCACACCAACACCCGCATGGTCACAGACCCACTCGGTGAGCTTGCCATTGATACTGGATTTATCGTTCACAACGACCGGAATTACCCACGGCTTTTGGCCTTGTTTGGCTTGCTGGGCGTCGAGACCCAGCCCTCGGACATGTCGTTTGGCGCCTCTCTGGACGACGGGGCTTTGGAATATGCCGGGGATGCGCTGTTCGCACAACGGCGCAATTTGATCCGCCTCTCGCATTGGCGCATGTTGATGGACATTGTGCGTTTCAATCGGTTGGGCAAAAAGGCCCTGGCCAACGGCGATCTGGCCGGCATGAGCTTGGGAGAGTGGTTGGACGATCACCATTTTGGGCCTGCATTTACAGCGCGTTATTTGCTGCCCATGGCGGCCTCTATCTGGTCGAGCCCGAGCGACTCCATCCGCTCTTTCTCAGCCGCTGCCTTACTTGAGTTCTTCCAAAACCATGGCCTGTTGGATCTTCGTGACCGACCCGCTTGGCGAACCGTGGTCGGAGGCAGTAAGCAATATCTCGATCGTCTTTTGGTGGATCTAGACAAACGCATTCAGCTAAACACAGGTGTTGTTTCTGTTCGGCGACTGGCACAAGGTGTTGAAATCACCGATCAAACAGGCCAAACAAAGGCATTTGATGGTGTGCTGTTTGCCAGCCATGCCGATCAAAGTTTGGCGATGTTGGAAGACGCTGATGAGGCCGAGCGCGCCTTGCTGGGTGCTTTCGAGTATCGGCCCAACCGAGCATTGCTGCACAGTGATGAGCGTTTAATGCCGCAAAGACGCACAGCGTGGTCATCCTGGAATTATCTGGCGCGAAGCGATCAAGCGCTTCCTTCCGTATCGGTGACCTATTGGATGAACCGCTTGCAGCAGCTGAGCGCCAAGCGAAATTATTTTGTGACATTGAATCCACTGATTGAGCCAGACCCTGAGCTTGTGCACTACGAAACCCTCTACACCCATCCGGTATTCAACCAAGAAACTCGTCGCGCTCAAGCCTCATTGGGGCTTTTGCAAGGCCATCGCCACTGTTGGTACTGCGGTGCTTGGATGGGCTATGGGTTTCATGAGGATGGCTTGGGTGCGGCCATTGAAGCCGTGGTGAAGCTCGGTGTTGAACTGCCCGAAAGCCTTGAAGCTGCGCGTGTGCCCGGAGCGCCCTACATGAGAAATGATGCGCCTTGGGCGGGCCCAGGGGCCTCCTTGATCAACGCCTAGTCTGATGCCAATGGAGCGCCAAGCCACTTCCAATGCTTTTTACCGAGGTCGCGTTTTTCACCGTCGGTTGATTGCACCCAAATATGACTTTGCCTATCGGGTCTTTAATGTATGTCTCGATATCGATCGGGTGGCAGAGGTCTCCGAACGCTTGCGCCTTTTTTCATACAATCGATTTAACCTTTTTTCGTTTTACGACAAAGACCATTTGAGCACGGACAATCAAAAAAGTGGGGACGGAGCGGATGCTCTTCGGCGCTGGGTTGAGTCTGGACTGCGAGAGCATGGCATTGATCTCCAAGGGGGTCGCATTCGACTCTTTTGTTACCCGCGCATTCTAGGATTTGTTTTTAATCCCTTGAGTGTTTGGTATTGCCACGACAGCCAAGATCGGTTGGTCGCCATTCTATGTGAGGTCAGAAACACCTTTGGTGAGCGCCACTGCTATCTGTTGCGAAACCCACAAGGCGGTGAGCTTGATATTTCCCAAACGCATCATCACGCCAAGCAGTTCCACGTCTCGCCTTTCTTGCCGATCTCGGGCGAGTATGAATTCCGCTTCAGCCAGCCATCCGCGAAACTAGATGTCTCTATCGTGTGGCGCGAGAAAGGGGAACGATCTATGATTGCAACGCAAAGAAACACTCAGGTACCCATAAGCGACTGGACTCTGCTGAAAACATTTTTTGGTCTGCCTTTGATGACACTTAAAGTTGTTTTTGCCATTCACTGGCAAGCGCTTAAAATCTGGTTCAGGGGCGCTCGCTTTTACAAGAAACCCAAACCACCCGAAAAGGAAATATCCTCCGATGTCTGAAGCGATTGAATCCTCTAGAGTTGATGTGATTTATCGGCCATTGGTTAAGACGCTGTCCAAGCTCAAGGTGGGTCAAATCCATCTGACGTTGCCAGGTGGCCAAACGATGAGCTTCGTGGGGACCGAACCTGGCCCAGAGGCCAGCTTGGAGATTCGTCACCCAAGACTGATGATGCGCATGTTGACCAATGGCACCTTGGGTCTTGCTGAGGCATATATGGCAGGTGAGTGGGATTCTCCTGACGTGGTCGCTTTGATCAGTGTCGGAGAGATGAACCGTGACATTTTAGGGGGACTCGATCAAGGGCGTTTTCTGATGCGAGCACTGCAGTGGTGTGTGCATGCAATCAGGCCCAATACAAAAAAAGGTGCGCGGCGCAACATCGCCAGTCATTATGACTTGGGCAATGACTTTTATAAGCTGTGGCTCGATCCCACCATGACGTATTCATCGGCTTTGTTCGACTCACCTGATCAAAGTCTGGAGGCCGCACAGATCAACAAATACGACGCCATATTGGATCTCCTGAAGCCAACACAGGACATGCACCTGTTGGAAATTGGTTCGGGGTGGGGTGGCTTTGCGATGCGAGCAGTTGAGACCACGGGTTGCCGCGTCACTTCCATCACGCTGTCTAAAGCGCAGCTTGAAGAGGCGCAATTGCGTGTTCAAAAAGCGGGCCTCTCAGACCGCATTGACTTTAAGCTGCAAGACTACAGAGATCTCACCGGCCAATTCGACGGCATTGCATCCATTGAAATGTTTGAAGCGGTTGGAGAGCGATACTGGCCTGATTTTTTCAAAACCCTTTATGACAGGCTCACACCCAAAGGGGTGGCTGCCATTCAAGTGATCACCATCCGAGACGATTTGTTCGCCGCATACAGAAAAAGTGTGGACTTTATTCAGCGGTATATTTTCCCCGGCGGCATGCTGCCTTCCCCTGAGGTTTTTGTCCAGGCAGCTCAGCAGGCAGGGCTGGGGACCGTCCACCAAGTCTTCCGCGGTCTTGACTATGCAAAAACCTTAAATCTTTGGGATGAGGCATTTCACGCCAAGCTCCCAGAGGTGCGCTCAATGGGATTTGATGAGCGCTTTATCCGAATGTGGCATTTCTATCTGGCCTATTGCGAAGCAGGCTTTCGCAGAGAGACCATTAATTTGATGCAGATTGGGTTGAAGCGCGCTTGATTGAGGCAATGAGTTCAGCGCGTTTCTCTGACAAAGCAGGATCAAGTGCACTGGGCCAAATCCCATGCATGGCCACCACCAAGTCATGGCTTGGGCTGATGTGGATGCCTTGGCCAAAAATGCCCGATGCTCGATAGTCACCATCACCCGTTAGCCACCAAAAATAGCCGTAGTCAGCCGCTGCTGGCGATGGGCGGGTAGACTCTGCCATCCAACCTTTTGGTAACAAAGTCTGGTCCGGGTCGAGTGTACCGGAGCGCAAGGCGAACAGCCCCAGTCGGCCATAATCTTGTAAGGTCGCGCTGATGCAGCACCCACCCATCTCGGCGCCCTGAGGGCCCATCAGTGCCCAATCTGCATTGGCGGCCATGCCAAAGGGTTGCCACAGCCGTGATTGCAAATACTCACTCAAGCTCATGCCAACGGCTTCGGACAAGATGGCGCCGGCTAAAATGGTTTCACCTGTGTTGTAGTTAAAGGCCGACCCGGGTGGATGCAGGCTGGGTAATGAAGCCAAGTGCTCCAGTACTTCATTTTCGCTGGCATCATCAAGTGCGGCCACATCCGAGTTGGGGTCTTCATAGTCCTCATTCCATTGAACACCAGAAGCCATGCGCAAAAGATCTTTGATTGTCACATTGGCATAGCCTGTGCCCTCAAATCGAGGCAAATAAGTCGCCACCGTCTCATCTAGGCTTTCGATGTGGCCTTCTTTCATTGCGATGCCATAGAGCAAAGAAACCACCGACTTGGCAATCGAAAAGCTCATCCAGCGCTCACCTTGTGCGTGGCCTTGGCGGTAATGCTCATAGCGGATTTTGCCCCCTTGGATCACCAAAAGGCCAGCCAAGTGCAAGCTTTCCATCATCGATTCCCAGCCTGGGTGATCCGACCATGGTTCTGTGGGCAATGGTCTTGGCTCATCCGAAGCGTGGATCTCACGGGTGGGATTGATGGCTCGAATGTTGGGATACCCATCGAGCTGTTCTTGGGGTGTCCACTCGAGGATATTTTTGTCCCTAAGGCTTTGCCAATAAGCGGGCGGGTGCGCTGATTTTGGCTCCATGATTGGGCCTGATGCTTCGGCCCCAGCCGTTGAGGTCACGAAAGTCACCAAGAGCAGAGCCAAAACCTGTAAAAAAAGCGATTGTGTGCGCATGGGCGACCCTTCAGATGCGATGGATGTAAGAAGTGCCTAGTTTAGCTTGATTCAAATTGACCTAAGGCCGTGATCCGACTACAATTGGTCGGCTCAACAACGAATGAGTCAACGGGGCGTAGCGCAGCCTGGTAGCGCAACTGCTTTGGGAGCAGTAGGTCGCAGGTTCAAATCCTGCCGCCCCGACCATTTTGAGGCCCGATTGGAACGCAACAGGATTGCGCCTGTAGCTCAACTGGATAGAGCATCGGCCTTCTAAGCCGACGGTTGCAGGTTCGAGTCCTGCCGGGCGCGCCAAATCGGGTGGGAAGGTTCAAGTACAATGACAAGCTGTGGTGGGCGTAGCTCAGTTGGTAGAGCACTGGATTGTGGCTCCAGAGGTCGCGGGTTCAATCCCCGTCGCTCACCCCATTTATGGCAACTTATATCGCTGCGTTAGGTGTTTTAACCATTTCGTAGAGCAGAATGCTACACAAAGCCACAAACCCTTTAGACTTGGCCGTGTTAGGGCGAATGTCCCAAGCGGCTCACCAAACAATCAACAACTAAAAGCAGAATCATAATCATGCAAGTATCGGTTGAAAAAACAAGTGATCTCGAGCGTCGAATGACTGTTCAAGTGCCTTCGGAGAAAATTGAGTCGAAAATCTCTGGTCGACTCAATGAGCTTCGTAAACAAGTTCGTTTGAAAGGGTTTCGCCCCGGCAAAGTACCCATGAACGTGATCACTCAGCGTTATGGCGCACAAGTCAGAGAAGAGATTTTGCAAGAGACCATGCAGCAAACCCTGCAAGAGGCCATCGGCCAAGAGTCCCTGCGCGTTGCAGGCGTGACGAAAATAGAGCCCAGCCAGACCGAGCAAACCGAAGCCGATTTCGAATATGTTGCGCACTTGGAAGTGTTCCCTGATGTGCCCGAGCTGGAGTTTTCTGATTTAAAAATAGATCGTCCTGTGTGCGAAGTCACAGAAGAAGACGTTGATGACATGATCCGCACCTTGCAAGAGCAGCGCGGAGAGTGGAATGAGGTGGATCGCAAAGCAGCAGCTGGAGATCGGGTTCGAGTGGGTTATGTCGCCACCGTCGATGGTGAGCGGGTACCTGATGTGGGGCAGCATGAAATCGCTCCCGTGATTGGTAAGCTAGAAAGCTTCCCTGACCTAGAGAAAATCTTGAAAGGCGCCAAAGCAGGCGATACCGTCTCGAAAAAACTGAACTTCCCAGAGAGCTATCGCACCCAACAGCTGGCGGGCAAAAAAGTGCCCGTTGAGTTGGAGATCAAGGCTGTGGAAGAAGCGAAACTGCCAGAGGTCACGGATGAATTTGCGGCAGAGTTCGGCATTGAAGGCGGGGTAGAGCAGCTTCGATCTGATGTTCAGAAGAATCTGGACAGAGAAATGCGAAACACCGTGACTCAAAAGGTCAAAGATGCAGTGACTTCAGGCTTGCTCGAGCGTTTTGGCGATCTGCCACTGCCCAAGTCAAGCATCGAACAAGAAGCCCGTCAGATGCAAGCGCAACTTCAACAGCAGATGGCAAGACCAGGTGCAGACGCGCCACCGCCACCGCCGATTGCACAGTTTATGGAAGGTGCTGAGAAGCGCATCCGACTTGGGCTTTTGATGGGTGAGCTTGCTAAGCAAAATAAGATTGAAATTGATCCCGACCGTGTGCAAGCCAAGCTCGAAGAGTTTGCCCAAACCTATGAGCAGCCAGCAGAGATGATCAAGATGTATCGTTCCGATGCGCGGGCCATGGAACAAATCGAGAATATTGTGTTGGAAGAGCAGGTGCTCGATTTGGTGTTGGAGAAAGCCAAGGTCGATGAAAAGAAGCTGAAATTTAAAGAATTGATGGAGTCGGCATGAACGAACAGGCACTAAATTTGGTCCCCATGGTTGTCGAGCAATCGGCACGTGGTGAGCGCGCCTATGACATTTACTCGCGGCTTCTAAAAGAGCGTGTCATTTTTATTGTCGGGCCAATCGAAGACCATATGGCCAACTTGGTTGTGGCGCAGTTGTTGTTCTTGGAGTCCGAGAATCCAGATAAAGACATCAATATCTACATCAATTCTCCCGGGGGTGTGGTGACAGCCGGAATGGCAATTTATGACACCATGCAATTTGTTAAGCCCGATGTGTCGACCATGTGCATTGGCCAGGCGGCCAGCATGGGCGCGCTGTTATTAACCGCAGGTGCTGCCGGCAAGCGCTATGCTTTGCCTCACTCACGGGTGATGATCCACCAGCCCCTCGGCGGTTTCCAAGGCCAGGCGTCAGACATTGACATTCATGCCAAAGAAATTTTGAAAATGCGCGATTCATTGAACCGTATCCTGCAAAAGCACACGGGCCAGCCACTCGAGACCATTGAAAAAGACACCGACCGCGATTATTTCATGGGGGCAGAAGATGCCTCGAAATACGGCATTATTGATGAGGTTTTGACATCGCGTCATACAACATAGGCCCTCTATTTTTGGGTAAACTGGCTTTATTGTGAACCCAATAAAGCGAGTGATCTCAGACAATGAGTGAGTCGAGTAGCGAAGGAAAGGTTCTTTATTGCTCTTTTTGTGGCAAGAGCCAGCACGAAGTCAGGAAGCTGATTGCCGGTCCCAGCGTCTATATCTGTGACGAGTGTGTCGAGCTTTGCAATGACATCATTCGGGAAGAATTAGAGGATCTGAGCCTGGCAGAGAGGGATTCACTGCCCACGCCTCATGAGATCCATGCGTTCCTTGACAACTACGTCATTGGCCAACAAGCGGCCAAGAAAGTGCTGTCGGTTGCGGTGTACAACCATTACAAGCGGGTTGAGTCGGCCAAAAACAAAGACGATGTCGAGCTCTCAAAAAGCAATATTTTGCTGATCGGGCCCACCGGCTCAGGTAAGACGCTCCTCGCAGAAACGCTCGCGCGCATGCTCAATGTGCCATTCACCATTGCTGATGCAACCACGCTGACTGAGGCTGGGTATGTGGGTGAAGACGTCGAGAACATCATTCAAAAGCTCTTGCAAAAGTGTGACTACGATGTCGACAAGGCCGAAACAGGGATCGTCTATATCGATGAAATTGATAAGATCTCGAGAAAGGCTGAGAACCCGTCGATCACCCGCGATGTGTCTGGAGAGGGCGTCCAACAAGCCTTGCTCAAGCTCATCGAGGGCACCATGGCGTCTGTGCCACCACAGGGTGGTCGCAAGCATCCACAGCAAGAGTTCTTGCAGGTCAACACCCGAAATATTCTTTTCATTGTCGGGGGCGCATTCGCTGGTCTCGACAAGGTCATCCAAGCCCGTTCCGAGTCTGCTGGCATTGGCTTCAAGGCCGATGTGAGAAGCAAGGAAAGCAATGCAAATGTCTCAGCGCTATTTGCTGAAGTGGAGCCGGAAGACCTCATCAAGTATGGCTTGATCCCTGAGTTTGTTGGCCGTCTCCCAGTGGTCGCGAGTTTGGGTGAGTTGGATGAGGAGGCATTGGTTCGGATTTTGATTGAGCCAAAAAATGCAGTGGTCAAGCAGTTTGTTCGTATGTTTGAGCTAGACAATTGTGAGCTTGAGGTTCGAGAAGATGCCTTGCACGCCATTGCCCAGAAGGCGATGGAGCGAAAAACTGGTGCGCGCGGGCTGCGGACGATCTTAGAAAATATTCTCCTCGACAGCATGTATGACCTGCCATCAATGGAAAATGTCACCAAGGTGGTGATTGATGAAGCCGTGATCAACGGTGAGAGCAAGCCCTATTTGATTTATGAGGGCAATCCCCCTCAACGCGCCGAAGCCTAATGACGGGTGTTTCTTGCCTCAGCCCCTTGAATCCGAGGGGCTGCGGGCCAATATCTATTACCGAACCAACGCCCAAGAGCCATCTGAATGAGTAAAGACATCCAAACACGCCAGCCCACCCCTGTTTTGACCTTGCGGGATGTGGTTGTATTCCCGCACATGGTGATCCCACTATTTGTCGCCCGCGAGCGTTCGGTCAAAGCGCTGGAAGAAACGATGGGTGGGGACAAAAAGCTCATCTTGGTGACGCAAAGAAACTCCAATGTGGAGGAGCCCAAGGCCAAAGACCTTTACGAGTACGGCACCATCGCCTCGATTCTTCAGATGCTGCGCCTGCCTGATGGGACAACCAAGGTCCTGGTTGAAGGGATGGAGCGAGTCAAAGTCGATGAGCTTTCAGAGCCCGAGGGGTATCTGGTCGCCAATTGGTCTTTGATTGAAGAGCCAGCGCCTGCCACAGAGCAAGATGTTGAAGTGATGGTCCGCAGTGCCATGGACCTATTCGAAACCTACGTGAAGCTCAGCCGCAAGATCCCGCCTGAGCTGATGACCACGCTCTCAGGTATTGAAGATGCGAGCCGATTGGCCGATACGGTGGCGGCTCATTTGCCCATTCGAATCGAAGAAAAGCAAGAGATCTTGGAGATTCAGTCCACCCTGCAACGTCTCGAAAAATTGATGGGGATCCTCGAAGGCGAGCTGGATGTGCTCAAGCTTGAAAAGCGCATCCGTGGTCGAGTCAAATCCCAAATGGAAAAGAGCCAGCGCGAGTATTACCTCAATGAGCAGATGAAGGCGATACAAAAAGAGCTGGGGGACTTGGATGAGACAGGCAATGACCTCGGCGATTTGGAAGCCAAAATCGAAAAAGCGGGCATGCCCAAAGAGGCGCTCGAGAAAGCCAGATCGGAATTTGGAAAGTTAAAAATGATGTCTCCCATGTCGGCGGAAGCGACGGTGGTGAGAAATTATCTTGACTGGATGCTGATGCTGCCTTGGAAAAAGCGCAGCAAGATCTCAAACGACATTAAAAAAGCAGAAGCCGTTCTTGAGTCGGACCACTATGGGCTAGAGAAGGTCAAGGAACGGATCCTCGAGTACTTGGCGGTGCAACAGCGGGTGAAGAAGCTCAAAGGCCCGATTTTGTGTTTGGTGGGCCCACCAGGTGTGGGTAAGACCTCGCTTGGGCGCTCGATTGCCAAGTCAACGGGGCGTGAGTTCATTCGAATGAGTTTGGGCGGTGTCAGAGATGAGGCGGAGATCCGTGGCCACCGTCGCACCTACATCGGCTCTATGCCGGGTCGTGTTTTGCAAAACATGAGCAAAGCCGGCACTAAAAATCCCTTGTTCATGCTCGATGAGCTAGACAAGATGTCCAATGATTTTCGAGGTGATCCATCTTCTGCAATGCTTGAGGTGTTAGATCCGGAGCAAAATGATACGTTCAATGATCATTACCTCGAGGTTGGCTTTGATCTATCGGACGTGATGTTCATCGCCACAGCAAACTCGCTCAACATTCCAGGGCCCTTGTTGGACCGTATGGAAATCATCCGCATTCCAGGTTACACGGAAGACGAAAAACTCAACATTGCGATGCGCTACCTGTTGCCAAAACAGATTAAAGCCAATGGCCTGAGTGATGATGAGATTCAATTCAGTGAGGCAGCGGTGCTCGATGTGATCCGTTACTACACACGGGAAGCGGGCGTCAGAAGCCTCGAACGAGAGTTGGCCAAAGTGTGCCGTAAAGTGGTCAAAGAAATCAGTTTAAAGGCGGTCAAACAACGCAAGATCTCCGTGCGCAACCTGTCTGATTATTTGGGTGTGCGCCGATTCCAGTATGGTCTGGCCGAAGAAGACAATGAAATTGGCCAAGTCACCGGCCTTGCATGGACAGAAGTGGGTGGAGAATTGCTGCAGATTGAGGCGGTTGCTTTGCCGGGCAAAGGCAAGCTGACCCACACCGGCCAGTTGGGCAGTGTGATGCAGGAGTCTGTTCAGGCGGCGCTTTCAGTGGTTCGGTCGCGAGCAGATTCCCTTGGCATTCCCGGTGACTTTTATCAAAAATGGGACATGCACGTGCATGTTCCTGAGGGTGCAACGCCAAAAGATGGCCCCAGTGCAGGCATTGCGATGACCACGGCCTTGGTGTCGGTTTTGACCAAGGTGCCCGTCCGAGCAGATGTGGCAATGACAGGTGAGATCACCTTGCGCGGGAAAGTGCTGCCCATTGGTGGGTTAAAAGAGAAGCTCTTGGCTGCTTTGCGGGGTGGCATTAAGACGGTGTTGATTCCGAAAGACAACGAAAAAGATTTGGCAGAGATTCCAGACAGGATCAAAAAAGGCTTAGATATTAAACCCGTAGCGTGGATTGATGAAGTGTTGTCCATCGCTTTAGAGGCCCTCCCTGAGGGATCTGTGACAGCGCCGATCAAGCCAGGCAATGGCGAAACCGCCGAGCCAGGGACAGTGAGACCACACTAAAAATTTAAGATCAGGCATAGGAGTTTTCTCCTAAAAGCTAGGCTTTTCGGGCTTTTGGGGGTATCATTGCTCTCGAGATTGGTTGATGGGAGGCCCTCGCTGGTTTACCATTGTCCCCTCGGGATGCGGACACATCAGATGATGAATATAGATTCCCATCTTGCATGACTCACACAATAATGGGCTAAGCCCCTGTGGTGAGAAACTTATACTAAGAATGATTTGGAGAGAGTAGACATGAACAAATCTGAGTTGATTGATGCAATTGCTGATGGTGCTGGTCTGAGTAAAGCAGACGCAGGTCGTGCTTTGGAAGCCACCATTGGTTCAATCACCAAAGCCCTCAAGAAAGGGGACACGGTTTCTTTGGTCGGTTTCGGCACATTCGCAGTCAAGCATCGCGCTGCGCGTCAAGGCCGCAATCCTTCAACTGGCGAGACGATTCAAATCAAAGCTTCAAAGAATCCTTCGTTTAAAGCTGGTAAAGGCTTCAAAGACGCTATAAAATAAAGGGCTATGCCCAGGGTGCTTAGCTCAGCTGGGAGAGCATCGCCCTTACAAGGCGAGGGTCGGCGGTTCGATCCCGTCAGCACCCACCACGCTTAAAACGGAGTGGTAGTTCAGTTGGTTAGAATACCGGCCTGTCACGCCGGGGGTCGCGGGTTCGAGTCCCGTCCACTCCGCCATTTAAGAACTCTGGGCGCCCATGTGGCGCCCAGTTTTTTTACAGGGCACGTCCATTCACTGACGCATTCAAGGATTCGGTAAACACCATGCTGCAGGCAATTCGAGATCGGGTGACAGGAGTTGTCGCCTTTATCATTCTGGGTCTTCTCGCGGTTCCCTTTCTATTCTTTGGGGTCGAGAGCTACATCAACACCGTGCCTGAAGATGCGGTGGCGGTGGTTGGAGAAGAAGAAATCACAGTCAATGAATTTCAGGCTGACTTTGCCCGTTATCGTGCTCAACTGCGAGAGCAGCAGGGCGATCAATATGACGAGATTGCGACCAACCAACCAACGGTGCGGCGCGAGTTTCTAGAAGAAATGATTGATCAAGCCTTGCTTCGCCAGCATGCCTTGTCGGTGGGTTTGGCCGTTAGTGATGAAACCCTGTTGGATTTGATTAGAGAAATAGAAGCTTTCCAAATTGGCAATCAATTCAGTCCAGAAGCGTACCGTCAGGCATTGGCAGCCAGTGGGCTAACAGCAAGGGGTTTTGAGCAAGAGGTTCGCCAAGACCTGTTAACCCGAACTGTGCCGACAGCGATTTCTGGTTCTGGGGTGGTGACCGAAAAAGAAATTGACCGGATGCTGGCCGTTCGAGATGAGCGACGAACCATCAAAATGGTTGAATTCCCCCGGGATGACTATGCCGATCAGGTGACCATTGAACCCGCTGAGATTGAGGCCTATTACAACGAGAATCAGTCGCAATATATGACCGAAGAGTTGGTCAGTTTGCGGTATGTGGAACTCAGAGCCGATGAGCTGACTGAGGGATTGTCACTGACTGAAACAGAACTGAGACAGCGCTATGATGCAGCGCAGGCCCGGTTCTTATCCCCAGAGCTTCGGCGTGCCTCGCACATCCTGCTCGAGGTCACCGATGAGCGTGATGATGTCGCCACGCAAGCCCTGGCTGAGACATTGATCGCGCAACTCAATGAAGGCGAGGAGTTTGCCACTTTGGCCGAAAGCTATTCCGCCGATCCCATTTCTGCCCAGGAGGGTGGGGATTTGGGTTGGATTGAGCCCGGGCAAATGATGGCTGGCTTTGAGCAAGCCTTGTATGACTTAGAAGCGCCAAACGACTTGTCGGCACCCGTCAAAACGCGTTTTGGCTGGCACATCATTCGATTGGACGACATTCGCCCACCCGAAGGCTTGTCTTTTGAAGAAGCCCGCGACCAAATTGAGGCCGAATACATCGAACAAGAGAGTGAAGGGCTCTACATTGAGCTATCAGAGCGCATGGTCGACTTGGTGTTCGCGGATGACACCACACTAGAACCCGTGTCTGCTGAGTTGGGCTTGGAAATTAAGACGACCGAGCCCTTTGGTCGTGCTGGTGGTGAAGGCATAGCTGCTGAGCCCGCCGTGATTCAGGCGGCGTTTTCTGATCGTGTCTTGCTGGACAATGCCGCCTCAGACCCAATCGAAATTGACCGCAACCATATGGTGGTGGTGATTTTGGATGAGTACACCGACAGGCAGCCCATCCCGCTTGCAGAAGTCTCCGATGGAATCGAGGCCGAGCTCGAGCGGATCGCGTTAAACGAGGCAGCCGAGCAAGCAGCTGAATCTCTCTTAGCGGAGGCCACCTCTGAAGAACCAGCTTCTGAAACTCAACAGCCATTTTCTGAGAGCCAAACCATTGGGCGCAATGATTTCCGATATGGCCCAGACTTCAGCAGAGATTTGTTCCGTTTGCCAGCCCCTGCAGCAGAGGGCATGCCCAGCTTGACCGTGTTACCCACCAATTCTGGTTTTGCAGTGGTGGAGCTCGAGAGTGTTACACCGGGTGATCCAACCCAGGCCACAGCTCAGGCTCGCGAAATAATGCGACAACAAATCCTTTTCTCTCAGATTGGTTATGAAATCAATGCTTTGATGGAGTGGCTAAGGGAGAATACCGAGATCAACGTGATCGAGGACCGCCTGTAAACACTCTTTAGTTGATTTCTGATTTGATTTGGCCACCTATTAAGCAGCGAGATGCCTGTCAACCACTGGGTGGCAGGCACCTAGCTGACTTGCCTCTACTCCAGGCCTGCCATGCCGACAATGTTATAGCCGGCATCGACGTGCGTGATTTCACCGGTGATGCCACTGGCCAGATCCGAGCACAAAAACGCGGCTGTCTGACCTACTTCCTGGATGTTGATGCTGCGGCGAAGCGGTGCCGTTGTTTCCACATGATCAAGCATGGAGCGGAACTTTGGTATGCCAGCGGCTGCCAGGGTTTTGATTGGGCCAGCGGAGATGGCGTTGACGCGGATTCCCTCGGGTCCCAAGCCGTGGGCGAGATAGCGAACCGATGCCTCAAGCGATGCTTTGGCCAAGCCCATCACATTGTAGCTGGGCATAGCGCGGACCGCCCCTAAGTAGCTCAAGGTCAATAGAGCCGCTTGCCGGCCTTGCATCTGTCCTCGGAACGCTTTGGCCAGTGCGGGGAAGCTGTAGGCTGAAATGTCATGCGCGATCTTAAACCCCTCGCGATCAATGGCATCAACAAACTCACCTTCGAGTTGCTCTCGGGGTGCGAAGCCAACGGCATGTACCAAGATATCTAGCCCATCCCAATGGGTACCCAATTCCTCGGCAACATTGGCAATTTGGGCATCATCGGCGACATCCAGTGGAAAAATAAGGCTTGAGCCTGTCTGTTGAGCGATGGTCTCGACGCGCGAGAGCAGCTTTTCGTTTTGGTAAGTGAAGGCCAGTTCGGCGCCGTGTTCATGCATGGCCTCAGCAATGCCCCATGCGATCGATCTTGGGCTGGCAACGCCCACGATTAGCGCCTTTTTACCCGACAGCATCCCCATGCGCATTCTCCTCATCCATTCTTGTCCATCAATGGAAGAACATTGTAGCGCTGATGGGGTGTTTTGTCGCAGTTCGTTCACGTAAGGGCGTTATACTAAAACTGACCGACCGATCGGTCAGCAGTATAGGTGGTTGATCATCATGGAAAAAGCACAAATAGAGGTCGCTGAACAAGCCTCAGAATCCTGCGCATCAGGCCGCGAGCGCCTGTTGGCCTGTGCCGCGTCGATGTTTGCCACACGTGGCTATGCTGGCACTTCCGTGGCCGAGATTGCCGCCCAGGCAGACATCTCGAAATCCACGGTGTTTCATCACTTCAGCACGAAACGCGCGTTGTATCTGGCTGTCATTGAAACCGCCTCGCAGGACTTTGCGCAAACGCTCGAAACGGTGTTGGAGCGCTCAGGGCCACTCGACGAGCGGTTGCTGAACTTCCAATGCCAACACATGGATCACATCGTCTCTCATCAGTTGGTGACCGATCTCGTGTTGCGCGAGTTACAAAAATCAGAAAGCACCGAGACCGTTCATTTGGTCAGAGATGTTCTTTCTGGAAACTTTGCGCGCTTGGTCGGTTTTATTTCTGAGGCGCAAGCGCAAGGCTTTTTTAATCAAAACATTGATCCGTCGGTCGCGGCATTGACCTTAATTTCCTCCAATGTTTTTTTCTTTCAACACCGCAAAGCGCTCAAGCATTTACCCAATTTCAGTTACGCCGAGCAACCACAGGAGTACGCCAAGTCTGTGATTGATTTAATTTTTCATGGTTTAGATGGGGATACATCGAAATGACATTGCAGTCGACAAAAACAATGGTTGCCTTGGCCCTCTTGGTTTTCTTGCTTGTTGCTTGTGGCGGGGAGGCCGATGGGCCTGCTGGACCACCAGCCACACCTGTGACGCAGACTCATGCCACTGTGCAGAATGTGACGCGTGTCGAGCGAAGCGTTGGGCGTTTGAGCGCCAACACCGCCCCAATGATTGCTTCAGAGACATCAGGGCGGGTGATTGAAGTGCTGGCAGAGGCTGGTGATCTGGTGCAAGCCGGCCAAGTGCTTGCAAGACTCGACGGAGACCAGCAGCGGGCTCAATTGGAAGCCATACGGGGTGAAGTTTCGCAATTGCGCGCTTTAATGCGGAACCAGCAGGCAAGGGTAGAGCGTTTGTCTGGTTTGGTCGATGGCGATTTGGTGTCCAAAGATCAATTTGAAGAGGCACAGGCACAGGCAGAGGCGCTCAGTTCTCAATTGGCCAGCGCTCAGGCTCGGTTCTCCTCAGCACAATTGGACTTGCAACGCACAGAGATTGTCTCTCCAGTGGCCGGACAAATTGAGGCACGTCACATCAGTTCGGGTGATTTTGCCGCGTTGGGTACACCCTTATTTGATGTTGTCTCTGCCGATGCATTGATGGCCATCTTGCCGGTCCCTCAGCGGTTGTCCAGTGAGGTCAACGTGGGGCAGCTGGTGCGCCTGCATTCTCTCGAGAGCCCTGATGACGTGATTGAGGCCCCCATCACCGAGGTTCGCCCCGTTGTTGGCAGCCGCTCGCGAGCGCTCGAGGTGGTGGTGACGCTGGACAATCCCGGCGGGTGGCGCGCTGGGGGCTCTGTGGTGGGTGAGATCGTGCTTGCAGAGCGCGAGGCGGTGGTGGTGCCACCGAGCGCTGTGGTTAAGCGGCCAGCCGGTGAGGTGGTTTATGTGATCGATCAAGAGCGATCGGTGGCGATTGAGCGGGTGGTGCAAGTCGGTCTTCGCCACGCGCAATGGATTGAAATCCACTCAGGCGTCAGTGCTGGTGAACCCATCGTCCTCAGCGGGGCAGGCTTTTTGACCAATGAGGCTAGGTTGGCCATCGAGCCAGACGAGATGGATGCCAGTGAATCGGGGAGCAATCCGCGATGACATTGCCTGAGTTATCGATCAAACGCCACGTTCTGGCGTACATGATTTCTGCGGTGATGTTGTTGTTTGGATTGATTGGGTATCAGCGCATTGGGGTGGATCGTTTTCCTGAGATTGAGTTTCCCTTGATCGCAGTGACCACTGTGCTCCCGGGTGCCAGTCCCGAAATCGTCGATGCAAGCATTACAAACATTGTTGAGGGTGCGGTCAACAGTGTTCCTGGGATTGATTTCATCCAATCCGAGTCCTCCCCGGGGGTGTCAACAGTGGTCATCACGTTCAAGCTGACCAAAGACATTGATATTGCTTTCAATGAAGTTCAGGCGAAGGTGAATCAGAACCTGAGGCAATTGCCTCTGGATGCTGAGCCGCCTGTGGTGGCCAAGGTAGAGGTGGGCGCCAGTCCAATTATGTGGCTCTCATTGACTGGCGATCGAACCTTGCAGCAGCTCAATCAGTATGCGAACAATGTGATCCGAAAGCGCTTGGAGACCATTGACGGTGTTGGTGCTGTGCAAATTGGGGGTCGGCGCGAACGCACCATCCGAGTCAACTTGGATCTGGATAAAATGTCGGCCAACGAGGTCACTGCCAAAGACATCCAGCAGGCCTTCCAGACCGAGCATGCACAATTCCCTGGCGGATTCTTGGTGAGTGGGTCAACAGAGCTTCTGGTTAAGCTTGATTTGGAGTTCCACACCCCTGAAGACCTCAGTCAAATGATTGTGCGCTATGCCGATGGCGCACCAATTCGGCTCAGCGATGTGTCGGATGTCGAGGACGGCCTAGCCGATTTTCGGTCGATGGCTCGATACAACGGTCAAGCCAATGTGGGCATTGGCGTTGTTAAGATCACAGGTTCCAACACGGTGGCCATTATCGATGAGGTGAACAAGCGGCTAGAAGAGCAGATCATCCCACAATTGCCCCCAGGCTTGACGATTCAGGTGGCATCTGATGACTCAGAACTCATCCGTGAAATCGTTCAATCGCTTCAAGACCACTTGATCGAGGGAGCCTTGTTGGCCGCATTCGTCGTTTTATTGTTCTTGCGCTCATGGCGTGGGACCATCATTATCTCTTTGGCCATTCCCATCTCATTGTTGGCGGCTGTTGCTACGATTTATTTGGCTGGCTATACGTTCAATACCATGACGCTGTTGGCGCTTCTTCTTTTGATCGGTGTGGTTGTGGATGACGCGATTGTTGTGCTGGAGAATGTCTACCGGCATCGACAAGAAATCAACCCAGATCCTGAGGGTGCCGCCATTTCGGGGACAAATGAGGTGTTCTTCGCAATTGTTGCGACCACGCTGACGTTGGTTTCTATTTTTGCATCCGTCATTTTTCTGGGTGGGATTATCGGCCGATTTTTTGAGTCATTTGCGGTGACCGTGACGGTTGGAGTGATCGCCTCTTCCATTGTCTCGCTGACGCTCACACCCGTGTTGTGTGCTCGATTCTTGAGGGTGCGTCGAGAGGAGGCCTCTCGAGGGCGGATCTATCATGCGCTGGATCAATTCTTTGACCGAATGAACAGCGGCTACAAACAAATTTTGGCGCACACCTTGGCCAATCGGTGGCGGGTTCTTGGCTTCGCTGGTCTGGTGGTGCTGAGTTCGGGGTTTTTCTTTGCAGACATTCAAAAAGAGTTTGTTCCAGCAGAAGATGAGGGCCGTTTCGTGGTGTTCTTCCGAGCGCCTCTGGGAACCGGTATTGAAACCACTGAGCAATACATGACCGATATAGAGAATCTGCTCAGTGGTTATGATTCTGTTCGTTCTTACTTCACAGCCATTGGGCTGGGCACTGCCAGTGAGGTCAACCGGGGCTTGGCCTTTGTTCGATTGAAAGAACGAAGTGACCGCGACCAGAGCCAGCAAGAAATACTCAATGTGATTCGGCAAGACTTGAGGTCCGTGCCTGGGGTGATTGCCTTTGCAGCACCACCGAGCATTGTTGGGGGGCAGCGGGGTGAGCCATTACAGTTTGCGCTCAGAGGAACCGACTTGAATACCGTGGCAGAGTTGGCCAATGAGCTCCAAAGACGGCTACAGCAAGTTGATGGGATGAGCACCATTGATTTGGACTTACAAATGAATCTGCCTCAGTTGGAAGTCGATGTCGATCGCGTGCAAGCGGCTGATGCCGATGTGGCTTCATCGGATATTGCCTTTGCGGTCAATATGCTGGTCGGCGGAATTGATATCGCCCGATACAACGATGATCCGGGTGATGGGGAGCGTTATGACATCCGAGTCAAGGCAGCTGAAGGACAAATCACCACACCCGATGACCTGAATCGGATCATGATCCGAGGCGAGAATGGTCAAATGTTTCGCTTTGATCAGTTGGCCTCAGCACGCGAGACGCTTGGGCCCGCTGTGATCACTCGGTTTGACCTCAACTATTCAGCCAATTTTTATGCCAACCCAGAGATTGCGCTGGGTACAGCGATTGAAGAGATCAATGCCATTGCAGATGAGATTCTTCCTTTGGGCTATGAGATTGCATTGAAGGCAGAGGCCAGAGAATTCCAGCAAACAATGACTTATGTGATTTTTGCGTTCGGCTTGGCCACTGTTTTGGTCTTTATGGTTTTGTCGTCGCAATTTAATTCGTTTCTCCAGCCTTTGGTTGTCATGACCGCGCAGCCTTTGGCCGTGATTGGCGGGGTTTTCTTGCTGTGGTTAACCAATAATTCCCTCAACATTTATTCCATGATCGGAATGGTGTTGCTGGTGGGGCTTGTGGCGAAGAACTCGATCTTGTTGGTGGATTTAACCAATCAATTCCGAGCGGCTGGCCAAGGGGTGGATGAGGCGCTCTCAAACGCCTGTCCCATTCGTCTCAGGCCTGTTTTGATGACCTCTTTGACAGTGGTGTTGGCCTTGTTGCCACCTGCGCTGGGCTGGGGGGCAGGCTCAGATACCAATGGGCCACTGGCGATCGCTGTGATTGGTGGCATGCTGAGCTCTACGTTGTTGACTTTGGTGGTGGTGCCGGCCGCTTATTCACTCCTGGAGAAACATCTTGAGAAGCGCTCAGGTTTGATTGATCACCCAAGCTAGATATCTGAAGATGAGCTCTAGGAACTGGTTAGCTTGCTGTGTGTTCTCTCGGCGCGTTCTATAAGAGAGCTCAAAATCCCTTGGGAGGTATCGGCGAGTGCTTGTAAGACCTGAGTGTGTTCGAGTCTTTCTGACTCCTCTAAAATCATTAGTCTTGGAGTGGATACCAAAAGTCTAGATAGGATTAAGACAAGGCTTTCATCAACATATTTTGGGTGGCAGTTGCTGATTAAGGCCACTTGTTCGGTAAGCTTGTTTTTTAGGCGATGATTAAATGTGATATTGATTTCATTCGCGGCATCGAAACTGATCTTTCCATACGATCTGGCGCGTGCGGTGCGATCACCCGAAACGCTATTGACTGATATTTGGATGATCTCTTCTAAATGCGCGCGATGGTGATGTTTTCCAATCGCCCCAATCTTTTCAGCAATTGTCTCAAACATTTGGGATGCATCCATCCAGAATACCTCCGCAAATAGCTCCTCTCGATTTCGAAAATATCTGTAGATCGAAGAGATGGAGACATCCGCCTCTTCTGCAATTGCCTCATTGGATAAGTGCCCATTTGTATTGAGCAAGTGATTGGCTGCGGATAGGATGCGCTGCACAGTCTCCGATGCGCGCGCTTGCTTCACGGCGCGAGCGCGGCCAGTTCTGCCCATTGGCAAAGCCTTTGACTCGCGCAATTTGGCCATTAGTGTGCTCCCATCTCAGGGCCTATTGTGGGAGAAGTGCGACTTTAATACAAGCACTTGAAATGGCATCGCCGCTCATTGGTGAAAGATGAATCGCAAAAAGTACAGAGGTATTTTACGGGCTTTATAAAACATTGAATTAAAACTGAAAAAAGGCACAAAATAAATGCAAGATGAAATTTAAAACACGCAAGTTTTCAGCGCGATACGCCATTGTTTATGGCATCTTTGCGGGCTAGCATGAACTTGGGTATGGAGGGTATCGCATTGTGTTTGATGCCCGAGTCTTAAATGCGGAATCAACTGTCTAACTGGAGGGTAACACCATGGGTGTGGATATAACCTTGGATCACGAAGTACTTGAAAGTTCGCAAGAGCAGGCAGCACATGCGATCTCAAATTCGGTCAGATGGGCAGCGGCAGCCGCCGTTATACCGGTGCCTTATCTCGATC
>CBFHIS010000011.1:27708-39221 GCA_965655975.1 Wenzhouxiangella sp.
AAGACATCACCAAAGCATATGGTCATGAACCAAAGACAGAGGTCACCCGAGGCCTTATCTCGGCATTGCTTGGCACCTTGGCACCAACAGCCATCAGTGGTGCATTGGTTGGCTCATCACTCAAGGTCGTCCCATTCAGTGGCTCAATATTAGGAAGCGTGAGCGTTGCTGCCTTTGGCTCAGCGGCTACTTATGCTGTCGGTAAAGCTTTTGTGAGACATTTTGAAGGTGGTGGCACGATTGATGACTTCAGTGTCGAAGCCGTCAAAGAGGATCTGAAAAATGACTTCTCTGCTGCCAAAGCAAAAGATAAGAAATAGTCTTTTACAGGACTGAGAGTACCGATGTTAACGCCATATCTTCTGGTTCTCTATGTGGTGCTGTGTTTGTACACCGCATGGCTGGGGCGTGATCGGACTCTCGGTTTTTGGGGCTTTTTTGTTCTCTCAGTGTTGTTAACACCAGCCCTAATGGGGCTGGTGTTGCTGGTTTCTGCGCCTCGCTCGACCAAAGGCGCTTAACCTAGGGTGCAAACGCTTTGAGTGCGGGCAAAAATGATGCCTTCGACATGGCTTCGTCTGTCGGGGATAAGGTTCTTCGCATCATCTCTAGGATGGGTCCTGGTCAGTGGTTTAAGCAGCAAAAGGGTCGAAATTGGCTCGCCGAGCTCAATCAAACCTCTTTTCTGCGCCTCGGTGCTGTGGCTGTGCTCGCCGCGCTCTGTGGGACAGGTGTTTTGTATCTACTGAACACCGAATCACAAATCACCCAAGACAATGATTATTCGGTTATGGCTGCTTTGGGTTTCATAGGCCTACTGATTGCTTACCGGCTCAGCCAGCGTCACCTTATTTTCAGGGCCAGTGAAGCGATCGAGGCGGCTCTACATGACTGGAGGAAGCGGATTGCCAAGAAAACACTCAATCTATCACTCCGCGACATAGAGCACATTTCTCCAGGCACCTTACTGGATGGCACCGCACGACACTACGCCCCATTGTCACAGTCCATAGTCACCCTTGTCTCTGGTGTTGAAGCGACTGTGCTGTTGATTTTCATGTTCCTCTATTTGATTTATCTCTCAACCACAGCAGCCTTGTTAACCGCTGTTGTCGGGTGTCTTTGCGTCATAGGGTATCTCAATGTCGCCAAACGATTGAATGCGACATTGGATACCACAGCAAGTTTGAATGGCCAATTGGATCGTCTCTCTGAGGCCAGTATCGATGGGTCTAAAGAGCTCCGGTTGAACGGCGAGAAGCGTGAGGCCATTTTAGAGGATATGGTTGAGACCTCCAGCGATATCTATAAACATCGATCCGCCAGTGCTGAAATTTTTGCTGAGGTGATCTCATCGGGCAACACGGCCTCCTATTTGATGGCGGGTGCTGTTGTCTTTGTTCTCCCACTGATCAGCGAGGCTGAGGGCAGCGAAATTGCCATGATCGTGATGGCTGTCATCTTTTTGATTGGTCCCATTGGGGGGATGATAGGGAGCTTGCAGCAATTCTCAATCGCTCGATTTGCAACACGGAGCATTATGGAGTTTGAGCGAAGTGTTGATCAGCTCTTATCGCAGAGTGAAGAGTTAGACGACGAGGAAAAGCAATATTCAGATTTCGCAGAGCTCCGTCTAACCGGTGTGGGCTACGTCCATGAAAAAGCCATAGACTTCGACCAGCCGTTTTCGATTGAAGACATTTCAGTCACGGTAAAAAGGGGTCAGCTTGTTTTTATTACCGGTGGCAATGGGTCAGGGAAGACAACATTGCTGCGTGTTTTAACTGGCCTATATCCGAGACACCGTGGCAGCATTGCTGTCGATGATGCCGAGATCCCGATTGCCGCCAGCCAATCCTACAGAGATCTGTTCGCGACTGTGTTTGCTGATTTCCATGTGTTTGGAAAGACCTATGGTTTAAGCGATGAGGCAACGACTCAGCTTGAGCAGTGGCTGGTCCGTTTGAACATACGCTCAAAATTGCCCCTGAATTTGAATGAGGGGCTCAGTCCTGAGGCGCTTTCGACAGGACAGCGCAAACGCTTGGCTTTGGCGCTTGCCTTGGCAGAAGATCGAGAAATTCTCGTCCTTGATGAGTGGGCGGCAGACCAGGATCCTGAAACCAGACGCAAGTTTTATGAGGAAATCCTGCCAGAGTTGAAGAGGGCAGGCAAGACAATCATCTTAGTGACGCATGACGAGCGGTATTTTGATTGTTCTGATTTCCGAGCACACATGGAAGATGGCAAGCTGTCTTTGGTTGGCGGCGCCCGAATCGAGAATAAGACATGAAAAAAGCATTATCAACGCTTGTTCGTCGGCTTAAGTTCAGCGTGGTCTTTGCGCTTCTTATCCTGAGCTTTTTATTTGTTGTGCTTTGGGACAGAATCGTTCAAATCACACCCGTTGGCCATGTCAGCGTTGAGTGGTACAGCATTGGAGGGGGAGATCGGGCCTCTCGGGGCCCATTCGGAGAAGGCCTACATCTCATTTTGCCGTGGAATGAGTTCTATACCTATGATGCCAGGTTGCAAAATCGCCATGAGTCTTATCAGGTGGTATCGAAAGATGGGCTGCACTTTGACATGGATCTAAATTTTAGATGGCATGTCCTCCGTCAGTCTGTGGTGACCCTCAATGACAGAATTGGCCCCAAGTATCTGGATCAATTATTGATTCCTGAAGTGGGATCAGTTTTGAGACGGGTGGTGGCTGATTATGAGGCAGAAGCCATTTATACGACTGAGAGAAACCGAGTTCAACAACGTATATTTGATGAGCTGACATCAGCAAGCCACCCAAATGGTGTGGCCTCGGCGCGGACCGAGGCAGCGCAGGAAAGCACGATCCTGCTATCAGATATTTTGATTACCAAAATAAACTTGCCTGTTTCTATTCAAGAAGCGATTGAGAGAAAGTTGTCAGAGGCTCAGTTGGTTAAAGAATATGCATTCCGTGTGGAACGAGAGGAGCTTGAGTCACAACGTAAGGCCGTAGAAGCAAATGGAATTCGATTGTTTCAGGAGACAGTCGCGCCTGCAATTACGGACAGTTATTTGGCGTGGCGTGGGATCGAAGCCACGCTTGAGCTTGCTAAGTCAGAGAACGCAAAGGTTGTTGTTATTGGAAATAGCGAAACGGGGCTTCCTTTGATATTAGATACAGCCGGTAAAGAAATTTCCCCCAACCCCGAAAGACTCAGCCCCTTAATGGATCAGTAGCGAGTCTTCACCAGGAGCAATCATCAGATGCGCACCACCGTTAAAAATACCAATGCGGAACCATTTTTTAAAGGCCAGATCCTGTTTCTGGCACTCAGCCTCTCTTTGATTGTAAATGGCGTCAATGCTGAGGATGGAGAGACAGCGGATTCTACAGTCTCAAAGAATGCCACGGAGGAGCCAATGCTTGATGTGGTTACCGTGACAGCGCGTCGTCAGTCTGAGTCTCTCCAAGATGCGACCGTCAGTGCGACGGTATTTGACTCAGAAGATATTGATAAAAGTGGCATCGAGGGCATTAGCGACTATTTCCTTCAAACGCCTAATGTTTCGGTGAACGAGACTGGCACGCGTGGCGATAATTCTATTTCAATGCGAGGCATTAGCAATATTGGGAATGGCCCCAATAGTAGCTTTGCCTTGTATGTAGACGAGGTCAATGTCATTCCGCTGGTCTCGAATCCCCAAATTCAAGATATTGAGCGGATCGAAGTCTTGAGGGGGCCGCAAGGCACCTTTTTCGGAAAAAATGCAGCCGGTGGTGCGATCAATATCACCACCGCGAGGCCAACAGATGTGCCAGCAGGCAACGTTTTCGTTGGGATTGCCAGCCATGACACTTACGAAGGCGGGATCATGTTTAATGCGCCTGTCTCCGAGAAACTCTTTCTTCGAGGCAGTGGCTATTTTTATGAAACCAATGGCTGGATAAAGAATGTCAATCCTGTCGGAGGGAGAAATGACCAGAGAAATGTGAATGGCCGTCTCTCCGCCCGATACCTCATGACGGACAATTTCACGATTGATACCTCAATCACGTTTGCAGATGAGTACAGCGGCCTTGAATCGGGCGTGCCCACTGGAAAGCTATCAGTGGGTTCCATTGGCTTGTGGGGGCTCAACGCATTTCCCGAGTTGCCGTTTTATCCCGAAAATACAGATCGCGTGAACAACGACAACCCCAAAGAGACCGACTACAGCTACAGTCTTTTTAATCACCGAATGAACTATGTGAGAAACAATCTCACTTTTACAAGTGTGACTGGATATGCCAAAGGTGGTCGCGACCAAGTTGGCGATGTTGATGCGACCAGTCTTGATGCGGTCAATCTAACTCGCTTGGCCGATTTGGATCTGTTCAGCCAAGAGCTTCGTGTTGCTTATGACGGCTCTGGGCCTGTGAAAGGCACGATCGGGCTGGCTTACTCTGAGCAAACTTTGGAGACTGATCTGACGGTTATCTTGGGTTCTATGAACCCTCTTGGTGCCCCACCCAACACCGTTATTCGTGCGTTACAGAATAAAAGTAAGGCAAG
This sequence comes from Wenzhouxiangella sp., assembly GCA_965655975.1. Classification (GTDB taxonomy): domain Bacteria; phylum Pseudomonadota; class Gammaproteobacteria; order Xanthomonadales; family Wenzhouxiangellaceae; genus Wenzhouxiangella. The sequence continues at coordinate 32,247 of CBFHIS010000011.1, forward strand.
CAATTTCTCTGTTTTCGGTGAATTTGACTATGCATTGACCGATCGGGTGACGCTCACCTATGGCGCTCGTTATTCAGATGACACGGTCGAGGAGTCACAAATCGTCACGAATGGAACCCCGATGGGGCCCGTGACCCAAGTCTTTGAGCCAGTCTCTCGAGACTTCAATAACTACTCAAGTAAGCTGGCGTTGAGTTATAAGCTCTCTGATCAGATAACCACTTACGCGATGGCCTCTCAAGGCTACCGGGCAGGCGGTGTCCAGTTGGATCCAGTCCTAGAGCGAGCGGAATTTGATCCTGAGACGCTTTGGAGCTATGAGATTGGTGCAAAAGGCACGCTTTTTGATGGTCGTGCACAATTTGCAATCGCACTATTTCGTATTAACTGGGAGGACATGCAGGTTCGTACAACCGTCAATGGAATTGATCCAGCAACCGGTGCCTTTGTCATCACCACTGGTGTAGAGAATGCAGCCGAGGCCTCAAGCACGGGCGTGGAAGTCGAACTCAAAGCTTATGTTCAAGATGATCTCTTGGTTGGGGTCGCTGCTGGTTTCTTAGATGCCCAATATGACGAATACACCAATGCGGTCGTCGATGGGGCAGTTCAATTGATTGACTTGTCGGGGAAGGACTTGCTTGATGCGCCTAAATCGACATTTAGCGCCTTTGCGGAGAAAACCTTTAGCCTGGGCGGGCATGAGGCTTATGTTCGAGCAGAGTACAACCATGTGGCTGAAAAAGTAACCAGCCATTTGGTTTATGTCCCATCCGATCTGTTTCCTGTCCCGTTTGACTTCTCATTTCCGTACCGGGTACCCAGTTTCAGTGTGGTCAATATGAAAGCGGGAATTGATCTGGGCAAGTACGCCTTGTCTGCTTATGTCAGAAACCTCACTGGCGAGAACTATTACACGGGAACGTTTGATGACCTGTTCGCGAGTGGGGTGCATGTTCGCACCCACCCACGTGAATTCGGTGCTCGTTTGAGCTACAGCTTCTGAGCATTGGCATGGTCGTGACCGAAACGGTATCCACTCGCCGCGCATGGTATGTGTTGATCGTCATTATCATCACAGCCTTTGCGGCGAGTATCAACCGGCAAATCTTATTCCTAATCGTTGAGCCACTCAAAATGGAAATGTCACTGTCTGACAGTGATATCGGTATTTTGACTGGGCTGGCGCCGGGATTGCTGGCTGGTGCGGGCGCCATTTTCCTTGGGTGGTTGGCCGATCATGCGCCGCGACACCTTCTTTTGGGTATTTGCATCATCATCTGGTCCATCGCAACAGCGGGACTTGGTGTGGCCTTCACATTTGTGGGCTTTTTGGCGGGTGTTTTGGCATTGGCATTGGGAGAAACGGCGCTGACGCCAGTGGCCAATTCATTGATACCCGATATTTTTGCTGGACGGCCCCGAGTGATTGCCAATTTGATCTACTTTGCGGCCGGGGTGATTGCTGTGGGCATGGGTGCAACCAGCGGGGGAGCCCTTTTGAGCTGGGTTCAAGTGAATGAGACAGTACTGCCGGCCATGCTGCAATCGTTGGCCTATTGGCGAAGTGCTTTTATTATTGTTGCGGCACTGGGTTTGCCAGTGGCCTTACTGGTATTCTCGATTGGAAACATCAAACGCCGATCCGCGAATGATGAGAATTTTCACGAGTACCGCTCACTTCTTCACTATGCCCAAGAGCATGGAGTGGCGGCTTTTGGCCTGTATGCCGCGATCGCTATGACGACATTCGCCGGCCTTGCGGTCATGTCGTGGTCACCGACTTATATTATTCGTGTCTTTGGTGCCACGCCTGCAGAGGTTGGCTTTGCGCTTGGCATAGCCGCTACCGTGGGTGGTTTGAGTGGGGTCGCAATTGCGGCTCTGATTATTAGCAGGATGCTCACCCTCTACGGTCCTCTGGCTCCAAGGCACCTGTATAAGTATGCGATGCTCTTAACAATTATTCCTGCCATGCTTCAGCTGCTCGCGACCTCAGCGATGCACGCCTACGTTTTATATGGCGCTCAGATCATGTTCGCCAATCTCGGCATTGCGTTGTCTTCAACCATGATCCAAGACATCAGCCCGGCCAAGTATCGAGGCAGGATGTTCGGAGTTTCAATTCTTCTGATTGCTGTGATTTCCTCTGTGGGCCCATTTGCTGTGGGCTTGATTTCTGATCAGTTTGCCGGCGAACCACGGGGGCTTCTTTGGGCAATTTTGATTGTTCTGGTTCCTGCGCTGATCCTCTCGGCTCTATTTATTGGGCTCACCAACAGGCAGTACCAGGTGACCGCGGAGCGTTTGGCCATCAATTGAGGGCAGTGTAATGGTCCGAAATTTCCTTTCATCATTGAAGCCAATCCGTTCGATCACCTTTGTGTTGCTGTGTTTGGTGCCTGCACTCAGTTGGGCTCAGCTTGACATGCTGCCATCGCCTGCAAGTCTGCAGCCTCCTCACGCCCGGGAGATCGGCGCTTTCACCATCGGTGGTGAGATCGGGCTTGCGGTCGCGCCGACCAGCAATATTCGACTCGATAGCACAGAGGAGTCAGATGTGGCGAGATTCCTTTTTGCTTCAGGATCGGCTGCCTCGAATGGGAAAAAACTCTCTTTGACGACTGCTCTGGATGTTCTTGTCCAAGATGTGGTGGATCCAGCGCATGATGCACAAGACAACGAGGCGGTCACAGCATCCATCTCTAGTCGTTATCAATTGAACAAAGAGGTTGTTCTAAATGCCGCTTTACAACGGCAACAAAGCATTATCGGAAAAGACCATGTGGACCAGCTCAATGGCTTTGTGCATGGATTGAGCACCACTAAGGTGGTTCAATTGGGCAGTGATTGGGTTTCTGATAACTGGACCTTTGGTGCTTCAGGTCAGTATTCGGACATCGCAACAGTCAATGATGTGGAATACACCAATCAAGTGATGAGGCAGTCTCTCGATAGGCAGGAGTTTGAAACCACACTGGAGGCGCAGCATGCATTTTCTAAAGGCCAAGTTTATGCATTTATGGGTACCCAATCGATCCGATATGAGGCTTCCGAAAACCTGGGCATGACCGATCGGAATTCGGATGGTTGGCGTTTGGGCTCTGGCTTTGAGCTTAAACAAGGTCGGTGGCAATACGCGCTCAATGCCATTGCCTTCGGGCAAAATTTCGCTACGGCGTCCATCAAAGATGTTCGTTCGGTGGTGGGGTCACTTGAGGTCCGATATCAGCCTGGGAACCAGTTCGCCGCCATTGGACTGGTTGATCGGGGCTTTTTTGAAACAAACATTGAAGGCTCTGCCGGAATTTTTACAACCACCTACTTTGTTGGCGTGATGTTTTCACCAACCGAATCTAGTGCGATCAAGGCTGGGCCGTCCTTTTCCCGAAGTCGTTTAGCGGGGTCCAATAGTGCGACTGAGCAGACGGCCATCGATATAGAATATGAGTGGCGGTTTAGCTCACGCGCGAGCCTCTTTCTTTCTACCTCTATCGCGAGGCAAACAGTCAACGATCCAATGCTGTTGGATCAGCAATATGATGTTGAGCTGGGTTCTTTAAGCATCAGTTTTTATTACTAGATGCCACACGACATACTGGCAATATCTTTGCACGGAGGCCGGCTATGGGTCGCGATGGGATCAATCGCACATTATTCGATATGAATTTAAATGCACAGTTGTCTCATCAGAAAAAGCCAGCGCACTAATTGCTGCAAGCCAGACAAAAAGGCTCTAGATTGGCTCGACCAACAGTTAGCCATGCCACAGTCTTTGGTGAATTCGAAAGGATCAGGGCGTCTGGCAGCATGCATCACACGTACAACAAACAATGGTTCCGCAGCAACTTTGAGTGCCAGGCTCAGCGGTGCAAGAGGCGCTGCAGCAGCCTCCCATGAAAGCAGACTGATAGGCGGGTTGGTCGGTATAGCAGCCCAACTCATCCATGCGCAACATCGGCTGGGTTTGTGATTCGTCTCGTTCATAGAGAATTTCTAACTTGAAAGAATCCTCTACACGTTCTCCCGGTTTATCAACAGACACAGAGGCCTCTTGCCCATCAAGCATGAATAGGACTGGCTCATAGCGGAGTACCCAAGCACCATTGGCATATTGATAGACCCTGAGACAAGCAATGTAGTCAGCCCCCTCGTGAGCACCTGAGACCACTGTCATCACTACCCGCTCACCCTCGTCAGAGTCTCGGTCCAAGCGTTAGATATATGCCTCTTTACCCAAGAAGATGGTCGCACTAAAAGGTCGCTCTTTGGTACCCAGCGTTAGCGTCCCTGACACATTGATGGTGGGTGGGTTTGTCTGGCCATAAGTACTGATGCTCATGCCTGAGACACAGATTAGAGTGACAATAACCCATAGGCGCAACACGGCTTTCCCCTTGTCAAATTTTAACTTTTTAGTTTAGCATGGCGGGCCAAATTCAGACAATTGATGGGGTGGCCTGTGCGGTTGAGAATCACCTAAGCTTACCAAGATATCGTTTACAGATTATTCCGAACAAAGTGTTAGCCATGTGACCGGAATAGACCCACTAGAAGATGGTGCCCCGGGCAGGATTCGAACCTGCGACCTGCCGCTTAGGAGGCGGCTGCTCTATCCCCTGAGCTACCGAGGCAGACGATTATTGTAATGAAAGATTTCAGACCCAGTTCAGAAAGTGACTGCTTTCTACTGCTGAATCACTGATGCCCTCAACATCTTCGGAAAAGCCCATTGCAACCCAGTGTTGTTCGCACAGATCACATTCCAGCGAGCTGTTAACTTTGATGAGACCGGTTCATTGTCGGCCAAGTGCCATAAGTCAGTGCGCGCCATAGCCATTCAATCGGCCCAAAGCGGTAATGTTTGAGCCAGATGGGGCTTAATACCAACTGAAGCAGCCAAATCATGAGCACAATACCGTAGAGTTCGAAACGGGTGAACTGTCCCACCAAGCCAAATCCAAGGCCCGTAAAAAGAATAGCGCAGATAACCGAGTGCATTAAATAGTTGGTGAGTGCCATTCGACCAACTGCGGCGAGGCGACAGGTCATTCTTTTGAGAATTCCCGATTGGCAAATCAATCCGAGAAGTCCAATATAGCCAAGAGCGATGCCCAATCGACCTAAATGATAGGTGGCCTGGAATTGGGGGAAAGTGGCGACCAGAGAAAAGTCATTGCTGTAGGCGATGTAGACCTCATAGCTGTTAAACAACAGTCCGCCTGAAAACCCTAGGAGCATCAGTTTCAGATAAAACTTGCGGTTTCGCATGGCCTGCAATACACCACTTTTATAGAGGGCCATTCCCAGAATCATCATTGCCAACGCATCCCAAAATAAGAACACTGGGATTACAAACCCATACATCTCAGCATTTTGAGCGACGCTCCACCCAAACGCAGAAGCGTAACTTGTGGTGCGTTCACTATATTCAGAGGCTACTTCAGCAGCCGAGGGCTCAAAATCAGCGGCAAAATCCTTCCAAATCTCAGCCAGCTCACGATCTTGATTAGAAACCTCTAGCGTTGCTCCAGACATCTCTGACGCAGCCACTCTCTCGAACGCTTGGTGTGTAAAGCCCAACCCGTAACCCATGCCAAGATTGAGTAGTGACATCAGTAGCAAAAGTATTCCGGCAGTGCCCAACAAGGCTCTGACTGATTTGTCCCGCAAAAAATAAAGGAGTGCTCCTGCCATTGCATAAGTCACAAGGACATCTCCAGGCCAAAGCAGGATAAAGGCGTTGAATAGCCCAAAAATCAATAGCCAAAAGGTCCGGCGATAGTGCGTTCGAGCGGGACGGGCATTTTGACCCGTGGTGAATAAGACGACACCAGCACCAAACAGGATGGAAAATAAGCAGCGCATGGCGCCCTCAGCCAGCACCTCAATGCCCATCCAGCTCAGCACACTCGCAGTGCCTGACTGGGCCAAGTCAAACCCTGGGTTTGAGTAGGAAGGAGAGAGCAAGCCAAAGCCAATGATGTTGACAAGCAAGATGCCTAAGAGTGCAAAACCACGAAAGACGTCAAGAGACTCAATGCGACTTGATTCAGATATTGGTTTCTCCATCGAGATGGTCTCTCTACGCCCATTTCACTCATCTTGCAGTTTAAACGCGCACCTTAGGCATTGCTACTGATTTCTTAGGCGCCCACATGTGGGCTGTAGAGGACAGTTGCTGATTGGCGAATGAAAACTGGGCGCTTCAAAGCTGTCAGTGAAAGCGCTTCATTAGAAGACCGCTCATCTGGTCTTCAAAGGGGCTATGTCAGGCAGCTGCTTTGTGGCCCAAGCCAGCGGGGCAGATTGTTACCTGACTCAAATTTAGTCCAAGCCCAATGCATTGAGAACCAGGGGCCCACGCCATCCGCTGAGCCAATCGGGTGATTCATCTTGTAAGATTCGTGTTAATTCCCTCTTGCTGGCTATGAGGCTTGGTTCAATGTTTAATGTATCCGCCAGTTCACCAATGCGTGCTTGCCAAGTCTTCAGTGTTTGTCTTTGATCAGCGCTCAGCGCCACGAGTGCTTTGGGTATTGCAAACTGATTTGGGTCAGAGGCCTCTAATGCCGCTAGACAAGGTTCCGAAAAGCGCTTTAAGGTGTCCTTTAATTGTGAAACGGCCCTGTGACTCCCGAGCTGCTCGGTTTGACTGGCCAGCTCTAGTAGGGTTTCATCTTTTAGAACAAAGGAGCGGGGCAGGTTGCGGGCTTTTGCCTCATGATCCCGCCATTTGGCGAGACTTTCAAGATAAGCCATGGCAGTCTTTGACAAACGACCTGCACCTTTCACACGAAGCAGCGGTGATTGAGCGTTGGTTTTCTTTTTCTGTTCAATTAAGCGAGCGCAATCCTCTTTCACCCACGCCAAACGGTCGATGCGATCCAATTGCTCACACAAGGCCTCTGCCAACATGGGCAAGTAAATGACATCCTGTGCGGCATAGGCCAGTAGCGAAGGCGACAAGGGTCG
>CBFHIS010000012.1:0-3371 GCA_965655975.1 Wenzhouxiangella sp.
AGTCGCATTCAAGGACAACAGCGCGCCCACGCCCCCGTCGTGCACCAATTCTGGGATGGCATTGGACAGGCCACCGGCACCGACATCGTGGATGGCTTTGATGGGGTTTTTTTGCCCCAGAGCCCAGCAGCGGTCGATCACCTCTTGGGCGCGGCGCTCCATTTCTGGATTACCCCGCTGGACCGAGGCATAATCGAGACCTTCATCGGATTGCCCCGAACTCATGGAAGAGGCCGCACCACCGCCCAAGCCAATCAACATCGCTGGCCCACCCAAGACCACAATGTGGTCACCGGGAGTCAACGGCTGTTTGTGGGTTTGATCGCCCCGAATCAAACCACTGCCACCAGCGATCATGATCGGCTTGTGATAGCCCCACCACTGCCCATCCACGCGGGTCGAAAAACTGCGAAAATAACCCAGCAACGCCGGGCGACCAAACTCGTTGTTGTAGCGCGCTGCGCCCACCGGGGCCTCGATCATGATCTGTAATGGCGTGGCCAAACGCTCTGGTGGGACGGGCGCGTGCTCCCAGCCTTTGGCACCGTCTGGAATGCGAAGCTCTGAGACCGAAAAGCCGGTCAAGCCCGCCACCGGTCTGGCCCCTCGGCCCGTGGCGGCTTCATCCCGAATCTCACCCCCTGCCCCAGTCGCCGCACCGGGCTCTGGAGAAATGGCGGTGGGGTGGTTGTGGGTCTCCACTTTGATTTGGATGTGGCAATCGACCGCCATCTCCCACTGATAAATTGGGTTTTCGTGGGAGGTGCTCAGTACAGTGGCTGGCCCGCCTTCGATGATGGCCGCGTTGTCGTCATAGGCCACGATCGTGTGTTGGGGGTGTGCTTTGTGGGTCTCTCGAATCAAGCCAAACAAGGTCCCTGGCACCTCGACCCCGTCCACAGACCAGCTGGCATTAAAGATCTTGTGTCGGCAATGCTCGGAGTTGGCTTGCGCGAACATCATCAATTCAGCATCGGTGGGTCCCCGGCCCAAGGGGTTGAAGACATCGACGAGATAGCCCATCTCACCTTCCGACAGCGCCAATCCCATGGACTCGTTGTATATCGCCAGTGTGGCCTTTGGGTCTTGGCCCAAATCCAGTTGGGTGACCCCAGGCGACTTGGTGCTCTCAGGCGCAAACCAGGCGCTTAAATCTTGGTCCACAGCGACCCACACTTGGGTCATGCGGTCAAAAAACAGCGCTCGGTCGGCCGGCGCTAGGGCATCCACCTTAAGCCCTGAGAATTCCAGATAAATGAAGTGCTCCAAATGCGACCAATCGGCCAAACCGCAGCGGGCCACAATCTCGCTGGCGCGACTGGCCCAGGGGGTTTGTGTGCCCGGCCGCGGCGCGATCAAGGCGGTTTGTTCTTTGGACGCCTGTTCGGGTGAAAAAGGCACAGCGTCCAGCACCGACAAGAGGCTTGGTGGCGGTGATTGTTTGCTGGCAACGACCACCAGCTCTTTGGCAGTGACGGAGACAGTGCGACCGGTGGACTGCGCCAGCGCCTCACTGATCGCTTGGACTTTAAAGGGTGGCCAGGCGGGCTGTCCAAGCAGATAAATCACAAATTGGTGTCCCTTACCTATTAAATAATTGGTTTAGCGCCGATTCATTGCCAACTCAACGCCCACTGATTGCCAACTCTCGATGTGAGTTGGACTAACGGGCAGCGGCCTCTTGGTCCAAGCGGCTTTTGAGTTGTTCGGGTGGCACATAACCCGGTATTAAAGTGCCCTTCATTGTCATCAATGCCGGCGTGCCGGTCACACCCATCAGCTGACCCATTTGGTAATGGTCGCTGACTGGGTTCTCACAGTTGGCTTTGGGCAAACTGCCGCCTGTTTTGGCAATGTCCATGGCCTCATGTTGGTCCTCGGCACACCACACAGACACCAATTTGTCGTAGGTCACAGACCCCTCGCCCGCTCTTGGGAAGCCCAGGTAATTGATTTGGATGCCTTGGGCGATGTAGCCCTCGACTTGTTCGTGCAAACGCCGACAATAGCCACAATCGGGATCGGTGAACACCATCACGCGGTACTCGGCATCATCTGGCCCAAAGCTCACAAAGGTCGATGGGTCAATCTCCGCCAACTGCTCGGCCCGCATTTGGCTTTTGGCCGCGTTGGTTAAATCAACCCGTGTATCCAAATCGATCAAACGGCCTTGCATCAGGTGCTGGCCATCGCTGGTCATGTAGATGACATCACCACCGATGCGCACCTCGAGGACACCAGCCACTGGGGTCTCATTGATGATCGCCGATGAGGCATCGGGAACCAAGGTCGCCAACCGCGCCTCAACAGCTTCAAAATCATTGGCGGCAGCGGTGCTGAGCAACAAAGAGCCCATCAACATTGAACCCATAACAGAGCTCACAAACCCAAAACCAAATGGGCGTGGGTGGCGGTTCGACTGACTCATGTAGACAACTCCTGCGGTCTTTGGGCGCACGCATCAACGCCGTGGATGTGGTTGTGGTGGGAACTGGAGCACCAATGCATGTCACTTAGAGCCCAAAACCCGCCATTTGTTTCATCGCGCCACTAACCTCTGGGGTGGTGTGTTTCATACAGCGCTTTCAAACGTGAACGAGAAACATGAGTATAAATCTGTGTGGTGGATAAATCAGCATGACCCAACAAAATTTGCACCGCTCTGAGGTCTGCTCCATGATCGAGGAGGTGGGTGGCAAAGGAGTGACGCAAGCGGTGTGGATGCACCGCCGACTCAATCCCAGCGGCTTGAGCATGCAAACGAATGCGCTGCCAGATGGCCTGGCGGGTCAATTCCTGCCCTCGGGCGGACACAAAGACCGCCTCAGTTTTGGGCTTCAACGCCACCCGTCCACCCGATAGCCAGATAGTTAAGGCCTCAAGTGCACGCTCACCCAAAGGCACCAAGCGTTCACGACCGCCTTTACCAATCACGCGGACCAAGCCTTGATTCAGGCTCAATCGCGCCAAGGTCAAACCCACCGCTTCACTAACCCGCATCCCTGAGGCATATAAAGTCTCAAACAATGCTCGATCCCTTTGACCCAGCGGCGTCTCAGGGTCGGGCGCATTCAAAAGCGCTTCCACTTGGGCCTCTGAGAGCACATCGGGGAGGTGCCGCCGGGCTTTGGGTGGCTCCAAGTCACTCAAGGGGTTTTGGGTGATCTGACCATCGGCCAGCGCCCAGGCATAGAAACGGCGCAGGGCAGAGAGTTGGCGGGTGATCGAAGAGACCGCCGCGCCCGACTGCAAGCGCGCGGCCAAAAAGGCCAGCACGTCGGATTGACTTAAACGAGGCCAACACTCGGCATGCGCAGGCACTTTGGCCACTCCCAACAGATCATCGCGGTAAGCGTCCAAGGTCGCAGGCG
>CBFHIS010000012.1:3468-35335 GCA_965655975.1 Wenzhouxiangella sp.
ACGAGGCCAACACTCGGCATGCGCAGGCACTTTGGCCACTCCCAACAGATCATCGCGGTAAGCGTCCAAGGTCGCAGGCGATAGGCCCCGTTCGGCCCACGCCGCATCCAAGAATCGGTCGATCAGTTTGCCTGCCTCTGTCGTCATCGTTCTCGCCATTGCCCTTGCCATCGCTATAGCCATCGCTATACCCATCGCCATAGCCGCCATCCACTACAATACGTCATCATGCCAACCAAGCCGACCGCCCAGGGCACTCCAGTGCCACCGAACACAACCCATTCTACCGCCACCGAGGCGGTCAAACGGCCGTGTTCCTTGGGCCGTCGGGTCATGGCCATGCTCTACGATGGCTTGCTCTTAATTGGTCTTTGGATGATCGCTGCCGTGGCCGTGGTCGTCCCCACCAACCAAGGCGTGAGCCCGCAATCAACGTGGTTCCAACTGTACTTGCTTCTGGTTGCTTGGATTTATTTTGCGATCAGCTGGAAAAAAGGATGCACGCTGGGCATGAAGGCCTGGCACATTCGCATTGAGACCACCCCCGATGCCAGCCAAGAAATGACTTGGCTGAGAACCCTCATTCGTTTTTTGGTGGCAGTGGCAAGCCTTGGGAGCTTGGGGTTGGGTTTTTTGTGGAGCGTCTTTCATCCTCAAAAAGCCACCTGGCACGATTTGGCCTCGAACACACGACTGGTGGTGATTCCTAAGTCGTCATCACCTAAGTCGTGAACCAATCACTCAGCGTCTCGCCAACAGGGTCAGCGCCAACGCAGAGATCAATAAAGCCGGCAGCAACGACCCCAGCCAAATTGGAATCGGCCACAACGTGACCACGCCTTGGGCCAACCGGCTGAGCACAAAAAACGCCAGGCCCAATGCAATGCCTGCAAAGACATTGAGCCCCAACCCACCCCGTGGGTTTTGCCGAAACACACCCCCCAAGGCAAATGGCAGGCCAATCAAAACCATGGCCAATACGTTGACGGGGAAAAAGACCCGCTCCCACAAGGCTTCGGCGTAAGGACCAGCATCCAGGGCGTTGTCTTTTAAAAAGGCCTGCATGTCAATGAGGTCTTTGGTGGCCAACAAGCGAGGCCGAGTCACGGCGGCATTAAAAAGTTCTGGGGAGATGGTCGATGGCAACGACCAAGTGACCTCTTGGGTGGTTTGTGGATTGGCGCTTAGCGAGGTCAACACCGCATCATAAAAAATCCATTGACCACTCTGATGGCGGGCTTGTTGGGCCGTCAATGTCGCCTCGGGCCGGAGCCCGTCGCCCAATTCATAAACCAGCACATCTGAGAATTGCAGCGTGTCTGCCTCGTCCCAAATCGAGTGGCCAATCCGAATCATGTGCCGCCCATCTCGAACCCACAGGGCCCCATGTTGATCAAGACGGATCTCACCACTGCGGGCTTGATCGCGAGTGGCTTGTGCGTGGGTCTCCAACGCCGGCACGAACAACTCAGAGATGGTCACCAAACCGACCAAACACACACCGATGACTGCGATGGCGTAACCCGAGATTTGTTTGCGGTGAACACCGGCCGCGCGCATGGCCACCAGCTCGTTGGATTGCGCCAGAGCGCCCACACCAATCAAGGTGCCAATCAATGCAGCGAATGGAAAGATGTCATACAAACGCCTAGGGCTTGTTTGTAGCACATACCAAGCCATGGAGGCGGTGTTGTAGTCCCCGGACAGGTGACGCGCTTCGCGGATCAATTCGATGAGGGTGTACAAGCCCAACAACACCACACTGACCCAAGCCACGGCCAACAAAATATTGCTGGCCAGATAACGGACCAATAAGGCATCTGGGCTCTTGTGTCGCCTCATGTCAGCCTCACCATTGTCGCCAACGCCAAGTCCAAAGACCGACCACCAATCCGGCGAGAGCTGCGTGAATCGGCCACAGTCCCGGGCCTGTCAATGCGTCGGCCCCTTCCATCCAAACCAAGCCCACATGCACCCAGTTGGAATAAATCAGATACACCAAAACAGCCACCACCACCGACCCATACCGGCCACCGCGTGGGCTCCGCCAAGCCAATGGGATGGCGAGAATACCCAACAATAAAGTTCCAATGGGCGAGGCCAAACGCCAGTGCCACTCGCGACGCTCAGCGGTATCACTTGGTGGAGTCAGCGCTGGCAAAGACAAGGCCATTTCTGGAAGCCCCACCCCGTCGCCAGCAGGCGGTGGCAGACGCACATCGTTTTGGGCAAAGCTCAATTGCATCCAACCCCCATCGGCATCGCGCCGAATCTGGTGCCCTTGGCTGAGGGAAAGATAGCGGCTTTGGTCGGCGGGGTCTTGCCACAGCCGACCGCTGGGTGCACTCACCACCTCTTCGACCTCGCCCGAGCTGTGTTGCAAGAACACATCGCTCAATTGGCCACCTTGGACTTCAACATTGGAAACATATAAAGTCACCCGCCCCTGATCAAAACGCTCAAACTGCCCCGGTTGAAGGCTCCCCACCAGTGCCTGCTGGCTGGCATCGGCGATCACCTCTGCACTTTGTTGAACCGTCCAAGGCAATACCCAACCGGCCACCACCAACACCGCCACCGACCACCCAAAAGCCAAGCCCATCAAGGACTTAAAGCACGCCCAATAAGACACACCCGAGGCTCGGGCAATGGTCACCTCTCCCGACTCATGGGCCTGACCCAGGGCAAACAACACCCCCACCAATAACGCCAACGGCGCCACCATTAAGATCGCTTCAGGCAGTTTGAGAATGAGCAAGGCCAGCACCCCGAACCCTGGCAACTGACCTTGGGCGGCTTGGGCCAGTAACTCGGCCAAGAAAAGCGCGCTGACCACACCCAATAAGACCACCAGCGTCATGGCACTGGTGATCAATGCTTGGCGATACAGGTAACGCGGCAAAATCATTGGGGCAGGCTCATCGTGGCACAATCCACATTTTCATAAATCAACACGGTTACAATGATTTGGTGTTGTCATTCTGACACGAAACCGTGCTGTGTCGGAGTTGCGTCCCCACTTGGCCCCACTTTCAACAAAAAGGTAAGACACATGGATTTTAAGACCACCCCAGAGCCTCTAGAGAAGATCAAAGTGGATTGCTTAATCATTGGCGTTGGCTTGGCCGATGAAGACACACCAAGCCTGGGTCCGTCGGCCAAGGCCACCGATGACACACTCGATGGCTTGCTCACTCAATTGATCGAACGCGGCGACATCCAAGCCAAGGTCGGCAAATCATTGATGCTGCCGGCCACCCACCATCCCAGCGCCGAGCGCATTTTGGTGGTGGGCATGGGCGAAGAGGCCAAAAGAGACCGCATGGTTTTCAAACACGCCATTGAAGCGGCGGGCAAAGCGCTGCGTGGCTCCAGAGCCAAAAGCGCTCACTGCACCTTGGCTGAGTTTGCCATCACCGATGCCGATGGACACTGGGGCGTCCGCCAAACGGCCTTGACCTTGGCGCACACCGATTATGTGTATGAGGCGACCAAAAAGCCCAAACCCGATGCCGCACCGGCCACAGAGGCCGTGAGCTTTCCAGAAGCCGATGGCGTTGCAGCCGAGCTGGCCATTGCCAAAGGCATCAGCGCAGGCGTGGGCTTATGCCGCGACTTGGGCGACCTGCCCCCGAATGTCTGCAACCCCGTTTATCTGGCCGATGTGGCCAAAAACATGGCGGGCGATCATGGCGGCTTAGCCGTGGAAATCTTAGAAGAAGACCAAATGGCCCAATTGGGCATGAATGCTTTATTGGCCGTTGGGCAAGGCAGCGAGTGCCCCTCGAAGTTGATCCATTTGAGGTGGCGCGGCGGGCCTGAGGGCGAAGCACCACTGGCACTCGTTGGCAAAGGCGTGACGTTTGACACCGGTGGCATCTCCATTAAGCCCGGCGCTTTGATGGAGCAAATGAAGTTTGATATGTGCGGTGCCGCCACGGCTTTGGGAGTGATGAAAACGATCGCCAGCCTCAAACTCAAAATCAACATCGATATTGTTGTCGCTGCGGTTGAAAACATGCCCGATGGCAAAGCGTATCGTCCTGGCGATGTCATCACTTCCATGTCGGGCCAGACCATTGAGGTCCACAACACCGACGCCGAAGGCCGGATGATTTTGGCCGATGCCTTGACTTGGACGGGTGAAAACGTCAGACCCAAAGCGATGGTGGATATCGCCACACTCACAGGCGCTTGTGTGGTTGCTCTGGGCCATCACGCCAGCGGCATCATGACCCAAGATGATGGGCTGGCTGAGGAGCTTCTGGGCGCAGGCTTAGAAGCGGCCGATCGTGGCTGGCGCTTGCCGCTATGGGATGAGTACCAAGAACAAATCGACTCACCGTTTGCTGACATGAAAAATGTTGGCGGCATGGCCGCAGGCTCGGTCACGGCGGGGTGTTTCTTATCGCGCTTTGCCAAGGACCAGCGTTGGGCGCACATTGATATTGCCGGTTCTGCTTGGGTCTGGGGACAGGCAGTCAGTGCCAGTGGACGACCCGTGGGTCTGTTGGTTCAGTGGGCCGTCAACAACGCCGGCGGCTGGTCACAAGCGCTCGAGCACTAACAGGACCATCAGCCGATGCAGGTGGACTTTTATCAAATGGGGGGGCGGTTTGTTGACCCCCTTCAGGTCACCTGCATTTTGGTTGGCAAGGCCTGGCCTGGCATCAAACACATTGCCATCGTCACCACCGCCGAGCACATCGATGCCGTAGACGAGGCGCTGTGGGCATCGCCTGAGGGAAGATTTTTGCCGCACGCGCGAAATGGCGAGACCGCACCGATTCAGATTTTGACGGATGCCCCAGACCAGGCCGATCTCTTGATCAATCTCGACCCCAGCGCGCCATTGCCCACGGGGCAATATGACCGCGTCTTAGAAATTGTGCCAGCGACCGAAGAAGCCCGCGAGCCGCTCAGGGCGCGCTGGCGAGAATGGAAAACCCGGGGCGCTCAACTCAACCACCACGCATTGAAATAGTCACATGGACAAACACTACCAACCCGCCGATATTGAAGACCAGTGGTATAGCACTTGGGAGAGTGAGGGCTGGTTTAAGCCCACCGGTCAAGGCGAGCCCTATTGCATCTTATTGCCCCCACCGAATGTCACGGGGACGCTCCACATGGGCCATGCCTTTCAACACACGTTGATGGATACCCTGATCCGCTATCAGAGGATGCAAGGGCGCGATGTGTTGTGGCAGGTCGGCGTTGACCATGCAGGCATTGCCACCGAGATGGTGGTGACACGACAAATTGAAGCCGATGGTGGCAAGCGCGATGACTACACGCGCGAAGAATTTATTGACCGTGTTTGGCAATGGAAACAAACCTCGGGCTCGACCATCACCTCACAAATGCGCCGACTCGGCGCCTCGGCCGATTGGTCGCGTGAACGCTTCACCATGGACGCTGATTTGTCAGAAGCGGTCATCGAGACCTTTGTCCGCTTGCACGAGCAAGGCCTGATCTATCGTGGGCCACGCTTGGTGAACTGGGACCCTGTCTTGCAGACCGCCATCTCAGATCTAGAAGTCGTCAACACCGATGAGCAAGGCCACCTGTGGTCGATTCGCTATCCCAGATCCGATGGTCGGGGTGATGTGATTGTGGCGACCACGCGACCTGAGACCTTGCTGGGTGATGTGTGTGTGGCGGTCCACCCTGACGATGAGCGTTACCAAGACTTGGTGGGAAAAACCCTCTTGTTGCCTCTGACCGATCGCGAAATCCCCGTCATTGCAGATGACTATGTGGACCCTGAGTTTGGGACGGGGTGTGTGAAAATCACACCCGCGCACGACTTCAATGACTGGGAAGTGGGCGCACGTCATGGGTTCGAGCCCATCAACATCCTAAACCCCGACGGCACCATTCATGCCAATGCGCCCAAGACCTATCAAGGGCTTGATCGCTTTGTGGCGCGCAAAAGAATTTTAGAAGACTTAAAAGCCCAAGGCCTGTTGATCGAGGAAAAACCCCACGCCATGGTGGTGCCCAGGGGCGATCGGTCGGGTCAGATCATCGAGCCCTTTTTGACCGATCAGTGGTTTGTCAAAATGGACTCACTGGGCAAACTGGGCATGGAGTTGGTTGAATCAGGACAAGTCGAGTTTGTGCCTGGCAACTGGATCAACACCTATCGGTCTTGGATGGGAGACCTGAAAGACTGGTGCATCTCCAGACAGCTTTGGTGGGGTCATCGGATCCCCGCGTGGTTTGATGAGGACGACAACCTTTATGTCGGCCGCTCAGAGGCCGAGGTCCGTGAGAAACACAATCTTGGACTTGATGTGGTGCTCCGGCAAGACGACGATGTCTTAGAGACCTGGTTTTCCTCAGCGCTGTGGGCCCATTCAACCATGGGCTGGCCCAATCCTGAACGCATGGCCAAAGCGGGTTTTGATCGCTACCTCCCCACTCAGGTTTTGGTCACGGGCTTTGACATCATTTTCTTTTGGGTGGCTCGGATGATCATGATGACCGGGCACTTCACCGACCAAGTGCCTTTCAAAGAGGTCTACATCACGGGGCTGATTCGGGATGCCGAAGGCCAGAAAATGTCCAAGTCCAAGGGCAATGTCTTAGACCCGATTGATCTGATTGACGGCATCGATCTTGAATCGCTGGTGGCCAAACGCACCGACGCCTTGATGCAACCCGACAAGGCCAAGAAAATTGAAAAAGCCACACGCAAAGAGTTTCCTGACGGCATCGATGCCCATGGTGCCGATGCGCTACGATTCACCTTCGCCGCGCTCGCAGGTCACGGCCGCGACCTCAACTTTGATATGTCACGCTGCGCAGGCTATCGACATTTCCTAAACAAACTTTGGAACGCAACGCGCTTTACCCTGATGAATGTCGGTGATGAGCGCATTGCACCACCAAACCCAAGCGACTTGGATGTGCCCTCGCGTTGGATTCTCTCAAGGCTCTCGCAAACCATTCAAGCGGTGGACGGGGCACTGGCGCAATACCGCTTTGACTTGGCCAGTAAAGCATTGTATGAATTTGTCTGGCATGAGTTTTGCGATTGGTATTTGGAATTATCTAAGCCAGCACTCTCAGAGACCGCGGTAGACAAGCACCCCAATGTGGCGGCCGCCACCCGTCACACCTTGGCCCACGTGCTAGAAACCATTACCCGGGCACTGCACCCATTCGTGCCGTTCATTACAGAAGAGATTTGGCAACAAATCAAAACCCCAGCCAGCGTTGATGGCCCTTCGGTGAGCTTGGCGCCTTGGCCTGAGGCCTGTGCCATTGATCAAGAAGCCATGGATGATGTGGAGTGGCTCAAAGCAGTGATCTCAGGGCTTCGTTCGGCGCGCACCGAACTCAATCTAGCGCCCGGCAAACCCCTGCCTTTGATGATTGAGCAAGGCAGCGATCAAGACCGTGAGCGCATGGATAGACTCGGTGGCTTGGTCCGACACCTGGCCCGCTTAGAATCGGTGGAGTGGCTGGCGCCAAGTTCGGCCGGTGAAGACCGAGCCGCAGGCTGTTCGGTGACTTTGGTGGGGCAAATGCGCCTTTTGATCTCGTTGGTTGGCTTGGTCGATGTGAAAGAAGAACTCGATCGTTTGAACAAACAGCTAGACCGCGAGCAAAAAGGCCTCACCGCGACCCAAAATAAGTTGGGCAATGAGCGCTTTGTTGCCAATGCCCCCGATGAGGTGGTGGCCAAAGAACGTCAGCGCTTGAGCCAACATGAGCATGCGGTCTCTGAGCTCACAACTTCTATTGAAAAACTTAAAGCGCTGATCTGATGAGCCAAGACCCAGCTTTGGATATTAAGACCATGAAGCTCTACACCCATGTGGAACGGGTGGAGCGCGAGCTCAAAGCCAATGGCCAAACCACAGGGCCATTGCAAGCCGCCGATTTGGTGGCCATGGACCAACTCCACTACGGTGGCACACAAGCTGTCGATGAGGCCATTGAGCGGCTCGCATTAACCGCCGATGACCAAGTCTTGGATGTCGGCGCCGGCCTCGGTGGGCCCGCCCGCCACATCGCCCATCGGGCGGGCAGCGCCGTCACCGCGGTGGAACTGCAACCCGATCTCAATGCGCTTGGCCAGACACTCACCCAGCGCTGTGGTTTGGATGCGCGCATCACCCACCACTGCGGTGACATTCTAGACACCGATTTACCAAAAGATCGATTCGATGCCTTGGTCAGCTGGCTCACCGTGTTGCACATTCCACAAAGGGCCCGTCTGTTTCAGCGTTGCCACCGCGCACTCAAGGCCCATGGCCGTCTATTTATTGAAGACTTTTATGCACCCCAGGCTTTGGATGCAGACACCCAACAACGACTCAAACATGAAGTCGCCTGTACCTATCTGCCCAGCCTTGAGACCTACGAAGACCAGCTCCAACAAGCCGGCTTTGCCTCCATCGAACTCGAAGACATGAGTGCTGAGTGGACCGATTTTGTGATCAGCCGCTTGGCGATTTTTCGGGATCAGGGGCCTGAGTTTATCGGGCGGCACGGCCAAGCAACCTATGATGCTTTGGAGGGGTTTTATGCCACCATGGCAGACTTGTTTAAGCGGGGGTCAATTGGGGGTCTGCGTATTCAGGCCGAGGCCGCTCCGTTAAGTGGCACAACATAACCCAAGCATCCTCGCGCCCATCAATGCTCGGGTAATATCCAGGTCGCCGACCAATCACACGAAAGCCCATTTTTTGATACAAGCGCCTGGCAGGCTTGTTGGAAGGCCGGACTTCTAAAAAGCAGCGATCCACACCCCTGAGTTCGGCATCGCATAAGACATGGTCCAACAACAGCTCGGCCAAGCCCTGCCCTCGGACGGTCTCACTCACGCACAAGTTCAGCAAGTGGGCTTCATCCAGCGCGCTGGAGACGATGGCATAGGCCTCTAATTGTTCTTCGGTTGTCAGCGCATAACTGGCATAGCCTGCGCGCAAACAATCCATAAAAATGCCTTGGCTCCATGGAAAATCATACGAGTCAAGCTCAATGGCCATCACCGCCGATAAGTCGGTGTGGCGCAAGGGCCGAATCAGCCGGTCAGGAGCAGAGACTTGCGGTTGAGCAGACACCAGCTAGAACCGAGATTTCAGGCCATGCCACAACGCTTGGCGGGCCGATGGTTCATCGTGAATGGTTTGCATGGTGGGCACCTCGATCACGGTTGTGCCCGAGCCACTTGTCTCGGCGAGTGGCTGTGCCGGTGGCAGCGGCCCAAAGGCGAGCACATAGCGAACACCCCGACCAGCCAGCTCAGACACCCCCACCCCAGCATCTTGGCTGTTGGCCCACTGACCAAAACGGCATTGGTCCACACCAATCGTGGCGGTGATATCTCCCAACAAAGCATCAAACTGGCCACGCCAAGGTTGGCGCTGGACCAAGAGCCATGCCCCCTCGCCCGATGACAAACGAATGCGCGGCTCATCATTGGTGCCTGGAACAGTGCGGTTGACCCAAACCTGAATGCCCATGGCAGAGAGTCTTTGAAATTGACGGGTGTTGAGGTTACTCATCTCCGCTTCCCCCTCCACCGTCGTGGCGTCTTTCCGTGGCACGGCGTTTTCGGACAGCGTGGCGGCCTCTCATGGTCATAACAAGCCCCGAAATTGTGTAAATCATGCCTATGGCAAACAGCACGGCCGGCAGATCAATGGCCATTAAGGCAACCACAGCGACCAAAACAAAGATCCGCGCGATCGGCACACGGCCACTTGCTGGCCACTGCTTGAAACTGAAATAACGGACATTGGAGACCATCAAAGCGCCCACCAGCACGGTCAACAACAGAACAGGCCACACCATCTGCTCTGGGCTCAAACCGCGGTCGATGGAAAACCAAATGGTGGACATCACCGTGCCAGCAGCCGCTGGACTCGCCATGCCTTGGAAATAAGCCTTATCCGACACCCCACCGGCTTGTGTATTGAATCTGGCCAGGCGAAGCGCGGCGCAGGCGGTGTAGAAAAACGCCGCCAGCCAACCCAAATTGCCCACGTTGGTCTCCAGAGCCCCGAGGGTGCCAGAGACCCAAGTGAACACCAAAATGGCCGGCGCAATGCCAAAAGACACCATGTCTGAGAGGCTATCGTATTGCACCCCAAAATCGGATTGGGTATTGGTCATGCGAGCCACCCGACCATCGACGCCATCGAGCACACCCGCCACCAAAATGGCCACACAAGCCGCGATCGTTTGCCCATTGATGGCAGCCACCATGGCATAGAACCCAGCCAACAACGCCGCTGTGGTAAACGCATTGGGCAACAAGAACGCGCCTCGGGCTCGCTTTGGATTGGTGGGATGTTCACTCATCGCCCGACAGGTTAGCATCATTGGGGTGATGGGTCATCTCCTGCTATCATTGCAGGCTGTTTGATAGCCACTGACACGAGCCACCAAAACGATGAGAATTTCTCAGTTTCACTTAGCCACCCAACGCGAAGTCCCCAACGATGCGGAGATCGTGAGTCACCAACTCATGATCCGCACCGGCATGATCCGCAAACTGACCTCTGGCATTTACACCTGGACGCCACTGGGACTTCGGGTGTTGCGGAAAGTGGAGCAAGTGGTGCGCGAAGAAATGAACGCCTCGGGCTGTCTTGAGGTGTTGATGCCCGCGATTCAGCCAGCTGAGCTGTGGCAAGAGACCAACCGCTGGGACGCATTTGGCCCGTTGCTTTTAAAAATCACCGACCGCGCTGGGCGTGAGTTTGCCTTCGGCCCAACCCATGAAGAGGTGATGACCGATTTTGCACGCGCGGAATTGCGCTCCTACAAGCAGCTGCCGATTTGTTTTTACCAAATCCAAACCAAGTTCCGGGATGAGATTCGGCCGCGCTTTGGGGTGATGAGGGCGCGCGAGTTTTTGATGAAAGATGGTTACTCATTCCACATGGATGAGGCCTGTCTGGATGACTTCTATCAGACCATGCACGCCACCTACACACGCATTTTTGAACGACTGGGGCTCACATTTAAAGCGGTGGAGGCCGATTCGGGCAACATTGGCGGGGCCACCAGCCATGAGTTTCATGTCCTGGCCGATTCTGGTGAGGATCAATTGGCGCATGTTCCAGGCTCAACTTATGCAGCCAATGTCGAACGTGCCGAGGCGATGGCGTTGGGCGAGCGGGCCCAACCTGCCGAGGAATTAAGAACCGTTGATACGCCAGATGCGAAAACCATTGAAGATCTGGTGAAGCAATTTGATCAACCCATCGAAAAAACCATCAAAACACTGATCGTTGAAGCCAGTACTGAATCCGAATCTGACTTGGTTGCATTGCTGGTGCGCGGCGATCATGAGCTCAATGAGATCAAAGCCGAAAAACTTGAACACGTTGCCAGCCCGCTGAAGATGGCCACCGACGAGCAGATCAAACAAGCCATTGGTGCGAGTGCCGGCTCATTGGGCCCATTGAATCTTCCCCTTCCCATCATTGCCGACCGACAAGTTGCCTTAATGAGCGATTTCTCTGCAGGCGCCAATGTCGATGGGCAACACCACTTTGGTCTCAATTGGGTGCGGGATCTTCCAGAGCCTGAAGTTGCCGACCTTCGAAAAGTGGTGGCGGGTGATCCGGCACCCGATGGCTCGGGTGACATTGAATTGATCCGGGGCATCGAAGTAGGCCACATCTTCCAGCTTGGTCGCAAATACACCGAAGCAATGAATGCTGTGGTCATGGATGAGCAAGGCAGAGGCGCGCATCCAGCCATGGGTTGCTATGGCATCGGTGTCTCACGGATTGTGGCCGCCGCGATTGAGCAAAATTATGATGAGAGGGGCATTATCTGGCCCGAGCCCATGGCACCCTTCCAAGTGGCGATCCTGCCCTTGAATGGCCACAAATCACATCGCGTGAAAGAGGTGGCTGAGTCGTTGTATGACACGCTCAAGCAAGCAGGCATTGAGGTGTTGCTGGATGACCGCAACCAGCGACCCGGTGTGATGTTTGCCGATGCAGAATTGCTTGGCATCCCCCATGCTGTGGTGGTCAGCGACCGTGGACTCGACCAAGGCACGATGGAATATCGCCCTCGAGGTGGTGAGCAAAATGAACTCAGCGCGGAGAGCGCGGCTGACTTTTTAGTGGAAAAATTGGGATCAAAAAATTAAGTAAGAATTTAATAGAAGTAAGCATTTAATCAGCGCCCGTCAAAAAAGCGGGCCCAAACCCAATTCCCTTAATCTTTGAGCTCGAGGGATTGGCGCATCCAAACATCCCGCTGCGGGAATGGGATTTCAATCGAGGCTTGGGCCAACGCTTTGTAGATGTCCATATAAAGCTCATGGCTGACCAGACCTCGCTCGACGGGGTGTTCTACCCAACAAAGCAATTCAAAATCGAGGCTTGAGTCACCAAATCCGCGCATGCGAACCCGTGGGGCGGGGTCTTTGCATACCTTGAGCTGCTCACTGGCCACCCGCTCTAAGACCTCCACCACTTGATCCACATCGGAGCCATAAGCCACCCCCACCTTGATTCGAATTCGAAAGCGTTCCCAACGACCACCCGACTCGTTGAATATTTTGGTGTTGGCCATCTCTGAGTTGGGCACGGTAATTTCGACATCATCGCGGGTCAGAATCCGCGTGGATCGAATGCCCACTTTGGTCACCTCACCCCGATCACCCGTATCTAACACCACGTAATCTCCGAGCTTGTAGGGGCGGTCGGCAATAATAAAAAATCCCGCGAATAGATTGGCCAGGGTGTCTTTTGCCGCAAAACCCACCGCGATACCCACCACCCCAGCCGATGCCAACCAAGCCGCTGGGTTGATCTCCCAAACCAACAACAATGCGTAAGCGGCCACCCCGATCACTGCAACGGTCAAGACCAAATCAAAAAGAGGCAGCGTGCGTTCCTCGATCAAAGAAAAACGTTCACGGATGTGGCTTAAGATCTGCAAACCCACAGAACTGGCACTCATGGCCACCCGCATGAGCTTTAGAATTAAAACCGTTGAGAGAACCCGAATCACGATCTCTGTGGTGCGGTCTTCCAACCCCAGCGCGCTTACAGCGAGGACAAAAGTGAGGTAAACCAATACAGAGGTCGCCAAGCTGGCCAACACATTGGCCAAGCCATCGGCTAAGTCACTGCGGGTCCATTGGTGGATGCGGCGCGCCCAAAACAACACCACAAAGCGGACAGCCAAAGCCAAGGCCAAACCCACAATGAGGACCACCACAGCCTGGACCAAGGGATAGTCGGCCAGAAAAACCCAACCCTCTAATAATGGCCTGGGCAACCAAGTCGGGGGCGAATTGGCCAACCAGTCGGTAACAAGGCTCACGACTTGGGCCCTAGGTGACGGTCACCACGCTCGCGCGCCAAAGCCATCTGGCGAATGCGCTCGCGGATGCCTGCAATTTTCTCCGGCGCAAATGTTTGGGAACAAATGCCACAACACCCCGACTCATCCCAGGGCGGCAAATTGCCCGCATCCAGCCCATCGACGGGGTTTCTACAGCCGGCACAAATGCCTTTGTCGGTGGGTTTGAGTTGGTGATCTACGCTCACACGATCATCGAACACAAAACACTCCCCCGACCACAACGAGGCTTCGGCATCAACCGAGCGAAGGTAATTCAAGATGCCACCCTCGAGCTGATAGACCGTTTTAAAGCCATGACGCTTCATGTAGGCGCCGGCTTTTTCGCAACGCACACCACCCGTGCAGAACATGGCCACCGGGCGGTTTGGGTCGAGCGAAGCCACCGACCAGTCCCGAAACTCAGAGAATTTGTCGATCTCAGGATCCAGCGCACCGACAAAGCTTCCGACCTCGCATTCGTTGCGATTTCGGGTATCCACCAGCTGCACATCGGGGTCTTGGATCAACTCATGCCACGTTTGGGGGTCAACATGCTCCGCGGTTTCTTGTGTGTGGGGCAACACATCCGGGTCAAAAGTGATGATTTCGGGGCGAATTCTGACCCGCAGGCGAAGAAACGGCACCGCATCAACCGGTTGCCAATTGACCGTCAAGGCATCCACACCATGAGCACTGGCCAAATAATGGATCCAGTCTTCAAGCCGCTCTTTTGGCCCACCCAGACTGAAATTGATGCCCTCAGGCGCAATCAGGACGGTCCCAATGAGCCCCAGCCGCTTGGCTTGCACCCGCATTTCTGCCTGTTTTAGAGGCAAGGCCTCGAGATCAACAAATTGGTAGGCACTCAATAACATCATCTCTCTATTTTACTCATGCTTTGGCCTGGGGAAACAAAAGCGCGCTAAGCGCTTGTCGGAGACGGCCCGCTCCAGCTATAATTGAGAGGATTTACAAAACACACGCTGCTCGTTACGTGGTGCGGGGTTGCTGATTTGGGTCGATCTTTGTCCCTTTTTGGTTCGTAACCACGAGATCAGCGGAGGCTTAAACCCCGGACAAATCAACCACTAGACGACACCCCAATAGAAAAATGGTGTCTGGCGTTTGTCCAATGAAAACAAGGAAGTTCGAAAATGCCTAACATCACCATGCGCCAAATGCTTGAAGCCGGCGTGCACTTTGGCCACCAAACCCGCTATTGGAACCCCAAGATGGAACCCTATATCTTCGGGGCGCGGGGAAAAATCCACATCATTAACTTAGAAGAAACCCTGCCTCTGTTTAAAGAGTCATTGGATTTCTTGAGCCGTTTGGCCAGCCGTCGTGGCAATGTCATGTTCGTCGGCACCAAACGCGCAGCCAGCCAAGCCATCGCAGAAGAAGCAGCGCGCTGTAACAGCCCCTATGTCTCTCACCGCTGGTTGGGTGGCATGCTCACCAACTTCAGAACTGTTCGCCAATCGATCAACCGCTTGAAAGAACTCGAGCAAATGGAAACCGATGGCAGCTTCGAGCGACTGGTGAAAAAAGAAGTTCTCCAGTTAACCCGCGAGCGCGACAAGCTCCAGCAAAGCTTGGGTGGCATCAAAAACATGAATGGTTTGCCCGATGCCTTGTTCGTCGTCGATGTTGGCCATGAGGCCATCGCCATCGCTGAAGCGAAGAAATTGGGCATTCCTGTCATTGCGGTGGTGGATACCAACCACTCGCCTGAGCAAGTCGACTACGTCATTCCAGGCAACGACGACGCCATCCGCGCCATTCGTCTCTACACCCAAATGGCAGCCGATGCGATCTTAGAAGGCCGTGCTTCAGCACCCGCACCAGGGCCTCAAGAAGGCACTGATGAGTTTGTTGAACTCGATGCAGACGGCAACCCCATTATTTCCAGTGCACCAGCACCAGCGCCTGCCAACGACAAACCAGCGGCCAAAGTGACCAAGAAAAAAGTCGCTAAGAAGAAGAAAGTGGTTGCTGCCAGCGCGCCGAAAGAATCAGAGGCCGCAGACGCTGAGCCTGTAAAAGCCGCCGAACCAGCAGCAGCTGAAGCCAAATCTGATGATGCGCCAACAGAAGCCGCACCTAAGAAAGTGACCAAGAAAAAAGCCACGAAGAAAAAGGCCGCTAAGAAAACAGCCGCCAAAAAGAAAGTGGCCAAGAAAACAGCCAGCAAATCTGCTGACACCACTGAAGCTGATACGAAAGAATCAGGAGATCAATCATGAGTGTGACCGCCGCACAGGTGAAAGAACTTCGTGAGCGCACTGGCGCTGGCATGATGGAATGCAAAAAAGCTTTGGTTGAAACCAATGGCGATATGGATGCAGCCATCGAAAACTTGAGAAAATCAGGCTTGGCCAAAGCCGACAAGAAATCGGGTCGGGTTGCAGCAGAAGGCACCATCGTGCATGCCTCCCAAAATGGTCACTCGGTCATGGTTGAGGTCAACTGTGAGACCGATTTTGTGGCCAAGGACAGCAATTTTGTTGAATTTGCTCAAGCCGTCGCTGCCAATGCCCTCGAGGCCGATGACATAGATGGCTTACTGGCCACAACCCTTCCTTCTGGTGATAGCGTTGAAGACACGCGCCAGCAACTGGTCGCCAAGATTGGTGAGAACGTCCAGGTCCGCCGCATGGCCCACCTGCGCGTTGAAGGCGCGCACATGGGCTGCTACATCCATGGTGGCCGCATCGGCGTTATGGTGGCACTGCGTGGTGGCGATGAGGACTTAGCGCGGGATCTGGCCATGCATGTGGCCGCACTAAACCCTGCGTATGTGAAGCCAGAAGATGTGCCAAGTGATTTCTTAGAAAAAGAGAAAGAAATCTTAATTGCCCAAGCCGCAGACAGTGGCAAGCCTGCTGAGATCATCGAAAAAATGGTCGAAGGCCGCCTGAAGAAGCGGTTGGCTGAGATCACATTGACTGGCCAGCCGTTTGTTAAAGACGGTGATGTCACGGTTGAGCAGTTGCTGAAATCGCATAGCGCCGAAGTCATGGCCTTCTCTCGCTTGGAAGTGGGTGAGGGAATCGAGAAGGAAGAAGAGGATTTTGCTGCCGAAGTGATGCAGCAAGTCAAAGGGGGTTGATCATGGGAAGCTCACCGACCGTCTCACGCATCCTTTTAAAACTCAGCGGTGAGGCGCTGCTCGGTGAGCTTGACTATGGCATTGATCCAAAAGTCAGCTCCCGCATTGCCCGCGAAGTCAAAGCCGTCGTTGAAGCTGGCGTCCAAATTGGCATCGTGGTCGGTGGGGGCAACATCTTTAGAGGCAAGGGCTTGGCCGCCTCTGGCATTGATCGAATCACCGGTGACCAAATGGGCATGCTGGCGACTGTCATGAATGCCTTAGGCCTTCAAGATGCCCTAGAAACGGCTGGTGTGACCACTCGGGTGATGTCGGCCATCTCCATTCGAGAGGTTTGCGAGGACTTTATTCGCCGCCGCGCCATTCGCCACCTTGAAAAAGGCCGAGCGGTGATCTTTGCAGCCGGCACGGGCAATCCATTTTTTACCACCGACACGGCAGCGAGTCTCAGAGCCATTGAAATTGGGGCGGATCTGATGATTAAAGCGACCAAAGTCGATGGCATTTACACCGCAGACCCAATGACCAACCCCTCTGCGACACATTATCCGCGCATTACCTATGATGAAGTGATTGAACAAAAGCTTGAGGTCATGGACACCAACGCGATTGTCTTGTGTCGCGATCAATCCATGCCCATTCGGATCATTAACCTCAACTCTCCAGGCGAATTGGATCGGCTGATTCGGGGTGAAGAGGTTGGCACGTTGGTGAGCTAGAGAGAAAACCCTATGTTGAATGAAGTCAAATCAGATGCCGAAGCCCGTATGGAGAAGTCCGTCCAGTCATTACAGGCCGAGCTTGCAAAAATCCGGACAGGACGCGCTCATCCGAGTCTCTTAGAACACGTCACACTCGAATATTACGGCTCAGTCGTTCCACTCAACCAAGTGGCCAACATCAACACCGAGGATGCCAGAACCCTCTCGGTGGTTCCTTTTGATAAATCCATGGTGGCTGCGGTAGAAAAAGCGATCATGACCTCAGATCTGGGCCTAAACCCAGCCACTTCAGGCGCCAACATTCGGGTACCGCTGCCCGCGCTGACCGAAGAGCGCCGTGCTGATTTGGCAAAAATTGTAGGAACTGAGGGTGAACAAGCCAAAGTGGCGGTTCGCAATATTCGACGTGACGCCAATGGCCAACTCAAAGACTTTTTAAAAGATAAAGAGCTCACAGAAGATGATGTTAGAAAGGGGGAAAGCATGATCCAAGATCTCACTGACCGTTTCGTTGCCAAGATTGACGAGATGATTGCTGGCAAAGAGCGTGAGCTGATGGAAATCTAGGCGATGTCTGCGCCTAGCCCACTCCCCCAACACATCGCCATTGTCATGGATGGCAACGGCCGTTGGGCTCAGAACCAAGGGAAACCCCGATCGACAGGCCACCAAGCTGGGAGCGATGCGCTCAAGCGTACGGTGGAAGCGGTTGGGAAAAAAGGGATCTCTACGCTAACGGTCTATGCGTTCTCGAGTGAGAATTGGCATCGGCCTAGCGTTGAGGTCAAACACTTGCTGGAGCTCTTTTTAAACGCGCTCAACCGCGATGTGGCAGAGCTCGACAAGAACAATGTCGCGTTGCGCTTCATTGGCAACCGGAGCGCGTTCAATCCAGCCATTCGCGATGGCATGCGCCGAGCCGAGGCCAAAACCCGAGACAACAATGGCCTGTATTTAAATGTGGCCGTTAACTATGGTGGTCAGGCAGAAATCACAGAAGCGGTCCGCCAAATCGCCAAAGAGGTCACTCAAGGGGTATTGCGCCCCGAACAAGTCACCGAGACCCTTTTGGAAGATAAACTCTACACCCAAGGGTTACCAGCCCCTGATTTATTGATTCGGACAGGCGGAGAACAGCGCTTATCGAATTTTTTACTGTGGCAATTGGCCTATACAGAGCTCTACTTTACAGACACCTTATGGCCAGATTTCAATGAACAACACCTAGACCTCGCTTTGGCCGACTTTGCCGGCCGACAACGCCGTTTCGGAAACCTGCCACAAGTCGAAAATGCTTAAAACACGGGTCTTTACGGCTGTAATCATGGCCGCAGTCGCCCTAGGTGCTATCTTTGGCCTGCCCAACACCCCATTTGCTCTCGTTGCCGGCGTCGTTATTTTGGGCGTTGGTGGTTGGGAGGCCAGTCGCCTGTGTGGATCGGTCCCCAAGCCTGTCACTTGGGCCTTCCCCACCGTCCTATTCGGCTTAGGCTTGGTCATCTGGTTTGGGCCAAGCGAGGCAATCCATCATCTCCTCTTGGCTCTGGTTGCCGTGGCTTGGCTGATCCCCATGGGCTGGCTTGGACACCCCCAAAAGGGCCACCACTACGGCCTCATTGCTGTTTTGTTGGCACTCATTCTCATAGGAGCATGGCTATCTTTGGTCCTTTTGCACGCCCAAAACCCCTGGTTAATCATTTGGGTGTTGGTGATTGTGGCTGGTGCCGACATTGGGGCTTATTTCACTGGCCGAGCCATTGGTGGTGCCAAACTGGCTCCTGAGATCAGCCCAGGCAAGACTTGGGCGGGTGCATGGGGCGGTCTGACATCTGCCGCTGTATTGGCACCGCTGGGCGCCCAGCTACTCCCTGTGGATGTGGCTTTTTTACTGCCCCACTTCGTGCTGTTGGGGATTCTGTTGGCAGCGATTTCCATTGCGGGTGATCTCTTTATCAGTTTGCTGAAACGACAAGCTGGCTTGAAAGACAGCTCAGCGCTCCTCCCTGGCCATGGTGGCATCTTGGATCGTCTCGATAGCCTGGGTGCGGCTTTGCCTTTTTTTGCATTGGCGCTGTTGTGGCTTCAGCAGGCTTAATCCCCTCAAAATAGGCGCCATATAACCAGTACAATAGGGGTCGGCAGCAATTATTTAAACTGAGAAGCAATGGATGTGATCGGCCCCATATTTTGGTTGCTGGTGGCCCTCGGGTTACTGGTGACTTTCCACGAATTTGGCCACTTTTGGGTGGCCAGAAAGTGTGGTGTCCGGGTATTGTGCTTCTCAGTCGGATTTGGTCAGCCTTTATGGTCACGCAAAGGTCGCGATGGCGTCTGCTACCAAATTGCGGCCATTCCACTGGGTGGCTATGTCAAGATGCTCGACGAAAGAGCAGCGCCGGTCCCGACTGATCAAAAAAGTGAGTCATTTAACCGCAAGCCGGTGAGTCAGCGCATCGCCATTGTGGCCGCTGGTCCAATTTTTAATTTGGTCTTTGCCCTCGCCGCTTTCTGGTTGATGTTTGTCATTGGAATTGCCGCCATGCGCCCTGTGGTGGGTGAGCCTGTTGGCATTGCTTTGGAAGCAGGCATCGAGACTCAAGACCAAATCTTAAGCGTCAACGACCAACGTGTCGATACATGGACCCATGCCGTCTTGGCTTTGATGCCCATTGCACTCGACCGTGGCATGGCCCGTGTCGAACTCAAATCTTTAAGCCAAGACACCCGCCAAGTGACCCTAGATCTCAGCCAACTTGGGCCCGATTTCAAAGAAGAAAACACCTTGGAGGCCATTGGGCTCAGTCCATGGCGCCCGACGCTTCCACCGGAAGTCGGAGAGGTGTCTGAGAACTTGCCCGCCAGCCGGGCTGGTATTCGGTCAGGCGACCGCATCTTGTCGATCAATGACCAACCCGTCAGTGATTGGCAAGGCATCACTTCATTGATTCCGTCCGAGGCGGTTGATTCGCTTGGGCAGGTCCAAGCCATGCGCTTTGTCATTCAAAGAGATTCTCAACAAATAGAACGCGAGATTGAAGCCATCCTAGATGAACAAACTGGCCGGCCACTCATTGGCATACAGGCACCGCGGCCCAGCGCCGAGTTGAGCCAAGCATTGGCCGATACCTTTGTCATTCAGCGCCACGGGCCCATCGAGGCCTTGGGCAATGCCACATCAGAGACCTGGCGTTTGACCACAGCAACGGTGGGGATGCTTGGGCGAATGATCACTGGGCGGGCCTCATTAGATAACCTCTCAGGTCCAATCACCATCGCGCAATTGGCAGACCAATCAGCGAGTTTGGGTGTGTCTCGGTTCTTGTTCTTCTTAGGCCTAATCAGCTTATCTCTGGCCATCATTAACTTGTTGCCCATTCCCATGCTCGACGGTGGGCACCTGATGTATTACTTTGTTGAAATTCTCAAAGGATCGCCTGTTTCAGAGCACACACAAGTGGTTGGACAGTACGTTGGTTTGATGCTGATTGTGGTACTGATGGGAATTGCGATATTTAACGATATATTACGGTTAATCGCCTAGAATCAAAGGCTTTATCACCGAATTGCCTGGACCAAAACGGATGTTTTTCATGAGAAGACTGCTCGCCATCATTGTTTTACTGATTATTGCCAATCCAGCGTGGGGGGAGCGCTTTGTCATTGAGGACATTCGTGTCGATGGCATCCAGCGAATTTCTGAAGGAAACATCTTCAGCTTTATTCCGGTGGAAGTGGGTGATGAGTTCACTCCAGGTCAGGCCCGAAGCACCATCCGCGATCTTTACCGGACTGGCTTCTTCTCTGATGTTGAACTTCTAAAAGAAGACAACACCCTAATCATCCGCGTACAAGAAAGGCCTGCGATCTCATCGATCTCCATCACGGGCAACCGACAAATTA
Source organism: Wenzhouxiangella sp. (assembly GCA_965655975.1). Classification (GTDB taxonomy): domain Bacteria; phylum Pseudomonadota; class Gammaproteobacteria; order Xanthomonadales; family Wenzhouxiangellaceae; genus Wenzhouxiangella. Next base: position 24,541 of record CBFHIS010000012.1, read on the forward strand.
AAACCGATGAAATGATGCCTGCTCTCGCTGGCATTGGTATTGCCGAAGGCGAGATCTTTAACCAAGTGGACTTAGACCGGGTCCAGCAAGAGCTCATTCGTCAATATTTTGGCCGTGGTTATTACAATGTGGTGGTTGACATGCAAGTCAGCGATCTCATTCGGAATCGGGTGGCTTTGATCATTCGCATCACAGAAGGTGACCAGGCCCGCGTTCGCCACATCAATATTGTGGGCAATGAGAGTTTCGATGAAGATGAACTCAGAGAGGATTTTGAAACCGACTCAAAACGTGGCTGGGCATTTTGGAAAGGGCGCACCGAATACACCAGCGAAAAACTCTCTGGTGATTTAGAAACACTGCGGTCTTTCTACCTTGACCGAGGCTATATTGATTTTGCGATTGAATCGACCCAAGTCTCGATCAGCCCTGATTCGAAAGACATCTTCGTCACGGCCAACATTCGAGAAGGCGAGGTTTTCACTGTCAATGACGTCACACTAACGGGTGACTTGATTTTGCCTGAAGAGATATTGCGTCAACTGATTGTGGTGGAGAATGGTCAGAACTTTTCCCGAAAAAACATTGAGGCCTCTGTTGAGAACATCACGGCAGTGCTCTCGAACATTGGCTATGCGTTCGCCAACGTCAACCCAACACCACGGCTTGATCGGGCCACAAAAGAAGTGGCACTGAATTTCTTTATTGACCCAGGCAAACGCGTTTATGTTCGCCGCATTGAGTTTCGGGGCAATGACCAAAGTAAGGATGAAGTGTTGCGTCGCGAAATGCGTCAATTCGAGGGGTCATGGTTCTCCCAGGCGCTTCTAGACCGATCGCAAATTAGAATTGAGCGTCTGGGGTACTTCGATAACGTCAATATTGAAACAGAGCCTGTGGATGGGACCGATGACCAAATCGACATTGTCATCAGTGTTGAAGAAACCCCTTCCGGCAATTTCCAGATTGGCTTTGGTTACTCGCAAATCCAGGGATTGATTGCGTCTATCTCAGTCGAACAAAATAATTTTCTCGGCTCGGGCCGGCAAGTTGGTTTCGCTGTCTCTAGAAGCTCGATTCTCTCCCAGATTGGCCTGAACTATACCAATCCCTATTACACCGACGATGGTGTCTCACGGGGCTTTTTCTTAAATTATTCAGAGTTTGATCAAGGTGAGGCAAATATTTCCTCATTCTCCACCAGCCAAGCGGCTGCTGGCGTAAGCTTTGGTTTTCCGCTCACAGAAATCGATTTCTTACGCTTAGGCGCTACAGCGCAGCGTGTTGACATCAACTTACCCGTCGCCTTCGTGCCCACCGATCCCAACGATCCCGATAGTCCAGTGATCTTGGCCACACCGGCCGAGCGGCCATTGGGCATTTCCCTAGACGAAGACAAAGATGGGCTGATCTCTGGGTCTGAGCGCCGCGTCACTTCTTATCTGCTGGATGCCACTTGGGCCCGAGACAGTCGTAACCACTACCTAAACCCCACCACAGGGTCACTCAATCGCCTGACGAGTGAGATTGCGTTGCCAGGGTCCACCCGCGAATATTTTAAAGTTTCCTACCGTGGCCGGAAATATTGGCCGATCGGAGACAGTATGGCCTTTAGCTTGCGCGCCGATGTCTCTTATGGTGATGCTTACGACAACTACGACAAAGGCATCGACCTTCAGCCTGTGGAACCAGAGCGTGTGGCGGGTCAATGCCAATTGGACGAAATTGTCACTTTAGACAATGGCCTGCCATTTTATGAGCACTTCTTCGCCGGTGGCGTGGCTGATCTTCGAGGCTTTGATGACAACTCGCTCGGCCCCAAAGACCGCTTTTGTCGGTCAGTGGGCGGTGATTTTAAAGTCACTGGTGGATTCGAATTGGCTTTCCCAATCCCATTTGTTGAAGCGTCAGGGACGAGGCTTTCGTGGTTTGTCGACGTCGGCAATGTGTTCTCGAACTATGACACGTTCGATGCGGATTTATTCAGAGCGTCTACCGGTTTGTCGGTGACATGGCAGGCACCCATCGGCCCAATCATCATTAACCTTTCACAGCCTTTGAAGAAACGCGATGGTGACCGGACACAGGCGCTGCAATTTAGTTTCGGCCAGGTGTTCTAACATGCCGTTTTGCAGGCTGCGTTTTCAACTGGTCTGCTTGGCTACTCTTGTATGCGCCTCTGTTGCTGGTGCTCAAGAAGCCAAAATTGGTTATGTCGATATGAAACGGCTGTTTGCAGAAGCTCCCCAAGTACAAATGGTCAGAGAAAATCTGGATCGGGAGTTTCGCCCACGTGATGAAGCCGTGGGTGCCGATGAGCAACGGCTTGAACAAATGGAGCAAGAACTGGCGAGCAATGTCTCTCTCACCATCACGCAGCGCCAAACGCTAGAGGCCGATATCAGAAGCCTGAGACGGTCTGTGCAAAGACGCCGCGAGGATCTGGCAGAAGAAGTGCGATTTAGAACGACAGCCGAGACCAATGCGCTCGAAGAAACCATTGAACTCGCGGTCGCTGAAGTGGCCACAGCAGGGGGCTATGATCTTATTCTCACCAGTCCTGTGGCTTTTGCGTCAGAGAGGCTGGATATCACCAATGATGTGCTGCAGTGGTTACAAACCGATGCCAGCAGTCAAGATTTAACACCATGAATACCCAGAAGACTTTAAGCGTTTCGGCACTGGCCGATGAGCTCGGGGTTCAACTCATTGGCGCTGGAGGTGGCACGCTAGATGGTGTGGGCACATTAGGACAGGCCACCAGCACCCAGCTCTCTTTTTTGGCCAACCCTTCGTATCGGCCTCAACTTGCTGGCACCCAAGCTGGTGCGGTGATCGTGAGTCCTGAAGATGCGAACAATTGCCCTCAGCCTGCATTGGTGTCAGACAACCCCTATGCCACATGGGCTAAGGCACTCAGACTTTTGTATCCTCAAGCACTGCCCTCGCGCGGCATTGCCAAGACAGCCACGATTGATCCAACTGCCGTTGTTGACCCATCGGCTTCAATTGGCCACAACTGTGTGATCGGCGCCCACTGCACGATTGGGCCTGGCGTTCAAGTTGGGCCTCAAAGTGTGTTGGAAGACTCGGTGGCCATTGGAGCGCACTCTCGGCTGGTCGCCAATGTTTTCATTGGCCATGGGTCTCGATTGGGTCAGCGAGCTTTGATTCATCCAGGTGTTGTCATTGGCGCCGATGGTTTTGGGCTGGCGATGGATAAGGGCCATTGGCAAAAGGTCCCTCAACTGGGCACTGTGGTCATTGGCGATGATTGTGAAGTGGGTGCGAATACGACCATCGATCGAGGCGCCTTGGGAGACACGGTCTTGAGTGATGATGTGCGCATCGACAATCAAGTCCAAATTGCCCACAACGTCTTCATTGGCGCTCACACAGCCATTGCAGGTTGTGTGGGCATTGCCGGTTCGACCCACATTGGCAGTTACTGCATGATTGCTGGAGCCTCAGGGATCGGCGGACACATCCACATCACCGACAAGGTTGTGATCACCGCAATGAGCACCGTGGTGAGCTCCATCCACGAACCCGGCACCTATGGATCAGGTATTCCGGCGCAGCCCCATCAACGCTGGAAAAGGATACTGGTGAGATTGGGTAAACTAGACGATTGGATCAGCCGCATTAAAAAACTAGAAAAAGGATCATCCACCCAATGATTGCTGATATTGAAAAAATCTTGAGTTTGTTGCCACACCGCTATCCTTTTTTGCTGGTTGATCGAGTCTTGGAATTTGAAGAAGGCACACCACCGACACTCAAAGCTCTTAAGAATGTGACCATAAATGAGCCATTCTTCCAAGGTCATTTCCCCAATCACCCTGTGATGCCTGGTGTTTTAATCATTGAGGCCATGGCACAGGCAGCTGGCTGCTTGGCCTACTTGGCAGCGGCCACTGAGAAAGACCGCGATCAGCTTTTTTATCTCGTCAAAGTCGATAAAGCACGCTTCAACCGCATTGTGACACCTGGTGATCAGCTGATCTTTACGGTGACACAAAAACGCTTGATGCGGAACATGGGCCTCTATCAAACCTCTGCGACCGTGGATGGTGAAGAAGTAGCCAGCGCAGAGCTATTGTGCGCGGCCAGCGCACAAGGCAAAAGCGGTGACAAGAACAGTCCATAGCACAGGTCGAATGATGTCAGATCAATCCAACATTCATCCCACCGCCATTGTTTCCGATGGCGCAGTCTTAGGTTCAAACACTCAGATTGGCGCGTATGCCGTCATTGGCCCCAATGTGGTCTTAGGCGACGATTGTGTGATTGGTCCGCATGTTGTGATCGATGGCCACACCACAATGGGACACAGAAATCGAATTCACCCATTCGCCTCCATCGGTGCAGAGCCTCAGGACAAAAAGTACGCGGGTGAAGCAGCGCGATTACAGATCGGGAATGACAACACCATTAGAGAGTCGGTGACCATCAATTACGGCAGTGGCGATGGGGGTGGTTTGACCCAAATTGGAGATCACAACTGGATCATGGCCTATTGCCACATTGCCCACGACTGCATGGTGGGTTCAGGTGTCACCATGGCCAATGGGGCCACGCTGGCCGGCCATGTCCATGTTGGTGACCATGTCACCTTTGCTGGTTTTTCCGGTGCGCACCAGTTTTGTCGAATTGGCGATTATGCTTTCTTGGGCATGTATGGCGGTGTCACTCAAGATGTGCCTGCGTATGTCATGGCATCTGGTCAACCACCCCGCCCGCGCGGCATCAATGCAGAGGGGCTAAAGCGCCATCAATTCAGTGAAGACGAGATTCGGAACATCAAATCGGCCTACCGCATTGTGTATCGCAGTGGCCTACAACGGGCTGAGGCGATCGCCATGCTTAAAGAGCGTGTTGCAGAGCAACCCGAACTGGCACGCATGATCGATTCCATTCTGGCTTCCGAGCGCGGACTGCTCAGATAAATCACATGCGAGTGGTCATCAGTGTGGGTGAGTCCTCGGGCGATTACTTGGCCGCTCACCTGATAGAACACCTAAAAGCCCTACATCCCAATATTGAAATAGCAGGACTGGCGGGTCCTTTGATGGTCAAACAAGGCGCAGCAGCCTGGTTTGATATGGATGAGCTCAATGTCATGGGACTCCAAGAGGTCATCAGCCATTTGCCAAGGCTCCTGCGCTTGCGGAAAGCCTTCAAACAAAAGATCTTGGACTGGGCGCCCGATGCGTTTATCGGCGTTGATGCCCCCGATTTTAATTTGGGGTTGGCTCGATCACTGCGCAAACAAGGCGTGTTGAGTTTTCACTATGTTTCTCCATCCATTTGGGCTTGGCGAGCGAAACGAGCCAAAAAGATCGCACGCTCCGTGGATGGCTTGTTAACCCTCTTTCCCTTCGAGCCGCCGTTGTATGAACCTCATGGTTTGAAAACTCAATTTGTTGGGCATCCATTGGCGGATGACATCGAGCAAGCCCTGAGCGAACGCAGTGCAAGCGCCACGAGAGATTTGACGAAATCACCCTGCATCGCGCTGCTCCCTGGCAGCAGGCTGGGTGAAATTGAGCGACACATGCCCTTACTGCTAGACACCGCCACAAAGATTCGGGCCAAGAAGCCCGATGCCCAATGGGTCATGCCTGTGGTCAGTTCAGCACAACTTTCCCTCATTCGTTCGAAATGGGGTCAGCAACTTGATGCCTTGGCCATCAGCCTTGTGGCCGATCAGACCCAATCGGTGCTGATGGACTCGGACTTGGCCATCACGGCCTCGGGCACCGTGACATTGGAAGCCTTTTTGTTGGGCTGCCCACAGGTGGTTTTCTATCGACTCGCCGCGAGCACTCATTGGTTGGCCACCCGCCTCAACTTAGTGAAAAGCCAATGGATCTCCTTGCCCAACATTTTGACGCAAAGCGATTGTGTGCCCGAAAAGATCCAGCAGTCCGCCAACGCTGAAGCGATCAGTGATGTGGCATTGGTGTGGCTTGATGATCCTATAAGACGAGAAGACTACCGTCTGGCTGCAAAGCATTGGCGCGAACAGCTTATGGCTGGAGACCAGGCGGCGCAAACAATCAGGCAGTGGGTCAGCCAATCATGAATATAGCCGGTGTTGATGAGGCTGGACGTGGGCCATTGGCAGGCCCCGTGGTCACGGCCGCCGTGATCCTCAATCCTGAGAGCACACCGGTCGGTCTGGATGATTCCAAAAAGCTCTCAGAAAAAAAACGCATCGCTTTGTTTGATGAGATTCAACAGCACGCCTTGGCTTTTTCAATTGTTGAGGTCTCCGTTGTAGACATTGACCACCACAACATCTTGCAAGCCACTTTGCTGGGCATGGCTCAAGCGGTCGCCAACCTAGCCGTTCGGCCTGACTTGGTGAGAGTGGATGGCAACCAAAGACCCCCCATCGATGGGGCCGTCGAGACATTGGTGGGTGGGGACGCGCTAGACCCTGCGATCAGTGCGGCCAGCATCTTGGCAAAAGTCCACCGCGATCGGTGGATGGCCAAACTACATGAGCGTTTTCCAATGTATGGCTTTGACCGGCACAAAGGCTACCCGACTGCCGCCCACATCGAAGCCCTGATGCACCACGGGCCATGTTCTGAACATCGACTGAGCTTCAAACCCGTTAGTTTGGCGCTACAAGCTCAGCAATCCGATCAATAATCATCCCACTGGTGACAGGGCCCAACCACACTTCAACCGATTGACCCTCGGGGCTGATGAGATACGTTGTTGGCAAGGCGCGTGGCGCACCCAACGATTCAGGCGGATTAAACGTATCGACCAGTAAAATAGGATAGGTTGCCGGATAGTCTTCTAAAAAAGCCTCAAACTCTGCCACAGTCGCCTCTTCAAAAGCCAAGCCCAGCACCGTTACATCGTCTCGGCTGTCATGAAGCTGCGAGAGGTCGGGAATCTCTTTCCGACAAGGCGCGCACCACGTCGCCCAATAGTTGACCACTACCCACTGATCACCGCGATAGCTGGCGAGACGATAGGTCTGGCCATCCAAGCCTTCTAACTCAAAATCAATGGCTTCATCGGCCATGCCCGACCCGGTCAGCCCAAGTAAAACAAAGCCAATCAAAGCAGTGAGAAGATGTTTCATTTGTGCTCCTTAGCCGGCAATGCCACCAGTGATTTGATTGATTGAGCCATGTTGGGCAAATGAGAATCAATGCTTGAGAAAAACTCAATGATACGCTCATTTAATGCATCAGACCGAGGCAGGCGGTTGATCTCACCGAGCGGCATCACAAATTCCCCTAGCCGATACACAGAGCCAATGCTCCACTCCTCCAAGTCCGTCGCCAAGATGATTTGGTCGTCTTCGTCAAAGCGCACAAGGCCATTTGCTTGGAGCAACCCCACCAGACTTTGGATTTGATAATGGGTGGCTCCGGGTTCTTTCAAGTTAAGCGCCTCCACACTCAGTGCGTTGCCTCTAGCTTGGGCCACCCAAAGATGGTGAAAAACACGCAACAACAAAGGGAATTCAAACCGTTTCGACCAAGACCAGTCCAAGCCACCCACATGAAAGGTTGTTAATGCAGCAGTGAAACTTGCACCCAACAAGACAACAATCCACAGGATATAAATCCAGAGTAAAAAGATCGGCACAGTAGCCAAAGCGCCGTAGAGGTGCTGATAAGTGGTTGAATATTCGAGATAGAACACAAACAGTGTCTTTGCTCCCTCAAACAACAGTGCCGATAACAGGGCACCAATCAGTGCATGACGCACCAATACGCGGCGATGTGGCACCAGAACGAAGACCAATCCAAAACCCAGCCAAGCGATGACAAATGGCGCAGCACTCACCAAGATGGCCGTTAGCGCATGCTTGAAAGCCTCCGGTGCCAGATCGGGGACAAAGGCCAAATAAGAACTCAAGACAAGGCTCGCGCCGACCAACATTGGCCCCAACGTTAAAACTGCCCAATACATCACCACACGATTGACCCAAGAACGCTGATGTCGCACGCGCCAAATTCGATTAAACGTTCGCTCAATGGTGCCCATCAAAAGCACTGAAATCACTATCAAAAACAAACTACCTGAGGCAGTGAGACCGGCTGTTCGGCCAATAAAATCATTGATATAAGCCTGAATCTCATCGCCCTTTGCCGGCACAAAATGGGTGAACACATAAGACTCTACTTGGCCAACCCAATCAGAAAAGACGCCGAATGAAGAGACAATCCCAATCACCACGGCCAACAAAGGCACAATGGCGATCAGGGTTTTGTAACTCAAAGACCCCGCCGCCTCAAAGCAGCGATCCTCTAGAAAATGCCGCCATAGGTGCTGGCCAAAAGCCTTGAGCCAGTGCGAGTTAAACATCAGTGGTTTCACATCACTCAACCTATAATTGGGGCCATGAATCAGCCATTAGCCAAGAAAATATTGATCGTTTGTCACTCAGTGCATGGCAACACCTACGCCATGGCACGCGAAATTGCCCGCGGCGTCGAACAGGTGGAACAAGCTCAAGCCGTGGTCCGATCCGTGCCGCCTGTCACATCGGCCATTGACCCAGAAAGCCAAGCACCCTCTGAAACAGGACCAGCACTGGTGCAAGCGTCTGACCTCAACGATTGTAGTGGGCTCATTCTCGGGAGTCCAACCCGCTTTGGGAACATGGCCTCAGCCATGAAGTATTTTTTAGACGGCACTGGTGGGCAGTGGGCATCGGGTGCCTTGCAAGGCAAACCAGCTGGGGTCTTCACCTCCACCGCCACCTTGCATGGCGGTCAAGAATCCACCTTGCTGACCATGATGGTCCCCTTACTCCACCATGGCATGGTCATTGCTGGCCTCCCGTATTCACTGCCCGCATTGCATCGAACCCAAAGTGGGGGGACGCCCTATGGGCCCAGTCATTTGGCTGGCGCTGATGGCGACCGACCCCTGGACACAGACGAGATCGAGCTTTGTCGTGCCTTAGGTCAACGCATCGCCAACTTGGCCGTTGAGCTGAATTCATGATCACCATTCAATGGTGTCGGTGGTCATTTTTTGCACTCATCGCACTGCAGGTGGCGTGGTTTGGCTGGCTATACCCACCCACCTTCTGGCCAAAAGCATTGGTGCTCTCGATCATGCTGATCCCCTTACTCGCCGTGGCCTTTGGCGTCTGGAATCTCAACATGCGCACCATGGTGGTGGCTGGGTTTCTTTTGTTGTTTTACTTCTCATATGCGGTATCAGAGGCATACGCAGTGCCTGCTGTACGTTGGGTGGCACTCACACAAATCGCTTTAATCACTCTTTATTTTGTGGCCTTGCTCAGCGTTCGTCGGGCACAAAAGGCTCAGCAGGCGAACCAGCCTGACTAGGGACACTCAGCCGGTCCATCTCAATTTCCATGAGGGTTTGTGACCAATGAAACTCGGGCATCCACCATCCTTGCTCCCGAAGGATCACTGGGTACTGCAGCCAGCGGTCTTCAAACTGCTCCAAGCGCGATTGCCCCAGGGCGGCGATGTCAGACATTGGCACACCACGATCGCGGCTAAGGCGGATGTCTTCTCGGGTTAACAAACCAGAATCACCCACCAGAGCGGCGCGGATCCCATCGTCTTGACGGATGATGGCGCTGTAATGCAATTCCATCACTCGGCGAAGCAAGCGGCTGATGATGGAGACCTCCTGCATCGACTGAGCCAACGCATCATCGGCTGCCACCTCTAGGTTTGCCAAGCGCGTCGCCAAACCCCGCTCCCTGCGATCAATCAGCGCCAATCGAGCACGCTCAGCCTCAGTTAATATGGCGCTATCATCAGGGTCTTTAAGGACCTCCACCACCTTGATGTTGTCTTCGCCATCAATGGGATCACTCAAGCGTTCTCGCCACATGGGCCACTGGCTCAATAAGTGGGCTGTTGTTGAGGTCGGCACACTGGTGAAATAAGTCAGCCGCTCGGGCACCATGCCCAAGGCTGTGGTGCTCAACGCACTGCGGATCGGCTGACCCTCCAGCCCATGCGGGCAATCAATGGCCAAATACTCGGCATCTGCCGGCCCGAAAAAATAATTCCTTCGATCCTCCGAGACCAAGCGCCTTGCCAAAATCAGTTCCTGCTCACCCTCTGCCGAATCAAAGTGTGCCTTAAGATCGAGGCTCAAGCGCCCCGTGTAATTGGCCACCCCAGAGTGATTGTGGCGTGCGGGCGATTGTGCGCGATCAACCCAGCGTAGCTCGTCATAACAAAAGCTCACCTCACCCAAGCGCAACTGGTCTGCAAGCCAATAACCATTGGGAACCAAAGCCAATAGCGCATCATCTACGGGAAGCTCTACGCGAGAGCCGCAGGTTTTTGAGGTATTGCAAGGCATCACCCGTAAGATCTCATCTCGATACGCGGTGCTGGCGGGCAGTGGCTCATCTAAATCAATATCGGCACCTTGACGCGTGACATCCGAATAAAAACGTTCGCTGGCTTGTTGTATGTGTCCCTCGAGACGGATGAGCTCCTCAGACTGGATCTTCATTAACCGTGAGATGAGGTCTTGTCGCTCGCCACCCAGCCCAGTGACACAATCCAGCCACTGTCGATTGGCTTGGGTCAAGTCTTGGGCCTTTGCCACCAAAGGTTGCCAAACCTCAATGTCCGATAGAGGTGCTTCAACAGGCGCATCGCTGGCGATCTCCAGCAGCCAATGGCTACCCAAATTCCATTCCAAAGCATTGACCCAAGCAGGTGCGGGGCACTGCCCCCCAAGGGTCCAATTGATGTAACTGTCGAGGTAACGGGCCCGCTGCCAACTCACCAAACCCAACTCCCGGGCTAAG
>CBFHIS010000012.1:35433-38697 GCA_965655975.1 Wenzhouxiangella sp.
GAATTCAGCGGACAATGGGCCTGTTGCGCCAACCAACTCTTCAGTGGCCAAATCATTCATCAATGTCTCGCTGATCAAGCTCAAACAATTCAACGAATTGTCTTGATCCAGATCATCGCCCGCCACATCCATAGCAGACCAACAATCGGCCTGCAGGCGCCGCATTTGATCTCGAACGGGTTGATCTAGGTAACTGGCTGGACTGGAGACAAACAAAGCCAATTGCGCGTAGGCAGAAGCGAGTTTTTGTTTAGCCGCATCACGCGCAGGCGGACTGGCACTCAAATGGCTCGCGCTGTCGATGAGCAACGCCATGATCACTGGGAAGTTGATGTCCGTGCCTCTGAGTACGCGAATCGACTCTTCTGGCAGCGATGAAAGCCAGTTCGAATAAAACCGAGCATTTTGTTCATCTGCTCGGTCGGCCACCCACATCAAGCCCTCCAAAAGCAACCACGCACTTTCTAAATGCTGCCCACGGGCCCATTGAAACTGAGCCTCTGCCAACAACAAAGAACCTTGAATGGTTTGGCGGGTGGCCTCGGCTCGGGCATTGAGCATCCGCTCAACCCGTCTTGCCTGAGCGCGTGCGTGGGCCTGATCGGCCTCATCGGCCTCTGCAAACAGTGCCAACAAAGGCCCGAAGTAGGCCTCGAGATCGTCTCTTTGACGCCAGATCAATGGCGCCTCTCTGGCGACAACCGCCTGCCACAGCGGCCATTTCAAGACCAGATCACGCGATGAGATATTGCCCCAAGTCAAACGCTTGGGCTCCACTGAGATTGGCTGTTCAAACCCATCATTGGTCTGCGTAGCGACCACCCAATAGCCCCAACGGCCATCGGCCAAGTGGCTGCTGACCCATGGCTGGGCGCTGACCGGGCCTAGAAGATCACGTTGGGCTTGCCAACGCTGCTCAAAGCTTTGCGACCCGATGGCTGAATCATTCAACACAACAGCCGCAGCCACTGAATGAGCGCGGGCCAGGCCGGCTGTTTGCGGTAACCAATGGAGCGCTGTGATATCCCGCAAAGAGGGACTTTGCGCGAGCGCCACGGAGGCCATGGCGCTCAGCAAAGCAACCACAATCGCTCGGTTGATTAGTCTGGTGATGGCGCTGCTCGCTGGGCTCATGCCGTTATACTACTCTACCTCGCAGAACGCATTTTAAGACACACCAACCAGCGGCCAAGACACTGGCTCGCAAGCACGACAAACTAGGATCCAGATTGTGGAAAAACTGCTCATATTGACCACCGGTGGCACGATCGACAAGATTTATTACGACGATCAATCCGACTACCAAATTGGTGAGCCAGAGATTGGACGCATCCTGCGTGCCATGAATGTCGCGTTCGAGTGGGAGATTCAGGCGCTGATGCGCAAAGACTCGCTGCACATGGAAGACCAAGACCGACAAGAGATTCGTCAAGCCATTGTTGCCTCCGATGCCAGACACATTCTCATCACCCACGGCACCGATTCCATGGTGGCCACCGCAAAGGTCTTGGCCGACCTAGACGATCGGGTGATGGTGATGACCGGCGCACTCAACCCCGCGCGTTTTATTGATTCTGATGCGGTATTTAATATTGGATGCGCCGTCGGTGCGGTACAAGTCTTGTCACCGGGTGTGTGGATTGCCATGAATGGAAAGATTTGGCACCCTGAAGCGGTACAAAAAAACCGCGCGGCCAATCGATTTGAACCGCGCGGTGATTGATTCAATCACTGACTAGAGATCAATTTTGATCTGGCCATTTCGAACAAACGGTGGCTTCACCACCCGAGCTTTCAACGGCCTGCCCCGAACCAAGACCTCCACTTGGGAATGCACACCAGCAGGGATCCGAGCAAAAGCAATGGGTCGATCAATGGTGGGTCCAAAAGAGCCACTGGTGATCACACCCTGACCAGAATCTGTCACCACTTCACTGCCCGTCCTTGGAATGGCGCCTTTCTCTAAAACCAACCCCACCAACTGCATCGTGGGGCCTGCTTTTGTTTGTGCCTCGAGTGCACGCGCCCCAATAAACTCGCGCTCATCGGTATTCATGGCCACAGTCCAGCCCAAATTGGATTCATAGGGGGTGGTGTCGGTTGTCATGTCTTGGCCATAGAGATTTAAGCCCCCTTCCAAACGAAGGCTGTCTCTGGCGCCCAAACCACAGGGGACCACACCGGCTGCCAGCAAGCCATCCCAGAAAGCCACCGCGTCTGATTCTGGCAACAAAATCTCAAAACCATCTTCGCCGGTATAGCCCGTGCGCGCGACAAACCAATCCCCATAAGGCATGGAAGAAAAGGGTTTGATCTCAGCCAACTGGGGCTGGCCCAGCACATCGATCACCTGTTGCCGAGCGCTTGGGCCCTGAATCGCCAACATCGCCAAATCATCCCGCTCAATGATCTCAACATTAAAAGAGGTTGCCTTCTCTCGCATCCAAGCCAAGTCCACCTCACGTGTGGCGGCATTGACCACGGTTCGATAAAACGTCTCTTCGATCAGATAAGTGATTAGGTCATCAATGATGCCCCCTGCCTCATTGAGCATGCAGCCATACAGCGCTTGCCCTGAGTGCACCAGCTTGGCCACATCATTGGCCAATAAATGCCTCAGATACGCTTGGGCGTCGGGGCCTTGAATATCAACCACGGTCATGTGGGAGACATCAAACACACCAGCATTTTCTCGAACCGCTTGGTGTTCTTTGATTTGTGAACCATAGTGAATCGGCATGGACCAGCCAGCAAACGAGACCATCTGGCCACCCGAGGCAACATGCGCATCATGTAAAGGGGTTTTCAATTCCATTTTATTTAAAACCTATTGATTGTTACCAACCAAGCTCGACGCTCGGCGGATCAAGAAAATGACGGGCAATGCACCAATCATCACCAACACCAAAGCTGGCAAAGCAGCCATTTCCCACTGCCCTTCGGCGGTGAGCTCATAAATCCGAACGGCCAGTGTATCCCAACCAAAGGGACGCAACATCAGCGTGGCGGGCATCTCCTTGGCAATCTCAACCACGGCCAATAAAAACGCTGTCACTAGGCCAGGCCACAACAATGGCACATTGACCCGCAAGATCGTGTACCACCTAGCCACGCCCAGGCTGCGCGCCACTTCGGTGTACTCTGGCCGAATCCGACCCGCCACACTTTCCAATGGCCCCCAAGCCACGCGCAAAAACCGAATCAGATACGCCAATAACAAAGCCAATAGGCCACCGGCCAAGGCTGTGCCGAGCCATTGGTCCA
>CBFHIS010000013.1:0-35428 GCA_965655975.1 Wenzhouxiangella sp.
TTTCAAATGCGCTAAGGTCGGGAGCCCAGCGCCCCAATGGGTTCCCAGTGCGAGAAAAGGTTGGTCTGGCCACTGCCCGACAACGTCCAACTCATCAATCAACTGATTGGCCCGATCGCCCACCAAGCGCCAACCGTCACAGCGGTCGAGTGCCGCAGACAACACGTGCCGCTTCGCCCAATCGGCATCGGGGACATGGCCCAATGACGCTGCTTCTACTTGGTCTCTATGCGCGAGTTCTTTGGCCATGGGGAATGCCCAAGCATGCCGACAAAACGTAGCATCATTCGCACCATAGAAGCGACGTGCATCCAAATAGGGCAAGACCAAACGCTGATAAATACTCACATTAAATGCATTCCAATCTAAGGCAATCGCAACACGCGAAGCCACCACCAAAAGTTCACCAAACCCAACAAGGAGGCTGCCACATAAGTCATTGAGGCCGCCGTCAAAATTTTCCTTGCGTGCGGCTCGTCTTCAGGCTTGAGGTATCTGCCTTTCTTTAACAACGGCAAAGCACGCCGAAAGCTGGCATCGAGTTCTGTGGGCAAGGTCATCAAATGCACCACCACCCCAGAGGCCAAGGAGGCCAGCCCAATGACCAGCAAAATAAGCCCCGCTCGTGGGAGACGAAGCGCAATCAGAAAAATAGGCATCAAGGCAATGAGGACCAGCCCAAACTTTTGTAATTTTTGCATCCAAGTGACCAACTGGGTACGCCACAACAGTGGCTGGTAACCATCGGCATGCTGGATGGCATGTCCGACTTCATGGGCCGCCACGGTCACCGCTGTTAAAGAAGCGCCATCGAAATGGCTGGGACTTAACCGAATCACCCGTGCGCTGGGATCATAATGATCCCCCGCGTTGGCTGCTTTATCATCCAATCGTTCCACTGACACCGCTTCAAGGCCGAGTTGATTCAGAAGGTGCCGCGCCAATTCACCACCTGTTCCCGGGTAGCGATCGGCGGGTGTCGCATAGCGTTTGAGCACACGCTTGACCCACCACTGGGGCAAAAACACCACCAAAGCCAGCACAGCCACCAGTCCCAACCAGATCATCTAATAACCGCCCCCATCGGCTTTATCGGCTGGATTGATGCCTGATCCAGGGGTTTGTTCATCATCGACGCGCTCATCGGTGGGCGCTGTCTCGTCGCCATGGATCCAACGCCACGCTTGTTGCCGCGACAAACCACTCACGCGCCCCAATAGGCGTGCTGCCTGTGATGGGGGCAAGGATTCTCGTAGAGCATCGGCCAAGACCCCTGGTGAAATGATTGGCTGTGGATCGCTGGCACCCTCGACCACCAAAACCGCCTCACCACGGCATTGGTCTGGATCCGCCTCAATCCATGCCTTCAATGCGCCCACACCATCGCGACGAACGGTTTCAAACTGCTTGGTCAACTCCCGTGCCAGCGTGACCAATCGCTCAGACCCCAAGGTTTCGCTCATGTCTGCTAACACTTTGATGAGGTCTCTGGCTGGGACATAGAAAATTAAAGTGGATTCGATGGACGCCAAATGTCGAAGCCTCGCTTGGCGGGCGCTGGACTTCGGCGGTAAAAAGCCCTCGAAATGGAATCGATCACTGGCCAGACCCGCCACCGAGAGCGCGGCAATGGCAGCGCATGGGCCTGGCACTGGGCTGACCGTGATGCCTTTTTCATGCGCCGCACTGACCAAACGAAACCCAGGATCTGAGATCAACGGTGTGCCGGCATCACTGACCAAGGCAATATCTTGTCCGCCGAGCAGGCTTTCCATCATGCCCTCAATCAAACCTTTTTCCGTGTGCTCATTGAGACTGATCCAACGCTGGCCTTTGGTATTGCCCACCAAACGGCGGCTAATGCGGGTATCTTCGGCAGCCACAACGGGTGCGTTTTTTAAGACCGATTGCGCGCGCGGACTCAAATCATCGAGATGACCCAGCGGTGTCGCCACCACCCACAGCGTGCCTGCCGAGCCGACTGTGCTGGCCGTTTCCTGATTGCCTGCGTGCGCTTGTTTGCCTTTCATCGTTGCATTGTAATACGGCAACCAATCGAGGGGTTTTTATGGTTTATCATCAAGGCATGACGCACCCACTCTCCCTGATGCCAATCCGTGTGATTTCTGGGCTCTTTGCACTGGCGGTCTTGGCAGCCTGTGCACCGAGCAATGAATTTGTGCGAACCGGGCCAGCTGCACTCGAAGGCTATGGTGGCGTCGAAATAAGGTCTGAGCGTCGTTTGGCCGAAACGTCTGAGGAACGGGCAGACAGTGCCATTCGAGCGCTCCGTGCCAGCCTCAGAGCGGATAGAGAATCGACTCAATCCTGGTTGTCTGATTTGGCTGGGTATCGCATCAATGAGATCCGCTGGCAGCTGCAAACGCACCGCAATGATTCGCTATTGAGGCCTTGGTTGGAATTGGCGCTGATGGTCCAAAGCCATCGGCTTAATCCAGTGAGGCTTGATGCTGAGCTTGCGCGCTGGGCAGGCGCCTATCAAGGCCGACTCCCGAGTGAGGAGATGGCATCTGAAGCAGTGTCTTGGGTCAATGATTGGCGCATGAGAATCCATGGCCCGCAAAAGATTGGTATTGTGTTGCCCGGTGAGTCTGTGCTCTCAACGCCAGGTGATGCCATCAAGGATGGAATTTTGGACGCTTGGTTGGCGCTGGATATTGAGCATAGGCCCGAGCTGTTTTTCTACTATGTGGATGATGATCAGCCACAAAGCCTCTCTAGAATCCCTCAACTGGCCCGGAACGACGGCGTTGAATGGCTGGTTGGACCCTTGCCCCGGTCACAGGTAGAACGAATCTTAAAAGACCGCTCAGCGCGCTGGATGATGCCAACTTTGTTTCTCAATGTACCAAGGCCCGAGGGGCTTCGAAGAGCGCTCGGGTCGCAACGCTTGGCATTTGCCCTAAGCCCAGAGGATGATGCGAGACAAGCTGCCATTTATGCGCGTCAGTTGGGCCTTGCCCATGCTTTGGTCTTGGAACAGGACACAGCTTGGGGCCAGCGAATGGGTAAGACCTTTGTTGGCCAATTCAAAGCGCTGGGTGGGCAGGTGATTGAACAGGCCGCCTATAACCCGATGGTGGTCGATCATTCTGATTTGTTGGAATCGGTCTTGGGACTCAACGACTCAAAAAGACGGATTGATGCCTTGGAAAACCTCTTAGCCGAACCGCTCCAGTCTCAACCCGAGAGACGAACTGACATTGACATGATTTTCTTGGCATCACGTGCAGCCGATGCGCGCCAAATAAGGCCTCAGTTACAATTTTTTAGGGCAGAAGATCTCCCCGTGATCGCAACAGCGCATGCCGTCGACGGCTCTGTGGATAATCGACGCGATGTGGATTTAGAAGGACTTTATCTGCCGATGCCACCATGGTTTATCGACACCACCGCCCAGGGCAAAGAGCGTTCCAGTGCCCAGGCGCGCCACCAGCAATTAAATACACCAGCCTTATCCCATCTTTATGCGATGGGTCGCGATTTAATGGCTGTGATGCAGTGGATTGGCGTGTTACGGCAAGATCCTGATGCGCAATTGTTTGGCATGACTGGCACCCTCTCTGTATCTACTTCGGGCGAGGTAGAGCGTGAGCTAACTTGGGTGCATATTGAGGACGGCCAAAGCAAAACACAGCCAAGACAATAACAATTGATGCTATCTTTTCTTGAAGCTGATCATCAATAAGACACCCATTTAGAGTGAGGAACTTCATTGTGATTTCATTAGTAGACGCGTACCAACGATTCGCCCTCTCCCGAATGGCTGCAGCGATAGTGATGCTACTGACACTGAACGCCTGCGCGTTGGTTGCCGTAGGTGCCGTTGTGGTCACCGCCTCTGCCGTACATGATCGTCGCTCTGTTGAAACAGTTGTAGAGGATCGATTACTGAATATCGCCGTGCGCGATGCACTTTACGCCAATGATGCCTTCGGCAACGAAAGTCGCATCAAAATAAGCGTTTTCAATGGCTGGGTCTTACTGGCGGGCGAAGTAGTCTCGGAAGATCAAGTTGAAAAAGCCACCGGGCTCGTCAGTGGTCTGGAAGGCTTACAGAAGCTATTCAATGAACTCGCGCCCCAACCACAGGCCAGCCTGACCCAGGCCAGCAGAGATCGTCTGCTATCAATCCAAGCAAAGGCCGCTGTGGCCGATATCAAAGACTTGGAGCGCTTTGACGCCTCTAGAGTCAAAATCACCACGGCGCGGGGCAATGTTTATTTGCAAGGGTTGGTCACTGAGGCTGAGGGCAAGCGCGTTGTCGAACAGGTTCGGCACGTCAGTGGCGTTGAGCAAGTTGTGGTCTTGTTTGAGTGGATGGAAGAAGCCACTTCATAGAATAGACCCATTGTTTCAGTGCCAGACAAACTCAATGGGCCACCATTGCCCAATCATCAGCAAAGCCAAGATCGCAAAAACCGCGGCCAATATATCATCTGCCATGATGCCCAACCCCCCATGCAGATGCCGATCCAACCAGCCGATTGGCCAGGGCTTTGCAATATCAAAGAAACGAAACAATAAAAACGCCAACAACCAGGCATCCACACTAAAAGGCAAGAGCACCAAGATCGCCCATAACCCAACCCACTCATCCCAAACGATGGCCCCATGATCATGGGTGCCGATCGCCTTGGCCGCGTGCGCGCATACAGACACACCCGTCAAAAAAGCAATCACAAGCCCAAACAATTGCCAGCCAAAGGGTAAGAAGGCCATTGGATACATCAAAAGAAGCGCCGCCACGCTCCCTGCCGTCCCTGGCGCCTTTGGACTGAGACCACTACCCATTCCCATGGCTAGAAAGCCACTCACTGATCCAAAAGTGATCTTGGATAGGTTTTTTTTGTCATTCGCATCATTCATGGCCTTCATCCCCAAAATGATCCCACCCTTGTTTAACGGGCACAAATGGGTTTCCACTCTCATCAATGGGCATCACCTCACCACCACTGGTCACTTCACCAATCACGGTGGCCTGAGTTCCAGCTGCGCGCAAATCATCAAGAAGTGCCGCCAGCTTCGATGGCGCAACACTCATCAAAAGCTCATAGTCATTGCCACCGCTTAACTGCAAGTTCCACTCATCCGCCTGCGCCAAACCCATCGCCTGCAGCGCTTCTGATCTGGGCAGATCTTTAAGTGCAATCCGGGCCCCAAATGACTGATTGGCATGGTTTGGACAAGATGCATCCAAGAGATGCCCCAAATCGGCCAACAAGCCATCTGAGATATCAATCATGGCATTCACATGTCCCGCCGCTATCTCACCAGCCAAAAGACGTGGCGTCGGGCGGTGCAGGCGCTTTTGTAACGCCTTTGCTTCGGCTGTGTCTAAACGTGGGTGGCGTAAGGCGGTTGCGGCATCACCCAAGGTCCCTGTGACCACGAGCACATCCCCAACGCTCATGCCCGCACGTGTCACGGCTTGATCGGGCATCACCTCACCGATCAGCATCACACCAATGTTCAGTGGGCCTTCGGAGAGATTGCCGCCGACTAAGACAAGCCCATTGTGCACGGAGAGAAACCCATCCATAAAATCATCTAACCAGTCTTGGCTGGCATAGGGACTGTCTTTTGGCAATGTCATGTTCAACAAGGCCCAACGTGGCTTGGCCCCCATCGCCGCGAGATCACTGAGATTAACGGCCATGGCAAGATAACCAACGTCTTGAGCGGTCCAATCAGAGGTAAAGTGGCGATCCAAAACCAAGGAGTCAGTGGTCATCACCAAATGTCGGTCGGTGGTGGGTGCAATGACTGCCCCATCATCACCAATTCCAACAGGCACCTGGGCTTGGGGTTGGACATGGCGAGCAATCGCACGAATCAATTCAAATTCAGTGCAGGCCGATCTGGACTTCATGAGTGCGCAATTTCGGTGGCCCTAAGTTGGTTGGCCAAACGGTCCATCACGCCATTGATAAAAGTGTGTGCATTTTCAGAACCAAAGCGGTGGCTCAGTTCAATCGCCTCATCAATGACCACCCGATAGGGAATCTCTGGGTGGTGCAGCAGTTCATTGACGCCAATCCGCAACACCGCACGCTCCATTTGGTCAAGACTTGCATCCACCCGCTCCAAAGCCGGCGCAATGAGCGCATCGATGGCTTCTTGGTGCGACACCACCTCTCGAACCAAGGTCTTAAAGTATTCAAGATCTACCCCTTCAAAATTCTGCTCCTCAGAAAACTGAGCAATGATCGCTGCCGATGAGTCATTGTTCAATTGCCACTGATAGAGCGCTTGCAACGCACGACGGCGCGCGCGACGGCGAGGCTCGAATGGATTATCAAAACTCATCAGGACCTGACCATACCGGTTGCGTTTGACTTAAGGTGACCATCTCAACAACGGCCTCAGCGACTTCTCGGCCTTTGTCCTTGCGCGCGGGATCTGCCCGCTCAAAAGCCTGCTCTGCATTCTCGGTGGTCAGAACACCAAAGCCAACTGGCACACCGGTCTCTAGCGCTACCTGTCCAAGACCTCTCGCACATTCTTGGGAGATAAAGTCAAAATGCGCGGTTTCACCTCGAATGACAGCACCCAATGCAATGATGCCTTGATGACGACCGGCCATCGCCAGCTGGTGACACGCCAAAGGCAGCTCCCAGGCACCTGGCACATGCAGGGTATCGATTTGGTCTGCCTCCATACCCAGTTCCAGTAGCGCCTGATGGGCACCCTGTCGCAGCCACTCAGTGACTTGAGCATTGAACCTTGCAACGACAATGGCAATCCGCTCAGGAACAGCCGGGCTAAATTGTGAAGCACTCATAAACAATTCACCTTTTTATTGACGCTCAGGCCACCACTGCTTCAATGAACCACTCAATGGCGACCACCCTCTGGCACGATGTACTCCGTGATCTCCAAACCAAAGCCATCTAGGGCGCTGAGGCGTTTTGGCGCACCATAGACCGCCATACGCGAGATTCCCAGCTCAGCGATGATTTGTGCGGCAATGCCATAGCTCCGTAGTTCGTGAGAGCTGTCTTCAATGCCTTGGGACTCAACCACACCAGCTTGGGTCTGCATCAGCGTATCCATCCGCGATTGATCATCCTCATCATAGCCTAGAATCAAGGCGAGTCCTCGCCCTCTGCGGTGGATGTCTTCTAACACAGGCCCCAAAGGCATACCAAATGCAGGATCACTGACCGTCATGACATCTCCCAAAAGCTCAGGCACATGCACTCGTACAGGACATGGCTCATCACCCCCGATCTCGCCTTTGAGCAATGCCCAGTGGAGTTTGTGGTGAATGCGGTCTTTAAACACACGCAATTCGAAAGGCCCATGCGCGGTATTTACAGACTGATGATGGACACACTCAACATTGGCCTCATGAGCCAGCCTATAACGAATCAAGTCCGCGACCGTGCCCATTTTCAGATCGTGTTCTTTAACAAACTCCTCAAGCTCAGGGCGACGCGCCATGGTGCCGTCGTCATTTAAAATTTCGACCAACACGCCAGCAGGTTCTAAGCCCGCAAGCAACGCCAAATCCATGCTTGCCTCCGTGTGACCCGCTCGAGCCAACACACCACCGGGTTGGGCCATCAGTGGAAACACATGGCCTGGATGGTTTAAGTCTTCGGCACTGGCACTCGGTGCCACAGCCGTTCGAATCGTGTGCGCGCGGTCGTAGGCCGATATGCCTGTGGTCACTCCTTCGGCTGCCTCGATTGAGACGGTGAAGTTGGTTTGATGATGACGATCGGTATCGCGCACCATCAACTCAAGACCCAATTGTTTGCATCGCTCGCGCATCAACGACAAACAAATCAACCCGCGACCATAGCGCGCCATAAAATTAATATCTTCGGGCTTTACCAAGCTCGCCGCCATGATCAGATCGCCTTCATTCTCGCGATCCTCATCATCGAGCATCACCACCATCTTTCCTGCCCGGATGTCTTCTAAAATGGCTTCAATCGAATCAAACTTCATTGCTTGCTCGCTTTAATTCAGAAAATGCTTGGAGACGGTCTAAATACCGTGCCAGTAAATCGATTTCAAAGTTGAGTCCATCACCAACTTTTAAAGAACCCAAGGTCGTCACGGCCCACGTGTGCGGAATGATGTTGACTGAAAAATAGGTGCCTTGATCAGCAACCTGATCGGACTGATCTTCAACATCATTGATCGTCAAGCTGACCCCATCGAGTGTGACCGAGCCCTTTGGCGCCACAAACCTCTCAAAACCTTTGGGCACCTGAATCTCAAGTCGATGGTTGCCCGCATCTAAGCTTTGAATGGCCAACACTTGGGCGACACCATCTACATGGCCCGTGACGTAATGTCCGCCCAAATGATCGCCCACTCTCAAGGCCGGCTCTAAGTTTAGGGCATCGCCGATACGCCGACTGCCATGAGTCGTTTTCGCCAAACTCTCACCCGACAAATCGGCACTAAACCCAGTGGCATCAATGTCGAGTGCAGTCAAACAACACCCTGCAACGGCAATGCTTGCGCCGAGATCCCAGTTGGCGGGTATCAACTCTGGGCAGTCGATGCGGAAGCGCGCCCCATCGCCTTGAGTCTCGATTGCTTGGATGACGCCCAAACCTTGAATTAATCCGGTGAACATGATGAGAGTCTGTTTGTCCTTGTCTTTTAAGTTGTCTCAGGCTCAGGTTGGCTTGGCCAACGCAACCGCAGGCATTGATCCGGCCCAATTTGTTTTACATTCACACACTTCATGCGCTTTTGCTGATCGAACTGTTTGATCTTTGGTAATGCCATCATGGGCTTGCCATCGCCCAAAAAGACCGGCGCTTGATAGACCAACACTTCATCAATCCACCCATTTTCAAAGAGTGCACCAGATAAAATTGGCCCTGCCTCGACATGAACTTCATTGATCTCTCGATCACCGAGCCAGGCCACCAGCACACCGAGATCCACCTGGCCTTGATCATCGGCATCGAGTTGATGCCATTGCACCTGCTCTGATGACAGCGCAGCGAACCAACTCGGCATTTCGACGGTGCTGACCACCCAGATCGGCCCATTTGACTGGAATATTTTCGCATGTTCGGGCACCCTGCCATGTGAGTCCAAAATCACTCGGATGGGCTGCATAATAGGTTGACTGGTATTGGCCAATCGAGCATTCAACTGCGGATCATCGGCCAAAATGGTGTTGATGCCCGTCAACACCGCACAGGCTCTGGCGCGCCATGCATGTGCATCGGCACGTGATTGCTCTGAAGTAATCCACTGAGAGTATCCATCAGGGCCTGTGGCACGTCCATCTAGGCTGGCCGCCAGCTTCAATCGAAGCCAAGGGCGGCCGGTACGGTGGCGATGCATGAAACCAATGTTGAGCTCGTGAGCGCTCTCTCGGCCGACGCCCACGCAAACATCAATTTGGGCTTTCCTTAGACGCGCAATGCCCATGCCGGCTGTTCGAGGGTCTGGGTCTTCAATGGCGACCACCGCTCTAGCGATACCGGCTTTGATCAATGCTTCACTGCAAGGCGGTGTTCTGCCATGATGATTACACGGCTCTAGGGTGATATAGGCCGTGGCGTCTCTAGCCTGTGGGCCAGCTTCTTTTAGCGCCATGACTTCGGCGTGGTCGCCGCCTGCTTGCTGGTGCCACCCCGAACCGATCAAAACGCCGTCTTTGACCAAAACACAGCCCACACGTGGGTTGGGGCTGGTGGAGAATGCACCACACCTGGCCAAAGCCAATGCTTGATCCATCCACGCCCTGTCTGCCTCTTGCTTGGATGTGTCAGTCATTGCTGGGGTTTGGGTTTGGTTTTTGACTTGGACTTGAGGTCGGAATTGAGATCGCCATTGAGGTTTGCATTTGGCGCATCATCACTCATCTCCCTGAGTAATGAAAACTGTCGGGCATCGAGTGCGCCGGGTTTGTTTTTTTCCAGGCGTTCAATTTCCTCACGGAAGGCTTGCACGTCTTCAAAGCGGCGATAGACCGAGGCAAACCTGACATACGCAACTTGGTCTAATCGCGACAACTCTTCAGCCACCCATGCGCCGAGTTGCTGTGAAGAGACCTCTGGTTCTTCCAGGGTCCGAATTCTTCGAACCAAAGCTCGCAGTGAGTGCTCCACCGCTTGGGTCTCAACAGGCCGCTTCTCGAGTGCTTTCTGAATACCTCTTCTGAGCTTTTCTTCATCAAACAGCTCACGCGTGCCATCGGCTTTGATGACATTGGGTGCTTTTAGGGCAGGTGTTTCATAAGTATTGAATCGGGCGCCACAGTTCTCGCACTCACGCCTTCTGCGAATTTGGAAACCGTCTGTTGCTAAGCGGCTATCAACCACACGGGTGTCCACATGATTACAAAACGGGCACCACATCGGCAATCCTAATTAGAATTGGTGATCTTGGTAGACCGGAAAACGCTGGCACAAATCAATCGCACCTTGTTTCACGCGGTTGTGGACATCCACATCACCGAGATGGTCGATCAAGTCACACATCAAAGAGGCCAAGATGGTGCTTTCTTCGACCCCAAAGCCTCTGGTGGTGATGGCCGGTGTGCCAATGCGCAAGCCCGATGTGACAAATGGCGATCTGGGCTCACCTGGAACGGTGTTTTTATTGGCGGTGATGTGCGCCTCACCCAAGGCTTCCTCAACTTCTTTGCCGGTGAGGTCTTTGTCAATCAAATCCACCAAAAACAAGTGATTGTCCGTGCCACCGGAGACCACTTTATAGCCACGCTCCATGAACACACTCACCATGGCCCGAGCATTGTCGATGACTTGCTGTTGATAGACCTTGAAAGCGGGCTCTAGGGCTTCTTTGAAAGCCACAGCTTTGGCTGCGATGACATGCATCAAAGGGCCACCTTGGCAACCCGGGAATACCAATGAGTTAAATTTCTTGGTGATTGACTCATCGAGCCCTTTGGATAAAATGATGCCCCCACGCGGCCCGCGAAGGGTTTTATGCGTGGTTGATGTGACCACATGGGCATGCGCCACAGGGCTTGGATAAACGCCCGCCGCAACCAGACCGGCGATATGCGCCATGTCCACCAAGAACCACGCGCCAACTTCATCGGCAATGGCGCGCATGCGCGCCCAATCCACCACCCGCGAGTAAGCAGAAAAACCGCCAATAATCAGCTTGGGTTGATGCGTTCTGGCCAGCTCGGCCATTTGCTCGTAATCGATTTCACCCGTGGCGTGATCGAGGCCATAATGCACCGCATTAAATAAGCGACCAGAAAAATTGACCTTGGCCCCATGGGTCAAGTGGCCACCCTCGGATAGGTCCATGCCCAAAATGGTGTCCCCGGCTTCTAGCAATGCCAGAAACACGGCTTGGTTGGCCTGAGAGCCAGAGTGCGGCTGAACATTGGCATAATCGGCTCCAAAAAGGGTTTTCAGGCGCTCAATCGCCAAATTTTCTGCGACATCCACATGCTCACAGCCGCCGTAATAGCGTCGGCCAGGATAGCCTTCAGCATATTTGTTGGTCAAGACAGAGCCCTGAACGGCCATCACCCTGGGGCTGGCATAGTTTTCAGAGGCGATCAATTCGATGTGGTCTTCTTGGCGCCTTTGCTCAGAGACAATGGAGGCCAACAGTTCTTCATCAAAGTCTTTCAAGGTGTAGCTCTTATCAAACATGTCTGAGATCAACCCTGCCGGTGGAATGAGTGAAGACCTTATGGTATCACCGACCCCGCCCAAAAGGGCCCCTCAGAGGGGTTTAGGGCCCCGATTGACTCGACTCAAATCCCCTTGAATATGCGGCAACGCCAACAGTCTTTTGTCCATGACTTTGAACCATAAAGGCGGTATATAGGCTAGGAGATACATCCCAAAATAGCCACTGGGGAGCCGTGGCACGTCCTCAAAATCCCGCAGAGACTGATAGCGCCGCTGTGGGTTGGCGTGGTGGTCGGAGTGGCGCTCCAAGTGAAACAACAGCAAATTGGAGCAAATGTGGTTGCTGTTCCAGGAGTGATGCGGCTGGCACCGCTCGTAGTCTCCATTGGCTCGCTTGGACCTGAGCAGGCCATAGTGCTCAATGTAGTTGGCACTGGTGAGCTGGAACCAAGCCACCAAATTGTGGATCAGTAAAAACAATAGCGCGGGCCAGCCAAACAACGCGACCAGGCTGCCCTGGAGCAAGAGGCTGATGGCATAGCTTTGCAAGATCTCATTGTGGGGGCTCCAAAATGATCGGCCTCGGCGTGCTAGGCGGTTTTTCTCAATGCCCCAGGCGCGAACCAGACCGCCAGGCATCTCACGAAGTGCAAATCGGTAAATGGACTCGCCCATCCGCGCTGAAGCTGGGTCGTCGGGTGTGGCCACGTGCTTGTGGTGCCCAAAGTTGTGTTCCACCGAAAAATGACCATAAAAGGGCACAGCAAGTGCAAATTTGGCCAGCCATTGGTCTATGGTAGCGCGCTTGTGGCCCATCTCATGGGCTGTATTGACCGCCACCCCTCCAGCCAGACCTGCGGTGATCGCCAAAATCACCCACCCCACGGGACTCAGCTCGGCCATCATGGCAAAGACCACCGCACCAATGAGGGCCACGTAGTGAAGGGGCACGGTGAGCCAAGTCAGGACACGGTAGTACAGATCATTGTCCAGCTCCCCGACCGCTTCTTCGGGAGGATTGGAGGGGTCCTCACCCAAAACATAGTCCAGCAACGGCACGCCAAAGTAGCTCAACACCATCGGAATCACCAGCGTCCATTCCATCCCAGTGAGCCAGTATAAAGCGATGGCATAAAGTGGAAACAATGGATAAACAACCGATGCCAGCCACCAGAGGCGCTTTTTGTCGGTGTAGATGCCCTGGCTACCCGAGGTCGAAACAAACGGATAGGTCCGAAACAGAGTTTGGTGCAAGCGCTCAATGGCTTGATGGATCATGGCAATGGCCCTCCTTCAAAGACTGAGTCATCAGATCGGCTGCCTGTCTAGAGTGTATCAACAACCCGCCCCGAGGGCGATGGTTTACAATCAAGCGTGTGGTGGCCGTTGGGGCCAATCAAGCAATGACGAAATAGGGGTTTTGTGTCCGATATGATGGCAGTTGAGCCAACGATGGAACCAAGTAATGAGGCTGAGCGTTTCTGGCATGCGGTCTTTTGTAAGCCGCAGCAGGATGCTCGAGCCGAGGAAAACCTTTTAAATCAAGGGTTTGAAGTATTTCGGCCGAAAACTCGAAATCGCCGAGTGGTCCGCGGCCGCAGACACACGGTTGTTGAGTCTTTATTCCCCCGCTACATTTTTGTGCGTCTGGGTCGGACAGGGGAAGATTGGTCCCCCATTCGATCCACTTATGGCGCAGTAGGCTTAGTCAAAGTTGGCCAAGACGTACCGATTGTCCCTGACCCTGTCATTGAATCACTCCGCATACGCTGTTCTGAGTCAGACATCATCGACTTGGCTGGCGCCATTGATTATCGAGAAAATGAGCCGATTGAGATTGTGGATGGGCCATGCGCTGGATACCGTGCCCTGTTTCAAGCCAGAACAAAAGAAGAACGAGTGATTGTCTTGTTGAAATTGCTCTCAGCCGAGCGGACCATTGAAGTTCCTGAAGAATACATCCGAAAAATCTAGCCACTGCGCATCTGAATGGAAACAGCATGTCCACATTAACCCACTCCCCTTTCAAAGCCTACGACATCCGCGGTCAAGTGCCCCAAGCGCTGAATGCCGAACGGGCACTTGCCATCGGGCAAGCCTATGCCCATGTCATTCAACCCCAAGGACCTGTGGTTGTCGGTCGTGATATGCGGCTCTCCAGTGACGCGTTGGCGGATGCCCTAATCGAAGGCTTGAACACAGCAGGCATTGATACGATTGATATTGGTTTGTGTGGAACAGAGCTTGTTTACCATGCGGCCAGTCAAGAAGGCATGGGTGGTGGCGTGATGGTGACCGCAAGTCACAACCCAGCCGACTACAACGGCATGAAAATGGTTCGTGAGAAAGCCATTCCAATCAGTGCCGATACGGGCCTAAAAGAGATCGAGGCATTGATCGCCGATGAGGCACTGCCTGCCCCCAACCCCACGCCTGGACAGGCCACGAAGGCTGATTTCACCGAGGGTTATATTGACCGAGTGTTGGACTTGATTGATGTTAAAAAACTCAAACCACTTAAGCTGGTCGTGAATGCTGGCAACGGAACAGCGGGGCCTTTTTTTGATGCGCTGGTCAGCCACCTTCCTTTTGAGGTGATTCGTCTAAACCACGAACCCGATGGCACGTTTCCCAACGGTGTACCCAATCCGCTCTTGCCAGAAAACAGGGAGGAAACAGCAACCGCGGTGCGCGCTCATGAGGCAGACTTTGGTGTCGCTTGGGACGGGGACTTTGATCGCTGCTTTTTCTTTGACCACACGGGTCGGTTCATAGAAGGCTATTACTTGGTGGGTCTTTTTGCTGCTCAGCTGTTAAAGCAGTCTCCTGGTGAAAAGGTGGTGCTGGACCCAAGGCTAACTTGGAACACCTTGGATGAAGTGCGCCGAGCGGGTGGGCAGCCTTTGATCAACAAAAGTGGGCATGCTTTCATCAAAGAGAGAATGAGAAAAGAAGAGGCGCTCTATGGAGGCGAGATGTCCGCACATCATTATTTTAGAGATTTCTCGTATTGTGACAGCGGCATGATCCCATGGCTTCTGCTGGCCCAAAACATCGCCGAATCTGGAAAAAGCCTGGCCGAATTGGTCGATGAGCGCATTGATGCCTATCCCTGCAGCGGCGAGATCAACTTCCAAGTCGGTGACACCGGTCAAGTGATTGATCAAGTTTTACAACGCTATGTAGATTTGAATCCAGAGATTGATCGAACCGACGGCATCAGCTTGGAGTTTGAATGTTGGCGGTTTAACTTGCGCGCCTCAAACACTGAGCCTGTCATTCGTTTGAATGTGGAAACAAGAAAAGATGCAGATCTGTTAAGCCAAAAAACGGCTGAGCTCTCTGGTTTCATCCAAAGCTTTTCTCAGGACTGAGCCGATGACCGCCACGCATCATCGCCCTATTTTGGTAACAGGCACCGCAGGCTTCATTGGCTCCCATGTCGCGCATCGACTGCTTGATCAAGGGCACACAGTGGTCGGCCTGGACAATCTCAATGATTACTATGACGTCAACTTAAAAAAAGATCGCCTATCACACCTCATTGAGAGAGAAAGCTACCAACATCTGCATGCTGATCTGTGCGACAAAGACGCGGTTGAAGCAGCCTTCGAGCAACACAGACCTGGGCGCGTCATTCACTTGGCGGCACAAGCAGGCGTCCGTTATGCTGCCACCAATCCACATGCCTATACCAGCTCAAACGTGACTGGCTTCTTGCATGTCCTAGAGGGCGCGCGTCACTTCCCCGTGGATCATTTGGTCTATGCATCCACCAGCTCTGTTTACGGCGCAAACACCTGCATGCCGTTTAGAGAAGACATGAGCACAGAGCACCCATTAACGCTGTATGCAGCAACGAAAAAAGCCAATGAAATGATGGCGCACTCTTATGCCCATCTCTATGACATCCCATGTACTGGGCTTCGGTTCTTCACGGTTTATGGGCCATGGGGACGGCCAGACATGGCGCTTTTCTTGTTCACGCGCGCCATTTTGGCTGATGAGCCCATTCGGGTATTCAACCATGGGCACCACAAACGAAGCTTTACCTACATTGATGACATTGTTGATGGTGTGGTTGCAATCAGCGAGAAACCCGCCACGGTTGATCCTGCCTGGGACAGCAATCAGCCCAACCCAGCCACGTCCAATACACCCTACAGGCTCTATAACATTGGCAATGAACAGCCTGTGGAATTGTTGCGGTATATCGAGGTATTGGAGGAATGTCTGGGTAAGAAGGCCACCATGGAGCTGTTGCCCCTCCAAGCGGGCGATGTTCCCGATACCGAGGCCGATGTCAGCGCTCTAACGCAGACAACGGGCCTGCAACCCAAGGTATCTGTGGAAGAAGGCGTGGCAAAGTTTGTGGCGTGGTATCGGGCGTACTATCAAGTCTGATCGCACGACCCAACCCCACATCACTAGCCATCAATCCTGCATCAATTCTGCAATGACCGAAACCGGCGATGAGCCATGGCTCAAAAATTCATTGTGCCAATCACGCAGGTTAAACTCTTCGCCAAGCTCCGCTTTCATCTGCTCTCTAAGCTCGTAGATCTCGGCATATCCTGCATAGTAAGACGTCAGCTGAACTTGAGACAACGTCGCGCGCCGCCATTTTTGAGTGGCTTCCGATACTTCTTGGAAGGCCTCGTCTTGCAGCATTGCCACGATTTCATCGCGTCCTCGGCCAAGCACTTGGACTTCATAATCCAAAATCGCATTGTGGACAACACGCAAGAGCCACTTGCCGTGCATCAGCCACAGTTCAGGCTCGTAGTCCCCCCAGCCCTCTTCCAACATCATTCGCTCAGAGTAGACCGCCCAACCTTCGATCATTGCGCCATTACCAAATAAGCTTTTAACCAAGCTTGGCGAGAGATTGGCGTGCAGAAGTTGCGTATAGTGACCTGGAATGGCCTCATGAATGTTTAGAATTTGCAAGATCCAGTGGTTGTACTCGCGCAGATAACTGGCGGCGAGTTCTGGGCCAAAGTGTTCCAAAGGCGTGATGTTGTAATAAGTGTCTGCACCCGGATTAAAGGGCCCAGGTGAGCTCACTGAGGCAATCGCGCCTGTGCCCCTCATGTACTCTGGTGTTTCACGCACCACCAGTGGTTTTTCGGGATCTTGAAAGAGCAAGTCATTCTCCCGAACAAAATCAGCCAGCTGGGGTATTTGGCGCCGAATTTCTGGCACGAACTCCTCTAGCGCCACATGGCGATCAGACAAATGATCGATCAACATCCCAATCCGTTCGAGACGATCACCTGCCATGTCGACATCGGGGAAATAATCGACCCAAAGATCTTCGGTAATTTCATCCATCTCAGTCAGAAGACGCTCTTTTTCAAGGAGCGCACGCTGATAAAGTTCTTCAGCAGTGAACTGTGATTGGATGTCGTAGGCAAACTTTTGCTCATAAAGCTCGGCACCAATGCGGAAAGAGCGCACATCATCTCGATTGGCCCATTGCTCCGATAGGGTGCCGAGATAATCAATCCAATCCTTGATCGCAGCTTCTGCCTCTGCGAAATACTGCTCGAACTGCGCCTTTTCAGTGGCGCTAAGGCCAGAAGAGCGGACCTGATCGATCAATGCGTCGTTCAATACACTGAACGCACCTTGATTCTGAACCATCGCCAAGTCAATGTGTTCCAATGTTGGACGATCAATATTTTGTCTGGCTGCTTCGTAGTAATCAGGTACCGAGGCCAGTCGAGCCATCACAATTCTCAGACGTTCATCTAGGGGCGCAAACTCTGTGTTGAGCAAGACAGCGATTGTTCGGACAACATTATAGCTGGCTGGATTCCATTGCCAGCTTCTAAACTCTTGCTGATACCAAACCCGCGAGCTCAGCACGTTGTGTATCAGAGCATAATCCGACCTTTGTTCAACACGCAGACTGTCTAAGTCGAACGTCTCTAGCTGTTCAAGCCACAGCGTCAGAAAATCTAGATTGGCTGCCCGCTGAGTGGGTGTGGGCAAGGTCATCTCACCTGCATTTTCATATCTGCCTTGATAGATCGCCCATTCGGGGCTATGGACGAGCATGGCCTCAATGAATGCCTCGCTGAATTGATCAAAGGCATCTTGTGCCTCGGTATTGATCGAGACCGCGGTCTCTGAATCGGGTGATTGAGGCTGTGGCCCACAGGCCGCTAAAAAGAAGACAAGAACAGCAGATGAAAATACAAACCGAATCAGCGCAGTCACAGGATGAGACTCCTTCAATTGTCTAAAACCAGCTTAGATGCTAACGCATCGGGCGCCTGAGTGCCACATCATCGGGCCAACAGCAACAGCCACTCTTGCCAAAGCAGTGATAAACTTGCTTTAATTCTTATAGGTTATTTGGAGCGCTCACAATGACTCATTCTCGGATCCGGACCTTTGCCATCTTGTTTCTTGTGACAGCCTTTCTGGGAGGTTGTGCAGCCACACCATCAGAAGATCGCATTGTCAGAGAGTCTGAGGTGAGCCTGGTTCGCTTCCTAGAGCAAGACCCTACTCTGCAAAGCTGGCTCGATAACGCC
Organism: Wenzhouxiangella sp.; assembly: GCA_965655975.1. GTDB lineage: Bacteria > Pseudomonadota > Gammaproteobacteria > Xanthomonadales > Wenzhouxiangellaceae > Wenzhouxiangella. Next base: position 18,173 of record CBFHIS010000013.1, read on the forward strand.
TATGGATATGTGGTGTTTCCAGAAATCACCAAAGCCGGGCTATGGCTGGGCGGCGGCTTTGGACATGGGCTTGTCTATGAAAAAGGCGAACCTGTTGGTCGCGCCACCACTTCTCAAGCCACCATTGGTCCTCAGATCGGTGTGCAATCATACAGCCAAGTGATATTCTTCCGAGACGAACCGGCCCTCCGAACATTTCAGCGCGGCAATTTTGAGTTCTCAGCACAGGCCACCGCTGTTGTCGCAGCGGCTGGGGTTGCAGCGACAACAAGCTATGAGGCTGGCGTGGCCGTATTTCTTTTGACGCGTTCGGGGCTAATGGCCGAGGCCAGTATTGGTGGGCAGAAATTCACTTACTCAGCATTCTTGCCCGCAATAGAGTAATCGCTGCCGTCATCTAGAAACTGCAAACGGGCTAGGCGTGCATAGAGCGGGTTCGTGACGATCAACTCATCGTGGCGCCCTTGGGCAACCAACCGTCCCCCATCCATCACAAAGATTTTGTCTGCTCGCCGAACCGTCGCGAGTCTATGGGCAATGACAACAACGGTGTGCTTTGTCCGTAGATCCTCAAGTGCTGATTGGACCAATTGTTCGCTGCTTGCATCCAGACTGGCAGTCGCCTCATCAAGGAGAAGCAGCTGCGGTGATTTGATCAAGGCTCGTGCGATGGCAATCCGCTGACGTTGCCCACCTGACAATCTCAAGCCACGCTCGCCAAGCTCTGTTTCGTAGCCCTCCGACCAATGCTCAATAAACTCTTGCGCATGAGAAAACTCAGCTGCAGATTCGATTTCTGACGCCTGAGCATCAGAAACGCCATAGCCAATATTGTGTGACACCGTACCAGAAAAGACGGCCACTTCTTGGGGCACATAACCAATCGCCCGACGAAGAGCCCCTAGATCGACTTTTTCTAAAGGCATCCCGCCGATGCTGATCTGACCATGGTCTGGATCATAGAAGCGCAGCAGCAGTTGCAATATGGTGGATTTTCCAGCGCCAGAGGGGCCCACTATTGCCACCGTCTGGCCAGCTTCAATCTCAAAGCTCAGATCATGGAGCACCCTCTCTGTGGGACGACTGGGATAAGAAAAGCTCACATGTTCGAAGTGGATTGAGAGGGGTCTTACCGGCAAAGGAATGGGATCTTTTGGGGTAAGAATCGTGGGCTCAAGCATGAGGAGCTCAGCCAAGCGCTCGGTCGCACCCGCTGCCCTTTGCAGTTGACTCCATATTTCACTCAAACTCGCCGTTGATCCAGCGGCAATGGCTGCATACAAAACGAACTGACCCAACTGGCCTGGACTCATTGTCTCGGTCAGTACCGCGCGCGCACCCAGCCAAAGCACAAATGTGATAACGCCAAATGTCATTAAAATCACGAGGACAATCATCAGTGTGCTAGCCCCAATCCGACGCTTCGCCGCTTCCACCGCTGCTTCAACGATTTCAGAAAAGCGATTGCGTTCACGGTCTTCTTGAGCAAATGCCTGAACCGTTTGTATCGCATTGATTGACTCATCTCCGACAGCACTAATATCGGCAATGCGGTCTTGCGCTTCACGCGATAAGTGCCTGACCCAACGTCCGATCAGTGCCACTGGGACGATCATCAGGACAATCAGACCTGCAATCATCAAAGCGAGCTTGGGGGCTGTGATGGCCAAGGCAATCGAGCTTGCCAACAGCATCACCACATTACGGATCCCAAAGGAGACGGTTGAACCCACCAGTGTCTCGACAAGCGTTGTGTCTGTATTGAGTCGGGAAAGCACCTCGCCGGTGCGTGTCATAGCAAAAAACTCAGGCGATAGACCCAGCACACGCCCATAGACGGCTTTCCGAATATCTGCCACGACGCGCTGACCTAGCCAACTGACCCAGTAAAAGCGCAACCCGCCACCCACTGCCATCACGGCTGCCGCAAGAAACAACAACCAAAACCAACGGTTGATATTGGCCAAGTTATCCGCCATGAACCCTTGGTCGATGACCTGCCCGATAGCCGCAGGGATGGCCAGTGCGCCAGAAGCCGATACAACAAGAAATAAGGCGGCTAAAGTGATTTGTAGCCGATAGGGTCTCAAGAAGGGAGCGAGCGCAGCAAGCTGCCCCAATTTTTTTGTTGGCGCCTGTTCTGACTTGCTTTGATCTTTAGCGCTAGACTCGGACACGGTTCTTCCAACTAGAATACGAATACAAGCAAAGACCAGTCCAAATGCACCCAAAGGTGATGGCATGATCAATGCCAAAGGGTTCCTTAAACAGGAAAACAGCCATGCAAAAGGACAAACTTGGCGCAATATATTGCATCAGCCCAATTGTGCTTAGAAATAGTCGCCTAACGGCGGCTGCAAACAAAATGAGGGGAATCACTGTGATCAGCCCGGTGCCCATTAGGGTCAGGCTTTCTCCAACCTTAGACAGATCACCACTGAGTTCGCCGGCTTGACTCTGCCAAGCCAGCCAGGCCACAGCCAACGGCAAAACCATCAGCGTTTCCCAAAACAGTCCAACCATGGGGCCCACATCAACTTTCTTTCGGATCACGCCATAAAGACCAAAACTCAACGCCAAACTCAAAGCGATCCATGGGAACTCGCCCACCGCTAGTGTCAGATGCAGCGTTCCAGCACCAGCCAAGATAACGGCTATAACCTGTAGCCCATTTAAATGCTCTTTGAAGACCACGAGACCTAAGCAAACACTCACCAAGGGATTAATAAAATAACCCAAGCTTGTTGAGAGAACACGGTCGGTATTGACGGCAAATACAAAAATCAGCCAATTTAGACCGATCAAAAGACCACTACCAGCCAGAATCATCAAGGTTCTTGGGGAGACTTGTATGTGCTTTAAGACACCACCACGGTGCCTCAACACCAATACAACCAACAAAAAAACCACCGACCAAAGCACTCGATGAGCGATGATCTCAACAGCATTGATCGAGCCTAAGAGCTTGAAGTAGAGCGGTGCGAACCCCCAAAGGGCAAAGGCCCCGAGCCCTGCGAAAAGGCCGGTGCGGACCTCCTGGTCCGAGCTTTGAATTGCGATCGCCATGGGGTGCCAGTTTAGCCTACCCACTCTGCCAAAGGGACCTGTGAGCCAACAAAAAACCCGGCCTGAGCCGGGTTCTTTTTTTAGCGTTTTTTAGGCTACTCGCCCTAAGTGGTTTATTCGGCTGGCTCTGAACCAGGCGCACCTGGACGATCCACCAGTTCCACATAAGCCATAGGCGCTTTATCACCGGCACGGTACCCGCATTTCAGGATACGCAGATAGCCACCGGGCCGTTGACGATAACGTGGACCCAGCTCTGCAAACAACTTCCCGACTGCTGCTTTGTCTCGAAGACGAGCAAACGCCAGGCGACGCTTAGCCACAGTATCCTCTTTGGCCATTGTTATCAGAGGCTCAGCAACACGGCGCAATTCCTTGGCTTTTGGGAGCGTTGTTTTGATTAACTCATGCTCGATCAAGCTGGCTGTCATGTTCTTGAACATCGCTTTGCGGTGCGAAGAATTACGATTCAGCTGACGTCCGGATTTACGATGACGCATGGTGAGCTCCTTAAATCTCTGTGCGAGCGAGGCTCGCTGGCGGCCAGTTCTCAAGTCGTGACCCAAGGGTCAAATCATGAGTGGCTAGAACTGTTTTAATTTCAGTGAGTGACTTTTTACCCAAGTTAGGGGTCTTCAGCAACTCAGACTCGGTGCGCTGGACCAAATCACCCACATATTGAATATGCTCGGCTTTCAGGCAATTTGCTGAGCGAACTGTTAGTTCAAGGTCATCGATGGGTCGAAGCAACACAGGATCAAAGCTCTCCATCGCGATCTCGTCTGGATCGGTTGGACGCGCGATGAAATCAACGAACACGGAAACCTGATCAACCAAGATCCCCGCCGCTAACTTGACTGCTGCCTCGCACGTCATTGTCCCATTGGTCTCGATATCAAATACCAACTTATCCAAATCGGTTCTTTGTGCCACACGAGCGCTTTCTACAGAGTATGCCACCTTGTGCACTGGACAAAACGAAGCATCCAAATCCAAGCGCCCAATGGCACGAGATTCCTCTTCATTAAAACGCTGCGTGATCGCTGGCTGGTAGCCGACGCCACGAGTGACTTTAAGCGTCATATTGATCTTCGCGTTCTTGGTCAAGTGGCAGATGACATGCTCAGGATTGACGATTTCCACATCATGATCCAACACGATATCGCCAGCCGTCACAGGACCTGCTTTGTCCTTGGTTAGGGTCAAGACCGCCTCATCGCGTGAGTGCATGCGCACAGCAACGTCTTTTAGATTCAACAGAAGCTCAACGATGTCCTCTTGCAAACCATCAACCGCTGTGTATTCATGCAACACACCCTCAATTTCGACACTGGTGATTGCGCTACCGGGGATAGAAGACAACAACACGCGACGCAAAGCATTGCCCAGCGTGTGTCCAAAGCCGCGTTCTAGTGGCTCCAGAGTAATCCGGGCACGACGCGGGGAGATCTCATCGACCAGGAGACCTTTTGGCTTCAGCATCGTACTGATAAGTTCGCTGATTTGGCCTGACATGAAACGCCTCTCTTAAAATACTTTTAACTAAATACAACCACCAGACCAACGTCGGATGGACACAATTTCGGCTTACTTAGAGTAAAGCTCCACGATCAAGTTCTCATTGATATCGGGCGGCAGATCATCACGATCGGGTGCACCCTTGAAGGTGCCCTCAAGCTTGTCGAAGTCCACATCAACCCAAGCCGGAACCAGATCCAAATCACGCGACAGCGTGACAGACTCTTGGATTCGCAACTGCTTACGGGCTTTCTCACGCACAGAGATCTTATCTCCAGCACTGATTTGCGCCGAAGGGATGTTGCAAACCTGCCCGTTAACCTCGATCCCTTTGTGGCTCACAAGCTGGCGAGCCTGAGCCCGTGTGGTCGCGAGACCCATGCGATAGACCACGTTATCCAAGCGACTTTCCAGCAGTTGCAAAAGATTCTCGCCTGTTGCCCCTTTCAAACGGGCTGCTTTCTTATAGTAGTTTCTGAACTGGCGTTCTAAGACCCCATACATCCGACGCACTTTCTGCTTCTCGCGTAGCTGGAGTGCATAGTCAGACAAACGCTGACGACGTGAGTCCCCATGCTGGCCAGGAGGCTGGGTCAGTTTGCACTTTGAGTCCAAACCTCGAGCTGGGCTCTTGAGATTGAGGTCGACACCTTCGCGTCGAGCCAGTTTACAAGTCGGTCCAATGTATCTTGCCATAACGATTCAGTTCCAGTCTTTAAACGCTCTCTGCCAATACAGAGATTAAACGCGACGTTTCTTGGGAGGACGGCAGCCATTGTGTGGGATTGGCGTGACGTCAATGATGTTAGTGATCTTAAATCCGACAGCATTCAAAGAACGCACCGAGGATTCGCGACCAGGGCCTGGTCCATTCACTCGGACTTCCAAGTTTTTCATGCCGTACTCTTGCGCCGTCTTACCGGCAGTCTCTGCAGCCACCTGCGCAGCAAAGGGGGTTGACTTCCGAGAGCCCCGAAATCCAGAGCCACCACTGGTCGCCCAAGAAACTGCATTGCCCTGGCGGTCAGTAATGGTAATGATCGTATTATTGAAAGACGCATGCACGTGTGCGATGCCATCCACGATCACTTTTTTGACTTTCTTTTTCGTTTTGGTTTGCTGCTTAGCCATTTCTTATCGATTCCTTAGCGGACGGGCCGACGGGGACCCTTACGAGTCCGTGCATTGGTGCGGGTGCGCTGGCCTCTCACTGGTAGACCACGACGATGGCGAAGGCCACGGTAGCAACCTAAGTCCATCAAGCGTTTGATATTCATGCCAACTTCGCGACGCAAATCACCTTCAACCGTCAGCGTGCCGATTTGCTGCCGAAGTTTTTCTTGCTCTGCTTCGGTCAGATCTTTAACCTTCGTCGTCGGATCAATACCCGTGATCTCACAGAGTTGGTATGCGCGGGTGCGCCCAATGCCGTAGATGTGAGTAAGCCCAACCCAAGTATGCGCTTGGAGGGGCAGATTTACGCCTGCTATGCGAGCCATTCAATGTCTCCGTCTTTCATTCGGTGCGTATCGGTCACGCAACCCACTATTTTAGTTAATTTTGGCCAATTACTCAAGGGTTCTTAACCTTGTCGCTGCTTGTGCTTCGGGTCTGAGCAAATGACATAAACGACACCACGCCGCCGCACAACCTTGCAATTGCGGCAGATTTTCTTTACTGATGCCTGAACTTTCATCTTAAAACTCCAAAATATAAATTATCGGCGCACAACGCCCGAGCGGCCGTAGCCCTTGAGGTTCGACTTTTTCAACAAACTGTCGTACTGGTGGGACATCAGGTGTGCTTGAAGCTGCGCCATAAAGTCCATTGTCACCACCACAATAATCAATAAAGACGTACCCCCGAAATAGAATGGCACGTTCCAGCGCATGATCAAAAACTCTGGCATCAAGCACACAGCCACCAGATAGATTGCACCGATTGTAGTCAAGCGGGTCAGCACAAAATCGATGTACTCAGCGGTCTGGCGACCGGGACGAATACCTGGGATGAACGCACCAGATTTCTTGAGATTGTCGGCAGTCTCGCGCGAGTTAAAAACAATCGCAGTGTAGAAGAAGCAGAAAAATGCAATCAAACTACCGAACAAGGCCACATATATTGGCTGCCCAGGAGTGAGCTGCTGAGAGATGTTTTGCAACCAACTCACGCCATCTGCTTGTCCGAACCAGGTTGACATGGTCGCTGGGAACAAAACCAAGCTGGAAGCGAAGATGGCCGGAATCACGCCTGCCATGTTAATTTTCAACGGCAAGTGACTTGATTGCGAACGATACGCTTGGCGCCCTTGGCGCTGAGCATAGTTCACCGTAATACGGCGTTGGCCACGTTCAACGAAGACAACGAAAGCAGTCACTGCAAGCGCCAAAATGCCCAAGAATGTCGCTGTTGTAATGCCCAGCTGGCCGGTATTCACCAATTCCAAGGTGGAGCCCACTGCGCGAGGCAACTCAGCCACAATACCTGCAAAGATTAGAATTGAGATACCGTTGCCGATTCCTCTTTCTGTGATCTGTTCACCCAACCACATCAAAAATACAGTCCCTGCCGTTAAGGTGACGACTGCAGCCAAGATAAATCCTGGGCCTGGCGCAAAGACAACTGGAAGCTGGGCACCTGCGCTTTGACTTTGGAGGGCCACAGCGACGCCAAATGACTGAAAGATCGCTAACACAACCGTGAAATAGCGTGTGTACTGCGTGATCTTGCGTCGCCCGGCCTCACCCTCTTTTCTGAGGGCTTGCAACTGAGGGATGGCATGACTCATTAACTGCATGATGATCGATGCCGAGATATAAGGCATCACACCAAGTGCAAAGATCGAGAAGCGACCCAAGGCGCCGCCGGAAAACATGTTGAAAATGTCAACAATGGTTCCACGCGACATGTCCATCAGCTCAACGAGTGCGATTGGGTTAATCCCAGGTACCGGAATGAACGTCCCAAACCGAAATACCAACAGCGCAACCAGCACAACGGTGAGACGCTGGCGAAGCTCAGTCATTCGACCGATTCCACCCAACATACCGCCCGCCGCTGATGATGTGCTTGACATTATTCGACCTTACCGCCCGCCGCTTCGATGGCAGCTTTTGCGCCAGCTGTGGCATGGATGCCCTTCAACGTAACAGCCCGCTCAATCTCACCGCGAAAGATCACTTTCGCTTTCTTGGTTTCGTTTGGAACGATACCCGCCGCTTTCAGGGCCTCTAAGTCAATGACATCATCTTTCATGCCATTGATTTGATACAAACGCACCTCACGGGTGAACCGGTTCGCTGGCGTAGAAAAACCAACTTTTGGCAAACGGCGCTGGATGGGCAACTGACCACCCTCAAATCCAACCTTGTGGTAACCACCAGAGCGAGAGTGTTGACCTTTGTGACCGCGTCCCGCGGTCTTTCCAAGTCCAGAACCAATACCTCGACCCACACGCTTGCGATTGGTGCGGCTGCCTTCAGCGCCTTTGACGTTATTCAGCTTCATGATCAGTCCTTTTCAACTCGCACAAGGTATCGGACCTTATTCACCATGCCTCGAGTGGCTGGCGTGTCTTCTACCTCGACTGTGTGATTGACGCGACGCAGACCCAGCCCACGAACCGAGTCACGGTGGCGACCAATGGTGCCAATCAGGCTTTTAATCTGTGTGACTCGCATCCGGCCGGCTGGTGCCTTCGTTGTGCTCTTCTCAGCCACAGAATTATTTCCAGCAGCTGGAGCGGCTTTGGCAGAAGCTTTCTTAGCTGTTGATTTCTTAGCTACTGCTTTTTTTGCCACCGTCTTTTTGGACGCTGCTTTTTTTGTCGCCTTTTTCTTGGCTACTTTTGTTTGTTCGTCGTTAGCCATGATGCTCACGAACCTCCTCAATTGACTTGCCACGCTTCATGGCCACTTTGTCTGGTGACATCATGGCCTGGAGTCCTTTCACGGTGGCTCGCACCAGGTTGATTGGGTTATTTGACCCAACGCTTTTGGCAAGCACGTTGTGGACGCCAATTGCCTCGAACACGGCTCGCATCGCACCACCTGCAATTACACCTGTACCTTCTGAGGCTGGTTGCATGTAGATTCTGGAACCAGAGTGGCTGGATTTCACGGCGTGCCAGAGTGTGCCCTCATTCAAAGACACACGCACCATGTCACGTCGTGCACGCTCCATCGCCTTCTGGATGGCCAAAGGCACTTCTCTTGCCTTGCCATAACCAAAGCCAACCTTGCCGTCACCATCACCAACGACTGTCAATGCGGTGAAACTGAATTGACGACCACCTTTGACCACTTTTACAACGCGGTTAACGGCCACGAGTTTCTCGATCAGATCGTCGCCTTGCTGCTGCTGTTCTCTTGCCATAACGATTCCGTCTTCCTTAGAACTTCAGACCGGCTTCGCGCGCCGCATCCGCCAAGGCCTTGATCCGGCCGTGATACTTAAAACCTGAGCGATCGAAAGCCACGCCTTCGATACCCGCTGCGATCCCTCTCTCGGCAATGGCCTTACCTACCGCCTTAGCCGCCTCGATGTTGCACGTGCCCTTCAGGTCACCTTTCACATCTTTCTGCAAGGTGCAAGCTGCAGCCACTGTCTTTCCGCCCTCTGGCAGAATAATCTGGGCATACAGGTGACGACCCGTCCGATGGACCGATAGTCTGGGCACGCCGGCTCGTTGGATACGTGACCGAGTCTTGCGCGCTCTGCGGAGCCTTGATTGATTTTTACCTTGAACCATGATCCTAAATCCTTCCAGACGCTAAGGGAGCTTCTAAAAATTATGCCTTTTTGGCTTCTTTCATGATGACGCGTTCATCGGAATACCGGACACCTTTGCCTTTGTAGGGCTCGGGTGGCCTGTAAGCGCGAATCTCAGCGGCCACTTGACCAACTTTTTGCTTATCAGATCCGGTCACCACAATTTCAGTCTGTGAGGGGCACTCAATCGTGACACCCTCAGGGATGTCATGGTCAACCGGATGCGAGAAGCCCAGCTGCAAGTTAAGCTTCTTGCCCTGCACTGCTGCTCGATAACCCACTCCGACCAACGTCAAACGCTTCTCAAAACCTTCTGAGACGCCCTTGACCATGTTGTTAACCAAAGCACGCATCGTGCCGGCCATTGGCATATCGGCCTGATCCACAGGCTTAAAGTGCAATTGCCCCTCGGCCTCGCTCATATCGACTGCGGGATGCAATTCCATCGACAAAGCGCCCTTCGGGCCCTTCACGTTGAGAGTTTGCCCGCTTCGATTGAACTCGACACCTTTTGGTAAGGCGACCGGGTATTTAGCAATTCGTGACATCGTTTATTACTCCAAAACCTCAATCAAGCCTGGGGCTTAAGCCACCAAGCAGATAATTTCGCCGCCTCGGTTTTCAGCCCGGGCCTGTGCATCGGTCATGACACCACCTGAGGTGCTGACAATTGCAATGCCGAGACCATTTAATACCCGAGGCAAACCGTCCTGTCCCGAGTACTCTCGGCGACCTGGCTTGCTCACACGCACCAAGCGCTCAATCACGCCACGGCCCTCAAAGTATTTCAACTCTATGGTCAGAGTGCTCTTCACGCCCTCTTGTGTTACTTCGAAGTCGCGAATGTAACCTTCTTCTTTCAACACGTTTGCAATGGCTGCTTTAACTTTAGAAGCAGGCATCGCAACCACTTTTTTACGCACGGCTTGAGCATTCTTAATGCGAGCCAGCATGTCTGAAATTGGGTCAGTCATACTCATAACTTTCTCTCCTTACCAGCTGGCTTTACGCAAACCAGGAACGTCGCCGTCCATGGCTGCTTCGCGCAATTTGTTTCTGGCCAAACCAAACTTTCTGTAATAACCGCGAGGCCGACCGGTCACACGGCAGCGATTCCGCATCCGTGCCGCACTCGAATCACGGGGCAATTTGGCCAATTGGTGCATGGCCGTTTGCTTGGCCTCGTAATCCGCTTCAGGATCAGAAATGATTTTCTTGAGCTCTGCGCGCTTGTTGGCGTATTTCGCCACCAGCTTCGCGCGTTTTCGATCTCTTTCAACCATTGAAGTCTTTGCCATTACCTATCTCCTCAGCGTGCACGGAACGGGAAGCCGAAGGCTTGCAACAAAGCCATGCCTTCTTCATCCGTGCGCGCAGTGGTGGTGACCGCGATATCCATGCCACGAATGGCATCAATCTGGTCATAGTTAATCTCTGGGAAAATGATTTGCTCTTTCACGCCCAAATTGTAGTTGCCTTGTCCATCGAATGACTTCGGGCTAACGCCTCGAAAATCTCGCACCCTTGGCAAAGAAATCGTCACCAAGCGATCAAAGAACTCATACATGCGCTCGCGCCGCAGCGTCACTTTGCAGCCGATGGGATAGTCGTCGCGGATCTTAAAGCTCGCTACTGATTTTCGAGCTTTAGTGACGACGGGCTTTTGACCCGCAATCTTGCTCATATCGTCAACGGCTTTCTCAATCACTTTTTTATCAGCCACAGCTTCACCAAGCCCCATGTTGAGCGTGATCTTCTGGAGCCGAGGCACCTGCATGATGTTGGAGTAGCCAAACTTCTCCATCAGCTGAGCGACCACATCCTTTTCGTAAAATTCTTGCAACCTAGCCATTTGTCTTGCCTCAGATGTCTACGACTTCGCCGGTCGAGCGGAACACTCGGACCTTCCTGCCGTCTTCTAATGATTTGTAGCCGACTCGATCGCCTTTATCGGTGGCTGGGTTATAGAGCATCACATTCGACGCTTGGATTGGCGCCTCACGCTCGATGATCCCGCCAGGCTTCTGAGCCTGCATGTCTGGCTTCTGATGCCGCTTGATCATGTTCACGTTTTCAACCACAAAGCGGCCATCTTTTAAAACCTGTAGCACGTGGCCACGTTGGCCCTTGCTGCGCCCGGCGATCACAATCACTTCATCGCCTTTGCGAATGCGTTCCATCATCCTCTCCTTACAACACTTCAGGCGCCAGAGAAACGATTTTCATGAATCGCTCTGAACGCAATTCTCTCGTTACTGGGCCAAAAATCCGTGTGCCAATGGGCTCAAGCTTGGCATTAAGCAGAACCGCTGCATTACCATCGAACCGAATCAGTGAGCCATCGCGACGGCGCACGCCTTTAGCGGTGCGAACCACAACAGCGTTGTAGACCTCACCTTTCTTAACCTTGCCACGAGGAATGGCATCCTTGACGGTCACCTTAATGACGTCACCAATATTGGCGTAGCGTCTTTTGGACCCACCCAGCACTTTGATACACATGACTTCACGCGCGCCACTGTTATCGGCTGCTGATAGTCTTGATTGCATCTGAATCATTTCAGTTCACTCCGCTCATCAATCGACTTACTGGGCCCGTTCAACCACTTCGATAACTTGCCAAGACTTGGTCTTAGCAGTTGGTCGGGTCTCTGCAATACGCACTGTGTCGCCCTCACGGCAATCGTTTGTCTCATCGTGGGCGTGCACTTTGCTTGAACGGCGAATATATTTGCCGTACAGCGGGTGCTTCACCAGACGCTCGAGACGAACAGTCACAGTTTTGTCCATTTTGTCACTCACAACTCGCCCAACCTGACTGCGGTTGACCTTTGCTTGAGCTTCAACGCCTTCTTTGTTCACTTCACTCATGACGCTTTATCCTGTGCTTTATTCGCCGACTCGTTGAGGACGGTCTTGACGCGTGCGATCTCACGACGCACACGCATCATTTCTTTTGGATTGGTCAGTGAGCCACTGGCTTTTTGCATCCGAAGATCAAATTGTTCTTTGCGCAATTTGATCAACATCTCATTAAGCTCAGGCGCGGCTTTTTGACGAAGTTCGTTTGCTTTCATCCCATCGTCCTCGACACAAATGCAGTTCTCACACTCAATTTAGCAGCCGCGCGACGGAAAGCCTCTCGCGCTACCGGCTCGGTGACCCCTTGGATCTCGTAAATCATGCGTCCAGGTTGAACGGGCGCCACCCAATACTCGACGTTACCTTTACCCTTACCCATACGAACTTCCACTGGCTTCTTGGTAATTGGCTTGTCGGGAAACACGCGGATCCACAACTTGCCACCACGTTTAACGTGACGGGTAATGGCGCGACGAGCAGATTCAATCTGGCGCGCAGTAATGAACCCGCGGGTGGTGGCCTGTAACCCAAATTCACCAAAGCTCACACGGTTCCCAACCTGAGCAAGCCCACGGTTACGGCCCTTTTGTTGCTTTCTAAACTTGGTACGTTTTGGCTGCAACATAATTAGCTCTCCTTACGTCCACCACGACCAGGCGCTGCATCTTCTTTGACTTCTTTGTGAAGATCGAAGACATCGCCCTTATAAACCCAAACTTTGATACCAATGATGCCGTACGTCGTAGCGGCCTCAGCGGTTCCATAATCAACATCGGCTCGCAAAGTGTGCAGCGGCACCCGACCCTCGCGATACCATTCCGTTCTCGCAATATCAGCGCCGTTTAAACGACCGGCCACTTGAACTTTGATACCCAAAGCGCCTAGGCGCATGGCATTCCCGACTGCCCGTTTCATGGCACGCCGGAACATGACGCGACGCTCTAACTGCTGGGCTATGGAATCAGCGACCAGTTTCGCATCCAACTCTGGCTTACGGATCTCATTGACACGAATGTGTGTTGGCACGCCCATGATCTGGCTGAGCTTGGCACGTAACCGATCGATGTCTTCGCCTTTCTTACCAATCACGATGCCAGGACGAGCCGTATGCACCGTAATCTCGGCCGATTTCGCTGGGCGCTCGATCTGAATATGACTGACAGCGGCTTGAGCCAGCTCTTTTTGTAAAAAGGCCCGCGCTTTGAGGTCAGTATTCAGGTAGTCAGCGTAGTTTTCGCCTTCGGCGTACCACTTAGCAGACCAGTCTTTTGAAATGCCCAGACGAATACCGTTTGGATGTACTTTTTGACCCATGGTTTAACCCTTGTCCTGTTCTGACACCACAATTGTGATGTGGCTGGTTCTTTTCAGAATCCGCGTGTAGCGCCCTTTTGCTCTCGCACGACCACGCTTGAGTGTGGCGCCCTCATCAACCATGATGGTGCCAACCTTCAACTCATCAATGTCAGCACCTTTGTTGTGCTCCGCGTTGGCGACAGCAGACATCAGCACTTTACGAACGATGTGCGCAGCCTTCTTTGTACTGAAGGCCAAGAGCTCATCTGCTTTCTCAACAGACAGACCTCTTATTTGATCAGCAACCAATCTCACTTTCTGAGCTGAGATCCGAGCACCTTTGAGTTTTGCAGTGGCTTCCATGAGCGTCTATTCCTAATTACTTCGACTTGCGATCGCCCGAGTGACCTTTAAAGGTCCGGGTCGGCGCAAACTCACCTAATTTATGACCCACCATATTCTCGTTAATCAAAACGGGAATGTGCTGGCGCCCATTGTGGACAGCAATGGTCAGTCCAACCATGTCTGGCAGGATCATTGACCGGCGCGACCAAGTCTTGATGGGGCGCTTGCTATTTGTTTCGACCGCTTCGCTGACCTTAGCCACCAAATGGTGATCAACGAATGGTCCTTTTTTAATCGAACGTGGCATACCAAATTTCCTGAGTCAGTCTCGCTGTTTACTTCCGCTTCCGAGAGCGCACAATGTACTGTGTGGTCCGCTTGTTGCTTCGGGTCCGCTTACCTTTGGTCTGCTGACCCCATGGCGTCACAGGGTGACGGCCACCGGAGGTACGGCCCTCACCACCGCCGTGCGGGTGATCAACTGGGTTCATGGCCACACCACGAACGGTTGGTCGAACACCACGCCAGCGTTTGGCGCCGGCCTTACCGAGTTTTTCTAGGTTGTGCTCTGTATTAGATACCTGCCCAATCGTCGCGCGACACGTCGATAGAATCTTGCGCATCTCACCAGAGCGGAGCATCACAGTGGCATATTGACCTTCGCGAGCCACCAGCTGCACCGTTGCGCCAGCTGACCGAGCCAACTGACCACCCTTGCCTGGCTTCATCTCCACGTTGTGCACTTGCGTACCCACCGGGATGTTTCGCAAGGGCATGGCATTGCCTGGCTTGATTGGCGCTTCTGCACCGCTCAATACCTCATCACCAGCCCGCAACGAGCGCGGCGCCAAAATGTAACGCCATTCGCCATCGGCATATTTGATTAGGGCGATGTGAGCACTGCGGTTTGGATCATATTCAATCCGCTCCACAAAACCCTTGATCCCATCTTTGTCGCGCTTGAAGTCGACTTTGCGGTAGTGGTGCTTGTGACCCCCACCGATGTGGCGCGTTGTGATGCGACCATTATTGTTTCGACCACCGCTTGCGCTCTGCGCCTCTACCAACGGCGCGTAAGGCTTGCCCTTCCACAAGTGATCGTGGCGGATAGATACCTTCCCACGACGCCCTGGAGAGGTCGGCTTTGCTTTAACGATGATCTTTGCGTTCGTTTTGGCCATGGCCATGATCGTTTCTCGCTTTAAAACCAGTAACTGTCTTTAATGTCTACTCTTACTCGGGCTGCAAGTCAGCAATGACTTCACCAGCACGGACTCGAACGTAAGCTTTTTTCCAATCGTTCTGGCGCCCAACTTTGAAACGGAATGCTTTTACTTTCCCTTTCATATTGACCACCTGGACCTGCTCGACATTAACTTCGAACAGCTTCTCAACGGCTTGCTTAATTTCTTTCTTTGTCGCATCTGTCCGAACTTCAAACACATACTGGTTCGAGTCGGCCTGTAACCGCGCAGTCTTTTCAGAGATGTGCGGATAGCGAATTACTTGATAGAGGCGCTCTTCTTTCATGACAGCCACTCCTGAATACTTTCTACAGCCGCCTTGGTCATGATCACCTTTTCGGCACTGACCAAGCTCACCGGATCAACCCGGTCAGCTGTCATCAGCGACACATTTCTCAAGTTACGTGCCGCCAGATATAGGTTCTCACTCAGCTCAGCATCAATGATCAAGGCGCGACTTGCGCCATCAATGCCGAGGTCTTTAAATTGACCCAATACCGCTTTTGTCTTGGGCTCAGCAACACTCAATTGATCCAGCACAACGATCCGATCCTGACGCACAAGCTCAGAGAGGATGACCTTCATTGCGCTGCGGTACTGCTTACGGTTGACTTTTTGAGTGAAATCACGAGGCTGTGCAGCGAATGTCACACCACCACCGCGCCAAATTGGACTGCGGATTGTTCCAGCACGTGCGTTACCGGTGCCTTTTTGGCGCCATGGCTTACGACCACCGCCAGAGACAGCCGAGCGATTTTTCTGCGCCTTGGTGCCCGAACGACCGCCGGCCAAGTAGGCCACAACGACCTGATGTACGAGACTCTCAGAAAAATCACGCCCGAAAACTTCGTCCGAAACGCTGATCTTGCTGCCACCATTAACTGCTAATTCCATCATCAATCTCCTTTAGACCTTGACTGACGGACGGACAAGCACGTGACCGCCGGGTGCACCCGGGACGGCGCCACGGATCATCAAGAGGTGACGTTCTGGATCCACACGAACGACTTCGAGATTCATGGTGGTGACGCGCTCGTCACCCATGTGTCCCGCCATTTTCTTGCCTTTAAATACGCGACCCGGTGTTTGACACTGCCCGATTGAACCAGGCGCCCGGTGCGAGAGCGAGTTGCCGTGAGTGGCATCTTGCATTCTGAAGTTGTAGCGCTTAATGACACCAGCGAAACCTTTACCCTTGCTGGTGCCTGTGACATCGACGCGCTGGCCATTCTCAAAGCGCTCAACGGTGATCTCACTGCCAATACCCATTTCTTCTCCAAGTGTCTCGCCGTCTTCCAGACGAAACTCCCAGAGACCCTCACCAACTTCCACACCTGCCTTAGCAAAGTGTCCAGCCGTGGGGCGATTAACTAAAGACGAACGCTTTGCTCCGCTGGTGACCTGAATGGCAGCATAGCCGTCATTGTCGATCTCGCGAATCTGCGTAATACGGTTTGGCTGCACCTCAATCACAGTCACTGGAATTGAATCACCAGCCTCTGTGAAGATGCGAGTCATGCCTTTCTTTTTTCCAACTAATCCGATACTCATGGTTTTACATCCATCAATACAGCTTGATCTGCACATCAACACCCGCAGCCAAATCAAGCTTCATCAGGGCATCTACAGTTTTATCGTTGGGATCAACGATATCCAACAAACGCTTGTGCGTCCGAATCTCATATTGATCCCGCGCGTCTTTGTTGACGTGTGGCGAAATCAATACCGTGAACCGCTCTTTGCGGGTCGGCAGAGGAATCGGACCCCGCACCTGAGCGCCTGTGCGCTTGGCGGTATCCACAATTTCTTGGGTAGACCGATCGATCAAACGATGGTCAAAGCCCTTCAAACGAATACGGATTTTTTGTTCGGCCATTGCCGTACGCCTTTAGTTAAATTTACAAAGAACTCAAGTACTTGGCCCCTTTCGGGTGCCAAAACCGCCTCTCAAAGAGGCGGCTTCAAATAACGAAGCCTACCAGCTAACAACTGGCAGGCTTACGTGCCAGCCGCCCATTATAGCAACGACTGACCTCTGTTGACCAGAGGTTTGGCTAAATTATTTGTGGATTTTGGCTACGACGCCAGCACCCACGGTCCGACCGCCTTCACGAATCGCAAAGCGCAGGCCCTCTTCCATCGCAATCGGGTTGAT
>CBFHIS010000014.1:0-307 GCA_965655975.1 Wenzhouxiangella sp.
TGGTCTCGGGGTTGCGCCAGCGCGCCTTCATTCGTCTTGCTTGAAAGTCCCCAAAATGAGAACAACTCGAAATCTCTCGATAGGTTTGCTGTGATGGTAGCCAGACTTCCAGATCATAGGTCTGCTGCGCTGAAAAACCCAAATCACCCGCACACAAAGAGACCACGCGATAAGGCAAGTTCAGCGCTTGCAAAATGGCTTCGGCGTCCGAGGTCAATTGCTCAAAAGCCTGCTGCGACTGGTCTGGCCGAGCGACTTGAACAAGTTCGACTTTCTCAAATTGATGCTGACGAATCATGCCTCGGGT
>CBFHIS010000014.1:317-27081 GCA_965655975.1 Wenzhouxiangella sp.
CCTCAGACCGAAAACAGGGTGTGTGCGCCACCCATTTCAACGGCAGCTCACCTGCATCAATGATTTGATCAGCGACCAGATTGGTGAGCGGTACTTCGGCCGTGGGTATCAAAAATCGAGCATGCTCTCCTTTGATCTCGAAAGCATCTTCTGCAAACTTAGGCAATTGGCCTGTACCCTGCATCGCTTGGGGCAAGACCATGAATGGGACATTCGCCTCTTCATAGCCGTGCTGGCCAACATGGGTATCGAGCATGAATTGAGCCAAAGCCCGGTGCAGGCGTGCAATGGCTCCCTTTAGAACGACAAAGCGGGCACCTGACATTCGCGCAGCCGCCTCAAAGTCCATGCCCGAGGCCATGGCGCCAAGCTCGACATGATCGCGTGGCTCGAATTCCAGATCAGGCACCTGACCCACTTGTCGAACCACCTTGTTGTCTGATTCGTCTCGACCTTCTGGCACATCGGACGCCACCAGATTTGGCGTTGTGAGCAACAAGGCCTCTAACTCAGATTGAAGCCCCTCTAACTCGGTACTTTTTTGCTTGAGTGCTTCGCCGATCTCAGCGCTTTCGGCCAACAACTTACCCACATCTTCGCCCTTGGCTTTTGCTTGTCCAATGGCCTTGGCCTGAGTGTTACGCTGAGATTGCAACGCCTCTGTTTCTACCTGCAAGCGTTTGCGCCTCTTCTCAATCGCCGCGTAGCTCTCCAAGTCAAAGTGATGCCCTCGCCTAGCCAAATTGCTAGCAACTGCCTCAGTGTTCTGCCGGAGGTAATTTGGATCTAACATGACTTAATTGGCTCCGAAGGGGTCGCGGAAAATAATGTTCGCACCCCGCTCTGGACCGGTTGACAAAATATCAATTGGCACACCCACCAGCGCCTCAATGCGATCTAGGTACTCACGCGCTTTGTCTGGCAACGCTGAGCGTTCTGTGATGCCTTCGGTGCTGCCCGACCAGCCCTCATGGGACTCATAGACCGGTTGGAGACGATCCCAATCCTCAGCCCCAATGGGGAAATCACTCACGCCCTCATAGTCCACACAGATCTTGACTTCAGGAAAGGTATCGAGCACATCAAGCTTGGTCAAACACAAGCCAGTGATGCCGTTGGTTCTGACCATACGTTTCAAAGCCACCGCATCCAACCAACCGCAACGGCGCGGCCGGCCAGTGGTCGAACCAAACTCATTCCCACGCTGAGCAATCAAGGCACCCACGTCATCATGCAACTCTGTGGGAAACGGCCCACCCCCCACTCGCGTGGAGTAGGCCTTGGTGATGCCCAGAACATAGTCAATATCACCAGGGGCCATGCCCGCACCCGTCATCACACCCCCAATCGTTGTGTTGGATGAGGTGACATAAGGATAAGTCCCATGGTCGATGTCTAACAATGCCCCTTGTGCGCCCTCATAGAGTATCTTCGCTCCACGGTCTCGCAGGGTATGCAATTGGCCCGTGACATCCATCAACATAGGAGCGAGGACTTGGCCATAATCGAGCGCTTCATCGATGACCTCAGAAACAAGCAAAGCCTCTTGGTCGAAGTAGTTCACCAGCATAAAGTTGTAGTAATCGAGCAGTGGCTCGAGCTTCTCACGCAACCGCGTCTCATCCACAAGATCGGCCAGACGCAGGCCATGCCGCACCACTTTATCCTCGTAAGCAGGACCAATGCCACGACCCGTTGTGCCAATCGCACCTTTGCCGCGCTTTTTCTCGCGCGCCAAGTCCAGTGCCTCGTGGTAGCGCAAGATCACAGGACAGGCTGGCGAGAGACCCAGGCGCTCTTTGACCTGGACGCCTTGTTGTTCAAGACCGTCGATTTCTTTGAGAAGCGACTTGGGCGACACAACCACCCCGTTGCCCACCAAGCAGCGCGCACGAGGCGTGAGAACACCCGACGGGATGACATGCAAGACCGTCTTTTGGCCGTCTATCACCAAAGTGTGGCCAGCATTGTGCCCCCCTTGGAAACGGACCACCGCATCGACATCGTGCGCAAGCAGGTCAACAATCTTCCCCTTACCCTCATCTCCCCATTGGGTTCCGAGGATGACAACGGATTTAGCCATTGGCTGAGCCCTTCTGGATCGTTGATTATTGCGCGGGTCTGGGCTGATCAAAGTAACGGAAAAACTCAGAACGGGTGTCCATGAGCATCACATCACTTTCTGTCCCAAAGGCTTGATCATAGGCCTGCAGACTGCGCCAGAAAGCAAAAAACTCTCTGTCTTTGTTGTAGGCTGCCGCATAAATTTCAGTCGCTTGGGCATCACCATCACCGCGAATACGCGCCGCGTCTCGCTCGGCATCGGCCAACAAAACTCGCACCTGCCGATCGGCATCGGCTCGAATACGCTCAGACCGTTCTCGACCCAATGACCGAAGCTCATTGGCAAACTCGGTCCGCTGCGTTTCCATGCGATCAAACACAGAATTCAAGACCTCATCTGTCAGCTCAATTTTTTTGATTCGGACATCGATCACGTCAATACCAAAATCTTCAAAGCGGCGGTCGGCCCGGATTTGTAGCTCGTCCATCATGGACCGGCGTTGCTCGGAGACCACTTCACTTAGCGTGCGACGAGCGAACTCATCTCGAAGGTCATTCCGAATCAGCTGAGCCAAGCGAGACCGGGTAAACATCATCTCCCCCTGTGTCGCCACATAGTACGCAGCAGGATCGAAAATCCGCCACTTGACGTAGTAATCCACCTCAACAAACTTCTGCTCAGCAGTATTCATCTGCTCAGGCTGCATGTCGAGAGTGATCATCCGGTTATCAAACTTGCGAACGTTGTTCACAAAAGGCATTTTAAAGTGCAGGCCCGGCTCATAGTCGGTGCGGATAATTTCACCCAAGCGAAACTTGATGGCGAATTCGGTTTCTTTAACGACAAACAAGCTATTGAGACCAACAAACAGGCCAGCCACAATCACAATCGGTAGAATAATGCGCATCTTAACGGCCCTCCCGGCCAGTTCTGGCTCTTGGATCAGCACCCGTTGCTCTTGACGGCTCAGAAGGTGTCAACAAAGGCGGCGGTGGCATGGTGCTTGGTGCGCGCCCTTCTCCACCCATCATGCGATCAAGCGGCAAGTAGAACATTGAATTTTGATCAGACACATCCATCAAGATTTTGGCTGAACGGCCATACACCGTTTCCAGCGTTTCAAGATAGAGTCGCTGACGAGTGACTTCAGGCGCTCGCGCATACTCGGCATAAATGGAACTGAAGCGATCCGCCTCACCCGATGCTTTCGCAATAATAGACTCACGATAGCCTTCGGCCTCTTCCAAGACGCGCGCTGCTCGCCCACGTGCCTCTGGAACGACTTGGTTTGCATAAGCTTGCGCTTCATTGGCAAACCGAATTTGATCTTCTCGGGCCCGAACCACATCATCAAAAGCCGATCGAACTTGGTTGGGCGGACGCACTTCTTGTAAGTTAAACGAGGTGATCTCAATACCTGGATCGTATCGGGTCAGAATTTCTTCGAGCAATACTTGGGTATCCAAAGCAATCTGCCCACGCCCAATCTCTAAAATGTAGTCCATTGCATTGGTGCCCACAATTTCACGCATGGCACTATCTGCTGCCTGCGCCAGAGACTCCTCGGGAACCGCCACATTGAATAGAAACTTCTCAGGCTCGTTGATGCGATATTGAACCGCAAAGGCCAAGTCAATTAAGTTCTCATCACCGGTCAACATACGACTCGCGCTTTCAATAGAACGAACGCGTGAGACATTGACTGTGGTGACTTCCTCGATCGGTCGAGGCAAGGTTAAATTGAGACCTGGGCTCAGCGTGCGGGTGTATTCACCAAAGCGAAGTACCACGCCTCGCTCAGACTCATCAATAATATGAATCGAGTTCCACAAGACCCAACCCGCTAGAATCACTGCCACGATGGCAATAATGCCGGCACTCGACGGCGACGACCCACCCGAGTTGGAGCCTTTGCCCGCTTTGCCACCATCCCCACCACCGAGGATTTTCTTTAAGCGCTGCTGAACATTTGAAAAGACCTCATCCAAGTCGGGTGGCTGATCGCCATTGCCGCCTTTCCAAGGATCTTTTCCACCACCACTCGAGCGACCAGGCTCATTCCAAGGCATTGCTTTCTCCGCTATATTCGTACAGTTAAGTAACTTGTAAGTGACTTGCCAGCGTTCTAGTTTAACAGGAGTTGCTGGGCCATTTGGCCATCAGCACCCCCGAGTCGCCCCAGCAGCTGTGCATCGCGCCGATCCAGCTCCACAGACAGCAAACTGGTGCCATCGGGCTCGATCGACTCCGATCTCACCGCACCAAGGTCAAACAGTTTGGCTCGGAGCTTCTGACCGCTCACCGGCAAGGCAATGTCTTTCTGGATCCGACCCTGACTCAGCAGCTCCCGAATCGCCGACTGCAACTGTTCAATGCCTGCCCCAGTCAATGCCGAGACATGTGCTCTCAAAACAGAACCATCGTCACGCCGATCAATGCCCGGCTCCCGCTCTGTCTGATCAACTTTATTCATAACGAACAACGTGGGCACTTCGCCTGCCCCCATGTCGGATAGCACTTCCTCAACCACCGCTTGATAGGTCAAGCGATCTGAATCGGCGGCATCCACCACATGCAAAATCAAATCGGCTTGGGCTGTTTCTTCCAGAGTCGAACGAAAAGCCGCGATCAGTTCGTGGGGCAATTCACGGATAAAGCCGACGGTGTCTGACAACAACACTTGCGAGCCTTGGTCACCCCGCATGCGTCGCACTGTTGGGTCAAGCGTGGCAAACAGTTGATCCTTCGCCATCACATCGGCTTCGGTCAAGCGATTAAAGAGCGTTGATTTTCCAGCGTTGGTATAACCGACCAGCGCCACGACTGGCACATCAGAGCGATCTCTGGCGCGTCGGCCCTCAGACCGACGACGCTCTACTCGCCCTAAACGAGCAGTCAATTGTCGGATGCGCTGCGCCACCAAGCGTCGATCCGTCTCCAGCTGCGTCTCCCCAGGGCCGCGCATTCCAATGCCACCACGTTGGCGCTCAAGGTGAGTCCAGCCACGAATGAGCCGCGTGGACAAATGCCGCAGTTGCGCCAGCTCAACTTGCAACTGCCCTTCGTGAGATCGCGCCCGTTGCGCAAAGATATCCAGTATCAGAGTCGTTCGGTCCAGTACCGGACACTCAAGCTGACGGGAGAGGTTCCTTTCTTGAATGGGGCTCAATCGTGCGTTGACAAGCAACAAGCCTGCCTCATTGGTTTTCAGCAACTCTCGGAGCTCATCCACTTTCCCAGAACCCACCAAGGTGCTTGGATCTGCTCGGTGTCGGCTCGCCTTGATCTCTGCCACCACATCAAGGCCTGCGGATTCGGCCAAACAGCGAAACTCCAAACGTGCCTCGTCACTGAGGGACATCCCAAGTTCGGGATGCAACAACACGCAACGCTGATTGAGCGCCTGTGCCGTTTCTTTTTCCGTCCCATTAAAAATTAGGGCAACTCCTCGGCTTCAATGTCACTAAAATCCACATTGCGCGAGGGCACAATGGTTGAGATGGCATGTTTGTAAATCATCTGACTGATGGTGTTTTTCAATAAGATTGAGAAGTTATCAAACGACTCAATCTGCCCCTGCAACTTAATGCCGCTGATCAAATAAATCGACACGGGTACTTTCTCACGTCGCAAGACATTCAAAAAAGGGTCTTGTAGCGATTGTCCCTTAGACATTCTTATCCATACTCCATTGACTGATACCAAAAAAACGATATGAAAATCAGTTGGCTAAACCCTCATTGCCCCATGAATCGGGTCACCGAATCGACCACCTGACGCTGAAACTTATCGCTTTGAGAATCATACCAGAGCGCCTGCGAAAGTTTCCGAAAAGCGGTGAGTTGTCGCTTCGCCAGCTGCCGCGTGGCAGCCACTGTGGCTGATCGAAGCGCCTCCAAAGAATCACTTTGGGACGCCAGATATGCCCACGCTTGGCGATAGCCCACGCTCTTCATGGATGGATGGCCAGCACTCAACTCAGGCCGCCTCATCAAAGTGGCCACTTCGTCCAACAATCCCATCTCAAGCATCTCATCAAAGCGCCTGGCAATTCGCTCATGCAACTCTGACCGATCACGGGGTGTCACAACCACACGGCAACTGGCATAGCGCGGCGTGCGGTTGTGACTCATGAGGTCACTCGGCCGCTGGCCAGTCAGCTGATGGATCTCAAGTGAGCGCTGGATCCGTTGGTGATCGGTGGCCTTGATACGCGTTTTTAGACCCGGATCGATCGCAATTAGTTCCTCATAAAGTCGTATCCAGCCAAGTGTTTTTGCTCGACTTGAAATGGCCTCGCGGGTTTTTGGGTCCGCACTGGGGAGCGCATCAAGCCCGTAGAGCAGTGCTCGAATATAAAGCGGTGTCCCACCCACCAACACCGGCCAACGCCCCGATGCGTGCGCTTTATCAATTGCCAGATCCGCATCGGCCACAAACTCGGCCACTGAATAGGTCTCTTCTGGGTCGCGAATATCGATGAGCGCGTGCGGATGATTCGCCAAGACTTGTCGTTCTAGCTTGGCTGTTCCGATGTCCATCCCACGATATACTTGCGCGGAGTCAACATTAATGAGATCCACATCTTGGCAAGACGCAAGCGCCAATGCCAGCGCGCTCTTTCCAGCCGCGGTCGGGCCGGTAATGATGACAATTGGCTTCATTGGCCCCGTAAAAACAATCGGTCCAATGCCTTTAAATCCAGCTGCACCCAAGTGGGTCTGCCATGGTTGCATTGATCGGCCCGCTCTGTCACTTCCATGGCTCTGAGCAAAGCGTTCATCTCATCGATGGTGAGCTTTCTGTTGGCACGCACCGAGCCATAACAAGCCATGGTGGCCAACAGATGGTCGAGTGCATCTTCGATCAAGGCGCTGTGTCCCACCTCTGAGAGCTCTGTGAGCACATCGTTGACCAACTCAATGCATTGGTTTTGGGACAGCAGGCTTGGCAGGGCACGAATCAGAACCTCACCCGTCCCTGCAGCAGACAAATCAAAACCAAGGTGTTCCAGCGCCTCAGTGTGCCTTTCATAAGCGGCCATTTGAGGTTTGGTGAGGGTGAGCCCAGTGGGCACCAGCAGCCTTTGTGATTGTATTTTGTCTTCTTGCCAGGCTGTTTTAAATTGCTCATAAACAATGCGTTCATGTGCGGCATGCATATCAACCAAGACAAGACCCTGCCGATTCTCCGCCACAATAAATATGCCGTGCAGTTGCGCTCTGGCAAAACCCAACGGTGGGATGTCTTGCCCCTCCCCGTCCTTGCTGCTGTGACCATCCATCAGGCGACTGCCGTCTGGGTTGCGCTCCGTTTGGCTCGCTGACTCATTGGGCTGGACCAGCTCTTGGTACTGGCTCAGTGTCTCAGCCACATTGAGCCCAAGTGGGCGCTGCCCCGCCCCCATTGGCCCATAAGTGCCAAGTGGTCCACGGCCAGGCATCCCAGAGCCGCCTTCTGGCCTCGGACCAGTGCCCGGCCCCCACTGCCCATCTGATTGAGAATTGGCTTGACTATTGGGCCTGGTCTCCGCCAAAGCGTGATGCAGGCTCGAGAACAAGAAATCATGGACTCGACGAGAGGCGCGAAAACGGACCTCTGTTTTTTGAGGATGCACATTCACATCCACCGCCTCTGGGTTGATCGCCAAGTGCAGAACAAAAGCGGGATGCCGACCATGAAACAACACATCGCGATAGGCCTGACGGATGGCATGGGCCACCAACCGGTCTTTAACCAATCGACCATTGACAAAGAAAAACTGCATATCGGCCTGACTTCTGGAAAACGTTGGTTTGGCAATCCAACCGCTCAGAACCAAATCCTCGTGGTGTTTTTGGATGTCGATGGCGTTTTCTAAAAAGGCGTCCCCAAACACCTGACCAATCCGTCGAGTGACTTGCTTAGACTCTGTGGCTGGATTGAACTGACGGATCACGCGGTGATTGTGATGCAGCTCAAACGCAATGGACATGTGAGCCAACGCCATGCGCCTAATCACCTCATCAATGTGGCCGAATTCTGTCTTTTCGGTGCGCATAAATTTCCGGCGCGCTGGTGTGTTGAAAAACAGATCGCGCACATCAACACTCGTGCCTTTGGTATGCGCCACGGGGGCGACATCTGTGGCTTGTCCTTCTGTCACCCGGATTTCAAAACCGCTGCTTTGGTTTTTTTGTTTCGACGCCAAGCGAAATCGCGACACCGATGCAATAGAGGCCAAAGCCTCGCCCCGAAACCCCAAACTGGCCACCGCCTCTAGATCGGCCAAGGAGCCAATCTTACTGGTGGCATGTGGCATCACAGCCAGCGGCAGATCCTGCTCAGGAATACCGGCTCCATCGTCTTGGACTTTGATGCGGGCCATGCCGCCAGCTTCGATGTGAACCTCAATGCGATGGGCACCGGCATCGATGGCATTCTCAACCAGCTCTTTGACCACAGAAGCAGGCCGTTCAACGACCTCGCCGGCGGCAATTTGGTTAACCAGGTGTTGGTCTAGGGAACGAATGGGCATGCCCAAAGTGTAACCCCAGTTGAGGCTTAGGAGCCGGCTGGAATGACCAAAACAGCCCCTGGTCGGATCAGATCACCACTGATGTTATTGCTGGCCCGCAAGTCATTGATGCTCACGCGGTGTTGCTGCGCAATCACGCCAAGGGTATCGCCTTGTTGCACAATGTATTGTTGCTCTGATCGATTGGCCGCATACCAGGTCCCTTGCGGCGCTGTGCGCATGAAATGACGGTGGATGCCTTGCGCGAGGGCATTGGCGACTTTTCCTCGGTGTCGAGACGAATTGAGATTTTGCTCATCTTGGGGGTTTGAAATAAAGCCCACTTCAACCAACACGCTGGGCACATCCGGTGAGCGCAGCACCACAAAGTTCGCACTTTCGACTTGCTTGCGATGGCGACGCCCGACCGTGCCCAATTGATCGAGGAGATTCTCTGCCGCGTGCGCGCTGTACTCCAACGTTGCACTTTGTGAGAGGTCGAGTAGCACCGAGCTCAAGACGTCATCGCCGCGGTCTAATTTCACGCCGCCAATCAAATCCGCGGCGTTTTCATTTTTCGCCAACATGCGCGCAGCTTCTGATGAAGCGCCCCGTTGCGACAAAATATAGACCGAGCTGCCACGCACCCGAAAGTCTCGGAAAGCATCTGCGTGGATCGAAACAAACAAATCCGCCTGTGCTTGACGCGCGCGCTGATAACGCTCGCCCAACGGAATGAAGTAATCTCCAGTTCGAAGCAACACGCCTTGGACACCAGGCATGGCATCCAGGCGTCTTTTCAGCTCTCGAGCAATTTCCAAAACCACTTTTTTCTCGTAGGTCCCGCCCGGGCCAATCGCGCCAGGGTCTTCTCCGCCGTGCCCTGCGTCGATGGCCACCACCATTTTCCGCTCACCGGTTTGCGCGGTTTGGACGGCTTGGCGGACGCGCTCGGCGGCAGGAACCGCATCTTCTGGCACCAAATCCACAACCAATCGGTGCCCATATTTTCCAGCGGGCGCTAACAGAAAGCTTTGGGGTTTGGCTCTGGCATTGAGATCAAACACCACGCGCAAATCATCGCCTTCTCGGATACCGTGGCGCACTGAGGAAATGAGCTCTGCTTTGTCGGTGGCCAAGTCCAATGACCCAGTCAATTGGACATCTTTTAAATCCACCACCACGCGATGGGGATTGTCGAGCTCGATGATCCGATAGTCCACCGAGCCATCCAGATCAAAGACGACCCGAGTGCCATCGGGGCCAGACCAAACACGGAGATTTTCAACCGATTGGGCAAGCGCCATTGAACTCAGGCCCCATATCAAGAAGCTGAGAATGACCCACGTCTGAGTGAGTTTGTTGGCTAAAACCTGCCTCATGGCCCTGAAAACACCCTTTAAATCGGCAATCGTTGGGCTAGATGATGACCAAAATAAAGCAAAAAGTCAAGAGATACCGATAGATAGCACAGTTTTGTAGAAGATACTTTGGAGATGGCAGGCAAGCCCTTAATTTAGAGCTGGGAGGAAGGCTCGAGGATCGACCGCATCACCATTTCGACGAATCTCAAAATGCAGTTGCCACTGGCCATCCGTGTTTTGGCCCAATTCGGCAATCGGCGCCCCCGCCTCGACCCGCATGCCCTCATCCACCAGTCGTTTTCGGTTATAACCGTAGGCAGATAGCAGCGTGGGTGAGTGCTTGATAATCACCAGTTCGCCATACCCGATTAGAGCGGTGCCGCTATAGACCACCTCGCCGTCGGCTGCTGCCACCACCACATCACCCGACCCACCATTGATGCCCAGCCCGCGCCGAGTCGCCGAGGGATCAAAGGCGCGCGCGAGGGTGCCTTCGAGTGGCCACTGCCAGTCCAAACCCTCCACGCGGCGAATGGGGACATCGGCTTGATCCCCAGCCGCTGTAACGACAGTCTCAGACTGGGGCTTAGGTGCAGTGGGGGCTGGCACTTGAGCGGGTCGCACTTGAGCCGGTGGCACTTGACTCAGCGGGCGGGTTTCATTCACGCGCGGCGAGCGATCTGATCTGGAATCGTCCCTGGTCACCACCCGACGACCCACAGGTACGCGCAGACGCAATTGATCTCCTTGGCGAATCACATAAGGCGACTGGATGCCATTCCACGCTGCCACATCTTGCCAATCCAGCCCGTAGCGAAAAGCGATGGAATACAAAGAATCGCCCGAACGAACGGTATAGGTCGCTGGCGCCACAGCAGTGGCTGTGCTCCCAAGACCCGACCGGTGAACCACGGGCGCCGGCGTGGTGCTGGCGCAACCAGTCAACCACAACAAGGCCACCAACATGGCGAGTCCCACCACTGCCCAGCCGATTCGATCCACCCATGAACGCAAATGCTCAGCAGCGCGCTCACCGCCGGCATAAATGATGCCTGCCACCATATAAAATCGGGACGCACGCCCAATCACCGCACCCAGCACAAACCCAAGCCACGGCATGCCCAAGGCGCCAGCGGCCACCGTGATGAGCTTGAAAGGAATCGGCGAAAAGCCCGCTAAGATCACAAACCAAATTCCATAGGTGGTGAAGGCTTCAACGGCATGCTCGTAGGCGCTGGCATAGCCGGCTCGCTCTATCAGAGGCAGGATCAACTCAAGCGCCCAGTACCCTAGGAGATAACCGATCACACCACCGATCACTGAAGCCAGCGTGGTCATACCCGCCAACCACCAAGCCCGAGCTCGATTGGCCAAAACCATGGGCGCCAGCATCACATCGGGTGGGATTGGGAAGAAAATGGATTCAGCCATGCTTATGCCAAAAAGATAACGCTCAGCGTGCCGATGTCTGGACCACGCCAAGACGCGGTCATAAATTGGGGTGAAGATGGCGACCAATTAAGCCACTCCCTCTAACAAAGGCACAAAGCTCACCTGCCCCAGCTCCGAGCGTTCCAACCGTCCTTGCACACGCTGGACTCGAATCAGGCGCTGGTGGTCATTGACTTGCTCGGGTGCCACCAACACCCCGCCTTCTGCCAGCTGGTCATAGAGTGCTTGGGGCACCTGCCCGCCCGCTGTCACCATGATGGCATCGAATGGCGCCTGAGACGGCCAACCGCCCAAACCATCTTGATGCCGCGCCCAAATGTTGTGCAAGCCCAAACGATGAAAACGCTGTTTGGCCAAACGCGAAAGCTCGGCAATGCGCTCGGTGGTAAACACTTGCTTGGCCAACTGCGCCAAGATTGCCGCTTGGTACCCAGAGCCTGTACCAATTTCTAATACTTTTTCAGGGAGTTGTTCCCCACAGACGGCGGATGTCATCAGCGCGACCACGTGGGGCTGTGAGATCGTTTGGCCACGGCCAATCGGCAAGGCAGAGTCCTCATACGCACGCGATGACAGCGCCTCATCCACAAATTGGTGCCGTGGTGTAACAGCCATGGCTTGCAAAACCCGTTCATCGCAAATGCCGGCTTCTCTCAATCGATCGATTAAGCGGGTGCGTGTTGTGTCTGAAGTCATTCCCACACCACTGGCTTTGGGTTGAGCAAGGCCCGGCATTAAATAACCCTCACTGATTATCGGCGTTTAATCGCTCAATCCACTGACTGACCTGATCAAGTGCTTGGTAGCGGGTCAAATCAACATGGATGGGCGTGACCGAAACATAACCTTGCCGAATGGCATTAAAGTCTGTGCCCGGGCCATTGTCTTCCTCACCCCCAGGTGGCCCAACCCAGAAAAATTGGCGTCCTCTTGGGTCTTTGACTGGAATCACATCCTCGGAGCGATGGCGGTGCCCCAAGCGGGTGGTTTCAAAACCTTTGATCTCATCCCAAGGCAAGTCTGGCACGTTGATATTCAAAATCGTATCAGCGGGCAGTGGCTCATGGAGCAACTGCCGCATCAGCATTGAAGCGGCACGGGCAGCCGTTTCATAATGGCTCGGACCCTCGGGGCCGTAGACCAAGGACACCGCAATCGCGGGGAGCCCCAGGAAACGACCTTCCATGGCGGCAGCCACCGTGCCTGAATAGAGGACATCATCGCCCAGGTTGGCACCGGCGTTGATACCCGAGATCACCATATCGGGTTCATCAGACAACAACCCAGTGATGGCCACGTGGACACAATCGGTGGGCGTACCAAAGACCTTATAGCGCCCATCATCCAGCGCCTCCACCCGAATCGGCTGATCGAGCGTGAGGGAGTTGCTGGCGCCGGAACGGTCTCTATCGGGCGCCACCACCGTCACATGATCACAGTGGCGTGCGATTTCTTCAGAAAGTAAGCGAATGCCTCGCGCGTAGAGCCCATCGTCATTGGAAATTAGAATATGCATGTTGTCATTGCCTTGCCAAAACAAACACTATAATGGAAACCGAAGCCTCAATCACCAACCAAAGGCGAGATTTCATGTCAATCGACGAAGATGATGTGGCACTGTTTAGGTCGGCGGTGGGCCCCGTTCAGAAAAAAATCACCGACGAGCGTGACCGCTCTCGCCCCAAAGCACCACCCCCAAAGCCAAAGCAACAAAGCCTCGACGAGCAAGCCGTGATTGATGAGTTGGCCACCGGCCGCTTTGACTTCAATGATGTCGAGACGGGTGAAGAAATCAGCTATCTTGGCGAGGGCTTAAACCCCAGAGTCCTCAAACGTCTTCGCCGCGGCCATTGGCGCGCCCAAGAAGAACTTGATCTCCATGAAATGACGGTCAAAGTCGCCACCAATGCGCTGCGGGCATTCTTGGCCGAAGCCCAGCGTGCTGGTCTGACCTGCGTCAAGGTCATTCATGGCAAAGGACTGAGATCTGGGCCCGAGGGCCCGAAACTCAAGCGCATGAGCGCCAGTGTCTTGGCGCGTCACAGTGGGGTCTTGGCTTTTGCCTCAGCACCCCATCATGATGGGGGCACGGGCGCGGTCTACGTGCTCTTGCGGGTGAAGTAACCATGCTTGATTCAAGCGTGCTTGGTATTGTGGCGCTGATTGTGCTCGTGGCTTGGTGGGTTCAATCCGTACAAGCCAGAGAACGCGCGGTCGATCTGGCCAGACGGTTTTGCTCACTCAATGAATGGCAGCTGCTGGATCAAACCGTGAGCCTTAAATCCGTTTGGCCGCGCCAAACTGCCAGGGGTTGGCGCTTAATGCGCCTGTATGGGTTTGAGTTTAGTCAAGACGGTGGCAACCGCCATCGGGGCGTGTTGAAAATGCTCGATGGCCACGCCCATGAGATTCAAACCGATCAAAACCAGATTTCTTGATGATCGACTCGGGCCGCAACAGAGGCTTAATCTACTTGACCACCCGTAAAGAGGGTCCTTTGGGCTGTTTGTTATCCTGCTTTGATCCGTCTGGCTCATCCGGCCCATCTTTCGGGTCTGCCAGATCTTCAGCCTCTTCAGCAAAGACCATGCCACGGCCATTTTCACGGGCATAGATGCCCTCAATGGCGGCCATGGGCAACCACACGGCTTGCGATACCCCGCCAAACCGAGCCACAAAACTCACGCCCTCATTGTCCAGTACCAAATCGCGCACGGCACTGGGTGAGATATTGAGCACCACCTTGCCCTCTTGGATGGCCTGCGGCGGCACCTCGATACCCGGCGCTTGGCCTGAGGCCAAGACATGAGGCGTGAGATTGCAATCGAGGATCCATTCGTTGATGGCCCGCAATAAATAAGGCTTGGATGAGGTCATGCCCTCAGTGGTCATGATTGCAGATGGAGAAATTGAACGAACAAAGAGGCCAAAGCGTGTCTGGGTGCCTTAGGCGCCCATGCGCATCTGGCGCTCTACCAAAGTAAGACTTCTTTGGAAGGCATCGAGCTTGAACATGCGCTCCATGTATTTGTTTAAGTTTGGGCACTGGCGGACCGTGAGTCGCACGTCATAGGCTGGCAGACGCCACAGCAATGGTGCTAAGGCACAGTCGAGTAGGGTCAGCTCATCGTGCAGCATGTAAGGTGCCAGCGCGAACAAACCATCCGATTCGATTAAGGTTTCACTCAAGTGCTGCTTGGCACTGGCAATGCGTTTTTCCCCAGATGAGGTTTCAATGACTTTGCCCATCTCAATCATGTCGCGGTCGATGCGGTACATCCCCAACCGCAGTCGCGATCGTGAGACAGGGTCAATTGGCATCAGTGGCGGATGGGGGTAGCGCTCGTCGAGATAATCGGCCACCACCCAGGTGCCATAGAGAACCATGTCGCGATCCACCAAAGTGGGCGTCTCACCATAGGGGTTGAGCTCGGCCAGATCTGCCGTTGCCGCACGGTCCTGCTCAACATGGATGATTTCCACGTTGATTCCTTTGACCGCCAACACAAATCGAATGCGGTGACAATCCAGACAGTTTTCCGAAGAATACAATGCCATCATAATCGGGTCTCTCCGTTCAGCATTGACGTCTTAGGGCGTATCCAAGAACCACCGACTGACAACGCATCATCCTTATTTTTTGATGTCTTTCCAGTACTCGTGGTACAGAAGATACGCCAAGAAGGTAAATAATGCCAGAAACAATAAGACCCAGACCCCCAGACGTTGACGTTTCAACACCGCGGGTTCGGCGATATATTGCATAAAAGCGACGATGTCACGAACCGCCTCATCATAGGAAGCCGTTGACAAAGTGCCCGCTCGGTCGAGCTCAAGGCTGGCCACTTTCACAGATAAGGCCCCGGCTTCATCCTCCACTGTCTCCATCACGGGACGCTGGATGCCCTGAAGCTCCCACAACACATGCGGCATGGCTGGATTCTCTAATATGGTATTGTTCCACCCATCTTCAGTCAGGTAGTAACTCCGCAAGAACGTGTAAATCCAATCTGGACCCCGAGAGCGAGCGGTCAAACTCAAATCGGGTGGCGACTTACCGAACCACTCAGCCGATGCTTCATAGGGCATGGATGACAGCATGTAATCACTCACATCAAGCCCGGCTGGCACCAAAAAGGCTTGGATCTCTTCTTCACTCAAATCCAAATCTTCTTCCATCCGCTTAAAGCGCATGTACTTGGCTGAGTGACACGCCATGCAATAGTTGGCGAACAACGACGCACCCCGTTGCACCGAAGCCAAATCAAACACGTTGGCACCCGATTCATCCAGATTGCCTTTCGACGCGGCACCAACAGAGCCCACACCAAGACCCAAGGCAATGCAAAAAACAAATAATTTCAACATCTTGTAACCTTTGTTCACAGCGATGGCACCCGTTCAGGAACAGGCTTGGTGGATTCCAGACGCGTCCAAATGGGCATCAAGATAAAGAATGCAAAGTACACGAAAGTCCACAGCCTCAACTCAAACGTGCTCGAGTCCTGTGACAGACCCAGCATGCCCAGTCTGATAAACGCGATGACAAAGATGCCCAAAGCCACCTTTGAAGGCCAGCTGCGATAGCGCACCGAACGCACGGGTGAGCGGTCCAACCAAGGCACCAGATAAAGGATCAGAACAGACACCCCCATCAAGATCACACCCAGCAATTTGTCTGGCACCGCCTGCAAAATGGCATAGAACGGTGTGAAGTACCAAACCGGTGGAATGTGGTCTGGCGTCACCAACGGATTGGCTTGAACAAAGTTGTCAGGCTTTAAAAACTTGCCCCCAAACTCTGGCGCGAAGAAGACAATAAACGCCGCCAAGAACAAGAACACCCCGACACCGAAAATATCTTTGATCGTGTAATAGGGGTGGAAGGGGATGCCATCCAAAGGACGCCCAGCAGCATCTTTCTTGGCCTTGATGTCCACACCTTCAGGGTTGTTGGAACCGACTTCGTGGAGGGCCGCCAAATGGAGCACCACCAAACCCACCAATACCAACGGCAAAGCCACCACATGAAGCGCGAAGAATCGGTTCAAGGTCGCATCTGCCACAAAATAATCGCCTCGAATCCACTCGACCAAGGCCTCACCCACATAAGGCACAGCACCAAACAAGGAGATGATGACCTGCGCGCCCCAATAAGACATCTGGCCCCACGGCAAGACATAGCCCATGAACGACTCAGCCATCAAAATCAAATAAATCGTGACGCCCAAGATCCACACAATCTCACGTGGCTTTTGGTAAGAGCCATACATCAGCGCTCTAAACATATGCAGATACACCACCACGAAAAACAGTGAAGCGCCGGTGGAGTGCATATAGCGAATCAACCAGCCCCATTCCACATCGCGCATGATGTATTCGACAGAGGCAAAGGCCGTCTCAGCACCCGGCTTGTAATGCATCGTCAAAAAGATGCCCGTTAGGAGCTGATTGGCCAAAACCAGCATGGACAGCGAACCAAAGAAATACCAGAGGTTGAAGTTCTTGGGCGCGTAGTACTCGCTGATGTGTTTTTTCCAAAAGTCGGTGACCGGTAGGCGCTCATCGACCCAGTTACCGATAGAGTTAATCAACTGATTCATGATTTAAACGGCTCCCTCAGGATCAATACCAATCACCACATGCTCATCATCTGCAAAAGAATAAGGCGGCACCAACAGGTTCAACACCGCAGGCACCCCTGTATAAACGCGACCAGCCAAATCAAACATGGAGCGATGGCATGGGCAGAAGAAACCACCTTTCCAGTCATCATCAAAAGGCTGCGCACCCACTTCTGGGATCACTCGGGGGATACAACCCAAGTGTGTGCAGTGCACATTTAAGACCAGAATATCGGGCCGTATCGAACGATACTCATTTTGAGCATAGGCCGGTTGCTGACTGGCGGTCTCTGAGCCCGGATCGCGCAACCGGTCTGTCATGCTCGGCAACTGGGCCAGCATGCTCTCCGTCCGGCGCATGATGCCAATGGTTTGTCCACGCCATTGCACCCGAGTCATTTGCCCAGGCTCTAAGCTACCGATGTAGACTTCAACCGGCGCACCAATCACCTTGGCTTTGTCACTGGGCCGAAGCGTTGCCAAGAATGGCCACGCAGCCGCGCCCGCGCCCACAGCGCCGACCACACCCGTTGCTGCACCCAGCAAACGACGCCGTGATGGATCTTCAGGCGCTTGCACTGAGGCCAGTGGTTCTGTTTCAGACATCAAAGACTCCACAGCTATTGATCAAATGATGAGACCAATTATACTGCCAGAAGCAGTTTTTTTGTGAGCCTTACACCCCAAACACTGGATAAATGCCTTGTCGCGACTGATTTCTTTCATTGCTCAATTCGTCATCCTCGGTCTGGCGCTGGCCTTTATCGTGGTTTGGCTCCGCCCAGAGCTCTTGCCCGTGCGGCCTGCCTTGCTGTCACCGACCCAGAGTTATGCCCCAGCGGTTAATCGAGCAGCCCCATCGGTTGTGAGCATTTACACGCGGACCTTGGTTCAAGAGCCACTGGCGAGTCGAAGCACCAATCCTTTGTTTCGGGTGCTCAATCGCGACCGCATGGTCACTCGGCCACGGAGCGGATTGGGGTCGGGTGTCATCCTCGATGAGACCGGACATGTGATCACGGCTCGGCACGTCATTGCCGATGTCGACGACATTGCCGTGGCCCTGTGGGATGGTCGCGTGGCCGAAGCCCGCGTCGTTGGCACCGACCCAGATACCGATCTGGCCGTATTAAAAATTGACCTAGATGGCCTCCCCAGCGCCGAATTTGCCCTTGATCGCTTGCCTCGCGTGGGTGACGTGGCGATGGCCATTGGCAATGCCTTTGGTCTCAACCACACCGTCACCATCGGCATCATTAGCGCTTTGGGTCGAGGGCAATTAAATCTGACCAGTCTTGAGAACTTCATCCAAACCGATGCCGCCATTAATGCAGGCAACTCAGGCGGTGCGCTGATCAATGCCCGCGGCGAAGTGATTGGGATCAATTCGGCGTCACTGAGTCAAACCATGGGCGCACAAGGAATCGGATTTGCCATACCCGCACTCATCGTGAGAACCGTGGCAGACCAAATCATCGAATATGGGCAAGTGCAGCGTGGTTGGATTGGCGCGCAGTTCATGGATGTGCCACTGCCCTTGGCCGGACAAGGAGGCGCTTGGATTGGTGGCGCCCGCCTGATTGAAGTCAATCCACGAGGCCCTGCATCCCAAAAAGGCTTAATTGAGGGGGATATCATCGTTGCCATGAATGGCGAGCCAATTACCGATGCGCGCATCTTGAGCTTTGAGATCGCCCAATCACCCCCAGGGACCATGCTCGACATGGAGATTGCCCGAGGCAATCAGCGGTTTACCACCGAACTCGAAGTTGAGCAGCAACCCCTGCCCTGAAAAAAACTTAGGTCCTTGGCAAAGTCACGCCGCGCTGCCCCATGTATTTCCCGGCCCGGTCTGCATAGGAGGTCTCGCAGACCTCATCAGACTCCAGAAACAAAAATTGCGCCACGCCTTCATTGGCATAGATTCTGGCTGGCAGTGGGGTGGTGTTTGAAAACTCCAAAGTCACATGCCCTTCCCACTCAGGTTCCAATGGGGTGACATTGACGATAATCCCGCATCTGGCGTACGTTGATTTGCCCAGACAAATGGTCAAGACATTTCTGGGGATCCTGAAATACTCCACGGTCCGTGCCAAAGCAAAGGAGTTCGGCGGAATAATGCACACATCGCCTTTGACATCCACGAAACTGTCTTGATCAAAGGCTTTGGGGTCCACCACCGCCGAATTGATGTTGGTGAAAATCTTAAACTCATCGGCACAACGCCCGTCATAGCCATAACTTGAGGTGCCATAAGACACCAGTTTTTGCCCTTGGGCATTGGTTTTTATTTGGCCAGGCTCGAACGGCTCGATCATGCCGTGCTCCTCGGCCATTTGACGAATCCAGCGATCTGATTTAATGCTCATTGGCTAGGGACCTTCCTCTATTCAACCATTTTTATTGTTCGACTTAATTATTCGACGATTTTTATTTTGGGCATCCGAACTTGCCGATTTCGCGACTGCTTCGCCAATTGTGCGCCCACCCGGCGGGCGATTTCACCAAAACGGATGCTCACGGGGTGATCGGGCTCTTTTGTGATCAAGGACTCGCCCGTATCGGTTGACCGGCCCAACTGGGCATTCAACGGCACTTGACCCAGAAGACCGATCCCCGTTTCTTGAGCGATCTGCTGCCCACCACCGGTGCCAAAAATGGCCTCTTCCTCGCCACAGTGGCGACAGATGTAGGTGCTCATGTTTTCAACCACACCCAAGATGGGAATCTTAACCTTATTAAACATCGCCACAGCGCGTCTGACATCATCGAGCGCCACCGCTTGGGGGGTGGTGACAGTGACCACGCCCGCCACGGGCACACGTTGCGAGAGGGTCAATTGAATGTCTCCGGTGCCAGGCGGCAAGTCCAAGATCAAGTAATCAAGGCCCGACCACAGGGTTTGGTTGAGCATTTGCTGCAACGCTTGTGTGGCCATGGGCCCCCGCCAAATCATCGCTTGATTGGTATCCACCAACACACCAATCGACATCACTTGAAGGCCCAAGACCTCCATTGGAAGAATTTGATTTTTCGCTGGCGTCTCAGGCGGGCCGGCCAAGCCCAACATTCTCGGAATACTCGGCCCATAAATATCGGCATCCAAAAGACCCACGCGCGCACCTTCTTGTTGCAGCGCCAGGGCCAAGTTGACGGCAACGGTTGATTTGCCCACCCCACCCTTCCCCGAGGCCACGGCAATAATGTTGCGCACACCTTCCAGCGGTGCCAGACCACCTTGCACGGCATGCTGGACGATCTCGGAGCGAATATCCACACTGACCGCCTCAATGCCGTCTACGCCGCACAAAGCCTCGTTGAGCGCTTGTTCAATGGCGCTCACCCCATGCTTGGCGGCATAGCCGAGCACCACCTCAATGGCAACTTTGCCCTCTCTGACCACCAACGCCCGAACGGCCTCACCGAACGGCTCACCCAAATGGGGGTCGATGGCGGCTGCGGCGCGTGCTTTTAGTCGCTGTTGGATTTCATCACTCAAGTCGGGCACCCTATCTGGAACGATCACTCAAACGTGTCTGGATATTGTAGCGAACCCACACTGAAACCACGGCTTACCGTGCCATAATAAAAAAATGAGCGAACAACGAAAAATTTTGGTCACCGCCGCTTTGCCCTATGCCAATGGATCCATCCACCTTGGCCATATGCTGGAGTATGTGCAAACCGACATCTGGGCCCGCTTCCAACGCGCCATGGGCCACGAGGTGTGGTTTGCTTGGGCAGATGATGCCCATGGCACACCGATCATGCTGCACGCCAAAAAAAGAGGCATCTCGCCCGAGCAGTTGATTGAAGACATGTCCGCCGAACACCAGGGTGATTTCCAAGACTTCAATATTTCTTATGATGAGTTCTCATCCACCCACAGCAAAGCCAACCAAGCATTGGTGGAATTGATTTGGTCCAAGTTACAGGATAAGGGGGCTGTGCAAAGCCGCACCATCTCTCAATATTACGACCCCGAGGCCACCATCTTTTTGCCCGATCGGTTCATCCGCGGCACCTGCCCGCGTTGCCAGTCAAAAGACCAAGCCGGTGATTCCTGCGATGCCTGTGGCGCCAGTTATGATCCGACCGATTTGATTGAACCTCAGTCTGCCGTGTCCGGTGCAACACCGATATTAAAAGACACCGAACATTTCTTTGTCACACTCGAGCAGTTCAGGGAGAGTCTTTCTGCCTGGATTGATTCTGGGGCTGTGCAATCGGAGGTCGCCAACAAATTGAAAGAGTGGTTTGGCGATGCCCTGCGCGACTGGGATGTGACCCGTGACGCGCCCTATTTTGGGTTTCCCATTCCAGGCCAACCCGATAAGTATTTCTACGTTTGGCTGGATGCACCCGTGGGTTACTTGGCCAGCTTTCAGAACATTTGCGAGCGCGAGGGCTTGGATTTCGACGCCTGGCTGTCGCCCGACTCAACCACTGAAATGCATCACTTCATCGGCAAAGACATCATCTACTTTCATTGCCTATTTTGGCCGGCCATGCTCGAAGGCGCGGGTTTCCGGCAACCCACGAAGGTTCATGCGCATGGCTTTTTGACCGTCAATGGCGCCAAGATGTCCAAATCACGTGGCACGTTCATCAAAGCCAGAACCTGGCTCGATCACATCAACCCAGATGCGCTTCGGTATTACTTCGCCGCCAAGCTCACCCCAAGCCTGGGTGACATTGATCTATCGTTGGATGACTTTAAAGCCCGCGTGAATTCTGATCTGGTTGGAAAATTGGTCAACATCGCCAGCCGCTGCAGTGGCTTTATTCATAAATTGGGTGATGGTCGACTCAGCGCTGAGTTGCCAAACCCTGAGCTCTACAGACACTTTGTCGAGCAGCAAAACGCAATCGCAACCGAGTATGATCAGGTCAACTTTGCCGGCGCCATGCGCCAACTGATGGCATTGGCCGATGAAGCCAACCAATACATCGACCAGCACAAGCCGTGGCAAATGGCCAAAGAACAAGGGCAAGACGATGAGGTCGTGGCCATTTGCACACAAGGCCTCAACTTGTTTCGCGTGCTGATCACGTGGCTACAACCTGTGATCCCAGCGACAGCCGCCCAGGCATCGGCCTTTCTCAACTGCCCAGTCGATCGCTTTGATGCGGTCAGCGAGCCTTTGTTGAATCACCCAATCGAGTCTTTCAAGCCATTGATGCAACGCATTGAGCAAGCCCAACTGGATCGGGTGATTGAGGCCAGTCGCGAATCACTGGCTGGATGATCGGATGAATCTTTCGAACAGGGAAGAGCAAACAACCAAAGGATAAGGCAGCGATGGATTGGGTCTTCATTTTGGTCTCGGCCGCCTTGGTCAATAACTTTGTGCTCATCAAGTTTTTGGGGTTGTGTCCGTTTATGGGCGTTTCGGGCAACCTCGAATCGGCCATCGGCATGTCATTGGCCACCGCATTTGTTCTAACGCTGGCATCGGTCGCCAGCCACATGGTGTCTGTGTACCTGCTCACCCCACTCGATCTTGACTATCTCTCCACTGTGGCATTCATCGTGATCATCGCCGGTCTCGTGCAACTCACTGAATTGTTCATGCGCCATGCCGCCCCGCTGTTGCACCGGGTGTTGGGAATCTATTTGCCGCTGATCACCAGCAACTGTGCGGTCTTGGGTGTGGCTTTGCTGAACCAACAAAACACCCACTCGTTGGTTGACTCTGCCCTGTTTGGTTTTGGGGCAGCTCTTGGGTTTGGCTTGGTGTTGGTTGCCTTGGCCGCCAGCCGTGAACGCCTGGCATTGGCCGATGTCCCCGAAGCATTTAAAGGCGCGCCCATTGGTTTGGTCACCGCAGGCTTAATGGCCCTGGCTTTCATGGGCTTTACTGGATTTGCCAAACTTTGAATATGGTCTCTGGCATCTTTGTTTTGACCGCGCTGACCGTGCTCATCGTGGCACTGATTCTTTGGATGAGTCGACGCTGGGGCTCGAACAATGATTCCGTGGTCGAACAAATCGATGCCTTACTCCCGCAAACCCAATGCGCGCAATGTGGCTATCCGGGTTGCCGACCTTATGCCCAAGCCATCGCCTCTGGCGACGCGGACATCAACCAATGCCCACCCGGTGGCCAAGCGGGGGTCGATGCTCTGGCGGAGCTTCTCGGGCGGCCATCCAAACCCTTGAACGAAGAACACGGCACGCCGCAACCTCCGGTGGTGGCTTTGATTGATGAAGACCGGTGTATTGGTTGCACACTCTGCATTCAAGCCTGCCCCGTGGATGCCATTTTGGGTGCGCAGAAAATGATGCACACCGTTTTGGCATCCGAGTGCACCGGGTGCGAGCTTTGCTTGGCACCCTGCCCTGTGGATTGCATCGATTTGGTGCCGGCCCATCGGCTGGTGATCCATCCCAGGCCAGAGCCGATCAGCATTCGGGTACAGGGCTGATGTCTGCCATGCTGCATCCATTCTTTGGTGGCCTTGGTTTGGAGCACCACAAAGCCATGGCCATGCAAGGGTCCATTCAATGCCTGCCCACGCCATCGATGCTGCATCTTCCATTGAAAGGCCACCGGCATCAGCCCCTTGAGCCACATGAAATGCGCGACCACTTGGCCGTTGGCTTTGGCGAGAAGGTGACCGCGGGGCAAGCACTTACTCACTTTAAAGACGATGCCCACCCCATTTTGCACGCCCCGGTTGCCGGTACCTTAGTGGGCATGAGCGTTAGGCCGGCATTGAAAGGCGTGGGCCAAGATGTGATGTGTCTGCAGTTGGAACCTGAAAAAAACACACCGCCCAAGCCTTTCCCTAAGAATCATCGACCACAAACGCCACTGCCCGACTTGGCGGCCGATGAGCTGTTGGATCAATTACACGCCATGGGAATCGTTGGGCTTGGTGGCGCCCAGTTTCCGGTCTCGGAGAAAATGCGACAGGCCACGGGCGATGTTCACACTTTGATCTTAAATGGTGTCGAATGCGAGCCCTACATTGCCTGCGATGAGGCGCTGATCCGCCAACGACCTGCCACCATTATCTTAGGTGGCCGATTGTTGGCCAAGGCCGTCGGTGCCAAGCGCCTCATTGTGGCCTATGAGGACCCACTCAAGGCCAGCCATGGATCGGTGGCGGATGGATTTCGCGCCTGCATCGAACCCCACCCCATTGACCCAACGCTCGAAATTGACTTGGTTCAAGTGCCCGCCATTTATCCCCAAGGCGCTGAACGCCAGCTGATTAAGACACTCACGAACCAAGAAGTGCCCTTCGATGGGCTCCCAAAAGACTTGGGCGTGTTGTGTTGCAATGTCGCCACCGCAGCCAGCGTGGCCGATGCCATCATCGATCACACGCCACTCACCCATCGCTTGGTGAGTGTGACGGGCGCGGGCATGCAAAGACCTTGTAATGTCTATGCACCCATCGGCACTCCTGCGTCTGATCTCATCGCTCAGGCGGGTGGTTTCACCCAACCCGAGTTCAATATTCAGCTCATTGCTGGGGGTCCAGTGTCGGGGCATGCTCTCCCAGATGTCCGAGCACCCATTGATAAGGGCAGCTTGTGTGTGTTGGCCCTCACCAACCACTCAGCCCCCGAGCCCTCACAATCGATGCCATGCATCAACTGCGGTTTTTGTGTGTCGGTTTGTCCATCGCAACTGCTCCCGCAAACACTGTTCAAATTGGCCAGCCAAGGCGCGCATGAAAAAGCCCATCAATTGGGCATGATGGATTGCATTGAATGTGGGTTATGCGCCGAGGTCTGCCCCAGCCATTTGCCATTGCTTGATTGGTATCGACACAGCAAAGACCAGTTGCGGGCTTTGGATTTGGATCAACGTCGACAAGCCTTGGCCAAAAAACGATTCGAGGCGAGAACACAACGGCTCGAGCAACGCCAAAGAGAGCGTGAGGCCCGACGTGAAGAAAGACGCGCGCGTTTAGAAGCGGCACAAACTGCCAAATCCGATATTGAGGCGGCGATTGCCAGAGCCCGTCAGAAGAAGGCACCGAAGCCATGAGCATGCGCGCGACCACACGGACGCACCGTCGAGCTCAGCGTGGCGTTTCCAGCGTCATGGCGCAAGTGCTGTATGCATTGGCACCAGCGGTCTTAATGCACGCTTGGCTGTTTGGCTGGGGCATCTTTGTTCAGCTGACACTGGCCATTGGCTTTGCGATGGTGTTTGAGGCGGTGATGCTGTCTCTCAGACAACGCCCTGTGGGCTTTCACCTCAAAGATCTCAGCGCCGTTGTGGCTGCGGTTTTGTTCGCTTTGAGCATTCCTCCCTTAGCGCCTTGGTGGGTGGCTTTCGTTGGCATGTTGTTTGCCATTGTGATCGCCAAACAACTCTATGGGGGTGTCGGCTTCAATCTCTTTAACCCAGCCATGGTGGGTTTTGCTGCCGTCATCATCGCCTTCCCATTGGCGCTCACTCAGTGGGT
Source organism: Wenzhouxiangella sp. (assembly GCA_965655975.1). GTDB lineage: Bacteria > Pseudomonadota > Gammaproteobacteria > Xanthomonadales > Wenzhouxiangellaceae > Wenzhouxiangella. The sequence goes on from CBFHIS010000014.1 coordinate 25,749, forward strand.
GAGCCCGAGAACATTGACGCAAACGGTGCCCGATTGGCACACCACTTGGGTGGCCATTTTTACCGGTCAGTGGCCGACAGGGGCGAGCATGGATGCCCTCTCGCAGGCCACCCCGCTTGACCGACTCCGATCGGGTCTTTTGGATGGACAAACGCTCTCCGAGATTCAGGCCGATCCAGTCTTTGGCGTGCTTGGCAGCAGCGGCTGGGAATGGCTTGCACTGGCGTATTTGGTCGGTGGGCTGTATTTGATCCAGCAACGCATCATTACCTGGCATGCGCCACTGACGATCTTGTTGGGCACCATCGTCCTCACACTCCCCGGTTGGTTGCTTGACCCCGATTTGTTTCGATCGCCGCTGCAACAACTGACGGCAGGCTCATTGGTGATGGCTGCATTTTTTATTGCCACCGACCCAGTATCGGGCTCGAGCACGCCCAGAGGAAAAATCATTTTCTCACTTGGTGTGATCATACTGACGCTACTTATTCGCGCTTGGGGTGGCTTCCCAGATGGCGTGGCTTTTGCCATTTTATTGATGAACATGTTCGTGCCACTGATCGACCGCTACACAACGCCCAGAATTTTTGGTCACCCCAAACACAAACACAAAAACACTGGCAATGAACAGGCGAACAAGCCATGACTCAGACGCTCTTAAAAACCTTGCTGTTGGCCATCTTATTTGCTGGCGCCTTGTCGGGGGTTCATCAGTTAACCAAAGAGCGCATTGTTGAGCAAAAACAACAGTATGTGAACAGGCAATTGGCCGCCATCTTGCCAGCCGATGACTTCGATCCTCCGCTCGTTGCCATCACAGAGCCTCTGATCATTGCCGAGACAAACCAAACAGCGAGCGTGTATTTGGCATTTCGAGACCAACAACCTCGCGCAGCCCTAATCGATTGGACCACGCCGGATGGCTACAGTGGTGATATTCGTTTGTTGCTGGCGCTCAGACCAGACGGTGAGATCATTGCGGTGCGAGTACTGGAGCACCGAGAAACACCCGGGCTGGGTGATGCCATTGAGCATGACAAAAGCGATTGGATGAGACAGTTTGAGGGCCGGTCCATTGATGACCCCACGCCTCAGAGATGGCAGGCCGACCGCTTGGGCGGTGAATTTGATACGATCAGCTCGGCCACCATCACCTCCACCGCGGTGATCCAAGCCATGGCCCAGGCTTTAAAGACTTATGATCAACAAAAAGAGATGCTCTGGGAAAACGGCAGCGCCCTTCAACAAAAAGCCCATCATGACTGACACCACCCAATCATCCATTTGGCGTCAAGGCCTTTGGGACAACAACCCAGGTCTCGTGCAACTGCTG
>CBFHIS010000014.1:27091-32047 GCA_965655975.1 Wenzhouxiangella sp.
CATCCCCTTGTTTGTGCTGATCATCGCATCGGCCGTCACGGTCGTTGAGCTACTACTTCAAGCCTACTTCTATGAACTCAGTCGCACACTCGGTATCTTCATCCCACTCATTGTCACCAACTGCACCATCTTGGCCCGAGCAGAAGCCTTTGCCTCCAAACAACCGCCCACGCTGGCGATCCAAGATGGTTTGGCACAAGGCATCGGGTTTGCGGCTGTGTTGGTTGTCTTAGGCGCCAGCCGCGAGTTGATTGGACAAGGGACTTTGTTTGCCAATGCCGAAACCCTTTTGGGTCCTTGGGCCGCCGAGCTCACACTGGCGGTATTGCCAAACAATCAAGGCTTACTGCTCGCGCTCTTGCCCCCGGGTGCTTTCATTGGACTGGGGTTGATGGTGGCAGCGAGACAGCATTGGGTCGCCCGTCTGGCCAAACAAACCAAACAGCAAAACGAGGCCTCAAGCATTGAGCAACATGACCAAAGCCCAGCGTGAGGTGTTTTTTGAGCGCCTGAGCGCGCTCAATCCCAACCCCACCACCGAGCTGGAATTTTCCACACCCTTTGAGCTTCTTGTGGCCGTCACCCTCTCGGCGCAAGCCACCGATGTCGGCGTCAACAAGGCCACCCAAAAACTGTTCAAGGTGGCCAATACACCTGAGGCGATTTTGGCATTGGGCGTGGAGGGCTTGAAGAAATACATTAAAACAATTGGGCTGTTTAACAACAAAGCCAAAAACATCATTGCCACCTGCCAAATGCTGATCGAGCAACATCACAGCGAGGTGCCCAATAACCGTGATGCCTTAGAGGCATTGCCAGGCGTGGGAAGAAAAACCGCCAATGTGGTCTTAAACACCGCCTTTGGTCAACCGACCATGGCCGTGGATACGCATATTTTTCGGGTCTCTAATCGAACGGGACTCGCACCTGGCAAAACGCCTTTGGCGGTTGAAAAAGCGTTGCTCAAGCGCGTGCCCGAGCACTATCTTTTAAACGCGCACCATTGGTTGATTTTGCACGGGCGATATACCTGCAAAGCCAGAAACCCAGATTGTGCGCATTGTCCTGTGATTGATGTTTGTCGTTGGAAAGACAAGAAAAAGCACCAAAAAGAAAAATAATGTCAATCAACGCAATTGATTGCCATGTAAATGACCTCAAGGCAGTATCATAACAACACACTGTCTGATTTAAAGTCCCTCCATGAATGTAGATGCAACCGAACTGGCTCAGCGATTTCGAGGCTTTCAGCCTGTGGTGGTGGATGTTGAAACCGGTGGCTTTAACCCCAAAACCGATGCCTTATTGGAATTGGCGCTGTGTGTGATCCACATGGATGAAGACGGGTGGTTACACCCGGGTGAGGTGATGGTTCGTCACATCCACCCATTCGAAGGCGCCAACATTGAAGCGGCAGCCCTTGAGTTCAATGGAATTCGGCCCGACCATCCGCTGCGCCCAGCCGTTGATGAAGAACAAGCGCTTCGCGAACTGCTCACGCCCGTTCGGCAAGCGCTTCGTGACCACCATTGCAAACGTGCGGTGTTGGTGGGCCACAACGCCCACTTCGATCTGGGGTTTTTGAACGCAGCGGTCGAGCGCGTGGGCTATAAACGAAACCCTTTTCATCCCTTTAGTTGCTTTGATACCGCGACTTTGGGTGGCTTGGCGTACGGCCAAACCGTCTTGGCGCGTGCTGTGGCCGCTGCAGGCCTCGACTGGGAGGGCTCACGGGCGCATTCTGCGGCCTATGACACCGAAAGGACCGCCACCTTGTTTTGCACCATCTGCAACCGCTGGCGTCAGTTACAAGACCTTGAAATTGATTGAGGCGGCGCATTGATCTGATGGGGCGCCTTGGCGCACAATTTCACAGGTTGAGACGGCAAAGACTGGCATAATAGGACCAAACCGATCCCATATGAGGTCTCATTGGATCGTTCTCTAGACACTGACATAAAGAACAAAGGAGCCCGATATGCCCTTTACATTACCCGACCTGCCCTATGATCGCCATGCGCTCGAGCCACACATCTCGGCAGAAACGCTCGATCTACACTATGGCAAACACAATCAGACTTACGTCGACAAGCTCAATGGCTTGATCGAAGGCACCGAGTTTGCAGAAAAAAGCCTCGAAGAGATCGTCAAGACCAGCAGTGGCGGGGTCTTTAACAACGCCGCACAAATGTCCAACCACGACTATTACTGGCAATGCATGAGCCCCAACGGCGGCGGCGAACCCAGCGGCCGTTTGGCCGAGCTGATCACCCAAACATTTGGTGACTTTGCCACCTTCAAGCAGCAGTTCACAGAGGCTGCGGTGAATGTCTTTGGTTCCGGTTGGGCTTGGTTGGTACAAACCCCAACAGGCGAGATTGCCATCAAGACGACCAGCAATGCCGGCACACCAATCACCGAGGGTGACACCGTGTTGTTGGCCTGTGACATGTGGGAGCATTCCTACTACGTCGACTATCGGAACGTGCGACCCAAATACATGGAAGCGTTCTGGTCTGTGGTGAACTGGGAGTTTGCAGCCGCTCAGTTAAACTGAGTCGATGCATCACCCATGAGGTAGCCTCCGGTGCCGGAAACCCATTTGTTTGATACCTATGCTCGGATGCCAGTGGCATTCGAGCGTGGCGAGGGTGTGTGGCTGATTGACCAGCAAGGCCGCCGCTACCTCGATGCGCTCAGTGGCATTGCAGTCTGTAGCCTGGGACACGCTCACCCGAGGCTGACACAGGCACTGTGCGATCAAGCAGCGACGTTATGGCATACCGCCAACATCGCCCATCTTCCCCTACAAGAAAAACTGGCTGGCGAGCTGTGCGAGATCTCTGGTTTGGATCGCGTGTTTCTGGCCAACTCAGGCCTTGAGGCTGTCGAGTGCGCGATCAAAATCGCCCGTCGCCATGCCCACGCCCAGCAAATCGACCAACCCGCCATTTTGGTGGCCAGTGAGAGCTTTCATGGCCGCAGCCTCGCCTCACTGAGCGCGTCGGGCAGCGCAGCCATTCAGGCCGGCTTCGGGCCCTTGGTGGGTGATTTCGTTCGCGTTCCTTTCGGTGATGCGGACGCTGCCAAGCAAGCATTCGATGCCCACCCCAATTTGGTCGCAGCACTGATTGAACCGGTCCAAGGTGAAGGCGGTGTGCGCGTTGCGCCCGAGGGCTATTTGCCTAGTCTTCGGGCATTGTGTGACCAACATGGCGCGCTGTTGATGCTCGATGAGATCCAATGTGGGATGGCGAGAACCGGTCAATGGTTTGCCTTCCAGCACGAAGTGGGCCTCAAGCCAGACGTGCTCACTTTGGCCAAAGCGCTGGGCAATGGGATGCCCATTGGTGCCTGCCTTGCCACCGAATCGGTCGCCAAGTTGATGCCCCCTGGTTCGCATGGCACCACGTTTGGTGGAAATCCACTGGCGTGTCGAGTGGGACTGGAAGTGTTGGCTGTGATGCGCGATGAAAACATCTTAGCCCGCGCCCATTCGATGGGCGAGCGATTGCTCGATGGCCTCCGCGCAAGACTGGCTTCTCATCCACATGTGACCGACGTTCGCGGCCGTGGATTGATGGTGGGGATTGAGTTCGACTGCGATGTGACCGCACTCAAAGAGGCCGCACTGGATGCGGGCGTCATCATCAACGTGACCCGCAGCCGGATTGTCAGATTACTGCCTCCCCTCATCATCGAGCCAACCGAAGTCGACCAAATTGTTGACACCCTCCACCATTTGGTAGAAAGCCACTTTGGTGTGCGCCACAGCGCATGATTCTGACGGTTGATAATATCCACCTAAGCTATGGTCGGCTTTCAGTCGTTCGTGGCTTGAGTTTTTCTTTGGCTCGGGGTGAAATCGGTTGCTTGCTTGGCGCATCGGGCTGTGGAAAGACCACTGCACTGAGAGCAATTGCAGGTTTTGAGCGCTTGTTGTCAGGCGAAATTCGGATCAACGATCAAGTGGTGAGTTCGGCCGATCACATGGTCGCACCGGAAAAACGAAGTGTTGGCATGGTCTTTCAAGACCAAGCGCTTTTCCCGCACCTTAGAGTCATTGACAATGTGAGTTTTGGTCTCCGATCCATGCAGAGAGAGGAAAGGCTTAGTCGCATTGAGGGCTTATTGGAACTGACCGGGCTGACTGGATTGGGCCAACGTTATCCGCACGAGTTATCAGGCGGTCAGCAACAACGCGTGGCGTTGGCGCGCGCACTCGCGCCAGAACCGGCGGTGCTGTTGCTCGATGAGCCATTTTCTAACCTCGATACCGGCTTACGGCGTGGCTTGGGCGATGAGGTCAGGGCCATTTTAAAAGAACGCGGGACGGCCACCTTGTTGGTCACCCACGACCAAGAAGAGGCCTTCGCCTTGGCGGATCGCATTGGTCTGATGCAAGATGGGCGGATGCTGCAATGGGCCAGCCCGTATGAGCTCTATCATCAACCCGCCACCCCTTATGTGGCGGCATTCACGGGCCGAGGCAGTTACCTCAATGCTCGGGTGGAGGGCGATCACTTGGTCCATGCGCTGGGCCGCTCCCCCCTCCCCGATGAGCGCCCCGCGAGCGATGAGCTTTTATTGTTGGTCCGACCCGATGACTTGAAGCTGGATGATGGGGGGATACCACTGAAGGTTGTTGCCCGCCAGTTCCAAGGCGCCGACATCCTCTATCGGTTGGCCTTGTCAGATGGCACACAAGTCGCGGCACTGTTCCCAAGCCACACCAACTATGTCATCAATGAAGAGATTCGGGTGAGCTTGGTGGCCAAGCACTTGGTGGTCTTTCCCAAAGATCAACCCGCCGCTTTGATCAAGCCTGTCAGCCCCTGAAGCTGAGCAGCATCTAGGTACGGACTCAGCGCATCGAGGCGCTGCTTGAGCGTCGCAAAATCATCGACCATCCATGTTGCATGGCCCACTTTTCGGGCCGCTCTGGCTTTTTTGCCA
>CBFHIS010000015.1:0-31384 GCA_965655975.1 Wenzhouxiangella sp.
AGGCTCAAGAAAAGGTTTTTTCTCAGCTTGGGCGGTGGCGCCCTTTGAAAGAAAAACGCCCCGAGGTTGTCATTGGCGTGGGCGGGTGCGTGGCCTCCCAAGAAGGGAAAGGCCTGCGTTCACGAGCACCCTTTGTCGATTTGGTATTTGGTCCACAAACCATTCACCGTTTGCCCCAGATGCTTGATCAAGTCAAAAGTGGGGGCGGTGCCGCGGTGGATGTGTCTTTCCCCGAAATAGAAAAGTTCGACCACCTGCCACCGGCGGGCAAGAAAGGGCCCAGTGCCTTTGTGTCGGTGATGGAGGGTTGCAGCAAGTACTGTTCATTTTGTGTGGTGCCCTACACGCGTGGTGAGGAGGTTAGCCGGCCTTTGGACGATGTGATCGCTGAGGTGGCAGGGCTCGCTGAGCAAGGGGTGATTGAAATCAATCTATTGGGGCAAAACGTGAACGCCTATCAAGGCCCCATGCACGGGGGTGGGTTGGCTGACTTGGCTTTGTTGATTCGCTACGTGGCCCACATTGATGGCATTGAGCGGATTCGATTCACAACCTCGCATCCGGTGGAGTTCTCCCCCAGTCTCATCGAGGCTTACCGAGATGTACCAAAGCTCGCAAACTATTTGCATCTGCCGGTCCAAGCCGGCTCTGATCGTGTCTTGTCGCTGATGAAGCGTGGGCACACAGTGCTCGAGTACAAGCAAAAAATTCGCCAGCTCAGAGCCGTGCGGCCCGATATCGCCTTGTCATCGGATTTTATTGTTGGCTTCCCAGGTGAGACCGAGCATGACTTTGAGCAAACCATGGCATTGGTTAAAGAGCTCAATTTCGATCAAAGTTTTAGTTTTGTGTATTCAGCCAGGCCTGGAACGCCAGCCGCCTCTTATCCAGACAATGTCTCGCTCGATGAAAAAAAAGCCAGGCTGCAACGGCTGCAAGCACAAATCAATGTGCAGTCAAGAGCACTTTCTGAGGCGATGGTCGACAGCATCCAGCGCGTTCTTGTTGAAGGGCCAAGCAAAAAGAACCCGCATGAGCTTGCTGGCCGCACTGAGAACAACCGTGTGGTCAACTTCCAAGGCCCAACAGAACTCATTGGCCGCATGGCGGAAGTGGTCATCGTTGAGGCCTTGGTCAACTCTTTGCGCGGGCGTTGGGTAGACCCACAAAGTCAGGTGGCCTAATGCCCAAGTCTCAATCAGGTGGTGCACAGGCTGCTTCTCAGTCCACACTCACGTTCACTTTAGAGCCCGTGGATAATGAACGACTGGTCAACCTATGCGGCCAGCTCGATGAGCATCTGCGGTTGATTGAAAAACGACTCGGTCTGGACATTGCCGCGCGCGGTGAGCTTTTTCAGTTATCGGGTGACCGCGTGGCCATCGAGGCCGGAAAGCGTTTGATCGAGAGGCTCTATGGCCAGACCCAATCTGAGGTTTTAACGCCAGCAAGCGTTAACATCGCACTTCAAGCCTCGGGCCTGGATGAGCCAGACTCGGGCTTGGGAATTGGCATTAAGACGCGCAGGGGGATGATTCGTGGGCGTGGTCCCAATCAAAAGCGCTATCTCCAAAACATCCAAGATTATGACGTGAACTTTGGCGTTGGGCCCGCTGGGACTGGCAAAACCTTTCTAGCCGTTGCCTGTGCAGTTGATGCGCTTGAATCAGAGCGTGTGCAGCGAATTGTGCTGGTTCGGCCTGCGGTTGAGGCTGGCGAACGTTTGGGTTTTTTGCCTGGTGATCTGGCACAAAAAGTCGATCCTTATTTGCGGCCTCTAAACGATGCCTTGTTCGAAATGCTGGGGTTTGAGAAAGCCACACGGTTGTCTGAGCGAAATGTCATTGAAGTTGCACCCCTGGCTTATATGCGCGGGCGGACATTAAATGACGCGTTTGTGATTCTCGATGAGGCACAAAACACCACTTCTGAGCAGATGAAAATGTTTCTCACACGGATCGGCTTTGGTTCAAAAGCCGTGATTACTGGGGACCTTACCCAGATCGATTTGCCGACGAATGTCTCATCGGGCCTGCGCGAGGCCGTTACATTGCTCAAAGATGTGGAAGGCATTAGCCAAACTTTCTTCGATTCTAGGGACGTTGTACGACACCCGCTGGTGCGTAAAATCATTGAGGCTTATGAACAAGCAAAATGACATCGTTCTTTCTGAGGACGACGACCCTTTCAGTATTCAGCTGGCCACTGAGGCGGTTGATGCGCCAAGCGAGGCGGACTTTAAGCGCTGGCTCACAGCCGCATTGGTCTCAGTAAAACGCGATCAACCCCTAGATCCCTCGCTTCCATGGGTCAACATCCGTCTCGTTGATGCGACAGAATCAGCTGCATTGAATGTCCAATGGCGCGAGAAGGATGGGCCGACCAATGTATTGAGTTTCCCCGCGGATGTGCCTGGGTTTTTGGGGGATATTGTCTTATGTGCGCCGGTGGTTTATCAAGAAGCCATGGCGCAGAGCAAAAAGCCCGAAGATCACTGGGCACATCTGACCATTCATGGTGTGCTGCATTTGCAGGGATTTGACCATCAAAGCGTGGGCCAAGCAGAGCTTATGGAGGCGCAAGAGGTGGCCATATTAGAAACCTTGGGTATCTGCAATCCATATTTGGAGCAATGAGGTAAGCTAGGACGATGAACGAAGAAGCAAGCGACGACCGAACAGGGTCTGGGGGCTGGTTAGAAAAACTTGGTCGTGCATTTGGCAGTGATCCAAAAAGCCGCGAGGATCTCCTTGAGCTACTTGATGCCGCCACGGAGCAAGGCTTAATTGAGGCCGACACCTTGGCCATGCTCAAAGGGGCATTGGGTGTGGATGAGTTACAGGTGCGCGATGTCATGGTCCCGCGTTCGCACATGGCGGTGCTGTCCAAGTCAGCCACATTGGCCGAAATGTTGCCGCAGATCATTGAGTCGGGACACTCTCGTTTCCCTGTGGTGGGGGATGATCGAGATGAAGTCGAAGGCATCTTGCTAGCAAAAGATCTGCTGCATTGGGTCACCAGCGATGAGGAGCCAGATTTGTCTCGATTGCTGCGGCCTGCGGTGATCATTCCCGAGTCTAAGCGCTTGAATGTGCTCTTGCGCGAGTTTCGCGTCAGCAAAAACCACATGGCCATTGTGGTGGATGAGTATGGTGGCGTGTCGGGCTTGATCACCATCGAGGATGTCTTAGAAGAGATTGTGGGCGACATTGACGATGAGCACGATGTTGACGCAATCGAAGACGTTCAAAAACTTGAAGGTGGTGGGTTTCTGGTCCAAGCGTTGGCCACCATACAAGATATTAATGAAGCCTTAGAGACGCAATTTAGCGACGCTGATTACGACACCATCGGCGGGCTTGTGGTGGCTGAGTTTGGGCGTGTGCCCGAGGTGGGGGAAAAGATTGAGCTCGACGGCTGGCAGTTTTGTGTCAAGGCAGCCGACGATCGAAGACTACATGCCATGGAGATGCACCAACTTGTCTAACCAACGCTTGGCGTGGGTTTGGTTTTTATGGCTGCTCGTTGTGATTGCTGTTTGGGTGCCAGTGGGTTCGGCGCACGCGAAAAAAGCCCACTTAGTAACCTATGGTTCAGGCGAAGAAGTTTGGGAATGGTTTGGTCACAATGCCATTTGGCTACAAGACTCAGAACAGGGCTTAGACCACACGTTTAGCTTCGGCTACTTTGACATCGCAGCTTCTGGGTTTTATGGGCGTTTTCTGGCCGGCGAGATGCGCTACTTTGGGTCCTCTGTGACGGTTGAGCGGGAGTTTAATTTTTATCGGGGGCTTGACCGTTCCATTCGAGTCCAAGAGCTCAACCTAACAGGAGAGCAGTTTGATCGGCTCCATTCCCTGTTGACCCAAGCCATTTATCCTTATCCCCAGTACTACGACTACGATTACTATTGGGCCAATTGTTCCACGTGGCTGCGCGATTTATTAGACGAAACAACCAATGGTGTCTTGTCCGAGGCGCTCAAATCGAGCGTGGCGAACAAAACCTTTAGGCAACACACGGCGGCGCAAACCTTGCATCATCCCGGCGCGCACCTTGGTTTAATGATGCTTTTGGGCCCACAAGCAGATCAGACAATCACGCGATGGGACGAGGCTTTTTTGCCTGCAGCGTTGGCCGAGTATGTGAGCGAGGTTCGGCTACCTGTGGGCCCATTGGTCACCTCGGATATGATCATTTACCAAGCCCAATCTGAGGCTCGGGGCAGTGTCTTAATCGCCGGTCCTGCAGCGCTTAGTGCATGGGGCTTTTTGCTGGCGGGGTTAGTGCTAATGCCTCGCTTAATAAGGTCTCGGCTTGCGTGGGTGCCCATGGGTGTTGTTGTGCTGGCGCTTTCCCTTGCCGGGACCATTGTTATTGGGATGTCGTTGCTGACCGCGCATGAGGTGGTCAGGGGCAACAAACTGTTGATGGTCTTGCATCCGCTATGGCTCGGTCTTTTGCCGATCTGGCCTTTGATGTGGCGTCGGCTCACTTGGGCCTTGTCGGCTGGGGTTTTCGTTGCCGGGTCTATTTTTTGGATGAGCGGGCTCTCAGCGCCTCAAAACACGGAGATCCTCTGGCTTTTAGTGCCTGTGGTCGTGGCGCTGTTGGCGCTCAGTCATGGAGCGTTATGGTCCGATCAAAGCGCGGGGAGCGGTCGGGTTGATGGGTAATGATGAGTGCGGTTTTGTCAGCCAACCAAGCATCGAGCGTTTGATTGAGCGCCTCATTGGTGGGCCCATCAAGTCCAGTGTTGGGCTCATCGAGGATGACCAGGTCCGGTTCAATCAGCATCAAACGGGCCAGAGCCAAACGTCTGGCCTCACCCCCCGATAAGTTGCTGGCATTCTCATCGATCCAGGTCTCCAACCCAAGCTCTTGGTTTTGATACCAACTGCCTAGACCCGCTTTTTCCAACGCTAAGATCAGTGTTTGGTCGTCTGCCACTGGATCGGCGATTTTTAGGTTGTTGGCCAAGGTGTCCGAAAACAACTTTGGATCTTGTGCCAGGTAACCCACGGACGGGGTATTCCGTTCGTATTGGCCTTTGCCCTTATTGTTGGGCGCTTCGATCAAGCGGTGCTGAATAGATCCAGTCGTGGGGGACAGTTCCCCCATCAATAGATAAGCCAGAGTGGTTTTGCCACTCCCACTAGAGCCAACCAGTGCCACTTTTTCATGTGGCTTTAGGGCAAGATTGATGTTGGTGAGCACATGAATTGAACTACCGGGGTAGCGAAAGCTTAGATCGGTGACGATCCATTCGGCCGGCGTGGCCTTTTGTCCTGTTAGGGGCTCAGGGGTGAGGTGGGCGCGTGGATGGCCACCGTCTTGGGCGCTAGAAAGTACTTTTCTAACCCGAGTCCATGCCTGATGGGTCTCGGATAACTTTCGCCATGCACCTGGAACGACTTGCCAAGACTCCCCCACGCCAATGATCAATAATGCAACCAATCCCAGCCAAGGACCATCGAGCACGCCTTGTTCATGCAAACCCACGCCAATGACCAGGGTCCCTGTCAAAATGAGGCCGTTGATAAAAATAGACAGGCTGGCGCCCAACACGTCCCAATACTGAGTTCTTGTTTGCTCGCGAATCAAGGCATCGGACAATTGCCCAATCTCGGCGGCACGCTGGTCCACTTGATCGGTGGCGAGCACATTTTCGAGGCCATCTAGGGTGTCAACCACGCGCTCTTTGAGCTCAGCGGTCACGGACACACTTTGTTTGGAGGCGTGTGATCCTTTCCAAGCCACACCAATGGCCATCATCGGTTGGAGCAATGCGGTGCCGATGATCAAAGGCCAGGCCAAAACAGGATCAATCACCCAAGCAATCAAGCCACTTCCTAGGAGCGTTAGGGCAAGCGCACCGCCACTTGGCCCCACCACGCCCAAAAATGCATGATCGAGCTGGGTCACATCCTGCGTGAAGCGGCCGAGGCTATCCCCTCGGTTGAGTGCTCTCTGATCCTGAATCGACCTGGATGCCAGTTGGCCAAACAGCTCTGTTCTCAGATCAGACAAAATCTTGAAGGTTGCCTCGTGCGTGACCAGTCGCTCTGCATATCGCGAGCCGGTGCGCACGATGGCCGCCAGACGAATGCCGGCCCCGGGGGTGAAGATGTCCAGGCCAAGCAACAGACCCACGCCGGCCAGCGCACTGGCCGTAATAAACCAGCCCGACAGTGCCAATAAAACCACGCCAGCCAACAAACTGAGGATGATTAGAAATAGCCCAGCGAGTAGCCAACCCAATCTTTGTCGGGCGAAGTTGGCCAATGGATGTCTGTGAATCACTGGCCTCATGTGCGCTCGATCTTTTGATTGGCAAGAACCCAGCGGGCATCGCCCCAAGTACGTGCCAGCGGACTGTGGCTGGTGGCCACAATGGTGACGCCGGTCTTTGTGCTCAGCTCTTTTAAGTCAGACCACAGTTTGAGTTCGGTGTGTTCATCCAAACCCGTTGTGGGTTCATCGAGGAGCAACAAGGGTTTGGGTTTGATCAAGACGCGAGCCAAACAAAGCCTTTGGATTTGGCCTCGAGACAGCCCCAGTCCCTCAGGGCCGAGTTTGAGATCGAGCCCATCGGGGTATTGCTCTAGCCAACCACCCAGTCCTGCTTGTACCAAAACTTTGTGGAGCACTTGGTCATCATCGACTGCCCCTGATAAGCAAAGGTTTTCTCGAACTGTTCCAGAGACCAATTGAGCACGTTGCCCCAGCCACGCGCGCAATTGATGAAGCTCTTGCCGCGTTAAGGACCGAAGGTCAATGTCATCAAAGGCAATCGTGCCCTGTGTGGGTGCAATGAAACCAGCGAGATGGTTTAAAAGGGTGGTTTTGCCCGAACCGCTGGGCCCCTCAATCAAATGGCATAGGCCAGCTTCGAGCTCAATGGTCGCGTTTTTTATCAGCACTCGGTCAAGCCCGACTTTCAAGCTCACCTGATCTAGAGAAATGCTTAATCCTCGGGGTGGGTTATTCACCAAAGCGCCTTCAGGCGAGGCGGGTTCGGCTCTGGCAGGGGGCTCTTTTTGGAGCAAAATCAGCGAGCTGGCTGAGGCGAGCGCAGTAGCGCGATCATGCCAAAACTGGCCCAAGGTTCTCAATGGGTTATAGAACTCAGGCGCTAAGAGCAACATGAATAACCCCGTTCTTAGCGTCATCTCATCGCTTGGCCCGATACGGATAAAGCCCAAAAGTGAAAAGCCAATGTAGATGGCCATGACCGCAATGGCCAATGCGCTGAAAAATTCTAAGACCGCCGATGATAAAAATGCCACTCTCAAAACGCGCATGGTTCTGTGGCGGAAAGATTCATTGTAAGCTTTGAGCTTGTCTTGCTCGCGGCCGGCAGCATGAAAGCGGGTGAGGGTCGCCAGCCCACTGATGCGGTCATAAAAAAGCCCACCAAGACGGTCGAGGGCATGCTGTTGTTCGAGACTCAGTTTTGATGCGCCCATCCCGATCAGAGCCATGAACAATGGAATGAAAGGGGCGCTCAAGACCAACACCAGTCCAGCCAGCCAGTTGGTGCTGGCAATGGCGAGCACCAACATCAGTGGCAAGATCAGGACGGTGATGAGTTGGGGTTGGTACTTGGCGTAATAAGCATCTAGGGCATCAACACGCTCAATGATGGATTGCGCAAGACCTCCCGTTGAATGTTTTTTTCGTAACAGCGGGCCGGACGCCAATGCCGTCGTAAAGAGCTCGGATCGAAGTTTGGTCCGAAGCACTGATGATGCGCGAGCACCCATCAATCCTTTAAGGGCGGTGGCAAAGGCCCGTGCGACCCAAGCGAGTCCTAGGCCGATGAACCATGGTGTGATTTCAGTTAGGTGGGCTTGGCCAATAATGACGGCGTCTAGAAGACTGGCCAAACACCAGGCTTGCGCCAGTACGGCCAGCCCTTCAAAAAAGCCCAAACTGGCGGCAACGGGCCGCAACCAAACTGGCGCCTGGCGTTTCAGCCAGTGTTTGCACTCACCGGTTGATGGCGCTTGGGGGTCAGTGTCCAGCGTACCCCGCTCCAGGTTTCACTTTCCCGCGGAAGACCCAGTAGGTCCATGCGGTGTACCCCAGAATGACTGGGATTAGGAACAACACCCCAATGAGTAAGAACAATTGCGAGCCCGAATCGGAGGCGGCATCCCAGAAGGTGTGATCAGGTGGCACAGCATAAGGCCATTGCGTAATAAGCAGCCCCAAATAAAAGAGTGCGAACAAGATCAACGAGCCCAGGAACGGTGCAGCCTCAGCTTTATTTTTGAGCGCTCGAAATATCCACGCGGCTGTCAGTAAGGTGGTGAATGGGAAAATCCAGATCCAGCTGATTTCAGAGAACCAGCGTTCGGCGACTCGCTCGCTGGCCAGCGGGGTCCACAAACTGACAACAACAAAGAAGGCCATCACAAGCAAAAGAAGTCTCGGTGCCAGACGGTACGCCCAGTTTTGTGTGACCCCTTCGGTTTTCAAGATCGTCCAGGTGACACCCAGTAAAGCGTAGCCTGCCACGACGCCTAGCCCAGTCATCACTGTAAAAGGCGTGAGCCAATCGAAAGCGCCGCCAACATAGCGGAAATCCACCACATTGAATCCCTGAATGTAGGCGCCAACCACTGCGCCTTGGGCGAACGATGCCACGGTGGAGCCCCAGAAAAAAGAACGGTCCCACCAGTGCTTGGCGCGCTTGGCTTTGAAGCGAAACTCAAAGGCGATTCCGCGGAAAATGAGACCAGCCAACAACAAAAACACGCCGATGTAGAGAGCCGGTAAGAAGACGGCATAAATCAAAGGAAAGGCGGCCAGTAACCCGGCACCGCCCAAGATCAGCCAAGTCTCGTTGCCATCCCAAACGGGTGCGACTGAATTCATCATCTCATCGCGCGAATCATCACTGGGCGCGAAAGGAAACAAGATCCCAACCCCCAAATCAAAGCCATCCATCAGGACGTACATAAATACGCCCAGACCAATGATGCCCACCCAAACCAATGTTAGATCAATGAGTTCCATGCTTGAGTCCTACAGGTCAGGTTGCGGGTCGTGGCTGACCGCCGACCAAGGCCGCTTGGGCCGTGCGATCGATTCGGTGGCCGCCGTCTCTAGCGGCTCAGGACCTTTGGCAATCACAATTCGGAGATAGTGCAGTCCAGCGGTAAAGACCACCGCATAAATAGCGATGTACCCCAATAATGTGGATAAGGCCATGGGCCAAGTCAGCGAGGGAGTGACCCCTTCGCTGGCTCTGAGCAAGCCATGAATGATCCAAGGCTGACGGCCAATTTCGGTCACGAACCAACCCGCCAAGACAGCAACGAATGGCAGAGGAATCATCCAAGACAATGCGGTCAAGGTTTTAGTGGATTCATAGAGACGACCCCGCCACAACAGGTAAGCGCTGAGCAAGGATATGGCAATAAAGAGCATGCCCAAGCCCACCATGACGCGGAAACTCCAAAAGACAGGTCCCACCGGTGGACGGTCAGCGGCTGGAACCTCAAGCAACCCCGGAACTTCCCCGTCCAAGCTGTGTGTGAGGATGAGGCTTCCCAAATAGGGGATGGAGACTTCGAAATGGTTGGTCTCATTGGCCGCATCGGGGATGGCAAATAAGATCAAAGGCGCACCTTTCTTCGTTTCCCAGTGGCCTTCCATGGCAGCGACTTTCATGGGCTGATTCTCGAACGTATTGAGGCCATGAAGATCGCCCACAAATAGCTGCAGTGGTGTGGCCACGGCCAACAAAATGACGCACATCCTAAGTGCTTTCTTGCTGGTTTGTAGGTGGCGACCTTTGAGCAGGTAATAAGCACTCACCCCCGCAACCACAAAGCCGCCGGTAATGAATGAGGCCAGACCCATGTGGGCGAATCGATAGGGCAAGGATGAATTGAAAATCGCTTCGGTCCAAGAGGTCATATGGATCATGCCATCTCTGAGCTCAACACCGGCTGGTGTTTGCATCCAGCTGTTGGCTGAGAGAATCCAGAACGAAGAAATAAAGGTGCCTATGGCGACCATACAGGCCGCAAATAGGTGGATCCCCGGTGGCACTTTTGAGCGACCAAACAACAAAACGCCTAGGAAAGTCGCCTCAAGGAAGAAGGCGGTGACCACCTCATAGCTCAAGATGGGCCCGAGGAAGTTGCTCGCGGTATATGAAAACGCACTCCAATTGGTGCCGAACTGGAACGCCATCACAATGCCCGAGACCACACCCATGCCAAAGACAATGGCAAATACCTTGATCCAAAATTGCGACAAGCGGGCATAGACGGGGTTTTGGGTCTTATAAAAGATGCCCTCAAGGACCGCGATGTAGGACGCCAAGCCAATAGTGAACACAGGAAAAATAGCGTGGAAAGACACCACGAATGCAAATTGAATGCGAGAGAGTAATAGTGGATCTAGTTCCATAGCGCGATCCTCAACGGAAGACTTAAAGCCATGACCTTATATTAGCAAAATGCAAAATACTTTTGGGTGAAATCGGACCGGTATTGGCCTAATTTTGAAACGGCTGAAATTCCGGTAGGATCGATGGAACCCAAGCTGCTTGAGCAGGGCGGCTTTGTTTAATTTTGAGTGTTGGCCATGTCGCTTAGGAGCTCCGCTTGGTGAGCTTGCTGCAGGGGTTCAATCACAAGATTGAGTTGGCCATCCATCACCGCGTCTAAATCATAGAGTGTGAGTCCAATGCGATGGTCCGTTACGCGCCCCTGGGGGAAGTTATAGGTCCGAATCCGCTCTGAGCGATCGCCTGAGCCGACTTGTAGCTTGCGCTCGCTGGCGACTTCGCTGCGTTGCGCCTCGATTTGACTCTCGAGTAACTTCGCGCTCAACAAGCTCATGGCGCGCGCACGATTCTTGTGTTGTGAGCGTTCGTCTTGGCACTCGACAACGATGCCGCTTGGCAAGTGAGTAATTCGAATGGCCGAATCGGTGGTGTTGACGTGCTGTCCACCCGCGCCTGATGAGCGATACGTGTCCACCTTGAGATCGGCTGGATTGATATCAACCGCATCCACTTCATCGATTTCGGGCAAGATTGCAACGGTGCAGGCTGAGGTGTGGATTCGTCCTTGAGACTCGGTGGTTGGAACGCGTTGAACACGGTGGGTGCCCGATTCAAACTTGAGATGGGAGTAAGCACCTTGGCCAATGATGCGGGCAATGACCTCTTTGAAGCCACCCGTTTCGCTCTCGTGGCTGGATAAGACTTCAACCCGCCAGCCTCGTCTTTCAGCGTAACGGAGGTAGGCGCGAAAAAGGTCTCCTGCGAACAACGAGGCTTCTTGACCACCTGTGCCCGCTCGGATTTCTAAGAATAGATTCTTGTCGTCGTTGGGATCTTTGGGCATCAATAGGCGCTGTAGCTCCAAACCAAGCGCCTCAAGTGACTCCTCGGCCTGTTGTTTGTCATCCAGTGCCAAGGCCCTGAGTTCAGGGTCCGGCTCTTTGGCCAACTGCTCGGCCTCCGCCAAACGGGTTTGTGCCTGTTGGTGCGCGCGCCAAACCCCGACCACAGCATCTAGGTCTGCATACTCCATCGATAGCGTTTGGAAACGTTGTCGGTCATTGATGACATCTGGGTCAGCCAACAAATGGGTCAGCTCCTCAAATCGTTCACTCAAAGATTGCAGGCGCGCTTCTAAGCCTTGATTCATCAAAACAGTTCCGTGACATGCCAATACCGTCCTCATGATAGGCTATTTCCCATGTTGTCGAGCCCTCATCTAAACAAATCCACAGGTTGCCGAGTGCAGCGGTTGGACAAGTTCCTAGCGTGCCTGCTGGTTCTTGCTTTCTCGGTCTTGAGTGCAGGGCTGGGCGCACAAGCGAACGATGATTGGCTCTCCCATCTGAACCCAGAAGAAGCAGCGGCCCATGGTGAGGCCTATGAAGCGCATGTGGCTGAGATCTTAATCAGCGACGATCCAGAGTCGCTGCGGCAGCTGGCTGTTATGTCCGTGTTCTCTCGAGATTGGTCGGTGGCGGCCAAAGCAGCCGCCTTGTTTCGTGAGCAAACCAAAAGCTTTGATTTGACGCCCATCGAAGTCACGGCTTTGGTCGAATCGGATGATCAGCTGGAAGCATTGGAGCGCTTAATCCTCGCGTTAGAAGCGCCAGAGTCTGAGTGGACAGGTTGGCAGCGATTGACCAAGCTTTTGTGGGCAATCCCAGATTCGAAAAAAGCGCTTGAGCTGCTCGACTCGTTGGATTCGTCGGTGGAACCAACCAAGCATCCATGGGTGCGGCTCGAGACGCGTGCACGGCTACTGTATCAGAACGGCCGAGAAACTGAGGCATTGGCACTGACTGAGACGCTGCTCGCCAATGCCCCGAGTCCCGATCGTGTGGAGTGGGGTCTCCAGCTGGCGCGAGCCTTGGGTGAGACTCGGCTCGCATTGTCAATGATGGACCATCTCTCCTCTGAACAACAAAAGGAACCAAACTTTGCCATTTGGCGGGCAGAGCTTTACAAGGGCTTGGGTCAGGTCTCTGAGGCGATCTCCGTCTTGCAAGCCAGTGAGCCCACGCCTGAAGTGCTTTTTTATTTGGGTACCACTGCATTGGAAGTGGATGAAGACGACATCGCCCAAGCGGCATGGGAATTGCTGCCGGTGTCAGGCGATCAGAGCAACATGGATTCGAAGGATGCTTATTACACCGCGCACTTGGCGCAATCTTTGGGTTATTTCGGGCAAGCTTGGACGTGGTTTGGTCGTGTCACCGAAGCGCCTTGGGAAAGTGAGGCTTTGTTGGCAAGAGGGCTCTTGTTGAATCAGTTTGCCCAAACCCAAGGTTTCGATGAGCTCGAGGGCTCCTTGCAACAGGTCCTTGCAGGTTTGGAGCGGGTGCGGGAGATGGACGATGAGCAGACCAGTCAACAGGCTTGGGCAATTGAGGCCTTGTTGTTGCGACAAGCAGCGCAATCAGATCGGTTCATCGAGCGATCAAGTCAAGCGCTGGCTGAGGACCCAGACAACGAGGCATTGTTGTATCTCAGGGCCCTTGAGGCCATGCGGCTTGACCGCTTGTCATTGGCAGAACAAGATTTGCGCCGCATCATCCGAGTCAATCGGAACAATGCCGATGCCCTCAATGCGCTGGGCTATATGCTCGCAGACCGCACGCAACGGTTTCGAGAAGCCCATCGGCTGATTCAGCAAGCGCTCGAGCTTGAGCCCAATTCTCCTGAGATTTTAGATTCCATGGGTTGGGTCAATTATCGGCTCGGTCGATTGACACTCGCTTTGGAGTATTTGGAGAAGGCGTATGAGCTCAGTGAAGACCCCGAAATAAGGGAGCACCTGATCCAGGTCTTAAGGGTGAGTGGTGACCATGAGCGCGCTGATGTGCTTTCAAAAGCTCAAGCCGATCTGGCCGTTAGCCCATGAGGGCATTGGCATGACGGCGCGGCGAGACACGTCTAATCAGTTTGCCGTCATCGCCATTCGGGGCTTGCTTTTGGTCACTTTGAGCATTGCGCTCTTGGCGGCCTGTGCAACACCCAGCATGCGTTCAGCTGACAGCCTCGTGGCCCCAGAGGACTGGTTTGAGCAATACGCCCACTGGCGCATGCAAGGGCGCATTGCGCTTTCCGATGGGGAATCTGGGGGTCAGCTTTCGATCGGCTGGCGACACAATAATGGGCGGACGGCTGTCGACTTGCGCAGTGGGCTTGGCGGGCAGTGGTGGCGGCTGAGCTTTGACGAGACCGAGGCTGAGCTGGCTGGCTCCGAACAGCCCAAGATAACTGCAACAAACCCTGAGGCGTTGATACACGAGGCCACAGGTTGGCCGATCCCAGTGACTGCGTTTGCCCACTGGGCCAAGGGCTTATCCAGCCCCACTGACCAGGGACTTGATTTTGATGAGGCAGGCCGCCTGGTTGGCTTGAACCATGATGGCTGGACTGTGGTGCTGGGGGGTTATGAGGCCTCGTGGGGTGAGGGCGACCAAGCAGTGATGCTGCCATCGCGTTTTGAGTTTGCCAAAGCGCCCTACCGTGTCCGTCTTGTGCTGAATCGATGGGAATGGCTAAAAAGTGAGCCAGCAGAATAAATTGGCGTTATAATAGCGCCCGCAAGGATACAACTGGGACGTCGCCAAGTTGGTTAAGGCACGGGGTTTTGATCCCCGCATTCGCAGGTTCGAGTCCTGCCGTCCCAGCCATTTCATCCTCATCAAGCCAAAGCGGTGGGCGTGCATGTGACCAATTCATCACTAATGCTCTTTTCCGGAAACGCCAATAGGCCATTGGCGAGTGACATTGCACAGCATCTAGGCGTTCCCATGGGCTCTGCGGTTGTCGACCGTTTCAGCGATGGTGAAGTCAACATTGAGATTATGGAAAACGTTCGAGGCCAGGACGTTTATCTGGTCCAACCAACCTGTCATCCCGCGGCTGAGAACTTCATGGAATTGATTGTGATGGTCGATGCGCTCAAGCGCGCCTCGGCTGCTCGTGTGACTGCGATCATGCCCTATTTTGGCTATGCACGCCAAGATCGCCGCAGTCGGTCTTCTAGGGTCCCAATCACCGCCAAGGTGGCAGCGAAAATGATTTCTGCCATTGGCACCGATCGGGTGGTCACGATTGATTTGCACGCCGATCAAATCCAGGGCTTTTTCGATATCCCCGTCGACAACGTGTACGCCTCGCCCCTGACCTTGGCAGATATCTGGAAACGCTATGACATGAGCCAGCTCGTTGTGGTGTCTCCTGATGTCGGTGGTGTGGTCAGAGCCCGAGCCATCGCCAAGCGTTTGGATGCAGAACTGGCAATCATCGATAAACGGCGACCAAGAGCGAATGAGTCAACCGTCATGAATTTGATCGGGGATGTTGAGGGGAAATCATGTGTGCTGGTTGATGACATGGTCGATACCGCCGGTACTTTGTGTGCCGGGGCCAGCGCATTAAAAGAAAAAGGGGCCGAGCGTGTGGTGGCTTACTGTGTTCATCCCATCTTGTCGGGGAAGGCCATCGAGAACATTGAAAACTCGGCGCTTGATGAGATCGTCGTCACCGATACGATTCCACTGAGCGAGGAAGCCAAGGCCTGCGTTCGGATCCGCCAGTTGTCAGTGGCGCAAATGCTGGCTGAGACCATTCGCCGCATGTCAGAGGGTGAGTCGGTCAGTTCTTTGTACGTCGACTGATCCTTAGCTGTATCCCACCCAAACTCCAATCATCAGCGCAAGCGATCCTGCGATCATTAATTTGATGATCAACGGGAAGATGAATTTGAACCATCGGTCGTAGGGGATGCCAGCAAGGCCAATGATGCCCATCAACACAGGGTTTGTGGGCACAATCATGTTCATAAACCCATCGCCAAACTGGAAGGCGAGCACGGCCACTTGGCGGCTGATCCCAACCAAATCCCCGATGGGTGCCATCAAGGGCATGGTCACAAAGGCCTGTCCACTGCCAGATGGGATAAAGAAGTTTAGAAGGCTTTGAATGCCGAGCATGCCGACAGCGGAGAGCTCAGCTGGTAGGTTGGACAGAGGCGTTGCAAAGGCATAGACAATGGTGTCGAGCACCTGCCCATCTTCTAAGAGCAGCGCAATGGATCGGGCAAAGCCAATCAGCAAAGCGGTGCTGGCCAACTCAGCCGCACCTTTGGAAAAGTGCTTGGCAATCTGGTCGAGGCTCAGTCCCCCAATTAGGCCTGCCACGACCGCCAGACCCATAAAGACCGCGCCCAATTCAACCAAATACCAACCGTATCCCATAATGCCAAACACCAAAAGTGCCAAGGCCATTAGCGTGGCTGCCAAGACACCCAGTCGACGCCGTGTCAGAACGACGGCCGGGGCAGGTGGGGGTGGTTGTGCTTCGGGCACATCAGCAACCAAGCTTTGACTGGGATCGAGCTGCACGCGTCGCGCGTATTGCCAGACATGGTGAAAACCGATGGCAAAAAAGGGCAACCAAAGGAGGAGCCGAAAACCCATTCCTGAGCCTGGCTGGAGCTCGGCGACCTCTTGAGCAATTAAAAGTGTGAATGGATTGATCAGGGCCACACCATAGCCGATGCCGTAGCCCACCACCATGATGCCGATGGCAGCTACTGCGTCCATCCTCATGGCGACGCACAAGGCGATCAAAATGGCAGCAAAGGGGATATATTCTTCGGCCATACCAAGGGTTGCCGATGCAATGCCAAAGCAGAGCATGCCAATGCCGATCAGCCATCGGGGGCGATCACCAAAACGTTCAATGATGCGCCCAAGAAAGGCATCAATGGCCCCGGTGCGCCTGACCACCGCCAGCGCGCCTCCAATGATCAATACAAAAAAGATGATCCCTTGGGCATCGGCCATCGCGCGGGGAACGACGGTGAACAGTGTCCAGGGGGAGAGCTTGGGTGATTCATCTAGAGCTTCATAGCTCCCCGCGAGAACGACCTCTCGGCCAGCGTCATTGAGTATTCGTTCAAAGCTCCCCGCCGGCACCACCCAAGTCAAGCCCCAGGCCACGACCATCATGGCAAAGAGCAAGACGAGGGTGTGCGGGACTTTGCTCAAGTCATTGCTCAGGCAGCAACTTGAGCGCTCGGTGCAGGCCCCTCGCCAGCAATTTGTCGCAACACATAATGCAAGATGCCGCCATGCTGGTAGTACTCGATTTCTTTGGGTGTATCGAGCCTGACGCGCGCCTCAAAAACGGTTTGCTGTCCATCGGCTTTTGTCGCGGTGACCTTCACCGTCTTAGCCAAACCATTGTCGAGGCCTTCAATATCGAACACTTCGGTGCCATCCAGACCCAGTGATTCGGGGCTGTCGTTTTGCATGAAGTTCAATGGCAAAACACCCATGCCGACTAAGTTTGAGCGGTGAATGCGCTCAAAGCTTTCGGTGATGACCGCTTTAATGCCGAGCAAGCGAGTGCCTTTCGCGGCCCAGTCTCTGGATGACCCAGACCCATACTCTTTGCCCGCCAAGACCACCAGTGGCGTGTCATCGGCTTGATAGCGGATGGCCGCATCATAGATGGACATGACTTCATCGCTTGGGAAGTATTTTGTGACGCCACCTTCGGTTCCCGGGGCAATCTGATTGCGGATGCGCACATTGGCAAACGTGCCACGCATCATCACCTGATGGTTGCCGCGGCGCGAGCCGTAGGAATTAAAGTCGGCTGGCGAGACGCCATGTTCTTGTAGATATCGCCCAGCTGGCGAGTCTTTGGCGATCGAACCCGCGGGTGAAATGTGATCGGTGGTAACAGAATCACCCAGCTTGGCCAGTACCCGCGCACCCTTGATGTCATTGATGGAGGGGAGCGTCATGTCCATGCCTTCGAAATAAGGCGGGTTTTGCACATAGGTGGAGTCGTCTTTCCAATCGAACATCTCACCGGTGGGCGTGTCCATGCTCTTCCAGCGATCGTCACCTTCAAAGACACTGGCATAGTTCTTTCTGAACATATCAGAGGAGACATTCTTCTCGATGAACTGTTGAAGCTCTATCGTGTCTGGCCAGATGTCTTTGAGGTAAACCGGATTGCCATCGTGATCATGACCAAGTGGGTCATTCACAATGTCTGCATCCATGCGCCCGGCAATGGCATATGCAACAACAAGAGGAGGCGAGGCCAAGTAATTCATTTTGATCTCTGGGTGGATGCGGCCTTCAAAGTTGCGATTCCCGGAAAGCACAGACACCGCAATCAAGTCATTGTCATGGATGGCGTCGTGGATGGGCTCTGGCAATGGGCCAGAGTTTCCAATACAGGTGGTGCAGCCATAGCCAACCGTGTAAAAGCCCAAGCCTTCCAAGTCATCCAGTAAGCCCGCAGAGCTCAAGTAGTCGGTGACCACTTTTGAGCCAGGTGCCAGTGATGTTTTGACCCAAGGCTTGACGCTGAGTCCTTTCTGGAGCGCGTTGCGAGCCAGCAGCCCAGCACCGAGCATGACGGCTGGATTGGACGTATTGGTACACGATGTAATGGCGGCAATGACAATCGCACCATCCACCAAATCAAAGGTGTGGTCGTTGTAGGTGACCGTGGCTTGGCCTTCTGAGTTTTTCCGCTCAGCAACCATCGTTTTGGCGTGGCGCTGGTATTCGCTGGCAGCTTGAGTCAGGAGCACGCGGTCTTGCGGACGCTTGGGCCCAGCAAGACTGGGTACAACGTCGCCTAAATCGAGCTCAACGACCTCGGTATAAATGGGATCAGGATCGCCGTCATTGCGCCAGAGGCCTTGCGCTTTGGCATAGGCTTCAACGAGTGCCACGCGTTCATCATCGCGCCCAGATAATTTCAGGTAGCGAATGGTTTCGGCATCAATTGGGAAGATGGCGCAGGTTGAGCCAAACTCTGGTGACATATTGCCGATGGTGGCCCGATCGGCCAGTGGCAATTTGCTCAAGCCATCTCCGAAGAATTCAACAAATTTGCCAACCACACCTTGTTCTCTCAGGATATCGGTGATGGTGAGCACCAAGTCGGTTGCGGTGGTGCCTTCTGGGAGTTGGCCAGTCAATTTGAAGCCGATGACTTGTGGGACCAACATTGAAATGGGCTGACCAAGCATTGCCGCTTCAGCTTCAATGCCACCAACGCCCCAGCCGAGAATGCCGAGTCCATTGATCATGGTGGTGTGCGAGTCCGTTCCAACCACCGTGTCTGGCCAGGCCATTAGGCTGGTGTCATCGCCCATCTTTTTCATCTCTCCAAACACCACCCTTGAGAGGTGCTCGAGGTTGACCTGGTGGACAATGCCCGTGTTGGGTGGGACCACTTTGAAGTTATCAAAGGCGCCTTGTCCCCATCTCAAGAAAGCGTAGCGCTCCTTGTTGCGTTCAAATTCAATTCGGTTGTTCAGATCCAAGGCTTCAGCCCGGCCGTAGGCATCGACTTGTACCGAGTGATCGATGACCAACTCAGCTGGAGACAATGGATTGATCCGCCCCGCATCGCCGCCGAGTTTTTCCATGGCATCGCGCATAGCGGCCAAATCGACAATGGCCGGCACGCCGGTGAAATCTTGCAACACAACCCGCGCGGGCACAAACCCCACTTCTTGGCTGGGCTGTGCTTTGGGATCCCAATTGGCCAGTGCTGCAATGTCAGCCTCGGTGGTGTTCACACCATCTTCGTGACGCAGTTGGTTTTCTAAAAGAATCTTGAGGGAGTAGGGGAGGTGGTTGACTTGCTTGTGTTGGTTGGCCAGTTTTTTTAGGCTGTAAAAGCCGTAGTCTTGACCGTTGGCAGTAAAGCGATCGAAGCAGCCCAGCTGGTCGCGCATGGTTCAGTCTCCAGTAAAGTCATTGTGTCGGTTGTGTTTTTTGGATTTTATCACGCAAAGGGGGCACGGATTCAAATCAAGCGCTCGGCGGCCGCTGCCATGGCTTTTCTTTCAGTGATCAGGCGCCACTGATTGCCACCGAGTTGCTGCCAAAGAATGGCTGATCGGAGCCCAGCCAAGAGCAATGACCGAATCAGCTGTACTTTCTCTGTATTTTTTAAGATTTCGGGGTTTCCTTGGACTTTAATCCGAAAGCGCATGGTCGATATGTGCGCCTGATAGGCATCGGCCAATTGCGCTAAAACCGCCGGGTCCAGCGGTGATTCGCTGCTCTGCCAAGCCGACTTACTGAGCTCGATGGCACTTGCTAACTCCCCAAGGCGAGTCTTGTCTTTACTCAATTGTTTGCCCAGCTTTAAGAGCGCTAAGGCAATATGTAGCGTCCTTAAGGAGGGGTTCGCTGCCCGTTGGCCGAGCAATTCGTCGAGCATGCGGAGTCCAAGGCGTATGCCAGTGACGCCCCCATAGGTGCTGGCGGTATCTTTTGGACTGTCTTCAAAAATGCTTGCAAGACTGGCTGTGGCTGCCTGCCCGGAGCATTGGCCAGATTGCGCGACTTGGCTGACCAACTCGCCGGCTTGAATGACCCCTGCCAAGGCCAGGGTTCGGTCTTCGATCGTCGCTTTCACGCGGTTGGCCCACTGTTGTTTTTGAGTGCTTTAGGTTTGGGGGCGTTGGATTGATCAATGATCGCGCCCCCCAGGCATCGCTCTCCATCATAAAAGACGATCGATTGGCCTGGCGTGATGGCCCGTTGAGGTTGCTTAAACCGAACCTCAATGGTTTGATCGTCGAGTGAGATTAACTCACAGGCTTGATCTGCCTGACGGTACCGGATTTTCGCCTGCAGGGGTTGACCCACTTTGGGGGCGTGCCCGCTGATCCAATGGGCTTGATCGGCGATTAATTGATCCGCCATCAAGGTTGGATGGGTGCTGTCTTGCGCGGCATAGAGGGTGTTGTTTTTTAAGTCTTTATAAACCACAAACCAAGGCGCTTCTGGGTAATTGCTGAGTCCTCCAATGGCAAGCCCTTTGCGTTGCCCTAAGGTGTAGTGAATTAAGCCCGAATGCTCACCGATGCATTCGCCTTCAACAGACAAGATGGGGCCTGGGACCGCTTTGAGATAGTCATCCACAAAGGCATCAAACTTTCGTTCCCCGATAAAGCATATGCCTGTAGAGTCTTTCTTATCGGCAACGGGCAGGTTGGCCTCATGGGCCATTTTTCTAACAGCGTCTTTGGTGTATTCACCCAAGGGGAAACGCGCTTTGGCCAACTGCGATTGGTCCAGTGCGTATAAAAAATAGGACTGATCCTTGTTCTCGTCTAGGCCCTTGAGTAGCGCGACAGAGCCATCCCCCAACACGCGCCGTCTGGCATAGTGTCCGGTGGCGATGGTGCTGGCACCCAAGGCTTGGGCGTGCTCAAGGAAGGCTTTGAACTTAATCTCTCGGTTGCACAAGATATCGGGATTGGGTGTGCGCCCTTTCTTGAGCTCGTCTAGAAAGGTCTCGAATACATTTTCCCAATATTCCGTGGCGAAGTTTCTTGCATAAAAGGGGATCTTGAGAAGGTCTGCCACGGCGCGGGCATCTTCTGCATCCTCTTCGGCGGTGCAGCCACTGGTGTGGTCGTCGCCCTCCCAGTTTTTCATAAACATCGCCGCGATTGACTGGCCTTCTTTCTTAAGGAGCCAAGCGGTGGTCGCAGAATCAACGCCCCCAGATAGGGCAACCATGGTGTCTATCGTCATGGGCATTAGTTTAGCGGATGGTCGGTTTGTTGCGTGTCGATGGAGCCAAACAACTCACGATTCATTAAGTCAACAAAACGCTTGGCTTGGGGCGATAAATACGCACCACGTCGCATCACCACACCGTAGCTTCTAGAAGGGAAGAACGCCGAGAGATCCCGAACAATGAGGCGTTCGCGGTCGGCGTCGGTGATGCAAATGCTCGTCACGATCGAGATGCCCATCCCCAAAGAGACATAGCGCTTGATTACCTCCCAACCGCCAATCTCGAGCGTGACGCGATAGGGGAGGTTGTGCCGCTCGAACACCAAATCAATCATTTGATAGGTCGTTCGGCGTCTGGGTGGAAGAATGAGCCCATGGGGGCTGATGTCACCCAATCCGATTTGTGAGCGTCTAGATAATGGGTGGTCTTTGGCGGCGATCAATACGGGCTTGAAGTGATAGATCGGTTGGTAGCTGATGTCATCGGGCACATCGACCATGGATCCGACAGCAAAATCCACATCATTTTGGCGGATGCGTCGCAGGCCCTCTGTCCCACTGACGTGTTGCAGGTCGGTATTGATCCCCGGGTGCAATCGGCGAAATCGCATCAGTAGCGGCGGCAGTAAGTGCATGATGGTGGACTCACCGGCAGCAATTCGGATGGTGCCATCTTCTAGGGATCCATAACGCCTTGAAAATTCATCGGGCAAGGCGTCGAGCTGTTTGATCAGTGGTTGCCCGAGTTCAAATAAGGACTTGCCGGCTGGGGTCAAATCCAGCTTTGGCCCCTTGCGTTCGAACAGCGTTTGCCCCAGCTCATCTTCCAATGCCCTGATTTGTTGGCTGATGGAGGGTTGGCTGAGAAATAAGTCCCGGGCGGCCGCCGAGACGCTTCCGGTTTGCGCGGTCTGGACGAACGCGCGGAGATGCTTTTGCAAATTGCCTTTGTACATGACGCCCAGTCTAACTTAAGAGTATTTAAAAACCCAATAGTAAACATTTAAAGATTTAATTTGCTAAATACTCTCAACGACCAGTAGCCTAAGGACCAGCAACTCATGGCGGCGAGAATAAGGAGAGGACCCATGAAATCACCCTCAGCACAGCACCCTGGAGACTGGCGGGAGGGCGCGCCGAGCGTTGTCTTTCGCGTCGAGATGCCCCCAGCGGCTAAACCTTTGTTTCCAGCCCCATTACTGAGTCTCTTGGGCAAGCTGGGTGGCCGCTATCGCAGCGAGGTGAATGCCTTGATGGCTGAACGGCAGAAACGGCAAGCCGCATGGAATCAGGGCGGACTGCCCGGGTTTGATCCCGAGACGAAAAGCATTCGCGAGGGGGATTGGCATGTCGAGAAAATCCCAGAACCTCTGAGGGACCGCAGGGTTGAGATCACAGGGCCGGTGGATCGTAAGATGATCATCAACGCGCTCAATTCTGGCGCCAAGGTCTTTATGGCGGACTTTGAAGACTCCTCCTCGCCGACCTTCGAGAACATGATGCATGGTCAAGTCAATCTTTACGATGCAACCCGCCGGACCATTGAATTGACCACGCCTGAAGGCAAGCATTATCAACTCAATGGCCCGTCGGCCACCTTAATTGTGCGTCCTCGTGGTTGGCATCTCGATGAGGCGCACGTCACGGTGAAAGACCAGGCCATCCCTGCGGGTATTTTCGACGCGGCTGTCTATGTCTACAACAATGCTGAAACCCTGATCGGGCAGGGCTTGGGGCCTTACTTGTACTTGCCCAAGCTCGAATCGTGGCAAGAGGCCGCGCTGTGGGAGTCGGTGCTGACCGACATCGAAAAAGCCTTGCAGCTCAATCCGGGGACGATCAAAGTCACGGTGCTGATTGAAACCCTGCCGGCTGTGTTTCAAATGCATGAGATCTTGCATGCGCTCAAAACGCGCATTGTGGGGCTCAACTGTGGCCGATGGGATTACATTTTCAGTTACATCAAGTGTTTGCAGGCGCACCCAGACAGGCGTCTGCCCGATCGGGCCCAGGTCACCATGGGCGTTCCGTTCTTGAAGGCTTATTCCGAACTGCTGATTCAGACCTGCCACCGCCGCGGGGCCTTTGCCATGGGCGGGATGGCTGCACAAATTCCGATTAAAGGGGACGAGGAAGCCAACAGGCAGGCCTTGGACAAGGTTCGGCTGGATAAAGAACGAGAGGCCAAGGCGGGCCACGATGGCACGTGGGTTGCCCATCCTGGCTTGATCCCCATCGCGCTAGAAGCCTTTGAGCCATTCATCAAAAAGCGCAATCAACTCAATGTCTTAAGGGAGGATGTGCAGGTGACCGCTGAGGATTTGCTGCGGCCATGTGAGGGCACCATTACCGAGGCTGGGGTCCGTGGCAACTTGAGTGTGGCCATGGGGTACATGGCGGCTTGGTATCGAGGCCAAGGCTGTGTGCCGTTGAATCATTTAATGGAGGATGCGGCCACTGCTGAAATTGCACGCGCCCAAGTCTGGCAATGGATTCATCACCCAGGCACGGTTTTGGACGATGGTCGTGCCTTGGATCAGGCCTTGGTGGCGGCATGGATGGCAGAAGAGGTGGCGAGTTTGAAGGAGATGCTCGGCGATGAGGGCTTTGCAAGCCAGGGCTATGCCGCGGCGGTGGAGTTGATTGAGGCGGTTATTTTTGATGAGGCTTTTGTTGAGTTTCTGACGTTGCCGGGCTATGCGCGGCTGACACACAAACACTAGGGGCATGATGAGGATGAATGACGTGAATCCAATAATTGAGATGGAAAAAGACTGGTTAGAAAACCCGCGTTGGAAAGGCGTTGAGCGCCCATACGACGCTGCTGAGGTCGCTCGTTTGCGCGGCAGCTTGAAGATTGAGTACACGCTGGCTCGCCGCGGTGCTGAGCGCTTGTGGGCGATGATGCATGAAATGGATTATGTCAATGCCCTGGGGGCACTCACGGGCAACCAGGCCATGCAGCAGGTCAGAGCGGGCCTAAATGCCATTTATTTGTCCGGCTGGCAGGTGGCCGCCGATGCCAACCTATCTGGGCAGATGTATCCCGATCAGTCTTTGTATCCGGCCGATTCGGTGCCCGCGGTGGTCAGGCGCATCAACAATGCGCTCATGCGCCAAGACCAAATCCAGTCGTCTGAGGGTTCGGGTTCGATCGACTGGTTTGCACCGATTGTCGCGGATGCAGAGGCTGGCTTCGGCGGGGTCCTCAATGCCCACGAATTGATGAAAGATATGATCGCAGCCGGCGCTGCGGGTGTGCACTTTGAAGACCAGCTCGCCTCGGCCAAAAAGTGTGGCCACATGGGTGGAAAGGTGCTGGTGCCCACCCAAGAAGCCACCCAAAAGCTGATCGCCGCCCGTCTGGCTGCTGATATTTGTGGTGTGCCCACGATCATTGTGGCCAGAACCGATGCGATGGCGGCTGATTTGTTGACTTCTGATGTCGATGAGCGCGACCAGCCGTTCTTGACTGGCGAGCGCACCGTCGAGGGCTTTCATCGGGTCAAACCGGGTCTTGACCAAGCGATTTCTCGTGGCCTGGCCTACGCGCCGGTGGCTGATTTGATTTGGTGTGAGACCGCAACGCCGGATATGGCGCACGCCAAAACCTTCGCAGAAGCCATTCGATCGGAATATCCAGACAAAATGCTGGCGTATAACTGCTCGCCGAGCTTCAATTGGAAGAAGAACCTGTCAGATACTGAAATCGCTAAGTTTCAAAATGAGTTGGGCGCCATGGGATACAAGTTTCAATTCATCACCTTAGCGGGCTTCCATGCGTTGAATCACTCAATGTTCCAGTTGGCATTGGGCTACAAGTCACGCCAGATGAGTGCCTATGTTGAGCTTCAGGAAGCGGAGTTTGCGGCAGAGGCCCAAGGCTACACCGCCACACGCCACCAGCGTGAGGTGGGGACGGGGTATTTTGACCAGATCACCCAGGTGGTGAGCGCCGGACAATCCTCTTTGAGTGCCTTGAGTGGTTCCACCGAGGAGGATCAGTTTAAATCCTGATCGTCACTTGAATTTACCCCACCTGTGCCACAATCTCTTAGGATATTGAATAGGCCTTGTGGGGTAAATGTGCAATGAGTATGGGTGATGATCGATCGATGGACGATGCCAAGATCGATCCCAATGATGGGCTGGCATTAGAAGAGGCTGGTCCTGAGCTTAAGCGGCCCTCGCTATATCGTGTGGTCATCCTCAACGATGACTACACGCCAATGGCTTTCGTGGTTGAAGTGCTCAAGCGGTTTTTTGGTATGTCAGAAGACCAGGCCACGGGCGTGATGCTGCATGTGCACACCCGCGGGCGGGGTGTGGCGGGTGTTTATAGTTATGAAATTGCCGAGACCAAGGTCGCGATGGTCAACGATTTTGCGCGCGAGCACGAGCATCCCCTACAGTCCACCCTAGAGCCAGCGGAGGGCTGATCGATGTTTTCAAAAGATCTAGAGATTACCATTTCTCAGGCGTACCACAGCGCGAGAACGCGGCGTCATGAGTTTTTAACCATCGAACATTTGTTGTTGGCACTATTGGATAACCCGTCGGCCAAAGAGGTGCTTTTAGCGCTGGATGTTGATTTGACCGCGCTGGGCTTCGAGTTAACGGCTTTGTTGGATGAGACGACACCGGTGTTGGCCGCGAATGATGAGCGGGACACGCAGCCCACGATTGGCTTTCAGCGGGTCTTGCAGCGCGCTTTGTATCACGTTCAGTCAGCAGAGCGGGCAGAGGTATTGGGCGCCAATGTCTTGGTGGCGATTTTTGCGGAGAAAGATTCGCATGCGGTGTTTGCATTGGGCAAGCAAGACATACACCGGCTTGATGTCGTCAATTACATCTCGCACGGCGTGCGTCCGGCAGACGATGCGGATGCAGTCAACCCACCCAATGGGACCGATGGGGCGCAGGAGAAAGTGGCCGAGAAAAGCGCTTTAGAGCAATTTGCGGTTGATCTCAATGCCCGAGCACGAGCGGATCGGATCGATCCTTTGATCGGCCGCGCTGATGAGATTGAGCGGACTGTCCAAATTCTGTGTCGCCGTCGTAAGAACAATCCTTTATTCGTTGGCGACTCTGGCGTGGGTAAAACCGCTTTGGCAGAGGGCTTGGCCCTTCGCATTGTCAAAGGAGAGGTGCCCGACATTCTAAAAGAGGCCGAGGTGTGGTCGTTGGACTTGGGCGCGTTGCTGGCGGGCACCAAGTATCGGGGAGATTTTGAAAAGCGTTTGAAGGGCGTTTTGAAAGAAATTCAGGCCAAAGACAAAGCCATTTTATTCATCGACGAGATCCACACAGTGATTGGGGCGGGTGCTGCTTCAGGTGGCGTCATGGATGCCTCAAATTTAATCAAGCCCGCTTTGGCCAATGGTGAGCTTCGTTGCATTGGCTCCACCACCTTTGACGAGTACCGGAGCATTTTCGAAAAAGACCGAGCATTGGCGCGTCGCTTCCAAAAAGTGGATATTGATGAGCCAAGCATCGCTGAGACCATTGAGATTTTAAATGGCCTGAAACATCGCTTTGAAGAGCACCATGGCATCACTTATAGTCATGCCGCTTTAACGGCGGCGGCTGAGTTGTCTGCCAGGCACATCAATGACCGAAAGCTCCCAGACAAAGCGATTGATGTAATTGATGAGGCGGGCGCCAAGGAACGACTGAAACCCGTCGAAGAGCGTGCCAGTGAGCTTCGGGCAGAAGACATTGAGGCTGTGGTCGCGAAGATGGCCCGCATTCCATCCAGGCAGGTGACGCGGTCTGATCGTGACGCCTTAAAAACCCTCAGTCGAGATTTGGGGATGGTGGTGTTTGGGCAAGATGATGCCATTGAAACACTCAGTTCAGCCATTAAGATGGCACGCTCTGGGTTGGGCGATCGCGATCGACCCATTGGGAGTTTTTTGTTTGCTGGCCCAACCGGTGTGGGTAAAACGGAAGTCACCCGACAATTGGCCCTGACACTGGGCATTGAGCTGATCCGCTTTGATATGTCGGAATACATGGAGGCACACACTGTCTCTCGTCTGGTGGGTGCGCCCCCAGGTTATGTGGGGTTTGATCGTGGTGGTCTTTTAACGGAAGCCGTGACGCAGCAACCCCACGCGGTGTTGTTGCTCGATGAGATTGAAAAGGCTCATCCGGATATTTACAACATCTTGTTGCAAATTATGGACCACGGCACACTGACCGACGCCAATGGCCGTTCGGCCGATTTTAGGAATGTGATTTTGGTGATGACCACCAATGCAGGCGCCGCGCAAGCCAACCGTCGAACGATTGGGTTTAGGCAAGCAGATGCCAAACCTGAATCCATGGAGGCCATTAGACGGCAGTTCAGTCCAGAGTTCAGGAACCGACTGGATGCGATCATCCAGTTCGCCTCATTGCCCTTTGAGGTCGTTTTGAAGGTGGTGGATAAGTTCTTGATGGAGCTTGAGAACCAACTGGCTGATAAAGGGGTTGGTTTGGAAGTCAGCCCGGCGGCGCGCCAACAACTGGCCACGATTGGTTTTGATGATGAGATGGGCGCACGCCCAATGAAACGCGTCATTCAGGACCGCATCAAACGACCACTGGCCGATGCGCTCTTGTTTGGTGAGCTCTCCGAAAATGGCGGCATCGTACGCGTGGACTTTGACGAATCGGCGGCTGATTTAAGGGTTGAGATTGAGCCGAGTCTTGAGGCTACAGTGCCCTCGGTCGATGAGGACGCTCACGCCGACAGCAGCGCTGAGAGTGACAGTGCCAACAAAGTGTCAGAAGATGCGTCTGGAGAGAGCGGCCACGCTTGAGGGAAGTCAGAGCCCATCAAGAGACGCGCAAATTCAGGGAATATTGAGCTTGCCGGATGACCCCCTGCCAGAACGCGGGACCATGGCTTATTTCATGCGGTAAGTGATGCGCCCTTTTGTGAGATCGTAAGGGGTCATCTCAACTTTGACTCGATCACCGGTCAAGATTCGGATATAGTTTTTGCGCATCCGGCCTGAAATGTGAGCGGTGATGATGTGGCCATTGTCGAGCTCAACTCGAAACATGGTGTTGGGCAGGGAATCGAGCACCTTGCCTTCCATTTCAATGTGGTCGTCTTTTGCCATAGAGGTCCTTTTTAGGGAATTGTTAAAACCGCGTTATTGTGCCACAGATTGGTACCTTAAATCGGTCGATTACCTGTGTTGGCGGTTATTGCGTCTCCGAGTTCTCCGCTGGGTGAGGCGGTTTTTGGTTCGCTGTACGCAGCTGCTCGGGCCTAAATCCCTCAGCCGTTCGGTAATAAAGCGTTTGCGCCCGCCCGTTGTCTATATCCACACGTCGAGATTGCAGAGGTCCAACACCCACCAAGGCTTCCTCAATCCAGGACTCATCGATCAACGAAGGTTTGTGATGAACAAGCAAAATGGGCTGTGTGGGTGATTGCTTGGCATCAAACCAATGGCCCCACATCGAGCCAGACATGCCGATCAAGTTTTGGGCAGTGACCCGCCGCCTGAGTTCGTCTGATCCATGAAAGCTCATGGCGGCGGCCATGCCCCATTTGTCAGTGGCTGCAACGATGGGGTAGTGGCCCGTTTCAAGCTTCACCTCTTCGGCCATTTCCTCTATGACGGTCGTGATCTCCGACCAACCCAAATAACCTGCTCCTAAGTCAGTTCTTGGGAGAGCTGGCAAGCCCAGAGTGAGGTAGTGCAATAACAAGCCATAAGACATGATGAGTACGAGCAAAGAGGGCGCCCAGCTTTTCACTAGGATGCGATGAAATCGCCCAAGCAACTGTCCGCCGGGTAGATGATTGCCCATCAAAAGCCACATGACCATGGGGATCAAACCAATCCAAGCCGGTGGCGTCCAATGAAACTTGGTCACGGAGAACAAGCCATAGAGACCAAAAACCAGTAAGGGCACAGCGGTCATGGTCAGCATGAATCGGCGTTTCCGGATATCTTGAGACACCAACTTTTGAGCCGGTCCAAACAAATAGAAAGCCCCGGCCGCAAAAACTGGCGAGAGCAAAGCAAAGGCATAGACAAACAGCAGGTGGGTCGAGAAATCTGGATTTTCCGCCAATCGTCTGGTGAATTGAAAACCAAATGAAGCCCAGTCGTTTGTCGCATTCCAGATCAGGACGGGTGAGAAAAGTACCAGCGCAATCGCGATGGAACCATAGAGCTCTGGCCGAATGAAATAGCGACGGGCGCGCGGGTCAATCAGCATGAACACAAGGCCAGCCAAGCCAACCAAGGCGATCGAGTATTTGGCCAACAGCCCAAGGCCCATGGCGATGCCAAGAGGCCACCACGCACCGGGTTGATCGTCAATGAGCAAACGTTTGAGGTAGTAAAGCGCCGCTGCCCAAGCAACAATCATGGGGGCATCAGGGGTCATGACGAGGCCGCTTAGAAAGAAAAAGGGGAGCGCCACCAAGGCAAGCATTGTTAGAAGGCCAACCGTTCGACCGCCCATGGTTTCTCCATAACGGTAGAAATAATAGGCGCCCACCAAGACCAACGGCACGAGCATGGCCCTCACACCGACAATGGTGTCGCCAAAAAAATAAGTACTCAAATTGATAAGCCAAGCGGTCAAGGGGGGATGGTCCAAATAGGCCCACGCCAGTTGCTGGCTGTAGACCCAGTAATACATCTCATCCGGGATCAGCTCCAGTTGGCCCAAATACAACCAGCGCAAGAGAAAGACGTAGGCAAATAGCGCCAAAGCAGCCAAGTGCCAGCGAACGCGCGTAATCACCCCTGATTCGGTGCTCGCAAAAACATAAAAGGCGCTCCCAAGGTAATTGATGCCAGCGGTGGCCACAATGGCAGGAACGATCGCAAGCATGGGTGGCCAATCGAGCGTGGTGGTTAAGGCGACCAACACGCCCCCACGGATGAGCATGGCCAAAATGGCCACGATCAAAAAGCGCAGATAACGCTTGATGGGCCCGTCATTGGTTTGAGCTCGACCTTTAAAGCTCCATTGATAATTCAGGGTGAAGTTTGAAAGAGTCGCCACTGAGAAGCTGAGCATATGAGCCAATGCCAGACTGGCCGAGAGATTGACCAATAAGGCAAACAAACTCAAGTCAATCACCATGCCAATGAGTCCAACCCCAAAAAACTTACTGGCTGTGGCGCTTGATACCCGACCGCCACCCAAATTCATCAGGCGGCGCAGATAAGTTAGTTGCTGCGTTGGGCTCAATTTTGATTGCCCCGCTTGCCGGTCCTCGAATTCAATGGGGACTTCTTTGACATTGATCGCGTCCCCGCCTTGAACCAGCAGTTCAAGGAGGATTTTGTAGCCAGCCACGCCTGTTGGCATGGCCAGCAGGCGTTCCCGTCGAGTGGCGAAAAAACCGGCCATGGGGTCTTTCACCTCGGTGAAGGGCCAGGCCAATAAGGTCGCGAGTCGTGAGGTGACATGTCGTTGCCAGGGCCAGTTTAGTGTGCGGGCACCGGAGACATGACGGGAGCCAATCACGACATCCGCATCATTTGAGAGTAGGGGGGCGAGCAGGTCAGGGAGTGCACTTGGTGGATGCGAGCCATCTGCATCCATAACAACAACCCATTGTCCAGAGGCTTTTGTGACACCATCAATGATGGCGCCTGATAAATCGGCTGGCCCTTCGCGCACAATGACGTTGATGGGCAGCCGCTCAGACCATGCTTGGGCCTTAGAAGCGGTTCGATCGTCTGATTGATCGTCCACGACAATGATCTCGTATGCCAGATCATTCAAAGGAACTGCCTGCATCGCACCAGCAATGCCGTGCAGTAAGCGATCAATGTTGTCGGCTTCGTTGAGCGTGGGGATAATGATGCTCAACTGGATCATGGTCGAGACCTTTGGTTCACGGAATCTAAAAATCAAGTGTACTGTATGAGGCCGGTGATGGCGAAATTGAATGGCCAGCATTCTGGCATTAAGTGCTGGTCAAGAGCACAGAGTGGACTAGAATAAAACGATGGATTGTGTCATGACAGGGGATATCGGTAGACGATGTTAGAAGCTTTTGCCATTGGCTTGGCCTTTGTATTTGGGTTGGGCGTTCGGACCATCGGGCTGCCGCCGCTGGTCGGTTTTCTAGCGGCGGGTTTCGCGCTGAATTACATCGGCCAGAGATTTGATGTTTTGCCAGCGTTCACTGGTGAGGTATTGCATTATGTGGCCCATTGGGGCGTCTTATTGTTGCTTTTCACTGTCGGCCTCAAGCTCAAGGTTGGTCAGATCACACAAAAGCATGTGATTCAGGGCGGCCTTCTCCACTTTGCACTCTCAGTGGCGATTT
>CBFHIS010000016.1:0-28702 GCA_965655975.1 Wenzhouxiangella sp.
AGACGATGACGACAAGCGTCAAGGCGACGGCCGTCAGGGCAACTTTGCTGTAGTGTGTTTTGGTCATCTTGCCTGTGTGATCCTCATTCCAGTCATTATTGGCTCTGAGTCCATGTCAGCAACCGGCCCAGGTCTTTCCGGATATCGTCAGGCGGCTGCTCGGTTTCGTAATACATAATTATATTGGCCATCGGGTCTAGGATGTAACGACCCATCGAATCTCCATTGCTTGGGAACTGCCCCGCGATCGTGACCGCATCAGCGCCATCAACAATAATAAAAGCATCAGAGATGGCTTGAACCTCTTCAATCAGCGCCTCTGACATCTCCGGTTCGTGAATGAAGAGCAACCCAATCTTTGGCACGTGCCGGTCTTGGCTTAAGCGAATCTGCCGTAACCAGTACAGCGCCTCCAAGCAGGTTTCTGCACAAATTTCTGGCGTATGCAGCACCAAAAACCAGCGATCTTCAAGCTGTGTCAGTCCCAAGGGCTGACCGAAAACATCATTCACTTCACCGACTTCCCATTGTATGACGGGGCGTATGAGTGTCCCGTGATTGCGGGTCTCGCTCGGGCGCCAATCAAACCACTGGCTGTGCATCAAAGTGGCAAGAAGAACTGGCACGCCGAACATGGCAAAAACCAAGAGAATCGTCTTTTTATTCATGGTGTTTCCTATAGAACCGATAGGTGAGGGCAATCCAGATGATAAGGATGGCCAAGGCAATGGCAAACCACTGGAAGGCGTAAGCGAGATGCCTGTCTGGCCCCATGTTGACGCTCGGCCACGGATCACCAGACAGATGCGCCGGATGGGTGGAGTCTAGAAGGATGACTCTCTGGGCGACCTCTGGACCAAACACTGCCTGGAGTCGAGAGACATCAAAATAGGTCATCAAGTTCGGCCAATTGTCAGGATCAAGCGGCTGGGCCTCGCCAATTTGAAAGCCCACGCGCGGGGGCTTAGTCAGGCGACCACGGATGGTTTGTATGCCACCTGGGGTTTCATATTCTGGCCACTCACCGGAGACTCGGTACCATGGCTGCCAGCCGCGGTTGACGAAGTAGATGGCATTACTTCCAGCCAAACGAAACGGCACAAATACATGCACACCTGGATGATTTTGGCGGGTCTGATTGTCGAGCAGGATATGTCGCTTAGAATCCCATTGGCCCGTGATGGTCACATCAGCAAACAAAGGCGCTTGCTCTAACTCGGCGAGGCTCTGTGCTTCGATGACACCCGCGGTTTCCCACTGATCCAAAAGCTGGGCTTTCTCTTGGGCGCGGTCTTGCTGCCAGAAAGCCAGCTGAATGCACACCAATATCAATGCGCCAGCCACCAAGTGTGGAACACTTCGCACGAGAAATGGCTGGATTCTACGAGTCATCACACAAAGCCCTTATACTTGATGGCTGATTATTTGGAGACGTAGCACAGTGCTTGGTAAAGTATTCATAATTGGTGTGTTCTTAGCCATTCTCTACACCCTCGCGTCGAGCTTTTATTACTTGATCACGGACCGGGGCGATGGCGACCGAGCTGTCCGCCGTTTGAGCTGGCGAGTGGGCCTTTCATTGGGGTTGTTACTTTTGTTGTGGGCTGGCTTCCAGTTTGGGCTGATCGAGCCTCAAGGCGTGAATCCAGTCCGCTACCCCAATGGCGAGTGATTTCAAGAGAGTTTGTTGAGAACCGCTTCGGCGCTCGAGACTTTAAACTCGCCTGGTGCTTCTACCATCAGGTCCGCTACCACACCATCTTGAATGATCATGGCAAAGCGTTGGCAACGCTCGCCCATTCCAAAGGCCCGAATGTCCATCTCTAAGCCCATGGCTCGTGCAAAGTCGCCATTGCCATCTGCAACCATGGTGATCTTGCCCGCGGTCTGACTGGCTTTAGACCAGGCATCAACGACAAATACATCGTTGACCGCCATACACACAATCTGATCGACACCTTTCGCTTTCAGATCCTCTTGCTTTTCTAAGAATCCGGGCAGGTGTTGCGCGGAGCAAGTGGGTGTGAACGCGCCTGGCGTGGCGAACAACACCACACGGCCAGCACCAAGAAGCTCGCTGGCTGCAATTGGGCTGGGGCCATTTTCAGTCATTTGCATGACGGGCGTATTGGGGATGCTATCGCCAATCTGGATCATTAGGAATTCTCTCTGGATGTGGAGGTGTCGGTTTGTGGCCGAAGGTCAACAACCACACGGCCTTGATTGTTGCTTGCGATCAATGTTTCAAAAGTGTCTTTGAGCTCCGCTGGGCGAATCGTTTTGGTATGGATCCTTGCAAGGTGTTCTGGGCGCCAGTCGGTCGCGAGCTTGTCCCAAATTTGCTCGCGGAGTGTATAGGGGCAACCGGACGAGTTGATCCCAAGCAGGCTGACGCCCCGGATAATAAAGGGCATCACGGTGGTGTTGAGGCCGATGTTGGCGGCCATACCGCAGCTGGCAATGTTGCCCCAAGGACCTGTGACGCGGGTGAGTCCATTGAGCATATCGCCGCCCACATTGTCCAAGGCGCCCGCAAACTGGGTGCTGGCCAAGGGCGATTCAGGCCAATACAAGCCATGTCGATCGATGCATTGGGCCGCGCCGAGTGAGTGCAGCCATTCAAAGGCATTGGTTTTTCCACTGATCGCGCTGACTTGGTAGCCCGCTTTGGAGAAGATATCGATGGCCAGCGAGCCCACACCACCTGTCGCCCCAGTGATTGCAATTGGCCCCATCTCTGGTCTTTGACCATTGGTTTCCATGCGAAACAAAGCCAAGGCAGCGGTGAAACCAGCGGTGCCAATAATCATGGCCTCAAGTAGGCTGAGTTCTTTGGGGAGCGGGATCAGAAATTCGGATGAGACTCTCAGGTACTCGCTATAGCCACCGTCTCTGGTCTCTGAGAGGCCACTTCCAGTCATGAGAACAGAATCACCGATTGCAAAGCGCTCGGTATCGGACTGGACAACAACGCCGGCCACATCAATGCCACCATTGAGGGGGAACCGTCTGAGAATCTTTCCTCGATTGGTTCCAGCTAAGGCGTCTTTGTAGTTAATGCTTGAGTAATGAACATCAATGATGACATCACCAGCACTTTGCTGGTCAATGGACTGAGTTTCCCAGTCTGCTCTAAAACCTTCCTCATCGTTGTGGATTCGGAAGGCTTTGAAGTGGGCAGGCACAGCACTCATCGGCCTCAGTTGGCCTTGTGGATGGCGCGCCCGTCCACTGCCAACGCTGCCTCATGCACGGCCTCTGACAGGGTGGGATGGGCATGAACAATGCGAGCGAGATCCTCGCTCGAGCCTGCAAATTCCATGGTCACGACACACTCAGCAATGAGCTCGGAGGCATTGGGGCCAATAATTTGGGCACCCAATAGTCGATCGGTCTCAGCATCGGCCAATAGCTTAACGTGACCACTGGCTTCGCCCATGGCCAAGCCCCGCCCAGTCGCTGCGAAGGGGAAGCTGCCTGATCGGTAGTCTATGCCCTCGGCCTTGAGGTCTTTTTCTGTCTTTCCGACCCACGCGATTTCTGGGTCTGTGTAAATCACCCAAGGCACGTTGTCGAGGTTGAAATGTCCATGGTGGCCTGCAATGGTTTCAGCCACAGCAATCCCTTCTTCAGAGGCTTTATGAGCGAGCATGGGTCCTCTAACCAAATCACCAATGGCCCAGACTTGGTCCGCTTTCGTTTGGCAGTGGTCATTGACTTCAATTTGCCCGCGGTCGGTTAGCGTCACACCACTGTCTTCTGACACCAGCTTTTCACTGGCGGCGCGTCTGCCGACAGCCACCAGCAATCGATCAAAGCTCGCTTCTTTTTCTTCGTCGCCTTCGTGGTAAGTCACTTTGACTTTTGAGCGCGAAACTTTGGCGCCTTGGACTTTGGTACCGAGGCGGATGTCGAGGCCTTGTTTCTTGAACTCTCGAGCCGCTGCTTTGGCCATGTCGTTATCAACCACGCTCAACAACTCATCGGCGGCTTCAAACAAGGTGACTTCACTGCCCAGACGTTTCCAGACGCTACCCATTTCCAGCCCGATGACGCCAGCACCAATGACCCCAAGTTTTTTAGGGGTTTGTTCAAAGGCCAATGCACCAACATTGTCAACGATGTGCTTGCCATCAATCTCCACGCCCGGGATGGTGAACGGAACCGAGCCCGCCGCCAAAATCACGTGTTTTCCGGTGACCTTGGAGCTGCCCTCATCGGTGGTCAATTCGACCTGGCGGTTCGCTAAGAGACGCCCCGTGCCGTTCACAAACTCGATCTTATTGGCCTTGAACAGTTGCATCAAGCCACCATTGAGTTGTTTTACCACGCCATTTTTGCGCGCGATCATTTGTTTGACGTCGATCTCGACATCTTTGACCTTAATGCCGTGCGCCGCGTAATCGTGCTGGATGTGGTGAAAGTGTTTTGATGAGTCCAAGAGTGCTTTTGATGGCACACACCCCACATTCAGACAGGTGCCACCTGGCGCTGGTTTGCCATCATCTGCTTTGCGGTCATCAATCAGCATGACGCTGAGTTTGAGTTGTGCGGCTCTGATGGCAGCTGCGTAGCCACCTGGGCCACCGCCGATCACAACAACATCAAATTCCTTTGCAGACATTGAAAAGCTCCTTAGAGATCCAGCAACAAACGCGCTGGGTCTTCGAGTGATTCTTTGATCGCGACCAAGAACTGGACAGCGTCTTTGCCGTCGATGATGCGATGGTCATAGGACAAGGCGATGTACATCATCGGCCGAATAACAACTTCGCCATTGACAGCGATTGGCCGTTCCTTGATGGTGTGCATGCCCAAAATCGCGCTCTGGGGCATATTCAACAGCGGTGTCGACAGCAGCGAACCAAACACGCCACCGTTGGTGATGGTGAACGTTCCACCTTGCAAGTCTTCCAACGCGATGTTGCCTTGTCTGGCCTTGTTCGCATAGTCTGCAATGCCAGCTTCGATTTCTGCCAGGCTGAGTCGGTGCGCATTGCGAAGGACAGGAACCAGTAAGCCACGGTCGGTGGATACTGCGATGCCAATGTCTTGGTAACCGTGATAGATCACTTCATCGCCATCCACGGAGGCATTGACCACCGGATGTTTGTGTAGTGCCTCACACGCTGCCTTCACAAAGAACGACATAAAGCCCAATTTGACGCCATGCTTTTGTTGGAAAGCATCTTTGTACCGAGAGCGAAGCGCCATCACTTCTTTTAAGTCAACTTCATTAAATGAGGTCAAAATGGCGGCAGTGTTTTGCGCCTCTTTCATGCGTTCAGCAATTCGTGAGCGCAAACGGGACATTTTCACGCGCTCTT
This sequence comes from Wenzhouxiangella sp., assembly GCA_965655975.1. Lineage (GTDB taxonomy): Bacteria > Pseudomonadota > Gammaproteobacteria > Xanthomonadales > Wenzhouxiangellaceae > Wenzhouxiangella. The sequence continues at coordinate 5,328 of CBFHIS010000016.1, forward strand.
CAGGCCGCGGACCGCCGCCTTTCAGGTGCTGCAATACATCACCTTTGGTGACGCGACCACCGCGCCCCGTGCCTTCAACGTCTGCTGGATTGATGTCGTTCTCGGCCACCAACCGTCTGGCAGCTGGGGGCAGGTCATGGCCATCCCCCGACGCTTTCGAGGGTTGGTTGGAAGATTCCTTGGTTGTCTCCGGGGCCTTCGATGCCTCTTCTTTGGGCTCAGGGGCAACGACTTCTTTGGCGGATTCTTTGGCTGGGGCTTTCTCTACTTCGCCTTCTTCTAAGATGCCAAGCAGTTGGCCTTCTGTGACTGTTTCGCCCTCGGCTTGCTGGATTTCTTTGAGGATGCCCGAGGCAGGGGCTGGCACCTCAAGAACAACTTTGTCTGTTTCAAGATCGACCAAGTTTTCATCCCGAGTGATGCTGTCACCCGCTTTTTTGTGCCACTTGGCAATGGTCGCATCACTGACCGACTCGGGCAGATTGGGGACCTTGATCTCAATGCTCATGAATGACTCCTTCCTTTTATAAACCCTGACCGAGCGTTAACGCATCACTCACCAGTTGTTTTTGTTGTTGCAAGTGGACTTGGTAGTACCCCACGGCCGGCGATGCAGAAGTGGCACGCCCAACGTAGAGCAGCTGTTGATCTTTTTTAATGCAGGCCTGAATGTGGTGTCTGATCTGGAACCATGCGCCCTGATTCATGGGCTCTTCTTGGCACCAGACCACCTCTTTGGCACCCGCGTAGCGCTTGATGATGGCTTGTAACTCTTCGCGTGGGAATGGATAGAGTTGCTCCACCCTGACCAAAGCGATGTCTTTTTGTTCCAGCTCATCTCGCTTCGCTGCCAAGTCAAAGTAGACTTTACCCGAGCAAAAAACAATCCGCTTGACGTCTTTGACTTTTGGCTTTGCAGGATCGTCCATCACCAGTTGGAAGGAGCCATTGGTTAGCTCTTCTACACTAGAGGTGGAGGCTTTGTGCCGGAGCAATGACTTTGGCGTCATGACAATGAGTGGCTTGCGCCAAGGCCTGAGCATTTGGCGCCGCAACATGTGAAACATTTGAGAGGGCAGGGAAGGCACACACACCTGGATGTTGTTGCCAGAACAAAGCTGCATGAATCTCTCTAGACGCGCTGATGAGTGTTCGGGGCCTTGGCCTTCATAGCCGTGAGGCAGAAACATCACCAAGCCACACAAACGCCCCCACTTGGCCTCGCCTGAGGTGATGAATTGGTCAATCACCACCTGCGCGCCATTCACAAAGTCACCAAACTGACCCTCCCAAATAGTAAGCGTGTTGGGCTCGGCGGTTGCATAGCCATACTCAAAGCCCAGTACGGCTTCTTCCGACAACAGTGAGTCGATGATGGTGACTCGGTTTGGCTCTGGATTGAGCTCAGCCAGTGGTATCTTGGCCTCTCCAGTGCTTTGCTCATGCAACACCGCGTGACGGTGGAAAAAGGTGCCGCGTCCAGAGTCTTGCCCAACTAAGCGCAAACCATAGCCTGCCTCAATCAGACCCGCGTATGCCATGGTCTCGGCAAAACCCCAGTCGATGGGTTGCTCACCAATGGCCATTTTGCGCCGCGCCTCTAAAATGCGTTCGACTTGGCGATGAACCTTAAAGTCTTCACCCAGCTCATTGAGACTCGCACCCAACCGCTGAACATCGTCCAAATTCATTTTCGTCTCGGCCGATTCGCGCCAATCGGTTTCTAGGAATGGTGTCCATTCAACGGTGGTGGGGGCTTTGTCCTGTGGAACCAAATCAATCACTGGCTCACCAGACTCAAGCCGAGCGCGATACTCTGCGGCCGATTGATCGAGTGCCTCTTGATCAACCAAACCCTGCTCGATGAGTTTTTTCCCATACTGGGATCGCACGGATTCTAGGTTGCGAATGACTTGATACATTTTTGGTTGAGTGGCCGCTGGCTCATCGGCTTCGTTGTGACCGAGGCGACGGTAACAAACCAAATCAATCACCACGTCTTTTTTGAAGGCTCTTCTAAAGTCTGTGGCAAGTTTTGTGACGAACAAAACCGCTTCTGGATCGTCCCCATTGACATGGAATATTGGCGCTTGCACCATCTTGGCCACCTCGGTGCAATAGAGTGTAGAGCGAGCATCAATGGGGTTCGAGGTGGTGAACCCAATTTGGTTGTTCACCACGATATGGAAGGTACCCCCAACCGCAAAACCCCGCGCTTGGGACATGTTCAATAGCTCCATCACCACACCTTGGCCGGCGATGGCCGCATCGCCGTGGACCAACACGGGCATGACTTGGCTGCGGTCTGAGTCTTCAAGCCTGGTTTGTCTGGCGCGAGCAGAACCCGCAACAACTGGATTGACAATCTCTAAGTGCGAGGGATTGAAGGCCAGCGCCAGGTGCATCACGCCACCCTCAGTTTGGACGTCTGAGCTATAACCCATGTGGTACTTCACATCACCCGAGCGGTTCGGGTCATCTTCGGCGATCGCGCCTTCAAACGCGGCAAACAAATCCCCTGGGCTTTTGCCTAGGATATTGACCAACACATTCAGGCGGCCCCGATGTGCCATACCGATGACCATCTCTCGAACCCCTTGGGCACCTGAGTGAGAAATGAGCGCATCAAACAATGGGATCATGCTCTCGGCACCTTCCAAAGAGAAGCGCTTTTGTCCTACATACTTCGAGTGCAGGTACTTCTCCATGTCTTCAGCGGCACCAAGTTTCTCGAGCAAGCGACGTTTTTCCGCGTCACTGAGCCCGAATTCGCCCGCGCTACCCTCCAGCCTTTGTTGCAACCACTGACGCTGTTTGGTGTCGGTGATGTGCATGTACTCAATGCCGATGGTTTGGGTATAGGTTTCTTTGCAGACTCGGACGATTTCAGCGAGCGTCATCCGCTCAGGACCAGCCAAAGTCCCTGAGTGGAAGGAGGTGTTGAGGTCTTGCTCGCTCAGACCATGAAAGGCCAGATCGAGATCGGGTACCTCGGGGCGTTCGCTGAGCGACAAGGGGTCAAGTTTGGCGCGTTGATGCCCGCGCACACGATAGGCATTGATTAAACGGAGTACGCCGGCTTGCTTGTGGTCGGCCGGCCCGCTTGCAAATGCGTCGGCTGGGTGCAATGCTTTGAACTGCTCTGCGATGTCTTGGTGGCGTGTGTCATCGCTGTCTGGGCTCAGGTCTTTGAAGATCTGCTGCCAATGCGATGAGACGCTGTCTGGCTCAATCAGCCACTGCTCATAGAGTGCTTCAACATAGTGGGCATTGCCACCTGAGAGGTGCGAGGTCAGGTATTGCTCTTTTAGCTGTTTGGTCATGATCCGAGGCTACTCGTGCCGAGGTCACAAAAATTCAACCTTTGATTATACCGATGACAAGGGGGTTTGGGGCGGTCTTGCCCCATATCTTCCCCGAAAAACCACCCACAAAAAACCATTGTTCGAAAAACGTTTGGCTGAGGCACTTGGTTCGCCCCCCAAGTGGTCAAGTCGCGAAGCCATGCGCCATTTACATTACACGTATCGTTTGATGGCAGCGGCCATTGATTTGGCATTGCCCGTGTAGGTCTGAGGTGTCAGGCTCAACAGTTCGTTCTTAACCGCCTCGGGCAGTTCAAGGGTTTCAATAAACCCACGCACGGCTTGGGCATTGATCGTTTGGCCTCGAGTGAGTGTTTTTAGGCGCTCATAGGGGTTGGGCAGTTGGTGCGCACGCATCACCGTTTGGATGGCTTCACCCAAGACCTCCCAAGCGGCTGTGAGGTCGGCATCGATTTGTGCCTGATTGGCTGTGATGCGATTGAGCCCGCGGTTCAGAGAGTGCCAAGCGAGAACGGTGTAGCCAAGGGCAGAGCCAAGGCTACGTTGGACGGTCGAATCACTCAAGTCCCGCTGAAATCGGGAGATCGGCAGTTTTTCTGCCATGTGCCCCAATAAAGCGTTGGCCAGACCCAGATTGCCCTCGGCATTTTCAAAGTCAATGGGGTTGATCTTATGCGGCATTGTTGATGAGCCCACCTCACCTTCGACCAGTTCCTGCACAAAATAGCCCCAACTGATGTACCCCCAAATGTCTCGTGCGAGGTCAAGGCAGATGGTGTTGATTCGCATCAGGGCATGCGCCAGCTCAGCCATATAGTCGTGGGGTTCAATTTGTGTGGTGTAGGGGTTCCAAACCAAGCCAAGGTCTTCAATGGTATCGCGTGCCAGGCTTGGCCAATCAACCTCTGGTGCGGCAATAATGTGGGCGTTGAAATTACCCACCGCGCCATTGAGCTTTGCGCTGATTTCAATTTGTGCCAAGCCACGTCTTTGCCGCCTGAGGCGAAAAACCACGTTGGCCAGTTCCTTGCCCAACGTCGTTGGGCTGGCGGTTTGCCCATGGGTTCGAGAGAGCATGGCCTGATCGGCCAACTCGACGGCCATGTGTTCCAAGCGTTGATCGAGTGTTGCCAGCAGCGGGTCAATCTGCTCGTTAAGAGCGGTTTTGAGAATCAATGCCCAAGCGACATTATTAATGTCTTCCGAGGTGCAGGCAAAATGAACGAATTCGGCATGGGGTGCCAAGGAGGGCCGCTGGGCCAGTCGATCCTTCAACCAATACTCAACCGCTTTGACATCATGGTTGGTGGTGGCTTCGATGGCTTTAACTGCCCGGGCGTCTTGCTCACCGAATGCTTCCCATAGTTGATCTAGAAAGCGTGCATCGCCAGCATCCAAAGCGGGCAATGCTTCGAATTCCGGGCAACTGGCCAATGCTTTAAACCAAGCGATTTCAACTCTGACGCGTTGCCGAATCAGGCCGGCTTCGGAACACAGGGATGCCAATGATTCGAGCTTTGTTGCGTAGCGCCCATCGAGTGGGGAGAGGGCGTTGAGAGGTTGCTTATCCATGGATGGCTATGATACTGGAGTTGGGTTTTCGACGGGGGGTAGATCGATGATCTCCCCAAATTTGATGCGTCCTTGCGAGCCATCGACCGAGTCAGCAAAAAGCACATCGCCTGTGCTGGCGGTGTGCCGAGCGACGGCCAAAGCTCGATGCCCCTCTTGCCCGATGATGACACCAAAAGATTTCCTGCCTTCGGAAGCTGGCGCATCCGCTTCTGCATACAAAGCTGTGCCGGCGATGCGCTCTGAAACATTGGGCGTCAGGTCAAGCAAGACAAGGTGCTGCTTTAGTTGGCCGCGGTAGTGAACTTTTGCAATCACCTCTTGACCTGGGTAGCAGCCTTTTTGGTAACTGAGTCCCGACAAACGTTCAAGCCCCAACGATTGTGGCAAAAAGCGTGCGCTCAACTCAGGGCACAGCCAAGCAAGGCCGGCATGCAAATCGGCCAGACGCCAAGCTGCTGCAAAATCGGGATCCGCCTTGTCCAAGTCATTGCTTGCGCACAACGCTCTGCGGCTGTCATAGGCAAGCCGTGGATAGTCAGCTTGTGAGGTGCTATCGGCGGCCAGCCAGCCTCCTAGGACGCATTGGGGCTGGCCAATTTCGACTTGGCGACCAATGGTGTAGAGCGATACGGCGTTGATTGTTGCGTGCGCTTGGCTTGCTGGAACAAGCCACTCCACGCGAGATTCACTCACCTGTACTAACATCACTACAATGACTTGGCCTTGGGCATTGCACCATGCGCTGGGGTGCCAGTGCTTAGGTTCGAGTGTGGATAAATCAGCGGTGAGTAAGGATTGGCAAAAGGCGAGGGCATCGGGTCCCTCAATGCCGATCAGATTTAGGTGAGTGAGTGGCCCCATGCGATCAAATACCGCCCATTCGGTGGGATTCGTTGCCCATATCGATGCCAAACCTTTTATACTGTGTGCTCATGAAAGAACATAATACGGCAAAGTCCAAAACATCATCAGATCATCGCGCCACGGCCGATGCAAAAGAATCGGTTTCGACGCCCAAAGAAGTGGGGGGTCGAAAAGAGGGTCTTGAGCCAACGCGCTACGGTGATTGGGAGAAGAATGGCCGCTGTATCGATTTTTGAGCTGTGTTTTTGTCAATAATTTCAAAACTTTAGGTGATGTTATTTATGTCGATGCAAGAAAGACCTCTTTCACCGCACCTGCAAATCTATCGTCCCCAGTGGACTTCCGTGCTGTCAATCAGCCACCGCCTAACGGGCGTGTTGCTCAGTGTTGGCTTGGTACCACTGGTGGTCTGGCTCGTGGCGCTTGCCTCTGGGCCTGAAGCATTTTCCTCCGTCCAGGCTATTTACGCTCAGCCAGTGTTCGCCATTGCTTGGGTCGCTTGGACGTTCGCGCTGTTTTATCACCTCTGTAATGGTGTTCGGCATTTGTTTTGGGACGCGGGCTATCTGCTAGACCTTAAAGGTGCCTTTGTCTCAGGGATGACGGTGGTGATCGCAGCCATCGCGCTGACGGTGATCAGCTGGGGAGTCTGGTTATGAAGCTCAGAAATCCCTTAGCAAATGCCCTAAACCACGGTTCTGCCGGTGATGGCGTGGGTCACTGGTGGGCGCAACGCTTGAGTGCAATTTTATTGCTCGTGCTGATGGCTTGGGTGGTCTATGCGTTCACTGTTTTGGCGGGCGCTGATTATCAAGCGGCCAGGGAATGGTTGGGTCAGCCCATCCATGCGGCGTTGGCCGCACTTTTTGTGCTCACTGCGCTTTACCATGCCACCTTGGGGCTTCAGGTCGTGATTGAAGATTACATCCATCACCGCGCGGCGGAGATCATTTTGCTGGTGACGATTAAGCTGGCTGCGGTGATCGCGGCGGTTTTGGTTGTCTTCGCTCTGTTTAACATTGCATCAGGAGTTTAAATGAGCCAGTCCTACTCAATAACCCGCCACGAATATGATGTCTTGGTGATCGGTGCTGGCGGCGCGGGTTTGCGTGCCACCATGGGCCTGGCTGCCACGGGGCTGACAACAGCGTGTATCAGCAAAGTCTTTCCCACGCGCTCCCACACGGTCGCCGCGCAAGGTGGCATGAGTGCTGCCCTGGGCAATATGGGCGATGATGATTGGCGCTGGCACATGTATGACACCATCAAAGGGTCAGATTGGCTCGGTGATCAGGATGCCATCGAGTACATGTGCCGTGAGGCCATCCCCTCGGTGATCGAGCTAGAGCACTTCGGCGTCCCGTTTTCTCGGACAGAAGAAGGCAAGATTTATCAACGACCCTTTGGCGGCATGACGACGCGTTTTGGTGAGGGCACAGCCCAAAGGACTTGCGCGGCCGCAGACCGGACGGGGCACGCCATCTTGCATACGCTCTATCAGCAGTCTTTGAAGCACCAAGCGCAGTTTTTTATTGAATACTTCGCGCTTGACTTGATCATGGATGACGATGGGACATGCTGTGGGGTCATGGCTTGGGATCTGGCCACAGGCACGTTGCATGAATTTCGGGCCCACGCTGTGATTTTGGCCACCGGTGGCTATGGCCGCGCCTACTTCTCTTGTACCTCAGCCCATACTTGCACAGGCGATGGCAATGGCATGGTGCTGCGCGCCGGTCTGCCCCTGCAGGACATGGAGTTTGTCCAATTCCACCCGACGGGCGTTTACGGCGCAGGGTGCCTGATTACTGAGGGTGTGCGAGGCGAGGGTGGGTACCTAACCAACTCTGAAGGCGAGCGTTTCATGGAGCGCTATGCGCCGAATGCCAAGGATTTGGCCTCGCGCGATGTGGTGTCTCGGTCGATGACCATTGAAATTCGAGAAGGACGTGGTGTCGGCCCCAAGGGCGACCACATCCACTTGAATTTGCAGCATCTAGGCGCCGACGTGATTCATGAACGTCTGCCGGGTATTGCTGAGACTGCTCGCATTTTTGCAGGAGCAGATGTCACCAAAGAGCCCATCCCAGTTTTGCCAACGGTGCATTACAACATGGGTGGCATTCCGACCAACTATCACGGTGAAGTGGTGACGCTCAGAGATGGTGACCCCGATGCCGTGGTCCCTGGGCTGTATGCAATCGGTGAGGCTGCGTGTGTGTCGGTGCATGGTGCCAACCGCTTGGGCTCAAACTCATTGCTCGACTTGATCGTGTTTGGGCGAGCGGTGGCTAAGCGTTGCGGTGAGACCATCAAGCCAGGCCAGAACCATCGCACACTGTCACCGGAAAAAACCGATGCCATCATTGGACAGTTCGATCAGGTCCGCCACGCCGATGGCTCAACGAGTACGGCGGAGATCCGCGATGAGATGCAGCAGGTGATGCAACGCGATGCCGCTGTGTTTAGAACTTCCAAGACTTTATCGGAAGGGGTGGATAGCATACAAAAGGTCAATGCCGCCTTCGAAGATGTCAAAGTCACAGACCGCTCCTTGGTCTGGAATTCGGACCTGGTAGAAACATTGGAGCTTCGCAACCTGTTGGGCAATGCAGTGACCACCATGGTGTCTGCGGAAAACAGGAAGGAAAGTCGGGGTGCCCACGCACACGAAGATTTCCCGGATCGAAATGACGAGCAATGGATGAAGCACACGTTGATTTGGGAAAAAGAGAGCGGTGAGACAAGCATTGATTACCGTCCTGTCCATATGTATACGCTAAGTGATGACGTTGAAGTGGTGCCTGCGAAGGCGCGAACTTACTAAATTTAAGGACTGATTGCGACCATGGCTGAGTTTCGTTTACCGAAAAATTCACGTATTCAAAAAGGACGTCAGTTTGCTGCGCCCACTGGCGCAAAACGGGTTAAGGCCTTTCAGGTATACCGTTGGAGCCCGGATGATGCCGAAAATCCTCGAGTTGATCGCTATGAGATTGACCTGGATGATTGTGGCCCGATGGTGCTCGACGCCATGATCAAGATCAAAAATGAGATCGATCCCACCCTGACGTTTCGTCGCTCGTGTCGTGAGGGCATCTGTGGTTCGTGCGCCTTTAACATTGATGGCGTCAACACCTTAGCGTGCATCACCTCGATTGACGAGATCAAGGGCGATGTGAAGCTCTATCCCTTGCCGCACCTGCCTGTGATCAAAGATTTGGTGCCGGATCTGACCCATTTTTACGCACAGTATGCGTCTATCAAACCTTGGATTCGGACGCAAAGCGCGCCTTCCCCGGATAAAGAACGGTTGCAGTCGCACGAGGACCGCGCCAAGATCGACGGGTTGTATGAGTGCATTTTGTGTGCGTGTTGCTCAACCTCATGCCCCAGTTACTGGTGGAATGGCGACCGCTACTTGGGCCCAGCCATTTTGTTGCAAGCTTATCGCTGGCTGGTGGATTCGCGCGATGAAGCCACAGGCGAACGTTTGGACGAGCTTGAAGACCCATTCAAACTCTACCGCTGTCACACCATCATGAACTGCGCGCGGACCTGTCCTAAGGGCTTAAACCCAGCCAAGGCCATTGCCGAAATCAAACAAATGATGTTGGCACGGCGCAGCCTCTAGTCGTGGTGGCCGAGTCGGTGTCTCCAGCCACTGGGCTGTCTGACGAGGTTCGGCGGCTCCGGTGGCGGTGTCGGCGGGGGATGCGGGAACTCGATGTGTTGTTGACGCGTTATCTCGAAGTGCAATACGAAAAAGCCACAGAGCAGGCCAAGTTGGATTTTAGCCATCTGCTTGAACAAGAGGACGACCAGCTTTGGAATTGGTTGCTCGGTCGGTCAGCTCCGGACGATCCTCGGCTGAAAGCCATTGTGGCAGAAGTCATCACGCCTCCGACCGAACCTGCCTCATAGATTATGTTCGCCCAGCCAGACCAAGAGCTCCGCTTATCCGGCTCTTGGTTATTGGCGGTCACCGTCCTTATTGCTGCACAGATCGCGCTTGTTGGTTTGGCCATGACGGGTCTGGCAATGCTTGAATTTGCTCTGATCTTCGCCATTCTCCAGGCCAACGTCTTGTGGGTTGCTTATGGGTTAATAAATCCACCCAAGCGTCTGTTTTTCAACGGGAAAAGGCTTCTTGTGTGCGATCAAAACGGGCGGAAGAAGGCCTGCATTAAGCGGCCAGAAGGGTTTGCAAGTCCGTTTTTTATTGGTCTTCGTCTTGGTCGATGGCGCTCGCTGGGCATCGTCTGCTGGCAAATGAAACCCGAAGAGTTCGGTCATTTGTTGCGATGGATGCGCCAAACCGCCCCAAAGAATCGCGTGTGAGGCCAGCAATTGGGCCACCAATCCATGCAAAAGCGGTGACGAACACAAGCGCTTGAGCTATCATAGGAAGCTTTCGTAACCTTTCGGATTCACAAGGAAAACATCACCCATGGAACGGACTCTTTCCATCATCAAGCCCGATGCAGTTGCAAAAAATGTCATCGGTGCCATTTACACGCGGTTTGAGCAAGCTGGACTCAGTATTGTCGCAGCCAAAATGAAACACCTGACAAAGGCAGAAGCTGAGGGTTTTTACGCCGTCCACAAAGAGCGCCCATTCTTCGCGGATTTGGTGGCTTTCATGAGCTCAGGCCCTGTCATGATTCAGGTGCTCGAAGGCTCTGAGGCCATTGCCAGGAATCGTGAGTTAATGGGTGCAACGGACCCGTCCCAAGCAGCGCCTGGCACCATTCGGGCGGATTTTGCCGACAGCATTGATGCCAATGCGGTTCACGGCTCCGATGGCCCTGACACGGCAGCTCAAGAAATTGCTTATTTCTTCGCTGCTGATGAACTGTGCCCGAGGTAACAGCGTCAATGACCAATCTTCTGGGCCTTGATCGTCAGGGCCTAGTGGATTTTTTTGTCGGGTTGGGCGAAAAACCTTTCCGTGCCCGCCAAGTTCTTCAATGGATTCACCAACGTGGTGTCACTGATTTTTCACAAATGACCGATCTGTCTCAAGCACTGAGAGATCGCTTGGTCGAAGTCGCGACTGTTGAAGCGCCGCGCATGATTCGTGAGAGTCTATCGGCAGACGGCACGGTGAAATGGTTGCTCAGCGAGCAAGGCGGCTCAGCCATTGAAACCGTTTTTATCCCTGAGACCGGACGCGGTACGTTGTGCATCTCGTCACAAGTCGGCTGCATGCTCAACTGCACTTTTTGTTCTACGGCAACACAGGGTTTTAAACGGAATTTATCGGCCGATGAGATCATCGGGCAGGTGTGGTTTGCCACACAGCGACTCAATGAGTTGCGCGGTGGTGAGGCGAAAATCACCAACGTGGTTTACATGGGAATGGGCGAACCATTGCTCAACCTGCTGGCGGTGAAGCCGTCACTGGCCATCTTGCGGGATGATCTGGCTTACGGCTTGGCGGCGCGGCGCGTGACCATATCAACAGCGGGTGTGGTGCCCGGGATTGATCAGCTCATCGAAGGCACGGAATTCGCTTTAGCGGTGTCGCTGCACGCGCCGACCGACGAGTTGCGCGAGCGCTTGGTTCCTCTGAACCGGAAGTATCCCATTGAGGATTTATTGGCTGCTTGCCGCCGCTACATTGAGCATGACAAGCGCCGTTCCATCACCTTTGAATACACCATGATTGACGGTGTGAATGATCAACCAAGTCATGCGCGGGGGTTGAGGCGCATACTCGACGGATTACCTTGTAAGGTGAACTTGATTCCATTTAACCCGTTTCCTGGCACACCATTTAAACCATCGGATGACGCGACGATGTATGCCTTTCAAATGGCCGTTCGTTCAGCGGGTATTGTCACCACCATTCGAAAAACCCGAGGTGATGACATTGCTGCAGCCTGCGGTCAACTCGTTGGCGAGTTGCTCAGTCCCAGTGAGCGTCGCCGCATTGTCCAAACACAGTTGGCTCAGCAAGCACTGGGTGCATGATGGGGTCTAAGGCGAGCCAAAATGAAATGACCCCCAGTCAGCTCTTGTCAAAAGAGCGCTTGGCGCGCGGCTGGTCAGTCAAGGAGGTAGCCCAACAACTTGGTGCAAGTGAGGCGGTTGTGCAGCAACTAGAGAGCGATGAGCCCGGTAATTTGGCGGGTGTGTATCGTGATGCCTATCTGAAGCGCTATCTCTCGCTGATGGGCTTCACTGAAATAGAAGTCATGGAGTCTGACACCCCGCAGTTGCAAGTGGTGTTGCCCATGCCCAAACGTCGTCGGTGGCTTGAAAAGACCCTGGGTTGGGCGCGCTATGCACTGGCCTCTTTGATTGTGTTCCCGCCACTGGTTTGGGTCTCAGTCAATCACAGCACCTCTTGGATCACAGGAGGGCTTATGGGTCTGGGTGAAATTCCACCCATTCAAACATCCGCACCCAATGTCCGCCAGTTACAGGCAAGTCAGATACCAGTACGTGCTCTTAAGGGTGATGGTGTGGGTGATTTCGGTCAAGACAACTTAGCAAGTGCTGATGCAGTTGGACTCGAATTCTCCCGTCGAGCCCCGTCTGCCCCTTTGCCCAATGTGCTTAAGGTGCGGATGCTCGAAGACAGCTGGTTGGAACTAACGGATTCTCAGGGTCAACGCTTAGAGCAGAATGTATTGCGTGCTGATGCAGAATACAGCTACTTGGGCGAGCCCCCGTTTTCAGTTCTGGTTGGCTTGGGTTCAGCGGTTGAATTCGAGCTTGATGGTCACATCATTGAGCATCTCGACTCGGATCAGGCGAAAGGCTTAATGGAATTTGAAATTACGACCAACGGGGAGGTCACTCCGAAGCCATGAGCCAGCGCCAATCCATCCGTGGCATGCATGACATTTTGCCTAACGTCACAAGCGACTGGCAGCGACTCGAACGCAGGGTTTCGGCGCTGTTCGCGCGTTATCAATTCCAAGAGATTCGTCTCCCTATCGTTGAGCACACGGATGTATTCACGCGAGCGATTGGTCAGACCACAGATGTTGTTGAAAAAGAAATGTACACCTTTGAGGATCGCAATGGCGACTCTTTGAGTTTGCGCCCCGAAGGTACCGCTGGCGTGGTTCGCTCTGTGATTCAGCATGGTTTGCTGAACCCACCTGGCCTAAAGGTTTGGTATCAAGGGCCTATGTTTCGTCACGAACGCCCACAACGAGGTCGGCAGAGACAGTTTCATCAGTTTGGGGCTGAGGTGTTTGGGTTGGCCGAGCCAGCGGTGGATGTTGAGTTGATCGCGCTGGTTGACCGGCTCTGGCGAGAGCTTGATCTTGGAGCGCATTTGCGGCTGGAAATCAACTCCCTTGGGGATCCTGAAGACCGCCAGCGCTATCGGCAGGAACTTGTCGATTACTTGGTGCCGCATGAGGCGTCTTTGGACGAGGATTCTAGGCGTCGACTGCACACCAATCCATTGCGGATTTTTGATTCGAAGGTAGAGACAACCCAAGCCATCATGGCCAATGCGCCTCGGTTTTTTGACAGCTTGGGTGAGCCAGCACATAACCACTTTGAGACAGTCTGTGGGATGCTCGATCAGTTGGGCATCCAATACACGATCAATACGGGCTTGGTCCGTGGCCTTGATTATTACTGCCGCACTGTATTTGAATGGGTGACCGACAAACTTGGGGCTCAAGGCACAGTTTGTGCGGGTGGGCGCTACGATGGTTTGGTTGCGATGGCAGGTGGGAAAGATGTGCCAGGCATCGGTTTTGCGATGGGGGCAGAGCGGTTACTGGATTTGCTCTCTTCTCAGAAAAATAATGTAGAGCAGCTGCCGTCGGTCTATTGGGTGGGTACCGTGGGTACAGCCACTATGCTCGAGCGCGCTGAAGCGCTTCGTACAGCGTTACCCAGTCTTTATGTGGGTGCGGATCTTGTAGGTGGCAGCCTAAAATCTCAATTTAAGCGCGCCGATCGGAGTGGGGCACGGTTTGCTTTGGTTTTGGGGGAGGCTGAAGCGGCTGAGAGCACCGTCCAGGTTAAAGATTTGCGCTCTGAGCAGGCGCAGCACACCGTCAGACAGGAAGATCTGGCACAATATCTCGCTGATCAATTATTTGACTCAAAGGAATAGTTTGCAATGGCCGTTGAACTTTATGACGAACACGAGCAAGGCGAACGGGTTCGCCGTTGGCTTCAGAGCAATGGCGTATCGCTAATCGTTGCTGTTGTTCTGGCACTGGGTGGCGTGTTTGGGTTCCAGCAGTACCAGCGTAACCAAATTGAAAATCAAAGCGCAGCGGCCAGTTATTTCAACACGCTCCAGAGTTTGATCGAGAGCGATCAGTTGGAAATGGCAGAAGATTATTTTGCTGAGCTTGAGCAGCTTGATAATAGCGGTTATTTCAAGCTCGGTGCAATGACAATGGCCAAGGCTTATGTCGATGCCGGTCGGCTTGGGCCTGCAGTGGATATTTATGAGGTTTTGATGACACGTTCTGACATCGACTCATTTCGTGGCTTGATTGGGTTGCGTTTGGCTCGTTTGCTCGATGGACAAGGTGACAGTGAGGCTGCTTTGGCTGTGCTCTCTGGACCGGTCCCTACTGGTTATGAAGGGGCTTGGGCGGAAGTCCGCGGTGATGTCTACATGAGCGCTGGGAAAGTCGAACAGGCCAGAGCGGCGTATCAGACGGCTTTGGACGCACCAAGCGATATGGGTTTTGGCGCCACGCTGATTCAAATGAAACTCGATGCCACTGGGCCAGGTGCATTGCAGGCGGGCTCATGAGTCCTTTGTCTTTGGGCAAACTGAGCGCATCGTTTGTTCTGATGCTTTTGCTGGCGGGCTGCCAAACGCTGGGTGGTCTCTTTAACGATGATGAGTCAATTCCACCAGCAGAGCTGGTCGAATTCACGCCCACGCTGTCGGTCTATGATGTCTGGTCAACGAATGCACTCGATGGCATGAGTCGTTCGCGTCCAGGGATCGGGCTTGATTTCCATGATGAGAAAATCTGGGCGGCTGATGAGTCTGGGCGCATTGTGGGTCTGGACGCTGAAACTGGCCGTGTGGAAGCCCGCTTTGATACGGGTCTTGCCATCTCTGCAGGGCCTCGCGTGGAGGGCAACCACTTGTTGGTTGGCACTTATGAGGGCGAGGTAGCGGTCCTGGATCGCAACAGCGGGTCTTCGGTATGGACACAAAATGTGAGCTCGGAAGTGTTGGCTGCACCGATTGTTTCTGATGGCAAGGTCATTGTCCGTGTGTTAGATGGGCGGGTGTATGGCTTTGATCGTGAGACCGGGCGGCGTGACTGGGTCTATGACCGGTCCGTTCCTTTATTGAGCCTCCGAGGCAACAGCACTCCGATTGCTCGGGCGGGGCGGGTTTACATTGGATTTGATGATGGTGTTGTTGTGGCACTTCGGTCTGATGATGGCCAACTGATTTGGGAACAGCGCGTCAGTGAGCCAGAGGGACGAACCGAGTTGGAGCGCATGACCGATATTGATGGCCCAATGGCAATCGTTGGCACCGAGCTTTATGTGGTCTCTTACAAAGGCCGCATGGCCAGTCTCGCATTAGAATCAGGTCGCTTGCTGTGGGTTAAGGATGTCAGTGCTGAGCAGGGCGTGAGTTTGCGTCGCACCGAGCTTGCAGTGGCTGACCGAGATGACGCCATCTGGTTGGTTGATCGGCGAAATAGCACCACGCTATGGCGAGATGATCGTTTGGAACGTCGCGACATCACCCGCCCAGTGTTTTACAACAATTATTTGGTGACCACCGACTTTGAAGGCTACATGCATTGGCTCGACAGTGCATCGGGTGATTTTGTTGCCCGCACTCGAATCGGTAGTGATCCCGCCCAAGGCGCGCCCTTGGTGATTGGCAATACGCTCTACGTGTTGGATGTGAAGGGTCGGGTTTCTGCTTGGCAAGCCAACCCCTAGGCGATGACATCCGTGAGGCCACTGGATGTTGTTGTCATCGTCGGCCGCCCAAACGTTGGCAAATCAACCCTATTTAACGCGCTGACCCGTCGGCGCGATGCCCTTGTGGCGGATATGCCGGGTGTGACCAGAGACCGGATTTATGGCCGCGCCATTTTGGATGGTCGCGCGGTGATCTTGGTCGATACCGGCGGCCTTGAAGCAGCCAGTGAGGCTTTGGGCCAAGCAGCCCAAGCGCAAACACAAGCAGCCATTGAAGAAGCCGATCTTTTGTTGTTTGTCAGTGATGGACGTTCTGGGCTGACGCCCGCTGACTTTGAGATTGTGCAGGCGCTCCGGAGAAGCAATAAACCCATTGTCCATGCTGTCAATAAAACTGATGGCTTGGACCCAGATGCCTTGATGGGAGAGGCCGCCGAGTTGGGTTTGCCCAATGCCTTGGCCATCGCAGCGACGCATCGTCGTGGCTTGGACCATCTATCTAAAAAAGTGGCACAGTTGTTGCCCGAGGAAGAAGGAAGGCAGCCGCCATTTGGCGACGGGATCCGACTGGCGCTGTTGGGCCGGCCAAACGCCGGCAAGTCTACTTTGCTCAACCGATTTGTGGGCGAGGAACGTGCGCTGGCAAGCCCAATTCCAGGAACAACGCGCGATCCGGTTCATGCCGAAGTTGTCCGAGATGGACAGCGCTATCACCTGATTGATACGGCAGGCATTCGGAGGCGTCGGGGCAGTCACGAGGGGCTTGAGAAGCTGAGCACGCTCAAAGCGATGCAGGCCATGCATCAGGCGCAGGTTGTTGTGCTGGTGATTGATGCTGAAGAGGGAGTAAGCGACCAAGATGCGCGTTTGGCAGGGCACATTGTTGAGGCGGGTAGGTCAATGGTGCTTGGTCTAAACAAATGGGATCAGCTGAGCGAGGCCAAGCGTCACCAATGTTTGGTGGATATGCGCGAGCGACTGGAATTTGCTTTATTTGCGCCAGTGGTTGTGATCTCAGCACTCCATGGCTCGGGGCTTGGCGAGCTGACAGACGCCATAGAACATGTGCATCAATCAGCCAGTAAAGAACTCTCTACACCAGCGCTAACGCGAGTATTGCGTGATGCAGTGGCAGCGCATCCGCCTGGGGGTGGCGAACGTTTCAGGCCAAAACTTCGTTATGCTCACAGTGGCGGATTGTTCCCAACTCGTGTGGTCATTCATGGCAGTCGGACTGAGTCTGTCAAGGACCAGTACAAACGTTACCTTGTGAACCAGATCAGGAAGCATTTTGGTTTGGTGGGTGTGCCCATTCAGCTCGTGTTCAAGGAATCGACGAACCCCTTTGCAGGACGGAAAAACACATTAACGCCCAGACAGATTCAAAAAAGAAAACGCGTTGGGCAACTTGGGCGGCGAAAGAAACGCCGCCATTGAGGTTCTTCGCTGAATGCTCTCATTTCACGAGTCACGACCAGAGCATTGATGCAGGTGCCCTAACGAGTCACCCCGCGCTACAATAAGCCCATGACGTTAGAATCCTCTCACCCCCAAGCTCAGTTGCTCGACGGGCGCACTGTTGCCGACGGCATGATTCAAGCCATGGCAAAAGTCGTGCAATCCCATGTCGATAACGGCGTCCAAGCACCGGGTTTGGCCGTGGTGTTGGTTGGCGAAGACCCAGCTTCTGAGGTCTATGTGAGTCATAAAATCCGGGCCTGCGAGCGCGCTGGCATTCACTCTGTTGCTCACCGTCTCCCAGCCACCGTCGCTGAGTCAGAGTTATTGGCTTTGATTGACGCGCTCAACGGCGACGATGCGATTCATGGGATTTTGGTACAACTTCCGTTGCCAGAAGGGTTGAATGCCACCAGAGTGACCCACCACATTTCGCCGGACAAAGATGTGGATGGGTTTCACCCCACCAACATCGGTTTGTTGGCGCAGCGAACACCTGCAATTCGGCCCTGTACCCCGAAAGGGATTATCACTTTATTGAATCACTATGGGCTGGATCCAAAGTCAAAAGATGCATTGGTGGTCGGTGCATCCAATATCGTTGGTCGGCCCTTAATGCTCGAATTACTTTTGGCTGGGGCGACGGTAACGATTGCTCATCGATTCACGACCAATTTGGAAACGCATGTCCGCCGAGCTGATCTTTTGTGCGTAGCCGTTGGACGGCCAGGTCTAATTGACCCAAGTTGGATCAGACAAGGGGCCATTGTTGTCGATGTCGGAATCAACCGGGGAGCGGATGGCAAAATTCGTGGGGATTTAGACTTTGATTCGGTGGTCCAAAGAGCCAGCTGGGTGACGCCAGTGCCCGGGGGCATCGGCCCGATGACAGTCGCCACGCTGCTTCAAAATACCATCGAAGCAGCGGGGCTGGTTATCCCGGGTCTGACAAAAACCCCGGGCGTGCGTTAAGCGCTAAGCTCAGCGTTCGACAATTGCAGCCACGCCCATCCCGCCGGCCGTACACACAGAAATCAAACCGCGCCCAGAGCCAGCCTGTTCCAAGATGGCGCCCAGCGTCGATAGAATTCTGGCGCCAGTGGCTGCAAATGGGTGACCAATGGCGATTGATCCGCCCCGGACATTCATTTTTGATCGATCGATTGAACCCAGTGCATTGTCCAACCCCAAACGCTGTTTGCAGTACTGCTCGGATTCCCATGCTTTAAGTGTGCACAAGACTTGAGCAGCAAACGCTTCATGGATCTCATAGAAGTCAAAATCTTGCAGTGTGAGACCGGTCTGAGATAAAAGCTCAGCGACCGCCACGGTGGGTGCCATCAACAGACCCTCGTCAGCATTGACGTGATCCACAGCGCTTGTTCGACCAGCCACCAGATATCCAAGTACGGGCAGGTTGTTGGCCTTTGCCCAATCTTCAGACGCCAATAACACCGCAGCAGCCCCATCAGATAGTGTGGTGCTATTGCCAGCGGTGAGCGTTCCACTCTTTTTATCAAAGGCGGGTTTGAGGCTGGCGAGTTTTTCTAAAGACGTATCGGGACGGATGATGTTGTCACGCAATACGCCCGCATGTGGGCTGACCAAGTCATCAAAAAAGCCCTGCGCCCAGGCAGTGGCTGCCTTTTGGTGGCTCTCAAAAGTGAGTGCGTCTTGATCTTCGCGTGAGATCTGCCATTCTTTTGCCATCCGCTCGCAATGGGCACCCATCGACAGCCCCGTCCGGGCCTCGGCATTTTTGGGCGCTTGTGGCGCGAGTTCACCCACACCAAAGCCTTTGAAGGCCGCCAGTTTTTGTTTGAGTGAGCGGGCACGGCTTAAGTTCACTAAGCGTTTGGCGAAACGATCTTGAAAAACCACAGGCACATCGCTGGTGGTGTCGGTACCGGCCACAATGGCGCAGTCGATTTGTCCGGCTGCGATTTTGGCGCCCGACATGAGTGCGGCTTGTAAGCTGGTGCCGCAAGCCTGCTGCAATGTAATGCCCGGCGTCAGGGGCGATAAGCTCGTGGACAACAGTGCTTCTCGTGCCAAATTGAAGTCTCTTGAGTGGGTGGTGACTGCACCGGCAACCACCTCATCAATTTTAGACCCAGTCAAGCCGAACTTCTGTACGACACCTTCGATGGCTGAGCTGAGCATGTCCATATTGGTTTGATCGGCATAAAAAGTATTGGACCGACAAAATGGAATTCTAGATCCTCCAACAATGGCAACGCGACGGATGGTTTCATTGCTCATGATGTTGCCTCCTGGTGGTCAGTGGTTGAAGTGGGTGGTGGGTTCGTGGCAGACGCACTGCTTCTTTGTTCAATGGTATGCATGGGTCCACCCTTGAACGGCGCATAACCCGTGCCAAAAATCATGCCTGCGTCGAGCAGGTCGGCATCGGCCACCACGGCATCTGCCAAGCAGGCCTCACATTCTGCGAAGTAAGGTGCCATCAAGCGTTCTGCTAAGGCGTTTAGATCGTGGCCACGGTGGGCATTCGAATCTTTTTGAGCTTTGCCTTTTTTCCAGGCATAAAAACCTTGCCCGGACTTCTTGCCCAGTTTGCCTTGCGCCACCATTGTCTCGAGAATTTTTCGATCTTCACCGGCAGACTCACCCATTAGTGTGGTGATCACGCCCAAGCCAACATCAAGGCCAACGGTATCAGCAAGCTCAACTGGACCCATGGGCATGCCAAAATGCTCGGCAGCTTTATCGATGGCTTCTTTTGGCACGCCTTCTCTATGTAACTCCATGGCATTGCGCATGTAAGGCGCGAGCACCCGGTTGACCAAGAAGCCAGGCGTTGAAGTGACGGGCAGGGCATATTTGCCAATTTGGGTCGCAAAGCTCGCGCCATCGTCAATCCATTTTTGCTCGGTGCTGGTGTCATAGACCACCTCAACCAGTGGCATTTGGGCAACAGGGTTGAAAAAGTGAAGCCCAATTAAGCGCGCCGGATCATCCAGAACACTGGCGATATCAGCCAAAGGTATGGCGGACGTGTTCGTGGCCAGAATGGTTTGAGCGCCAATGCGTTGATTGAGGTCGGCAAATAATGCTCTTTTGGCCTCCAAGTTCTCAAAAATGGCTTCGATGATGACATCGGCGCGCTCAACACCTTTCCCCTCTGGGTCGGCCACCAGCCGTGTTTTGGCAGCGCCGATCAGTGTTGGTTTTTTGAGCTTGCGTTTAAACAACTTGTGAGCGCGCTCGATGGCGGGCTCAATATATTTCATCTCACGGTCTTGCAAAGTGACCGATAAGCCCCTGAGGGCACACCAAGCGGCAATGTCGCCACCCATGACCCCCGCGCCAATGACATGGACACGATGCGCTTTGAAGTCGCTTCGTTTTCCTTGCTGCTTGAGCTGCTCCATGAGGCGAAACACGCGTCTTAGGTTGCGCGAGGTCTCACCAGCCAATAAGCGAGGCACTTTCTCCGCCTCCAAAGCAATCATTTGGCCTGTATGATGACCAGCTGCCTCGAACGCATCAATCAATTCAAATG
Organism: Wenzhouxiangella sp.; assembly: GCA_965655975.1. Classification (GTDB taxonomy): domain Bacteria; phylum Pseudomonadota; class Gammaproteobacteria; order Xanthomonadales; family Wenzhouxiangellaceae; genus Wenzhouxiangella. The sequence goes on from CBFHIS010000016.1 coordinate 25,971, forward strand.
GCGCTGGATAGTGGTCACGTCGCGCTTTGGCCGCGGTTTGTTTGCGCATTTGGCCGGCCAAAAAGCGGCGGATAGGGCCAATGACGGCCAGGCGCTTGAAGAACCCAGGCTTGGCGTGGGTTTTTTTTCTCAGTACGGCATTGCGGGCCGCCCATTTGAGCGATCCATGCGGCGAGACCACCTGATCAATGAGCCCCAGTGCGCGCGCGGGTCGAGGTCTTAGCATTCTCCCAGTCAGCATAATGGGCATGGCATTGAGCGCGCCCATCGCGGCGATCGACCGCCCAGAACCACCAAATCCCGGATAAATGCCGAGTTTGACCTCGGGGAAGCCAATCCTTGTGTGCTCGCCATCGAGGGCAATGCGCCAGTCAAAGCACAGCGCCAGTTCCAGCCCACCACCTAGGCAGTAGCCTTCGAAGGCCACCACAGTCGAAAAGGGGAGGTCTTCGATGCGTTTAAACAAGCCGTGCACTCGACGAACATTGTCTTCGAGCTCAAAAACCTTATCGGTGGCATCAAATTCGCGGACATCCGCGCCGACCACGAAAGTCTTGGGTTTGCCGGACATCAACACCATCCCTCTGGGATGATCAGACTCTAAGTGGGTGATCACCGCATCGAGCTCAGCCAGCACAGCTGTCCCGAGTGTGTTCACTGCCTCAGTGGCGTGATTTAGGGTCAGCCAAGCAATGTCATCAAGGTCTCTGGTCAAGCGCCAGTGTTTCAAGTCGGTGTTGATGGGGGAGGTCATCGAATCGTTCTCCAGCGTATTCAATTCAATCAATCGTCTAGCTTAGCACCACACCAGTTTGCTCGGTATTTTTTGGGACATTTGAGTGGGGTGCTGGCTGCGCTTATGAGGATCACTTTGCCCATTAGGGCACTGCAAATCCCAGCTCGCGCAACTGCTCGCTGAGGGTGATCAAGGGAAGCCCAATGATCGCGGTCGGGTCATCGCTCGAAAATGACTGCATCAACGAGATGCCCAACGACTCTGTTTTTAGGGCACCGGAGCAATGCAAAGGCTGATCCTGACGAACATAGCGGGTGACTTCCTCGGGCGTGAGTAGGCGCATTGCGATGGTGGTGGGGACGTAATGACTTGTGGTCGTGCCTCCCGAAACCAATGCCATGGCGGTATGAAAGACCACGGTATGTCCGCTCAAACGCAGCAATTGAGCCACCGCGCGCTCTTCAGTCAGGGGCTTGCCCAACATTTCATCATTCGCTTCGGCAACCTGGTCTGAGCCAATAATCACGTTGTCTGCACTAGAGCCTAGTGAGTCCGCGATGGCTTGCGCCTTTTGTTCGGCGAGGCGGATGGCCAAATCCCGTCCAGATTCTCCAGCCAACGGTGTTTCGTCGATGTCGGGCGATATGATCTCAAAGTCGAGATTTAGGCGCTCTAAGAGCGCGCGTCGAAACACGGAGCTGGAGGCGAGGATGATTTTCATGGTGCATTCAACAATTGTCGGTTGCCGGTCCTCAATGATATACTAGGCGGCTTATGTCACGGAATTATCCTGATCGGGTGAGGCCCGAAAAAGTGGCAGCGGCCAAGAAGCGCTTCTCTGGTGAAATCCCATTGGGCGCTTTCACTCGATTGGAAGGCCTGATTGTGGCGCCAATGGCAGATGACCTGGCCAGGTTTGATGTTGCATTCCGGCATGATGAGCAAGGACACGTTGTCGCGGATTTGTCGGTCAAAGCCGACGTGAGGATGGTGTGTCAGCGGAGCTTAAATGCGTTTGTTTATCCGGTTCGTGGCCAGTCGCGTATCGGGGTGGTGCAAACGGAGGCAGAGGCAGAAGAATTGCCTGCTAATTATGAGCCTCTGATTTGCGAGGCCGATGATTTGGAGATTGCACGGCTGGTAGAAGAAGAGATATTGCTGGCCTTGCCGCTGGTGCCAATTGATCCAGAGGCAAACCTCTCACCCGATTGGGCGGCAGAGCCAGAAGATTTGTCGAAAGAACCAACGCATCGTCCCTTTGAGGTGTTGGCTGAGTTGAAGAAAAACCGTTCAGACGAGTGATGTCTGATATTTTTGGAGAGAGTAACAATGGCAGTTCAAAAGAGTCGTAAAACCCCTTCGCGTCGTGGTATGCGTCGATCGCATGATTCCTTGACCGCAGCGGCTTTATCAGAAGAGCCCACCACAGGCGAGACACACCGTCGTCATCATGTTTCTGCCGAAGGTTTTTACCGCGGGCGGCAAGTGGTCGAGGTGGCACCTGAGGTTGAAGAAACCGAAGAAGAAGTCAACGAGTAAGATCGCGACTCGATTCGCCGGCCAGTTTGGCCGGCGCTTCAAACATTTATCATGTCTTGTTCTCGCATGATCACTGTCGCCGTTGACGCCATGGGTGGAGACGGCGGGGTGCCTTGTAGCGTCGCCGGGGTTCGCCTGGCACTTGAAAAGCTGGGTGTTCTGTCGATCATATTGGTCGGTGATCAGTCGCTCATCAGCGATGCTATGGCTTCATTTCCCAAATCAATTCAAGATCGAATTGAGATTGTCCACGCACCGAATGGGCTCCCGGCAGATGTGACACCGGCTCAGGCGATTCGATCTGGCCAAACCAGTTCGATGGCACAGGCCATCTTGCAAGTCAAAGACCAACAGGCACAGGCAGTGGTGAGCTCGGGTTCCACCACCGGCTTGATGGCTTTATCGCGCCAGTTGCTGGGCATGCGCCCGGGTGTAGAGCGGCCTGCATTGATGACAC
>CBFHIS010000017.1:0-8887 GCA_965655975.1 Wenzhouxiangella sp.
GACACCGACTTCGTTGGCACCGATGGGCCCGGCGGCGGTAAATTCAAAAGTGCCGCTGAGCTGGCCGATGCTGTCGCTGCCCATTGGCCCCAAGACACCAACCAAGGCAAACCCATGGTGGTGTGTACGGGTGGCGAGCCCTTGTTGCAGCTCGATACCGACGCCATCGATGCGCTCCACCAAAAGGGCTTTTATATTGCTGTGGAAACCAATGGCACCGTTCGAGCGCCTGAAGGAATCGATTGGTTGTGTGTCAGCCCCAAAGCGAATGCCGAGGTGGTGCAAACATCAGGCGACGAACTCAAGCTGGTTTATCCACAAACCACCGCTCCACCCGAGCGTTTCGAGGGGCTGAAATTCGATCATTTCTTACTCCAGCCCATGGATGGACCATTGATCGAAGAGAACACTGAAAAAACCATTGCCTATTGTTTGGCCCACCCCAAATGGCGCTTTAGTCTGCAAACCCACAAAGTCATTGGGGTTCGCTAAACCAAATCCATCAGAGCGCTGAGACGGATATGTTTGGGCTTGCCTTGAGCGAGTTTTTCACAGAAATAACGCGCTAAAAACGCCAGCCGGACCAATGGGTACTGCGCCGCAAACGCCTCACCGAATTGACCGATAAGATGTGCAGGCTCTATGGCAATCAAGCCACGATACTCCGCTTTGGCCAGCCCCACGCCTAAGTACTGATCGGCCAACAAGGCCTCCACATCGATGCCCACTGCACGGCCTTGGCACACCACAAAGTTCTTTGCCACCGCATCAACATAGTCAAACCCTTTAATCACAACAGGCCCGGCGACTTGATGGGCCCTGGTAATGACTCGGTCAAGCGTGGTTGAATCAATGAGCCCGCGATCACGCAAGGCGTTTAGATCGACTGCCAAGGTCTCTAAAACAGAGGCGGCTGGGATGGTTTGGCTGGGTCGGTTTAGCTGATGGCCATAGAGTGTGACAAAAAACAAACCAATCGCATCGCTTGGACTGCCCCAATGAAAGTCTTTCTTAATGTATTCGACCCAAACATCTGGGCCCTCATGGCGAATGAGGCGCGGGAAGCAAGCGGTTTGGTCCAGCGCACTCAATGCGATCGTCACTGCCTCTGCTTCTTTTTGGGTCTGAAAACGAATTCGTTTGTAGCGACAACCATCCACCCAGACCCAATCGACCCGGTGTGTTTTGGTCTGCTCGAAGCCGCGCCGGCTTCGCCACTGGCGCTGTAATCTCTTCCACAAAGGGTTGGCAGGGCGGATTTTCATCTCTGCCATTGTACTCGCCTACCACCGCAATCCGATGTAGAGTAAGGCCCATGTCTATGGCACAACAAAAAAAAGCGGTCTTTGTCATTGGGGCGGGCCGCAGTGGCACCAGCACCATCGCGCGCGCGCTACAAGCGCTGGGCGTGGATTTGGGAGACCACTTTAAAAAAGCCAGCCGCAAAAACCCCAGAGGGTTTTTTGAAGACGCTGATTTGTTGGCGCTTTCAAAAGCCGCGCGTCGCACACTTGGGCTGAGGGCTGACAGCGTGCGCTTGGTTGATGCGGCCGCGTTTGATCACCCCAAGCTAAAAACACTGCAAGACCAAGCCATCGAGGTGATTCAGCAACGCTTTGGAGAAAGTTCAATCTGGGGGTTTAAGTATGGTCGAACGCTTCGCATTCTCCCTTTTTGGGATCGAATCCTAGAAGCCACCCAATCAAGTCCTGCATTTGTCATTGCGCTCCGCCACCCTTTGAGTGTGGCGCGATCTAGAGCCAAAATTGATCCTCGCCGCGGGCATCAGGCCGCCAGTGACCTTGAATGGTTGGTGAGCATCGTGCCTTTTTTACGGCGCACCCAAAATTCACCGTTGGTGGTGGTCGACTACGATGATCTAATGGATGCGCCACTTCCAACTTTAACTAGAGTGGCCAAACAGCTTGAGCTTCCCAAAGACAACGCCAGCGACCTACACATTCAAAAATTTGTGGATGGGTTTTTGGATACGGGTTTGCGCCACACGCGGTTTACCGATGATGACTTAGAACAATCGGCTGATCTAAACCCCATTGTCAAAGACGCCTACCGGTTATTAAAAACGCTCTCACAAACAACTTCTGATGCGTCAACAGAGACTCAGGTCAGACAAGCATTTTGGGCACAATGGGAAGACATCGAAAAACGGGTGGCCGCGCTGGGTCCCATCTTGGCGTTGATGGATCAAAGAGAATCGCAATGGCGAAAAGCCATCACCAGCCCCTTGGGTCCGCTGCAAGCGTGGGCATTACTCAAGCCGTGGTTTAAGCAGTAAAAAAGCTTAGCCCTTAGCCGCACTCAAACGATCAATTCGCAACCTCTCGCGGTCATCAAACAAACGGCGACTGCCTGCGCTCACCGCCGCCATTGACCCAAAACCTGAGCCAACAGTGATGGTAAACATCACCAGAATTTGGTACTTCACCGCGACGCTGGGTGGGCTCCCGCCCAAAATCTGACCGGTCATCATGCCAGGTAAGCTCACAATCCCCGCGGCCGCCATCGAATTGATCATGGGCATCATGCCCGCCCGCATGGCTTCTCTTCGAAAATCGCCAATGGCTTCTTGCCAGCTTTGACCCAGCATCAGCCTATTTTCGATCACTGAGCGCTGACGCCACACCGCTTCAGTCAGCCGATCGAGGCTCAAAGACACCCCGGTCATTGTGTTTCCAAGAAGCATCCCCAATAAAGGAATTGCGTATTGTGGGGTATACCAAGGGTCTGGGCCGATCACCACCGTCAGCGTTAAGATTGTGACGCTAAACCCTGAAATGAACATGGAAACTGTGCCGATGCCAAACGCCCAGCCACCAGTGAGGCGGTGTTTTTGTCGGGCCATCACCTCGCGGCCAGCCACCAACAGCATCACTGTGGCCATTAAGGCCACCCAGTGAAAGGAACCAACCGCAAACAACGCCTCCAACACAAGGCCAATCAAACTCAGTTGAATCACGGTCCGAGCCGCCGCGATTAAGATGGGCTTGCCGACATTCAAGCGCGCCAAAGTGGATGTGACCGCCAACGCCACCACCATCGATGCGGCAATGGCCAGCTCCCACCACGCCAGGTCAATCACATTCATGCGGCAGGCTCCAAATGATCGCCCTTAATTCGAAAGTGCCGGTTGCCCACGCGCTTCATTTGCGCCTCATCGTGTGCCACCCAAATCACTGGCATGGCCGCTGCGGCGATTTCTTGGCTGATCCAACGCTCGAATTGCTCGGTGTTTTCGTCATCAAGGTTGGCTGTGGGCTCATCGAGCAACAAGGCCTCAGGCCCACAGGACAAAGCCCGTGCCGCGGCCAAACGTTGCTTTTCTCCACTTGAGAGCCTGGCGACTGACCAGTCCATCGCCTCCTCGGCAAACCCAAGAGCAGACAAGGCTTGTGGCATCGGTTTACAAAAGTGTGCACCCGCAGTATCTGCCCACCACTGGCTTTCAGCGGGCACCAGCATCACGCGGTGGCGCCAATCGTGCGCCAGAAAATCAGCGCGGTTGCGCTCGCCCAAAGACACCTCGCCCTCATGCGGTTCAAGGTCAGCAATCGCTCTGAGAAATCGGCTCTTGCCCGAGCCAGACTCACCCGACAAACAAACGATCTCTCCGGGTTGCACAACCAAGTTGATGTCTTTGAGCGCACCGATCGATAGCGCTTTAATGGTCAAGGCCATGGGGGTGTCGTGCGTCATGCCAATAAGTTTGACGCCAAAGCGAAAAACGCGCAAGCCACAAGGCGGTCTTTGTGGGGTTAGAGGCCTAAACGGGTGGCCACATCCTCAAAATCAGGGGCGTCTGCATAGATGCCCTCAAACTCTGCGCGCGCACGCGCCTTTTGTTTCAGTGCCTCATACACCAAAGCCCGTTCGTAACGAATCACCCGCAGCAACTCCGGACTACGGTCCTTCTTGCGTCGGTAGGCCGCCGTTAAGGTGCTCAGCGCTGCTTTGTTGAGTCCAAGCCCGTGGAGCGCTTTGGCTTTGTACAACATCAAAGCCGCATGCACGTCTGACTCATTCTCAACTTCTCCCACCATCGCCACAATCTCTTTGGCGGTGTCTTGGCTTAAAGGGTCTTCATCGGTCACCAGCCATTCAACCAGCGACAACACCACCACCGGGTCTTCGGGCAATTCTTTAAATAACGCTTCAAGACATTCTCTGGCTTTGTCCATTTCGCCACGGTCTTGGTAGCTTTCTGTCAGTGCCAACAAAGTGCCTCGGCGCCTGGGCTGAGCCAACGCGGTCACCTCTGGGGTGATTGGGAGTTTTAGAATCACCTCCACTTGGTATTTGCCCACCAAGCTGCCCAAGTCTGCCTCGTGATCCAAGGCATAGTTCAAGTGGGCCTCTGCACGGGCGTGTTCTCGCTGCTTTAAACGCATCATGCCGGCGATCCAGCGCGCGTCCGCGCTATTGGGTGCTTGTTCAAAGGCCTTTAGTGCAGCTTCATGGTTGCCTTCAACCAGGGCTTTGAAACCATCCACCACAATGCGCTCTTCTTTGGGCACCAAGAACTTCTCAAAAAACCCCAATTCCAATGGGCTACCAACCGGCACTTCCCCTGGTGTGTCTTCGGAAGCAGCCGAGCGGCCAGAACGAGACCGCTTGGAGCCACCAAAAAGATTTTTCTTATCCACGGTGTAGAACAAGCCTGTTCCAGGTAGACTCATGGTGCCTCGGGCACCCGATGTGCCAAGCGTCAAAGCACCACCCCGCGGGCCTGCAGAAAATGAGGCGCCTGTTTTGGATATGTTCATGGTGAGCCCTTTTCCTAAGGGCACACGTCTAAAAAACCGAAATGGCATACCGACCCCTTTTGACTTTTGTTTGCTCAATTTAAGCGTATCATGGCCAAACCATGCCTGAGCTACCCGAGGTTGAAACCACACGACGCGGACTGTCGCCCTTGGTCGAAGGGCGGACCATTGGGGCCATGGTGGTCAGACAACCCAAGCTTCGCTGGCCCATCCCAGACGTGATTCAAAATTTAGAAAACCAACGCATTCATGCGCTTTGGCGGCGCGGGAAATGGTTGGTGTGGGATTTGGATCAGGGGCATCTCTTGTGGCACCTGGGCATGTCGGGTTCTTTTAGAGGATGGATGGAGCCACCCTCAGCCGGCAAACACGACCACGTTGACCTGGTGATAAAAGATGGTCACACCATTCGTTTCACCGATCCTCGACGCTTTGGTGCCTTGTTGTGGCAAAGCGAAGCGCCCGAAACGCACCCCATGTTGGCCCGCCTTGGGCCAGAGCCCCTTTCTGACGCTTTTAATGGTGCTTTTGGTGGCCAATACCTTTGGGAACAATCTAGAAAGCGAACCATCCCTGTGAAGTCATTCATCATGAATGGTGAGATTGTGGTGGGTGTTGGCAATATTTATGCCAGCGAGGCGCTCTATGCCACCGGCATCCACCCTTTGCGGAGAGCCAACCGTGTCTCTAAGGATCGATATGTGGCCTTGGCAGCGTCCATCGTCCGCATTCTCAACGAGGCCATTGAAGTGGGTGGCACATCGCTTCGGGACTTCACGGTCGGCGATGGCACACCGGGATACTTTGGCCAGTCTTTGCAAGTCTATGGTCGCGAGGGACTGCCCTGCCCCAGTCAGGGCTGTGGCGCGCCAATTAAACGGGTTATGATCGGACAACGATCCACATTTTATTGTCCGCGCTGCCAGCGCTAGGTGTTTCTATGGTCCGCAAACTGAGCTGGTTCATCCAAGGTCTGGTCTGTCTTGCGGCAGTATTTGTTGCATTGCCAGCGTGGGCCAATCCAGTTCTGCGTGACCACATCGAAGTGGCCTTGGTCTCAGAAACCGAGTCCATCGTGCCGGGAAGTTCCAGTCGCCTCGGCCTTCGCTTGCTGCCAGATACGGGCTGGCACACCTACTGGGTCAACCCGGGAGATTCGGGACTGCCGATCGACATGGCCTGGACTTTGCCTCAAGGCGCTACAGCCAGCGACATTGTCTGGCCCCATCCAAAACGAATTGAGATCGGTCATCTCGTCAATTATGGGTTTGAAGGTGAACACCTTTTGCCTGTGGTGGTCGATTGGCCAGAAAATCTGGTTGTGGGTACTGAGGTCGAGATCAGGCTAGATGCCAACTGGTTGGTGTGTGAAATCGAGTGCGTTCCAGGGCAAGCCACCTTGTTGCTAACACTCCCTGTTGAGTCTTCTTCGGGCCGCAAAATTGAATCAACAGCCCCTCTCTTCGATTGGGCCGATCAGCGTCGTCCAACTCAGATGCCAGGACAGGCCCGCTACAAGATTGAAGGTGGGCAGTTGAGTGTACAGATCAATCAAAGCAAGCTACCGGAAAATTTTCAACCCTCTCCAGAACAGGTCTTTGTCACCGCCACCAACGTGGTTGATCACGCCAAAGATTTTTTTGTCAGTGCTGATAACGGTGTCATTCAACTGGCGCTGCCTCTGTCGCCATTTTTCAATGGCCGCCTCGATGCAATGGGTGTTGTGTTGGTGGACGCTGCCCAAGGGCTGTCCTATGCGTGGGTCGCCAATGAGAGCGACTTGATCAGCACTGATCTCGCTGAAGCAGACCTTCCTTTTGTTTGGGTCTTGGTGTTGGCATTGCTCGGTGGTGCGCTACTTAACCTCATGCCTTGCGTGTTTCCAGTGTTGTCCATCAAAGCGCTTCACTTGGTGCAAACCCCTCATGATCAACACAAAACCCATGCGCTCTCCTACACCCTGGGCGTGTTGGTCGCATTTGCCCTTCTAGCAGCTGCTTTGCTGGCGCTTAGGGCAGCGGGTGAAGCGGTTGGTTGGGGCTTCCAATTACAAACCCCTTGGGTGGTTGGGGTCTTGATCTATGTGTTGTTTGCCTTGGGTCTGTCGCTGTCGGGTGTGTTCGAGATCGGTGGCAACATCATGGGCCTGGGTCAGTCAATGACCCAATCATCCGGTCTCAAGGGCTCGTTTATGACCGGGGTGCTTGCAACGGTTGTCGCCAGTCCATGCACAGCGCCGATGATGGGCACGGCTTTGGGTGTGGCGATCTTTTTGCCTTGGCCGATGGCGATGGGGGTCTTCTTGACGCTCGGGCTTGGCTTGGCCTTGCCGCTTCTGATCCTTGGGTTTGTGCCTCGTCTGGGTCGTTGGCTCCCCAAACCAGGCCCTTGGATGACCACCTTCAAACAAGCCATGGCTTTCCCCTTGTATTTGGCGGTGGTGTGGTTGGTTTGGGTGTTGGCGCGACAGACCGATGCGATGGCGGTGGCTTATATTCTCACGGGTTTGGTGGTCTTGGCGTTTGCACTTTGGCTCGGCGGTCAACCCGAACGCCGCAGTGCTTTAAGTGGCATTCGTCATAGTGTGATTGGTTTAAGTTTGATTGCTTGCTTGGCCGCCCTGGTTGCCGCCAGCCAAACTGAGACTTCTAAGGTGGCAGATCATGGATTGTCTGAGCCCTTTTCCATGGCTCGATTGGAGGCGGCTCGAGCGGATCCAGAGGTGGGTGTTTTTGTCAACATGACCGCCGATTGGTGTGTCACCTGTTTGGTCAATGAGCAAGTGGCATTGAGCAGCGAGACATTTGCCAATGCGTTGGCTGAACACAACATTGTTTATCTTAAAGGCGACTGGACACGCCGGGATGAGAGAATCACTGAGTACCTAGAAACCTTTGGTCGCAATGGGGTGCCTTTGTATGTGCTCTATCCAAAAGATGGGGGCGAGCCGCTCATCTTGCCGCAAGTATTAACACCCAACAGGGTGATCTCTTCGTTAGAGACCCTTTAAATGGTTTATTGGAAAATCAAGGAGAAGATCATGCTCTTAAGAACCGCTTTGTTGCTCACCACGACAATGATTTGGTCATTGGCGCTTTCAATCTCTGTTCAAGCAGCGCCAGTGATTGGCCAAACCGCGCCACATTTTGAGGTGGTTGATACCAAGGGCATCACACACCAGCTTTCAGACTTTGAAGGTCAGGTGGTGGTGTTGGAATGGACCAACCACGACTGCCCATTTGTCAGAAAACACTATTCTTCGAATAACATGCAAAACCAACAACGCATGGCACGCGATGAACATGGTGTGGTTTGGCTCACGGTGATCTCTTCGAGCCCCGGCACACAAGGACACGTCTCGGCTGAGCAAGCCGATGCATTGACTGCTTCCAGAAACGCCGAGCCTGCTGCGGTGTTGTTGGATGAAGCCGGGAGCATGGGGCGGGCATATGATGCGCGTGTGACGCCGCACATGTACATCATTGATGAAACATCAACACTTGTGTACATGGGTGGAATTGACTCCAACCCAAGCGCCAATCCTGATGACATTCCAGACGCGACTCAATATGTTGTCGAAGCACTCAAAAGTATGGCCGCGGGCGAGCCCATTGCTGAACCCATCACACGGCCATATGGTTGTAGCGTGAAATACGCAGACTAAGGCTGCTGCTGCAAACCTGGGGTTTTAGCGTGCCCCAGGTTCTGCAAACTGCGCCATCCACTTCTCAACCTCGTCATACCAATACAACGAGTTGTTGGGCTTTAACACCCAGTGGTTCTCATCTGGATAATAAATCAACCGCGACTCAATGCCTTTGGTTTGCAGCGTTCTAAATAACTCAAACGCTTGGCCCACAGGCACCCGGAGGTCGTTTTGGCCGTGGATGATCAATGCAGGGGTATCAAAATTCTCTGCATAGTAATGCGGTGAGATTTCCTGATAGATCTCTGGGTTTTCCCAAAATTGCCCGAAGCGGGTGCCATGCACCGCGAAGTCCGCCGCCATTTGCGAGTACATGTTGTAAACCGGTGCGTGGATCAACAGCGCGTTGAAAGGATGGTCTTTGCCCAACAAGATCGATGAGAGATAACCGCCATAACTG
>CBFHIS010000017.1:8985-21649 GCA_965655975.1 Wenzhouxiangella sp.
CCCCCCACCTGCAACCATGCGGTCTTCGTCAATCCAATCTTTTTCAGCAAACCACTCAGCCGCTGCGATGGTGTCGTTGTAAGGTGCTGTGATCCAGTCGGGGTTGATGGCATCGGCAAAGTCTTGGCCGAAGCTATTGGACCCATGGAAATTGTGCCAAGCGGTCACATAACCCCACGAAGCAAACGTCTGTGCGTTCCAACGGAAGTGAAAACCATCCGGAATGGCATTGTGTGGGCCACCATGAATCAACAAGAACAACGGGTATTCTTTGTCAGAATCAAACCCAGGTGGATAGTGCACCCACATTTGGATGTCTGCCCCATCGTGGCCCTGGTAGGTCACCGACTCATAGGTGCCCATATCGACATTGGCCAACACTTCGTCATTGATGGTGTCTAGACGCTCGATGTCCCCTGAGTCTTTGTCCACTTTGACCAAACGGGGTGGGTACAAGAAACTTTGGTTGTGCGCGACCAACGTGCCGTCGTTCGATATGCTCAAACCACCAAAGCTGGTGGGCCCAGTGATCGCGGTGGGCGTGCCATCTAGGTCAATGTGATAAATCCGACCATGCGCTTCATCAGCAACCGCACCCAAAAAACCGCTGCCGTCGGGAAGCCACACCAAACCGGATGCCGAACGATCCCAATCACTGGTGATTTCGGTTTGGCTTAGATCATTCAAATCCACCAACACGATGTTGGCGTTGTCGGCATAAAAGCCTGGGATGGATTGGCGAACATAGGCCAATGTGTCACCACCTGGCGCAAACATTGGGTTGCCGTCACCGGCTGGGTTATTGGGTGTGATGTTGGTGGCTTCGTCCCCACCAATTTCTGCCAAAAACAAATCAATGTTCGGGTCAACCGCACCTGGGTTGGCCGGTGAGGTGAAAGCAATGTGGGTTTCATTCGGGTGGACGTCATAACTTCCCAAACCCTGGCTTGAGCGGGGCAATTCAATGCCAAAAGGCTCGGTGATCGATTCAACCGCCTCGGTGCCCACATGAATGCGATAAACATGCGCTTGGCGCTCTTCATCGATCCAATGGTCCCACATGGAATAAGGCAACGCGTTCCATTGGTGCGCGGAGACATGGCTGTCCTTGTTTTCTTTGAGCGTGGCGGCCATCGCCTCCCAGTCTTGGCCTGGGTAGGTGCGGCTAATAAAGTAGATGTGCTCACCCACCCAACGAAGAGAAGACACCCCAGTTGGAATGTGGCCAAGCCGTTTGGCTTCACCCGGTGCGTTCATGGGCAACAGATAAATTTGGCCCGCTTCATCTTCGTGACGTCGGCTCACAAAGGCCAACCAATCTCCATTGGGTGAAAAAACCGCGCTGCCCGCAGAGTGGCCTTCGGCCGTTAATGGCCGTTGGACACCACCGTCTTCAGAGAACAAATATAGACGTGTTTCTGAAGAATCGTCTTCGGTGTTATAGGAGGTCACGGGTGCCACCACATGGCCACCGGTCGGTGAGATCACGGGCGATCCCAGCCGATCCAATTCCCACAAAACCTCAGCCGAGAGTGGTCGAGAGTCTTGAGCAACAACCAGAAAGGGCCAAAAAACCAGTAACAGCGCCCATTTTTTCATCGTTTGTTTTCCTTATGTTGGTGGTTCAATTAATACAGCGTCAGTGAGCTGACATCCATGGTGTACGCCGAGGCAGCCGTTTCATTGGAAATGTCTTCGATGTTGAGCTGCCCCTCCATCCAAAATGCATCCCAAATGTTGACCATCGGCATGGGCTCTTCAAGCCGGCCATAGATCAGCTGATTGGCGGGTGGTGGTGGGACGTGAATACAAGCCCCGAAATACGGCACCAAGAAAAACTCTTTGAGGTTGCCCTCGCCGTCGGTTTCAATCGGGACCACAAAGCCAGGAATTTTTACCTTTTGCCCATCGAGCTCACCCACTGTTCTAAAAGACTGAAATGCTTCTGGGTCCCCAAAGCCTGTGTGGTCGACTTGGTTTGATGCATCCATCCAGACCTTTGCCTCATCCTCGGGCATCAAGTCCAGCCACTCAAGTTCTCTGGTCTCGTCATTGGCAAAGGCCGTCGCGCCAAAAAAAACAGCGGCGACAAAAACGATGGAACGTTGCAAGCGTGTCATTAAAATTTCCTATGTATCGTGTCTGTTTGATTCGATATGGATTGTCTTCTCTGACCTTCGATTGTACCGTGAGTTTCCCTAGCTTCTCACTTGCATCCCGTCGGCCAACGTTCGCCGATACGCCAGACCGGCCGGCACCAAAGCAACCAACAGGCCCGCCAGCCAGATGGCTGCTAGAACTCCCAGCTGCCATGCCTCTGGCCACCCGAGGCTCAAATAAATCCCCAAACGATCCAACAACACCGGTGCAGCCGCCCATTGGGCTAGGTAGGCCAAGCCCACACCCACGACAATCCCTGCCAAAGCAATCAACCCAGCTTCTAGCACCAGCAATAGGGCAATCTGTCGAGGGCGTGCGCCGTTGGCCCTTAAAATGGCCATTTCACGCCGGCGCTCATTTAATGTTGTGAGCAAGACCGTCAACATACCCAAAAGGCCGGTGAGCACAACCAAAAAAGCCACCACCCGTAGAATTTGTTCCGCCAAGCCAGAAATTCGCCACAACTCCTGTAAGGCAATGCCTGGAATGATGGCGCTAAGAGGCTCCACCCGATACTCATTGACTCGGCGCTGCAAACCAAACACGGCTGCTCGGGTTTTAAGGCCAAGAAAAATAGCGGTGAGCGTTTCTGGTTTTAACTCATCGGCTCTGGCTCGGGCCTGGTCGGCATCGAGGCCCGTGCCTGGTCGCTGCATGCCACTTTCCCAGCCCACATGAATCGCACGGTGCGCTTGCAGTGACACATAGAGCTGTTGGTCGATGGGTGTCCCCGTGGGTGCCAAGATGGCGGCCACCTTAAAAGGCAGCGAATCATGGGCCTGCAGGCTCACCCGCCCCGTCCCATGCGACAACACAATGGCATCCCCCAAGTCATAACCAAGCTTTCGGGCGACTTGCGCCCCAATCACCACATCGAACAATTCAGAAAATATTTGATCGGCTTCTTTGCCACGAGCAATGGACAAGGGCTCTTGATCCCCCACCTTAAACGCATCAAAAAATGCCGGTGTTGTTCCCATCACACGATAACCTTGGTGCGAATCTCCCAAGGCCATGGGCACCGCCCAGTCCACTTCAGGCAAAGCCTCAAGCTCTTTAAATGTCTGCCAATCAATGTTGTTTGTGGCACTCCCAATACCAAAAACCGAATACAACAGCAGCTGAATCGGCGCAGTCCTTGCCCCCACAATCAAATCCACCCCTGAGACGGAGCGATAAAACCCCTGGCGGACTTCTTGTCGGAGCTGTTCGACCATGACCAACAAGCCAATGGAAAACGCAATGGTCACCACCGTCAAGATCACTGCAAAACGGCGGTTAAGAAGCGAGTGCCAGGCAAGCCGAATAAGCTTCATACAAACACCGAATCGAGAGACAGTTCTCGGTCAAAGCGGGGAGCGAGGTCTTGCTCATGGCTGACAAACAACAAGGTGCTGCCGCTGAGTTCTGTCTGTTTGAACAACAAATCAATAAACACCTGACGGCGGTCGGCGTCTAGCGCTGAAGTTGGCTCATCGGCCAAGATTAAATCGGGCTGGCCAATCAGCGCTCTGGCGGCAGCGACTCTTTGTTGCTGCCCCACGCTCAACGCATCGGCTCGACGCGACCACAGACTAGACTCTAAATCCATCCCCATCAACAAGCGCTCGACCGCCTGCCCCACGTCGCCACAGCGCTTGGCCCGTTGTTTTGAGAACTGGCAGGGCAGCGCCACATTGGACCGCACATCCAACCAAGGCAGTAAATTAAATTGCTGGAAAATAATGCCCAAATGATCGGCCCGAAATCGATCTCTCTTGGCACCGCTCAACTGCTCGAGATGTTCACCGGCGAAAATGACCTGCCCTTGATCGGGTTTGATCAATCCACCAATCAATGCCAACAAAGTGGATTTTCCAGACCCACTGGGACCATACAAAAAGATTTTTTCCCCAGCATCAATGCTGATGTCTGGCAACACAATGGCTTCCTCTGACCCGGGCCAGGTGTAGCGAAGTCCATTGAGCTTCAATAAAGGGGTCATCGATGAGGACTTTGGTTATTCCAGCTCAATGCGCGTTGAATTGGCACTTAATCTGGCCTGTTGTGCGCTCGTGGCTGTCAGAACATCAACGGTGATGCGTTCGTTGTTGGGAAAAGAAGCAAACACATTGAGTTCGACCCACGCCAGATCCTCGATGGCGGAGCAGACGGCTTCTACGCTGATGTTGAAATACGCGTGCTCTCCCCCGTGGTCATGGCTATGGTTGTGGTCGTTATTATGATCATGATTATGCGTATGATCATCGGCATGCCCATGGCCCTCATCTGCAGATCCAGGTGCGTCGTAGCCCTCAGCCGTGGCAGAGGTTTTAGACACCACGCAGCGGCCTTCGGGGTCTAGGTTGAGCCACTGGCCTGTGTTGAAAATCGTCAACGCGCTGTCAATTTCAGCCTTTTGAGCTTGAGTTGTGGGTGGGTGCTCAAAACCCACCACGTTGAAGCCGGGCATTTCCAGCGACAGGCTCAACGTTTGGTCATCCAAGGCCAGGGTGCCCACCCCTTCTCCATGCACGTGCGCGCCATGTTGTCGCTCGATTTGAGCCACCAGGGGCGTCAAGCCACCCACAAGCCAGAGGCAGACCAATACAGGTACTGCCCGTGATAAGGGCGAGAGAGAAAAAAAGCCAGGTGCTCGATGCTTCGGCGTCACCAGAGTCGCGTTTCTAATCATAACCACTCCCAATGAATCAGCCTTTGAGCATATCAGATTGCCGGGTTTTTTTGAGATTGCTCGCGCCGTGTCGGGCCATTTGCGCAAAACCTTGTGTTGACGCACAATTAACGCTTCCGACATCTAATGGTAATGATTACAAATGCAAACATCTTCCATCCATGGCATGTGGTCTTCCCGAATCGCTTTTATTGCAGCCGCCACTGGTTCGGCCGTTGGCTTGGGCAATATTTGGCGGTTTCCCTACATCACATCTGAGAATGGGGGCGGCGCTTTTGTCTTGATTTATCTGGCTTGTATCGCACTCGTTGGCTTGCCGATCATGTTTGCAGAAATTGTCATTGGTCGTCGCGGCCGCATGAGTCCGATCAACTCGCTTCGAGAACTCAGCACCACCAGCAATGCCTCGAGGAATTGGGCATTCATCGGGGTCATTGGGATCATCGCTGGTTTTATGATCTTGTCCTTTTATTCGGTGGTGGCTGGTTGGACGCTTCATTACGGATTTCACTACTTCAAAGAGTTTATTGGTGTTGGTGCGCCCATCAGCGACCCAACCGCCACATTTGGCGCATTGTTGGGTGATGCTGGCGAGCTGACCTTTTGGCACGGTCTGTTCATGCTAATGACCGTTGGTGTGGTGGGCTTTGGCGTGGAAAAAGGATTGGAGCGGGCCGTCAGTGTGTTAATGCCCGTCCTAATGGTGTTGTTGTTGGTGCTGTTGGGTTATGGCATGAACACCGGCTATTTCCAAGAAGCGGTCGGGTTCTTGTTCAAGCCCGACTGGTCACAAGTCTCTGGTTCCATGTTTGTCACCGCACTGGGTCAGGCGTTTTTCACTCTATCGCTTGGCATGTGCGCGATCATGACCTACGGTGCCTATCTGCCAGCCAACGTCAATATTCCACGGGTGGGTGTTGCTGTGGCCGGTGCCGATACGTTTGTGGCGATCGTGGCGGGCTTGGCCATCTTCCCAATTATTATTGCCAACAACATTGACCCAGGCAGTGGTGGCGCTGGTTTGATTTTCACCTCGTTGCCGTTGGCATTTTCTGAAATGCCCTTTGGCATCTTCTACGGGATGTTGTTTTTTGTTTTGTTGTCGGTCGCTGCGTGGACCAGTTCGATTTCTTTGATGGAACCCGCCACAGCCTATCTGGTGGAGGCCACCAACCTCTCTCGAAAGGCATCTGCTTTGTTGGTGGCGGGTTTGGGGTGGTTACTCGGCCTCGCCTCGGTGTTTTCGTTTAACTTGTGGTCAGAGGTGAAAATCATCGGCAAGTCACCAATGGATGCCATTGATTATGTGGCCACACAGATCATGCTGCCCGTGGGTGGACTCTTGATCGCGCTGTTTGCCGGTTGGGTATTGTCGAGTCGGATCACCCGAGAGGAGTTGGGTGAGAAAATGCCCGATTGGGCGTTTCAAGCCTGGCTTTGGATCACGCGTGTAATCACACCAGCACTGATTCTGGTTGTCTTGGGTGGCATCTTAAATATCTTCTAGCCCACTCTAGCCTGGTGGGCGTTTGGCCACCATCATCGCTCGCATGGGCGATGGGTGGCCCTCGATGGTTCGGGTTGGGTCCTCTCGCGATAAACCATCAACCAACGACTGATACGGCATCAACTCGGTGGCGCGTTGCTCATCTTGGCTGGTTGATGTGACATCCACACACTCGATCTCGCTAAACCCAGCCAAACTCAACCATCGAATCAAGGTATCCACCGCAGGCAACGCGTAGACATTTTTCATTCGCGCATACCGGCTCGTTGGCAGCAACACGCAATCTCCATTGGCTTGTTGTTCAGTCGCCTCTGGGGGCACCACCAATGTTTCTAACACCAACTCACCGCCAGGCAATAGCTTTCGATAGAGCAGGCCCAAGTGGGCCATGTGATGGCCCTCTCGGTAGCGGCGGTGTGACAACACACCCATCGAAAACACCACATCGAACGGGTCGAGCGTTAAAGGAAGTTCCTCTAGGCGACAAGCCCACATGGCATGGCGTTCATCGCCAGCAAACCTCGCCAACAATTGGTGCTGCATCACAAACAACGCTGTGGGATCACAGGCCACCACCGACTTGGCACCCGCTTCGAGCATTCGCCAACCAAAATAGCCGTTGCCCGCGCCCACATCCAAAACGCGCCGATCAACCAAATCGATGCGATGGTGGATTCGATCCCATTTCCAGTTTGAACGCCACTCGCTGTCAATGGGCGCACCAGCCACACACCATGGGCCTTTCCGCCAGGGGATAAAAGCTTCTAAGATTTCTTTGAGGTGTTCTGGGTCTTCAATGGGCTGGCCCACATGCACCACCCCATCGACCACTCGCCATTCTGGTTGTGTGGGTGGAAGCACATTCAGCCACGTCAACCAATCGTTGTAGCGCCCATCGGTTTTTAAGCGGGCTTCATTGAACCTTGCCAGCGAGGGCATGGACAATCAGCGGCCCAGTAGAGCGAAGTCGCCAATTCTTAGAAACGCTAGGCGCATTTGATTCAGCAGAGCGAGCCGGTTGGCCCGAACGCTGGCATCCTCAGCCATGACCATCACTTTTTCAAAAAAGAGATCCAGTGGGTCAGCGAGCTCAACCAGTTGTTGTAGGGCCCCATCGTAATCCCCCCCTGACACAGCCTCAATGACCCGGTCTTGTTTCACCGACCACACTTCGAACAACGCTTTTTCTTCTACATCGACCAACCTGGCTTGATCCACTTCAGCATCAATGGGCTGGTCTGCTTTACCCAGCAGATTGGCCAATCGTTTGTTCGCAGCGATGAGTTTTTCAATGTCTTTATGTGCCAACAGCGCTTCGACGGCTCGAGCACGATGCATTAGATCGCTCACCGAAGAGACCCGAATGGCCATGACTGCGTTCAGCGTGGCCGCCCCAATGCCTTGATCGCTGGCGTAAGACCGAGCGCGGTCCAAACAAAAACCCTTCACCTCATTGATGGTTTTTTCTTGCTGCTCTTGGCTCCAAGACAACTGCTCGGCCAGTGGTTGGGTGGCGCTCTCAAGCGCGCCGTCCAAATCAATGGCTGGATGGTGTTCTAGAATTCTAATCACACCAAGTGCCGCACGGCGCAGCGCAAATGGGTCTTTTGATCCCTTGGGCTTGAGGCCGATACCAAAAATCCCCACCAAGGTATCGAGCCGGTCGGCCAAAGCGATCACCGCACCGAGTGGTGTGGTCGGCAGGGGCGCGCCCGCTTGCTTGGGCCAGTAGTGTTCTTCAATGGCAATGGCAATGTCTTTCGAGACCCCAGAATCAAGCGCGTAGTGATAACCCATCACCCCTTGCAGTTCTGGAAACTCACCCACCATTTCGGTGGTTAAGTCACACTTGGCGCCTTTGACCGCTTGCTCTATTGCGGCCGGGTCCAAAGAAAGGGATTGGCCGAATGCCTGGGCCACCTTGACCATGCGTTCGGTTTTTTGAGCCACCGAGCCCAGGTCTTTTTGGAAAAGCACCGCCTCCAAATCCTTGGCTCTATCAAATAACGGGGTCTGTCGATCTTGCGCCCAAAAGAACTCGGCATCGGCCAAGCGCGGACGAATCACGCGCTCAAAACCAGCTCGCATCGCATCCTGATCCGTGCTTTCGATATTGGCGATGGCCACAAAGTGTGGCGCCAATGACTGTGCGTTTTCTTCTCTGAGGGGAAAACACTTTTGGTGGTGCTGCATGGCACTGATCAACGCAGGCTCAGGCACATTGAGAAACTGAGCATCGAAGGAACCAAAAACAGCCACTGGCCACTCGGTGAGGTTGGCGTTCTCTTCGACCAAATCATCAAAGCTGATCGGATCAGTCGCAAAACCATGCTGCTTAGCCAAGGAAGAGACCTGATTTTTTATGCGCTCTTTACGTTCTTCAATGCTGGGGACAACATGAGACGCCAACAGCGTTTTTGTGTAGTCATGCGCCGAGGCCAGTTTCCAGGGGCCGTGGCCATGAATGCGGTGCCCCCAAGTGAAGTGGTCTGCCTGTAATCCAAAGAGTTCAACAGGGATGATGTCTTGACCGTGCATGGCCACCAACCAACGAACGGGCCGCACAAAGCGTTCCTCCCCGGCGCGCCAACGCATGCTTTTAGCGCTGGCCATTTGTTGGGTTACTGCGACAAGCGCATCTTGGCAGACCTTGGCCAAGGTTGCACCAGGTTGGTGGATGGTGGCGGCCAACCATTCGCCTTGGTCTGTCTTTAAACGGTCCAGTGACTCGATGGGTTGACCCACACTCTTGGCGAACCCCAGCGCAGCGGGCGTGGGCTCTCCTTGGTCATTAAAAGCCGCATCCACCGATGGCCCTTTGCGCTCGATGGTTTGGCTGGGTTGTTCAGCCAACACGTCTTCAATGACAACAGCCAAACGGCGTGGTGTGGCCAAAAGGTGCGTGGCCTGATCAGGGTCAACCATGTCATGTGTGGCGAGGTGATCCAACACGCCCTTACCCAGAGCACCCACCAGAGATTCAATTTGTGCCGCTGGTAGCTCTTCGCAGCCCAGCTCAATCAAGAGGGTTTGTCGGTCGCTCATGATTCTCGCACTCCCGGAAAGCCCAGCGCCTCGCGGGCAGCGTGGTAACTTTCAGCCACCTGTCTTGAAAGATCTCGGATTCTCAAGATATAGCGTTGCCGCTCTGTGACCGATATCGCGCCTCGCGCGTCCAACAGGTTAAATGTGTGCGATGCCTTGAGGACTTGGTCGTAGGCGGGCAACGGTAGATTGGTCTCGATCAAAGCCCTGGCTTGGGACTCTTGTGCCTCAAATGATGCAAACAGGCTGGTGGTGTCTGCTTGTTCAAAGTTGTAGTTGGATTGCTCGACTTCGTTTTGATGGAAAATGTCGCCATAGCGAACGAGGCCATTCATGCTATCGGCCCAAATAAGGTCATAGACGCTTTCAACCCCCTGGATGTACATGGCCAAACGCTCCAAGCCATAGGTGATCTCCCCCATGACTGGTCGACACTCGAGCCCCCCAGCTTGTTGGAAATAGGTGAACTGGGTCACCTCCATGCCATTGAGCCAGACCTCCCAACCCAAACCCCAAGCACCAAGCGTGGGTGATTCCCAATTGTCTTCAACAAAACGAATGTCGTGTACTTTGGGGTCAATGCCAACGGCGTCCAAAGAGCCCAAATAGAGCGTTTGGAAATCGTCGGGAACCGGCTTCATGACCACCTGATATTGATAATAGTGTTGCAGGCGATTGGGGTTTTCACCATAGCGCCCATCGGTTGGGCGCCGGCACGGCTGGAGATAGGCGGCAGACCAAGGCTCTGGACCAATCGAGCGCAAGAACGTGGCTGGATGAAAGGTCCCCGCCCCCACTTCGCTGTCCAAAGGTGCTGTCAACACACAGCCTTTCTCTGCCCAGTATTGGTCTAGGGTTCGGATGAAGGTTTGAAAATCCACAACTTGGCCTTTTGAACGCAATTTATTTGAGTCATTGTTTGAACGCTGTGACACCCGTGGGGTGTCTACCGACTGCTTTGCACAAGTATAACTGCCAGCCGAGTACCATAAGCGCCTATCATATGCTCATGCAAAGTCGGCCCATGGTCATCTGGCCGACCGTGGCTCGCGATAACTTGAACACCAAAAACTCAAAAACCATGAGCGAAAAAGACACCCTGTTTAGTGAACCAACCGACGCCCAGCCAGGGTCATTTGAGTTCAACGAGCCCGTGGTTCGGGTTTTTTCTGACATGATTGAACGCTCAGTGCCGGGATATCGCCAGCTCTTGGAGCTTACGCCCCTCATTGTTCGGTCTGCTGTGACACCAAACTCTCGGGTCTACGACCTAGGTTGCTCACTGGGTGCGGCAACGCTCGCGGCGAGACGGGCCATCCAGGTTCCAGGTGTTGAGATGATCGGGCTCGATAACTCGCCTGAGATGGTGGCGCGCTGCCAACACATCATTGCCCAGGACAATTCCACCGTCCCTGTTGAGATACAAGTAGCAGACATCACCGAGCAACATTACCAAAACGCCTCGTTGTGCCTGATGTATTTCACCTTGCAGTTTGTGTCAGTGGAGCAACGCTTGGGTCTTTTAGAGCGGATTTATGAGGGCTTGAATCCCGGTGGGGTGCTGTTGCTGGCAGAAAAACTCCGTTTCGAGTCAGCTGACGAGCAAGCATGGATGGATGAGCACCACCTGAGCTTTAAAAAATCACAGGGTTATTCGGATCTAGAAATCGCCAAAAAACGGCAAGCCATCGAAAATGTGCTCATTCCACAGTCGGCCACAGAACACGAAGCTGCCCTAAAACAGGCGGGTTTTGGGCACATCCACCGTTGGTTTCAGTGCCTGAACTTTTCTTGTTTTGTTGCGATCAAGTAGCTATTTGTCGCCAAAAGACGTTTATTTCGCTTAAATTCCGCTAAACGTCAAGGTTGCTCACTTGCAAGGCGTTGTCTTCAATGAACGCGCGTCGAGGCTCAACTTCATTGCCCATCAGCGTTGAGAAAATCTCGTCGGCTGACACCGCGTCCTCTATCGTGACTTTCATCAAGCGGCGGGTTTCTGGGTTGACGGTGGTGTCCCACAATTGATCTGGGTTCATCTCACCGAGGCCTTTGAAGCGTTGGAATGTCCGCCCTTTACGCGACTCACCCATCAACCAATCGTACACTTCGCTAAAGCGCTGACCTTCAAACTCGGCATTGCCACGGGTGACCTTGATCATCCCCCCGACCAAATCACCCAATGCTTTCCCGACTTTTTCAATCTGGCGATACTCAGGCGAACCAAAGAAGCCTGCATCCAAAATCGTGTCTTGGACAACGCCTTGTGCGTGACGAGACACCACCACGCCGCCACCAGCCAATGCTTTAATGGTCCACTGAACACCTGGTGGTGTGGCCCCATCCAGGCGGGCCTTAAAGCGTTCCGACCAAGCGTCGACATCAAAACCAGTCTCCATTGAAAATGGTTCAAAATCAATAAGTTGCTCAATGACCTCGTGGTCATGGCGGTGTTTTAGTCTGGCCGCCACTTGGCGTGCGTGCCCAAAGTCTTTTAACAGCACCTCAAGCGCTTCTGGACGAATCGCGGGTGCATCTGGGCTTGGATAGAGCGCGGTGCCATCCAACGCCCTTCCCAGCATGTAACCGGTCATCTCTGCTTCGTCTTTGAGATAAATCTCTTGTTTGCCTTGTTTGACTTTGTACAGCGGGGGTTGGGCAATATAGATATGACCACGCTCGATGAGCTCTGGCATTTGACGGTAGAAAAAGGTCAACAGCAGCGTTCTGATGTGCGAGCCATCCACATCGGCATCGGTCATGATGATGATGCGGTGGTAGCGCAAACGATCGGGATCGAACTCATCGCGCCCGATGCCAGTGCCCAAGGCTGTAATCAACGTCCCGACTTCGGCAGAGCCCAACATTTTGTCGAAACGGGCCTTCTCAACGTTCAAAATTTTGCCTTTCAGCGGCAAAATTGCCTGATTTTTGCGGTTACGGCCCTGTTTGGCTGAACCGCCGGCCGAGTCGCCCTCCACAATGAACAATTCAGAGAGCGCTGGGTCTTTTTCTTGGCAATCGGCCAATTTGCCAGGCAACCCTGCCACATCCAAAACCCCCTTGCGGCGGGTCATATCGCGGGCTTTACGCGCCGCCTCTCGGGCGCTGGCCGCTTCGATCACCTTGCTGGCAATCACCTTGGCATCGGTGGGGTGCTCGAGCAAAAAGTCCCGCAAACGCTCATTCATCACAGACTCGACGGCCGATTTCACATCTGAGGAGACCAGTTTGTCTTTGGTTTGCGATGAAAACTTAGGATCGGGCACTTTCACCGACAA
>CBFHIS010000017.1:21749-27431 GCA_965655975.1 Wenzhouxiangella sp.
TCGCTGAGGTTGATGGCCACGCCCGAATTCAGGAAGCTGAGCTCGCGCAAGCGTTTGGCCAGAATCTCGTAATGAAAAACGGTGTCTGTGAATGTTTCTTTGCTGGGTAAGAAACGAACCTGGGTGCCGGTTCGATCACTGGGGCCGGTATCAGCCAAAGGTGACTGCGGCACGCCATGGGCATATTCTTGTTGCCAACGACGCCCTTGGCGATCGATGGTCAAAATCAAAGACTCTGAGAGCGCGTTGACCACGGAAACACCCACGCCGTGCAAACCACCTGAGACTTTGTAGGAGTTGTCGTCGAACTTACCGCCTGCGTGCAGCACGGTCATGATCACTTCCGCGGCCGATCGGCCTTCTTCTTCGTGCATGTCGACTGGGATACCACGGCCATTATCGGCCACGCTCACCGAACCATCGGTATGAATAATGACATCAATGTCGTCACAATGCCCTGCTAAGGCCTCATCAATGGCGTTGTCCACCACCTCGAAGACCATGTGGTGAAGGCCTGTTCCATCGTCGGTATCGCCAATATACATGCCAGGACGCTTGCGAACCGCGTCCAAACCTTTGAGTACTTTGATGCTGCCGGAGCCGTAGGTTTCTTCTGTCATTTCGGTGGGATGTCCTGTCTGAAAAACAGCGTTTCCGCTTTGAGATTTATTATACCACCGACCGGATTTCCCCCTGTTCCACGTGGAACATTTTGGTCGTCTGTTTGCTGGGCTCTGTCGATGTCACCCAAACCTGTTTTTGCTGCGCTTCCAGCCACGTCATCACTTGCCCCAAGTGGGCCTGATCAAGCTCCGAGACGGGGTCATCCAGCAGCAACACAGGTGGATGTTCAGCCTGCGCTGACAAAAATTGCCATTTGGCCAACAACAGCAAAGTGGCCAACAGTTTTTGCTGGCCCCGCGAGCTCTCTTGGGCCGCCGGATAACCATCGAACCGCAACACCAGATCCGCGCGGTGGGGGCCCGCTCGGGTAAAACCAGATTCTTGGTCTTTTTGCCGACTGGCCGCCAACGCCTCGGCCAAGCTCAATTCAGCCGCATGCCCCCGCCGATAGGCCATTTGTATGGTGCCTGGCAAACGCAACCCCAGTGCCTGATTGAGCGTTTCGGTGGCCATCGATAACTCGGTGGCCCGCTCGGCTCGCATTTCGTTGATCAGCTCTCCAGCAGCCACCAAGGGCGCATCCAAGGCATCTAGAAGCTCTGTTGTAGCGCCCGACTTGAGCGCTGCATTGCGTTGACGCAACATTTTTTGATAACGCTGCCACACGGGCAAGTAATTTGGTTCCACGTGGAACAACAGCCAATCCAGATATTGCCGGCGTCTATGCGGCCCATCGCTGATCAGCTGGTGACTATCGGGTTCGAGCAAGACCACGGGTAAGCGGGCGGCGAACTCGGAAATCCGGGAACAGTCTTCACCGGCGAGTCGCCCTCGCCAGCCCGCTTCATCCCTTTCTACCCCCATAACCACCCCTTCGTGGTCCGACGATCTCATCAAGTGACCAACCACCATGAGTCGATCGGCACTGTGGCCAATGACAGCCCCAATTTGGGCACTTCGGAAGGAACGCCCTCGGGCGAGCAGATAAATGGCTTCTAGAACACTGGTTTTACCGGCCCCATTGTCCCCAAACAGCCAATTAACCCCAGGGCTGGGCTCGATATCAACGGACGCTAAGTTCCGAAAACCTCGGATACTGAGGTGTTCAAGGCTCAAGAGGTTTCACGTGGATCACAGTTTGAGCGGCATCACCACTTGTCGGACCGCATCACCGTCAATGGCAGTGACCAAACACGAGCTGTTTGCATCCTTGAGTGCGATCCGAACTTTGTCGCCATCGATGGCGTGCAGCGCCTCAAGCAAGTAGTTCACGTTAAACCCAACTTTGAGCTGATCCAGTTGGTGATCGGCCTCAATTTCCTCGGTGGCCTCTTCTTGCTGCGGGTTATGCGCGACGATTTTTGCGGTGCCCGCCGTCAATTCAATCCGCACGCCACGGTACTTCTCATTCGACAAAATGGCCGCCCGCTGCAGGGCATCCACCAGGACATGTCGTTCGGCCACCATGGCTTGATCCACCGCCAGCGGGATCACCGCCTCATAATCCGGGAAACGGCCATCAATCAACTTGGTTGTCATGACCAAGCGCTCGCGCTCAACGCGTAAAAACCCTTGTCCAACAACCACTTCGAGCTTCTTATCGCTGTCTTCAAGGACTCGGTTAAGCTCCATCACCCCTTTTCTGGGGACAATCACGCTTCTGACTTCACCGGTAATTTCGGCGTTGACCTCAGCCAAAGCCAAACGGTGGCCATCGGTGGCCACCGCCCGAATCGCACCTTCTCTAAACTCGATCAGCAAACCGTTTAGATAGTGGCGCACATCTTGATGCGCCATGGCAAAACTTGTTTTATCCAGCAACCACCGCAAACGCCCTTGCTCTATTTCGTAACTTTGCAAACTGTCAGAGCGATCAGAACTTGGGAACTCACTGGCTGGGAGGGTGGCCAGGGTGAACCGGCTTCTGCCCGCGTGCAGCACCAACTTGTCTTTGTTGAGCTGGACATTAATTTGGACCCCCTCGGGTAAGGCACGGCAAATATCGACCAATTTCCGGGCGGGGACAGTGATCGCACCAGGTTGAGCAACCTCAGCCTGCACTTTCGCGACCAGCTCCACTTCCATGTCTGTGCCCGTGATTCGAAGCCCCTCATCGACCGCTTCAATTAAGAAGTTGGCCAGAACAGGCAATGTTTGGCGTCGCTCTACAACGTTGACCACCTGAGAGATGGGTCCCAATAAAGCTTCGCGTGGCATAGAGAATTTCATGGTCTGTCCTCGTTAGATTTGGCCCGTTGCCTATCAGTGTTTTCTGTTTATAAATAATAAAAGCAGTAGTAGTAAGGCCTGTTAGTTATTGTATAACCTTAAATACTCTTTAACAATCAAAAACTTATGTAAATTTTATTTTGCCGCCATCTCAGTGGCTTTGGTGTGGATGAAATGTGGATAACTTTTCTGCACCACATTGTCCACAGCTTATACACGCTTTGCAATCAGCTTGTTAACTCCCGCATGAGCCGAGACTGATCTTCTCGCAAGCGGCCATCGGTTTCGCACAATGACTCGATTTTACGACATGCGTGCAAAACCGTTGTGTGGTCGCGCCCACCGAAGGCATTGCCAATCTCAGGCAACGAGTGTTCGGTGAGGTTCTTGGCCAAATACATCGCCATTTGGCGGGGTCTGGCAATGGACCGCGTCCGACGTTTTGACAGCAAATCGGCCACCCGCAGTTGGTAAAAGTCCGCCACAAGCTTTTGAATGTTCTCAATCGTGATTAAGCGGTCGTGAACCGCTAAAACATCGCGCAAAATTTCTTGAGTGTAGGCCAAATCAATTTCGCGTCCTGAAAAACGTGCGTTGGCAATCAACGAGTTGAGCGCGCCCTCAAGGTCTCGGACGTTGGATCGAATTCGTTTGGCGATCAAAAAAGACACCGAATCATCAAGATCCAATCCCCGATCGGTCGCCTTGCTTTGCAAGATCGCCACCCGAGTCTCAAAATCCGGTGGCTCAATCGAGACCGTCAGACCCCAGCCAAACCGTGAACGAAG
The DNA here is from genome assembly GCA_965655975.1 of Wenzhouxiangella sp. Taxonomy (GTDB): domain Bacteria; phylum Pseudomonadota; class Gammaproteobacteria; order Xanthomonadales; family Wenzhouxiangellaceae; genus Wenzhouxiangella. The sequence continues at coordinate 25,391 of CBFHIS010000017.1, forward strand.
GCGCGCTTCGATGCCGTCGACCTCCTTGGGATAGCGGTCACACGTCAAGATGATTTGTTGCCTGGACTCTAGTAAGGTATTGAACGTATGAAAGAATTCTTCCTGAGACCGGTCTTTGCCCGCAAAGAATTGAATGTCATCAATCAACAAAGCATCGGCATTTCGATAGCGTCGTTTGAACGCATCGATCCCATCGCGCCTAAGCGCCTGGATCATTTCGCTCACAAACTTCTCTGAGTGAAGATAAATCACCTGGGCAGAAGGGTTTTGTTTGGCGATAAAGCGCCCTGCAGCGTGCAATAGGTGGGTCTTGCCCAAACCCGTGCTGCCGTAGAGAAGCAATGGGTTATAGACCGTCCCTGGGTTTTGCGCGACTTGCTTGGCGGCTGCAAAGGCGAGCTCATTGGATTTACCTAGAACGAAATTGTCGAAATTGTAGCGATCATCCAGGGTATCGCTTTCCCCAGTTTTTGGCGCTTGCCCACCCGAGATGGCCACGGTTCTTGCTTGTTCCCCAACCCGCACCCGGACTTGGTCTGGCGCGTAACCATGTTGGGCCAAAAACTCCTGGATCATCGGCAAATACTGGGCTGAGACCTGATCGCAGACAAAGTCGTTGGGCGCGTCTAGTGAAAAACCAGGTTGGTCGGCGCTCGAGAGCCTTAAAGGCTTGATCCATGTGTTGATTTCTTCTAGGGATACATGGTGCTCAAGCCTTGCCAAACAAGCCAACCACAGGCTTTCTAGACCTTCTTGGGTCGTTGGAGCTGAAGCGGGTTGGCTGGGTTGGTTGCTCATCAGTTCCTCAGTCTAGCTTGCAATGGGCGTAAAATCACCTTTTATCAAGGCTTTCCGAGCGATTTATTATTGACTACTGGGGTCGGGTAACGCTATCCTTGACGTCTTTTGTTGCGGGTTTATCCACAGCGCACCATCTTAGCTTTTTTTACACCGATTTTTGCAAAGGAAAATGAACCATGAAACGCACTTTTCAACCGAGCCGACTCAAGCGCGCCCGTCGTCACGGATTCAGAGCCCGCATGGCCACCAAATCAGGCCGAGCCATCATCAATGCACGTCGAGCCAAAGGCCGTAAACGCTTGGCAGCGACCAACCCAAGCTGATCATAGGTTATGCCCGAGGGCTTTGGGTTAGCGAAACGTGCTCGCTTATTAAAGAGCGCAGAATTCTCCCAAGTCTTAAATGCAAAGCCTGGGTTCGTTTGGAGACATCAAGACCCATTGTTTCGGATTTTGAGCATACCCTCTGACCATCCCAGGCTCGGTTTGGCGATTGCCAAACGTTTGATGCAGCGGGCGGTTGATCGCAATCGAGTCAGGCGTTTGGTGAGAGAATCTTTTCGAGCACACCAACCCCGCTTACCCAATCGTGATTGTGTGGTGTTCGCCCGAAAAGACTTGAGACCCTACCCATCGAAACAAATCCGTTACAGCCTAGATGAGTTGATGCAAGCTATCATAAGCGACTCCACCACAAGCCAACAGACAAGCCGATAAACCATGAACACTAGAACCTTTTTTGTCATTTTGCTGAGCATGTTGAGTTTGTTGCTCTACATGGAATGGCAAAAAGAAAAATTCGAACCTGTTCAACGCGCCAGCAACGCTGAGTTTGCAGCCAGCGGGGACGTCGCAACCACCCCAGATGCTGCTGGCCAACCAACCAGCAACACCATCGATGATGTGCCTGAGTTGCCTTCGATGCAGGCGCGCTCTACGGACGCGTCACCCGAAGAAGTACCGAGCATGGTCGCGTCAAGACGCATCTCGGTTAGCACAGATGTGCTCACCGTTGATATTGATGCCAATGGCGGCACATTGGTGGATCTTCGTTTGAAGGACTATCCGGTGGCGGTGGATGAACCAAACACACCGTTTACATTGTTGATCGAACAATTGCCCGAACTCTATGTGGCCCAAGCTGGCTTGATTTCAAGCACGGGCGAGGCACCAAACCACACCACCCGCTGGCAGACTGATGCCGATGTCTATGAGTTGCAGGCAGGCCAAAACGATTTAGA
>CBFHIS010000018.1:0-26658 GCA_965655975.1 Wenzhouxiangella sp.
TGGCCAAAAGAGCAAGCCCTATGGCCAGCAATGCTGTTGTCAATGGTGTCTTGTGCAGTTGTCTCATAAATCCTTCAATACCCATGTTACATCACCCATGCTACATCACCCATGTTTCATCGCGGTCGGTCTTTAAGTCGCGATGTTGGTGGCGAATGCTTGTCTACTCAATGTCTGCGAGCACCTCAATGAGTGCTCGACCTTTGGCATGATACTGCGAATCGAGGCCCACAAGGGGCAATCGGATGGCATCTTGGCAACGGCCCATCTCGGCCAAGAGCCATTTGGCCGGCACTGGATTCGTCTCCACGCCCAAAAATTCATACAAAGGCGCGAGGGTTTGATCAATGCGCTCTGCCCCACCCACATCGCCCGCCTCGATCAATGAACAGATCTTGGCCATGGTCTTTGGCACCACATTGGAGGCCACCGAGATCACCCCCGAGGCGCCCATTTTCATGCTGCGAACAAAGCTTGGGTCATCGCCACTCAAAACACTCAGACCACCATCGAGCAAGGCCTGAACCCTTGCTGGATCGGGCACGGCTTCTTTGATGGCCACGATGCGCTCGTGCTTAGCCAAGGCCAAGGCGGTCTCTGGCAACAAGTCACAAGCGGTTCGGCTGGGCACGTTGTAGAGAATCACCGGCAAATCTGAGGCATCGGCCACGGCTTGGTAATGCGCCAACAAACCGCGCTGCGAGGGTCGGTTGTAGGCCGGTGTCACCACCAAGGCCGCATCCGCACCCAGCGCTTGAGCCAAGCGGGTGCGATGAATGGTGTGCTCTGTTGATGGGCTACCAGTGCCGGCAATCACCTTCACTTGGCCCTTGAGGTGCTCAACAGCATGGGTTAAAAGCTGGACATACTCCTCATGGTCGAGCGTGGCCGACTCACCAGTGGTTCCACCAATGACCACAGAGGCCGTACCGGCTTGCTGGTGCCATGACAACAATGCATCAAAGGCATCCAGGTCAATGGATGAGGCGCCTTGGTCATCGGCCTTCATCGGGGTGATCAGGGCAACGCTTGAACCTTTGAACATGAATTCTCCGTAACAATTGAGATGGGGGTCTTGTCACCCAGCCATCCGAAGACTATCCTCTTTAAGTGTAACCCGAAGCCTTAAAGGACATCTATGAGCGATACAGACCCGAAGCTTCAATCCGCCGCTTATGAGGCCACCCTCGGATCCAATGCCTCTGATCAAACAGACACCCTAACACTCCAATCGTTCAAAGGAAAACCATTGGTGTTGTATTTCTACCCCAGAGACAACACGCCAGGTTGCACCCAACAAAGCCAAGACTTTCGTGACCATTACGCCCAATTTCAAGCGTTGGGCGCTGAGGTTGTCGGCGTGTCACGAGACACCCTCAAATCCCACATCAAGTTCAGCGAAAAATATGGGTTCCCTTTTCCTTTGATCGCGGACCCCGAAGAAACCTTGTGTCGTCAATTTGGGGTGATGAAGGAAAAAAATATGTACGGGAAAAAAGTGATGGGCATTGAGCGGTCCACATTCTTGTTTGATGCCAAAGGCAAACTGGTCGAATCTTGGCGCAAGGTCAAAATACCCGGCCACGTCGAAGAGGTTCTGGCCGCACTTGAGCGCATCAACGCTTAAAGCCAGGCATGGCCTGGCTCAGCAGAGAATAAACCCATCACCCACACCGTCTAGGGGCCCAAAGGCATGACCAAAAACAAACGCCTGTATCTGCTTGATACCAATGTGTTGATGCACGACCCAACCGCTTTGTTTCGGTTTGAAGAACACGACATTTTCCTGCCCATGGTCGTTTTAGAAGAACTCGATCGCGCCAAAAAAGGCGTATCGGAAGTGGCGCGCAACGTCCGCCAAGTTTCCCGATTTCTAAACGAGCTCATGCATGGCGATGACACCGACGGCGCGCCCCTTGATTTGGACCAAGGTGTGGCCTTAATCCAACCCGATGGCCTAAAACTCAACATTGGAACCGGACGGCTGTACTTCCAAACCAAAGCGCTCGCCAATGGCGAGGCTTTGATGGGCGATCATTCTTTGGCTGACAACGAAATCTTGTTGGCGGCGTTGAACCTCAGTTATGAACGGCCTGATTTGGAGATTGTATTGGTCTCCAAAGACATCAACTTAAGAATCAAAGCCGCCATCCATGGCATCTTGGCCGAGGACTACCACAACGACCGGGCTTTGGACGATTTGAGTCTTTTGTATACCGGTTTGACCGAACGCGATGGGGCTTTTTGGGAGCGACACAACACCGAAGATTCGTGGACAGAAGATGCGCGGACTTTTTATCGCATTGCCCGCCAGCCCGATGATCAGTGGTACCCCAATCAGTGTTTGCGCTTACAAGGCGAGCATGGGATTGAGGCCCTGGTTAGGGAAGTCGGCGATGAGCAGGTGGTGTTTGAATTGGCCCAGGACCACCGTCGACCCAATTTAAGTGTTTGGGGCATTCAGGCCAGAAACCCGGAACAAAATTTTGCGCTGAATCTCTTGATGGACCCAGAGATTGATTTTGTGACCTTGCTGGGTACCGCGGGCACGGGGAAAACCTTATTGACCTTGGCGGCGGGTCTGGCCCAAACCATGGATGAGAAACGTTACCGCGAGATCATTGTGACCCGCGCCACGGTGTCCGTGGGCGAGGACATTGGCTACCTGCCAGGGACGGAAGAAGAAAAGATGACTCCTTGGATGGGGGCATTGACCGACAATTTGGAGTTTCTAACCGAACCCGATGGCGCCGATCAAGGTGGTGGTGCTTTCTCGACGACTTGGGGCCGCTCTGCGACCCAAGAGCTGTTGACCAGCAAAATAAAAATTCGGTCCTTGAATTTTATGCGCGGCCGCACCTTCTTAAACCGCTACCTCATTATTGATGAGGCTCAAAACATCACGCCCAAACAAATGAAGACCTTAATCACGCGCGCCGGGCCCGGCACCAAAATTGTTTGCCTTGGGAACGTCGAACAAATTGATACACCGTATCTGACAGAAACCACATCGGGTCTGACCTATGCGATTGATCGCTTCAAGCACTGGCCACACGCCGGCCACGTCACGCTCAAACGCGGGGAGCGCTCACGTTTGGCCGACTTTGCCTCGCAAGCGCTCTGAGTGGGTTTGTAGAGATCCTCGCGGATCGACCTAGGCCTGGCCTTTTGAAAAGGTCAGGCCCGTGTCTGCCACATCGACCACAATCTCATCACCGGGAACAAATTCACCCGCCAAGAGGCGTTGCGCCAACACGTTTTCTAATTCGTGTTGGATGGCACGCTTTAAGGGCCGGGCGCCATAGACAGGATCAAACCCGGCTTTGCCCAAGTGATCCAGCGCTTTGTCGGTCACTGTCAAATGAAGGTCTCGGTCTTTTAAGCGCGCCACCAAGCCATCGATTTGGATCCGAGCAATCGAACGGATTTGCGTGGCATCCAGGGGATGGAAGACCACCATGTCATCGACGCGGTTTAAGAACTCAGGCCTAAAGTGGCCAGAGACCACCTCCATCACCGCTGCTTTCATCGCTTCATAACCCTCACCGGCCAGAGCCTGAATCCGATCGGAGCCTAGATTCGAGGTCATGACAATCACGGCATTTCTAAAATCAACCGTCCGGCCATGGCTATCGGTTAGCCGGCCATCGTCTAAGACCTGCAATAAGATATTGAACACATCGGGGTGGGCTTTCTCCACCTCATCGAGCAAGATCACCGAATAAGGCCGGCGCCGAATCGCTTCGGTGAGATAGCCGCCTTCTTCATAACCCACGTAACCCGGTGGCGCGCCAATCAAACGAGCAACGGCGTGCTTTTCCATGAACTCAGACATGTCGATCCGAACCATGGCCTCTTCGGTGTCGAACAAAAATTGCGCCAATGATTTGCACAGCTCGGTTTTACCGACACCCGTGGGCCCTAAAAACAAAAACGAGCCATTGGGTCGATTGGGATCAGACAAACCAGCCCGCGAGCGACGAATGGCATCGGCCACCGCTTCGACGGCCTCATCTTGTCCCACGACACGCTCGTGCAGCGCCGATTCCATGCGGAGCAGCTTATCGCGCTCGCCTTCGAGCATCTTAGACACCGGAATCCCGGTCCAGCGAGCCACCACCTCAGCGATCTCTTCTTCGGTGACTTTGTTTCTCAAAAGCTGGAAGCCGCCTTCTTGGCCATCGCCTTCGGTGGCTTGTTCGGCCTCTAGGAGTTGTTTTTCCAACTCAGGGATACGGCCGTGTTGAAGTTCTGCCATGCGCGTGAGGTCTTGCGCCCGACGCGCGTTTTCCAAATCGGCCCGCGCCCGTTCCAGCTCTTCTCGAATTTGGCTCGAGCCTGCGACGGTTGCTTTTTCCGCCATCCAAACCTCATCGAGATCAGAAAACTCACGCTCTAAATCATGGATCTCTGTCTCGAGATCATCCAAGCGTTTTTTGGAGGCCTCATCGGTTTCTTTCTTCAATGCCTCTTTTTGAATCTTGAGTTGGATCAGACGACGCTCCAATCGATCCAGTGCTTCTGGTTTGGAATCAATCTCCATCCGAATGCGACTGGCGGCCTCGTCCATCAAATCAATGGCTTTGTCTGGCAGGTTGCGATCGGTGATGTAGCGATGGGATAAGGTCGCTGCCGCCACCAGTGCAGGATCGGTGATGTCTACCCCATGATGGACCTCGTAGCGTTCTTGCAAGCCCCGCAAAATGGCGATGGTGTCTTCGACCGAAGGCTCCCCAACCAAGACTTTTTGGAAACGTCGCTCGAGTGCGGCGTCCTTTTCAATGTTTTCGCGGTATTCGTTGAGCGTGGTCGCACCCACACAGTGGAGCTCGCCACGCGCCAGCGCGGGCTTGAGCATGTTGCCGGCATCCATCGAGCCTTCGGCTTTGCCCGCACCGACCATGGTGTGGATCTCATCGATGAACAAGATCACCTGGCCTTCTTGTTTTTTCAGATCATTTAAGACCGCTTTCAGACGCTCTTCAAACTCCCCTCTAAATTTCGCACCCGCAATCAGCGCACCCATATCCAAAGACAAGACCCGTTTGTTGCGCAAACTCTCGGGTACCTCTTGGTTGATGATGCGCTGGGCCAGGCCTTCAACAATGGCGGTCTTACCGACACCGGGCTCACCAATCAAGACCGGGTTGTTTTTGGTCCGGCGCTGCAACACCTGAATGGTCCGACGAATTTCTTCATCGCGCCCAATGACGGGGTCCAGCCGAGATTGCTCGGCTTTTTCGGTCAGATCGATGGTGTATTTTTTTAAGGCCTCACGCCCTTCTTCGGCATTGGGGTCATCCACCGGCTCACCTCCGCGCACTGCATCAATCGCCGCCTCAATGCGGCTTTTTTCAGCACCGGCTTGAACCATTAAGTTAGCCAAGCGCACTTTGGCCTCGAGTACCGCCAGCAAAAAGATCTCGGAGGCAATGAAGGCATCGCCGCGCTGGTTGGCGATCTTGTCCATCAAATTCAGCACCCGAGAGAAATCGTTGGACACATTCACCTGCCCGGCTTGCCCCTTCACCGTGGGCATTTGTTCAAGTGCCTCGCCCAGACTCGAGCGGAAGACGTTGACTTGGACGCCTGCTTGGCTCAACAAGGCTCGGATGCCGCCGCCGTCTTGGTCGAGCAGTGCCACCATTAAATGCTCGGGCTCGAGCATGGCGTGGTCCATTCGCACCGCCATGCTCTCTGCATCGGCGATTGCTTGGCCCAATCGGGCGGTTAACTTATCCATTCGCATGGTTTGACTCCAAACTTTGTTTCCTCGTTGCCCTACTAGATGGGGGCGCTTTGCCCATGGATTCAAGTGGTGAGCACCGATTGGGCGCGCACCATCCCCAAATGCCCTTCGTTTATTACAATATTTACGCCTATTTTTATGATATCTTTTCGAACAGTAGACAAATCAAGCCAAAATCAGCCGCCTAAGTCCCTGAGCGAGTGCCCAATTCAGCCCATGAAATCGACCCATGAAACCAGCCTCACCCCACATTAAAAGGCGTTTAAGCGAGCTGCTGGCCCAGTGGCCCACCGACCGGCCCCTGCAGCTCATCGGGCCAATGGGCGTGGGGAAGCGCACCTTGCAACAAAAGCTTGCACCCAAGGTGGTTCAGGTCAGCCATGTGCGGGCGCCAACGGAACCCGCACACCAAATCACACACCCGCCCATCCGCCTACACCCCCTGACGGTCAGAGAGCTTGGGCTGCACCAACGCAGCCAACTGATGACCCTAATGGCCCGTGGGGGCTTTCCTGAGACGATCTGGCGCCAATCAGAGACAGAAATGGGCACGTCAATGCCCAATCACTTGCGTGGCCTCATGGTGGATTTGTGGGGCGCTGAGCCCCGACAAAGCGATCAAGCCGATCAGGCCAACCAGACCAGCCGTGGCGCGCCGACCAAGACACCCAATGACCCCGCGGCGTTTCTGGCCACGCTCATGGCCTCGGTGGGCCAACCGTTGTCCATCCATGCGCTGGCCACGTTTTGGGGGGTCTCGGATGCAACCATGCGCCGCTGGATTGACCAATTGGAGGCACATCACGCGCTGTTTCGGCTCAAACCGCTGGCGTGTCCGCCCGAAGGCCCAAAGTTTCGGCCGATCAAGAAAGACCAAAAAGCCTATCCCTATGATTGGAGCCAGGCACCGACCAACCTCGCCCGCCTTGAAGCCTTGGTCGCGGGGCATTTGCTTCATTGGGTGGAGGCCCAGGTGGATTTATTTGACCGGCAGCTCGGCCTGCACTACTTCAGAGACTGCGATCAACGCGAGATCGATTTTGTCGTCTGCGAGAATCAAGTGCCCATTTTGTTGGCGCAGTGCGAGCCGGCCATCACCCGCCCGAGCAGCGATTTGGTCTACTTACAAAAGAAATTCCCGCAGGCTCAGGCGTGGCATCTGTCTTTAGAACACGCCAAACCACCCCAAAAGATCGGTGCCGCATACATGGCCCATCCTCTGGATTTTCTAAAGGGCTTGGAGGTTGCGCATTCACAACGCATGCCATCAGAAGTCATTAGAATGAATCATTGATCAATCAAACCAAACAACAAAGGATTTTCATGGGCAACCGACTCTCCAAGATTTACACACGCACCGGCGATGATGGCACCACCGGTTTGGGAGACGGCTCCAGAACCCAAAAAGACAGCTTGCGGGTGGAAGCCTATGGCACGGTCGATGAGTTGAACTCCACCATTGGCATGTTGATCGCCACGATCGATGATGAGGCGATGTCGAGCATGCTCTTGGATGTGCAACACGATTTGTTTGATCTTGGTGGCGAGCTGTGTGTGCCCGATTTCTCTTTGATCAAAGAACACCACACCAGCCGCATCGAAAAAGAATTGGATCGACTCAACGCCGACCTGCCCCCGTTGAAAGACTTCATTTTGCCCGGCGGTTCATTGGCGGCTGCGCAAGCGCATTTGGCCCGGACCATCTGCCGGCGGGCTGAACGACGGGTCATTACATTGGCCAGACAAGAGCCGGTCAACGAAGTGGTGATTCATTATCTCAACCGCCTATCAGACCTGTTGTTTGTGGTCGCGCGGGTGGTGGCACGCGCCTCGGGCGCGGGTGAAGTGCTTTGGGAGCATGGCAGAGACCGCTGATTCTTGGGTTCACGATCGAACCCAGTGGTGAGATCTTACTTGGGCGGTGTTTGACTTGACTGCACACCGCCTGAGCGCTCAACCAGCTCGGCGGCTTCTTCGCCTTCTTCATATTGCTCGATGGCCGCCAAGAGTTTGCGCTCATGTGACAAGCCCATCGCCAGACTGACGCACATAAACAACAACACCACCGTAAATGGCAAGGCTGTGCTGATCGCACCGGCTTGCAGCGCACCCAATGCGGTGCTTCCGCCCAGACCCAACAGCACCGCGGCGATCGATCCCTGCGTGACCACCCAAAAGACCCGCTGCATCTTCGGCGCATTGGTCTTGCCACCCGAGGTGATCGAATCAATCACCAAGGAACCTGAATCTGACGAGGTGATAAAAAACACCAACACCAAGACAATGGCCAAAAATGAGGTGATGCCCGCCATGGGCAGTTGCGACAGCATATGGAACATGGCCAATGAAGAGTCTTGAATGCCGCCGGCCAACTCACCAATGCCCGCTGTGGCCTGATCAATGCCAATGCCACCAAACGTGCCCATCCAGACCATGGTGACCAAGACAGGTACGACCAACATCACCGACAAAAACTCGCGGATGGTGCGCCCATAAGAGACGCGTGCAATAAACATCCCCACAAAAGGTGACCACGAAATCCACCACGCCCAAAAGAAGATGGTCCAACCATGATAGAAGGCATCGTCCTCGCGACCCATGGGGTTCGATAGCGGCAACACATAAGAGAGATAGCCTGCGGCAGTGGCACCAATGTTTTGCACCACAGCGAGTGATGATGCCGCCACCATCACAAAAACCAATAAGGCCAGCGCCATCAACATGTTGATGTTGCTTAACACCTTCACGCCGCCATCGATGCCCCGAAGCACCGAGCCCAAGGCCACCAAGGTGACGCCAGCGATGATAAAGATTTGTGTTCGAAGCCCCGGTGGGAAATCAAACAACAACACCAACCCGCTGGTGGCTTGTTGCGCACCAAACCCCAGCGAGGTGGCCAGTCCAAATATGGTCGCCAGCACGGCCATGATGTCAATCAAATGCCCCGGCCAACCCCACACCCGATCACCGAGCAAGGGATAAAAACTCGACCGCAACGTCAGTGGCAAGCCTTTGTTGTAGGAAAAGAAAGCCAGAGCCAGCGCCACGATGCCATAGATGGCCCAGGGATGAATGCCCCAGTGGTACATGGTGGTGCCAAGGGCAGCTGACCTTGCCTCAGCCGATAGTGCACCCACACCCAAAGGCGTGGCACTCGAGCCTGTGAAATAGCCCACCGGTTCGGCCACACTCCAAAACACCAAACCAATGCCCATCCCGGCGGCAAATAGCATGGCAAACCACGATGTATTCGAAAAGTCAGGCTTGGCATCGTCTCCGCCCAAACGAATCTGACCCACTGGGGAGAGGATCAACGCCACGGCAAACAAGATAAACAAGTTGCCCGCCGATAAAAACAGCCAATCGAAGCTGTTTAAGATCGCACCACGAATGGCGCCCAAGCTTTGACTGGCCACCGCTGGAAACACCAAGGCCCAAGCGACGAACAATAAGATCAGGCCGGCACTGATCACAAAAACAGGGTTGTGAAGATCAAGGCCTTTCCACTGGATGTTGTCTTGTCCGAGCTCATAGTCGGTCTCATAGACCTCTTCGAGCTCGGCAATCAAGGGGTCTTCGCTGGGCTCCCCATGTACAGAGGAAGGATCTGCCGCCGAAGAATGGGGCGTCTGACTTGGGGGTGTACTCAAACCAAACCCCGGGGTCTAAATAGACGATCGTGCAGGCTCAAGGCATAACGGTCGGTCATGCCCGCCACAAAATCAAGAACTTGCGTGAGCCGATCGGCCTCTTGATTGCGGTAGGTCGCTGGGATCTCATCGGGGTGGTCGAGCAAATGATCCACCAGCTGATGAATGACCAAGCGTGCGCGGTCTGCTTGTGCAACGGCCGCTGGCCGCATGTAAACACGCTCGAACATAAACTCTCTAAACAACTTCATGGCCAACAACACATCGGCAGACATCGCGATCTTGTTCCGCTTGACCGACTCCTCGATCACCGCATTGACCATGACATTGATCCAACTGCGGCCACGAATCGGGCCCAAGCAATCGACAATCTCTTTGGGTACGTCCTCGGGTTCAATTACGCCGGCTCTGAGGGCATCGTGCAGATCATGGGTGAGATAAGCAATGCGATCAGCAAACCGAATCAACCACGCCTCGGGGGTTTCTGGTGGCGGTTGAATCTTCCAAGTGTGCGCCCGAATGCCATCAATGACCTCGTGGGTCAGGTTCAAAGGCTCTAAGGTTTGGAAGATGCGAACGCCTTGCTCTGAGTGCAACCATTCACCCTCGACATAATCCGATAAGGCCGCCTCCCCCGTGTGACCAAATGGTGTGTGCCCGCAATCATGCGCCAAAGAAATGGCCTCTGTCAGGCTTTCGTTGAGACCCAGCGCCACGGCCAGTGCCCGAGCAACCTGGGTCACTTGCAGGGTGTGACTCATGCGGGTGACAAAGTGATCGCCCTCAGGATTGATGAACACCTGGGTCTTGTGTTTCAAGCGCCGAAAGGCTTTGGAGTGAAGCACGCGGTCTCGGTCGAGCTCAAAGGCTGTCCGATAAGCATCGGGCGCTTCTTCTCTGACTCGGCCTTGCGTGTTGATCGAACGGGTGGCCAAAGGTGAGAGCGAAGCCTCACGGGCCTCACGGGCGGCTCGATCAACAACCATCAAACCACTTTGAATGGGGGTGACTGAAGACATCACTGACTAGTGTAACGCACTCGGCATCCAGAAAGCATCACGCCGGGCGAACCCGGCGTGATGGTGTTGCAAGGGTCAAAGACCGCCGATCAATACTCGAAACCAATCCGAGTGTAGAGGAAGCGGCCATTAAACCCGAACGGTGAGAACCCTGAATAAGGGAAGATCCGATCGAAGGTGCTGGTTGACTGACCCGCTTTGTCATTGATTTGCTGTGCAGTGGCTGGATAGGTGTCAAACAAGTTGTTTGCACCGAAAGCCAACTTGATGCTTGGCGTTATTTCATAACCAAACTCCAAATCAACGATGGTTTCAGGGCCCATCACTTCATCACCCGCTGGGCTTGTTGAGACATCCACTGTTTCACCAAAGCGCGTGGCTTGTGCGGTGATGCGGAAGTCCTCATAGCGCCAAGTGGCACCCAAGTTGAACTTGTCTTTGGGCGAACCATCCTCAAACCGGACCCGCTCACGACGTGAGAACAGATTGTCTTCGCTCACACCCACTTGAGCCAACTCAGCAGGTGGTGCCAAGACCTTGGTCACGTCATTGGTGGTGTAGTTATAACCTGCAGTGAAATCAACGGTGCCATAGTCATCCAGGTTGACTGAATAGCTACCCACAATGTCGATCCCTTCGGTGGTCGAATCAATGCCGTTTAAGAAGAACCGTGCGCGATTGGCGCCCGTGCCTTGCAGCAGAGAAACAATGCCAGGGCCTGAGAGGTTTTCAGACAAGACGATCCGATCGTCGATGTCGATGCGGAACACATCCACCGAGACATTGGCCCGATCAAATGGCTGCCACACAAAACCAACAGAGAAGGTTTGCGAGGTTTCTTCTTCTAGACCCGGCGAACCCAAGGCTTGGGCCACGTTTGAGTCGGGACGGAAAGTGCCGGTTTCTGTTGGCACGCCATCGACAAAGACGGTCGCTACCGAGGTGAAGAACTGCTGAGCCAATGAAGGCGCTCTAAAGCCCGTTGAGACCGAGCCTCTAAACGCCAAGGCGTCAGTGGCTTGGTAACGACCAGCCAGCTTACCAATCACGGTTGATCCGAAGTCTGAATAGTCTTCGAACCGGATCGCTGCTGAGGCGTTGAACTGCGAGGTCACATCGGCATCCACTTCGGCATACACGCTCATGTTGTCACGGTTACCGGTGACTTCAGACTCAGGCGTGAACCCTGGGAAGACCTGGCTACCGGCAGCGCCTCCAAAGGAGCCTTGGATATAGCTGTTGGTTTCACCAGCAGTGATTTGGTATTCCTCATCGCGGTACTCAAAACCAACGGCCACGTTGGTGGGCATGCCATTGAAGTCATAGAGCTTGCTGGCATCGGCATTCAAAACCACTTGTGAGTTTTTCAAGATACCGGCTTTAAACTCAGTTTGACTGGCTGGGCCCAATGATCTGTTTAAGCTGTTGATGACCCCGAACTCGAGCTCGTTGGAACCATAAACCAAAGAAGTATCAATGAGCCACTCGTTGACCTCACCGCGGAAACCACCCGCCAAACTCATGTCTTGGGTGTCGGTGGTGATTTGTGGCAAGAAGCCGGCTGGATAGATTTCTAGAACGTTCCGGCTGTCTAACGCACGGCGGTAGAAACCACCCGCATCACCCTCACGGGTGGCGTAGTTACCGAATGAGTAAAACTCCCAGCCATTGGCCATGGGCACCGCGCTGTTGAAGAATACAGCCGTCTCTTCGGTGTTTGGATCGCCAAAGCGGTGGTTGATGCGATCGAATGTGAACTCGCGCTCATCAAACTCGCCATTGACCAACGGGAAGTTTTGGCGTGGATCGAAGCCAGAGCGGTTGGTATTATCGCGCTCACGGTATTGAACAGCGATGTTGAAATACCCATCGGTACCCACATCAAACCCGCCACCCACTTGGATGGTGGTGGTCTGGCCATCTTTGGCATAACGGTCAGCGCCTTCTGAGACCACGAGGCTCCCATCGGGTGCCACGCTCACAGGACCTGGACTTGGCACACCATCAACGGTGGTGCGGTGCTCGCCATAAATGGCGGTGGCGTTGAAACGCGCTGCACTTTCTTTCAAGACAATGTTGATCACCCCAGCAATGGCGTCCGAACCGTACTGAGCGGCTGCACCATCGCGCAACACTTCAATGCGCTCGATGGCATTGGGTGGGATCATGTTCAAATCAACCGCCGCAGAACCACGACCCACCGAACCATTCAAGTTCAGAAGTGCTGAGGTGTGGCGGCGCTTGCCATTGACCAAGACCAAGGTCTGGTCAGGGGCTAAGCCACGCAGTTGGGCTGGACGAATTTGGTCCGTACCATCGGTGATCGATGGGCGGGGGAAGTTAAAGCTGGGCAACAAACGCGCCAAAATCGCGCTGGTTTCTGTCAAGCCGGTTTCGGTCAACGCTTCTGAGCTGATGACATCAATGGGCACTGCAGAATCGGCGATCGAACGGTCACGACGGCGGGTGCCGGTTACAGCGATGCGATCGGTTTCTTCGGCCGCGGCTTGCGGGTCATTTTGGGCGGCATTTTGTGCCATGGACGGTGTGGCTACGATGCCCAGCCCTGCAACGATGCAAGCGCTCAATAGGCTTTTTTTGAGCACACCGGCTCGAAGATCAAACGGATTGGTTTGCTTCATATGAAACGTCTCCTTCAAAGGTAAAAAATACTCGGCTTAATCACTGAATAACCGAGCCGATCAGCGAAATCTGTAGATGTTAATAATTCGTTACTGATTGTGCGACAGACTATACCATTGGCGCGTGAAGTTCAAACATGTTTATTTTCAGTTATTTAGGCGCGCAGCAATTCGTTGATTGAGGTTTTGGCGCGTGTTTTGGCATCGACTGTCTTTACAATCACCGCCGCATACAGGCTGTGGCTGCCATCATCTGCCGGCAATGCGCCGGAGACCACCACCGAGCCAGCCGGCACGCGACCCATATGAATCTCGCCGGTGGCGCGGTCATAGATGCGCGTGGACTGACCGATAAAAACCCCCATGCCAATCACCGAGCCTTGCTCAACCACGATACCTTCGACCACTTCAGAGCGCGCGCCAATAAAACAATCGTCTTCAATGATGGTGGGGTTGGCTTGTAAGGGCTCCAACACCCCACCAATGCCGGCCCCGCCTGAGATGTGCACACGCGCGCCAATTTGGGCGCACGAGCCCACGGTGGCCCAGGTATCGATCATCGACCCCTCGCCCACATACGCACCAATGTTAACGTAGCTGGGCATTAAGACCGCATCTCGTGCAATGTGCGCGCCTTGTCTAACAATCGCCGGTGGGACAATGCGGGCGCCGGTTTGTGCGGGGTCATCGCCCTCGCCGAAACGAAGCGCGACTTTGTCAAAATAGCGGGTCATGCCATCGCTGATGACTTGATTGCCCGTGATCCTAAAGTGCAGCAAGATCGCTTGTTTGACCCAGGCGTTGACCTGCCAACCAGACTCGGTAGGCTCAGCCACCCGCACACGACCTGTTTCTAAAGCCGTCAAGCACTCGTCAATGACCTCCCGCAACTCGGCTGGATGGTGGCTGGGGCTCAGCGCCTCTCGCTCGGCCCAGGCCGATGCAATGGTCTCTTGCCAATGGTGTGTGTTCATGTTCTCAGATCCTTTCGGTTGCGGGCCTATCCGTCCAAGCGTCTCATTAACTCATCGCTCAGCGCCTGAGCACCGGTCGCGTCTAAGGCGGCCATCTGGCCTGTTTGGTTTGTCTTGTCTTGCCCGATCATAAAGACATCCTCGACCCGTTGCCCAAAAGTGGCGATGCGGGCGTCAAATAAGCGCCATTCCAATGCCACCAAGGTCTCTGCAATGGCCGACAACAAGCCTGGGCGATCGGTGGCGGTGATCTCCAGCGTGGTCAAGCCACTTCGGTGTGGGCGAATCTCAATCTGAGGCCGGTCCATGAACGGTTGTAAGCGTCTCGGCACAGGCCTTGGTGGCAAGGGCCTGACCACCTGCTCGACCAATTGCGTTTCTAGGATGTCTTTGAGACGAGTCGCGTCTTCTGCATTGATGGGTCTGGCCTCGCGGTCCATCACCTGAAACAAGTCCCAGCTCATGCCATCGGTGGTG
This sequence comes from Wenzhouxiangella sp., assembly GCA_965655975.1. GTDB lineage: Bacteria > Pseudomonadota > Gammaproteobacteria > Xanthomonadales > Wenzhouxiangellaceae > Wenzhouxiangella. Next base: position 14,512 of record CBFHIS010000018.1, read on the forward strand.
GTGATGACACGGGCAGCGACCACATTGAGTTGCATGCGATCGAGCTCGCGGGCCACCAAAGCGAACAAACCTAGGAAGTCACGCGCGTGGACAAAGAGCTCACTCACGCCTTTGTCTGGATCGGATCGCGTGACCACCAAGGGTTCGTTGGCGTCTGCAATGACAGCACCCGTGGTCCAAGCCAATTGATCGACATCGAGTCGCAAAAACGCCCGATCGGGCAGCGCTTTCCACAGCGCCATTGCGTTTTGTTGTGATCCCTTGGGCAACAAGCCCAGGGCGTCTTCCTTGGTCTGTGCCACACCCTCATCGCGCAACACCGGATCACTCAATCCCCGCTCGAGCGCATCACCGGTGGATTCGTATAAGTCCCACAGCAAACTGTCTTTCCATGAGTTCCAAAGTTTGGGGCTGGTGGCGGCGATGTCGGCCACCGTCAAGACATACAAATAATCCAGCGCTCGCCGCGTGCCCATGCGGGCAGCAAAACGGTTGATGACCTCTGGGTCTGAGATGTCTTCTCGTTGTGAGGTCAATGACATCGCCAGATGCTCTTTGACGAGCCACACCACCAACTCCCGGTCAGCCTCATCAATGGGCAGTGCGCGACAAAAGCGATCGGCATCGACAGCACCCAGTAGCGAGTGATCGCCACCGCGGCCCTTGGCGATGTCATGAAACAAGGCCGCCAAAAACAACAACTCGGGCTTGTCGATTCGCTCAAAGATCTCGATCGCGTGCCCAAACTGATCCACGTACTCTTGGTTGGCAAAGCGACGAATGTTTCGAATGACAAATAAGGTGTGTTGGTCGACCGTGTAGACATGAAACAAATCAAATTGCATGCGCCCGGTGATTTGGGCAAACGGTGGCAAGAAAGCCGCCAACACCCCATAGCGGTTCATGCGTGCCAGCTGGTGATAAACGCCTTGGGGGCTTTTGAGTAGGTTAAGAAATTGCGCCAGCACCTCAGGGTCTTGTCGAAATGGCTCATCGATTAAATACAAATGCGCACGGACCAAGCGAATGGTGGCGGCGCGAACACCAATGATCTCTGGCTTATCGGCGAGAATATTGAACATCTTAATCAGCAGCAGCGGCTGATAAACAAAACCCTGTGGGTCCATCAACTCCAAATAGCCATCGGTGATTTGGAAATCATCATCCACCGGCCCGCTGGGGAGATGCGAACGGTTGGCCAACAGCTCTTCTTCAAAACTTTGCAACAGCCGCTCATTCAACCGCGCCAGTCGCATCGCGACCCGATAATAACTTTGCATAAAGCGCTCAACTTCCGAGTTGGAAGCTGGTGCCTCAGATGCCGATTCACCATAGCCCAATTGCTGGGCCAAAGCGCGTTGGTGGTCAAACAACAGCCGCTCTTCCGACCGACCCGCCAATTGATGCAGCGCCCACCTGAGAGACCACAAATACTCGCGGCCTGAGACCAATTCGTCGTACTCATCCGCGGATAAAAAGTCGTGTTCGACCAGCCCATGCAGGGTCGCGTTTTGGAAATGGCGCTGGGTGACCCAGGCAATCATTTGTACATCGCGAAGACCGCCCGGGCCTTCTTTTAAGTTGGGCTCTAGGTTGTAGATGGTGTCTTCAAATTGTGCGTAGCGTGCGGCCTGCTCTTTGGTCTTGGCTTCAAAAAAATCCGCCGGTGGCCACAAATCGGGTGCCGCCAACCCTTCATCCAGGCTGGCGTAGAGGCCCTCATCACCTGCGATGTGCCGGACCTCCATTAAATTGGTCATCACCCCCACATCATCGCGCGCCTGCGCTAGGCACTCGGTGATGCCTCGAACCGCATGGCCGGGGTGTAAGTCAGCATCCCACAAGACTTGAATCAGGTGGGTCAAAGCCAACGCGGTCTGCTCGTTTTTCTTCTCGCTCTCTGCGGCCAGAATCAACAAATCCAGATCCGAGTGCGGGTGGAGCTCACCGCGCCCAAAGCCGCCCACGGCGCAAAGGCAAAGCCCGCTGCCATCATCGATCAAGGTCTCCCAAGTGGCAATCACCAGCTGCTCAACCGCCCAAGCTCGGGCGTGGACCAACTCGGCAATGTCGGTGCCTTCACAAAACAAACGCGCCAACTCGGCATCGGCCTGGGCGCGCTGCTGACCGATCACATTCGAGAGCGCCACGGGGTCTTTGGGCAGGGACTCGAGCGTGCCCAAATTGAGGCAATGGCGAGTGGCTGGGACAGCGCCTAGCCTCTCGGGGGGCGCTGCAGTGGTCATCTGGCGGTGCTCATCTAGCGATACTCATTTAGGGTGCGCCCATCTAAATCGCATCACCCGGCAACTGGGTCAAAATGTCCACCCCGGTCTCAGTGACCGCCAAGGTGTGCTCCCATTGCGCTGACAAGGATCGGTCACGGGTGATCACCGTCCAATCATCGGGCAAGAGTTTGGTTTGGGGTTTGCCCAAATTGATCATGGGCTCAATGGTGAACGTCATGCCAGGCGCCAACACCACGCCCTCACCTGGGCGGCCGTAGTGCAAGACTTGCGGCGCCTCGTGAAAGGCGCGCCCAATGCCATGTCCGCAATACTCTCGAACCACCGAGCAGCGCTCACCTTCGGCATAGGTTTGGATGGCGTGGCCAATATCGCCCAAGGTCGCGCCCGGTTTGACTGCATCGATGCCAATGACCAAGGCCCGATGGGCCACCTCACAAATTCGTCTGGCTTTGACCGATGGCTCACCCACATAAAACATTTTGCTGGTATCACCATGCCAACCATCCAAAATGATGGTGACATCGATGTTGACGATATCGCCCTCTTTGAGCGCTTTGTCGGCCGGAATACCGTGGCAGACGACATGGTTGACCGAGGTGCAAATAGACTTGGGAAACCCTCGGTAATTCAAGGGGGCTGGCACCGCGCCCAAGGTTCGGGTGATGAAATCATGGCAGCGCTGATTGAGCTCTTCGGTGGTGACTTTCGGCACCACAAAAGGCCGGATCATTTCCAACACACGGGCAGCACCCTGGCCAGCGCGGCGCATGGCCTCGATCTCTTCGGCGGTTTTAATGGGAACGGCGGAGCTCATCATGGTCTAAGCGTTACAATAGATGGATTTCATTGGCCTTTTAGTGTACCCGATCACCCGTGGGCGGATGCTCTCAGAGGGGCTGATGCGATCAGTGCTCTGATCGGGTGTCTTGAAATCTCAAAAGACAGGCATCAGACCATGCCTTTTGGCACGTGTGGCCCACGGGGCAATATCGGAAAATAGAGGCTGTATCAGTATCAACCAAAGGCAATTGTGTTGTGGCTAAATTTAAAAAGTACCTGCTTCCTCCAGCATTGATCCTAGGCGCCATTGTGATTGTGGTGATTTTGGCGAGCAATCGCCCAGAACCGCCCGAGCGCGAGCCCGTGATGACCGCCATGTTGGTGGATGTCATCGAAGCGGCCGAAAGCCAAGGCAGTTTTAACGTGCGGGCACAAGGCATTGTTCGCCCACAAACACAAACCTCCGTCTCTGCTGAGGTCGGTGGTCGGTTGGTCGAGGTCTCAGAGGCATTTGTGGCCGGTGGCTTTTTCAAAGCAGGCGATGTGCTGGCACAAATCGATCCCAGCGATTATGAAGCCGCTTTGTTACAAGCCCAAGCCGAATTGGCCGCTGCGGAGGCCACATTGGCCGATGAAACTGCTCGATCCGAGCAGGCCAAGCGCGACTGGGTGCGCATGCACGGCACCGACCGCGAGCCCAACGACTTGGTGCTGCGATTGCCACAGGTCGCCCGTGCCAAAGCATCGGTGGACGCCGCCACAGCCTCGGTGCTGCGGGCCGAGAGAAACCTAGACCGTACCCAGATTCGCCTGCCCTATGATGGGATGGTGCGTGCGCGCAACGTCGATCTGGGACAATTTGTGGGGGCTGGCACCGTATTGGGTGTCGCTTTTGCCATTGATGTGGCCGAAGTCCGCCTGCCCTTGTCCAACCAAGACCGCGCTTTCTTAAACTTACCCAGAGCCGGTGATGTGGGCGCCCAAGGACCCGAAGTGCGACTCACCGCCAACGTCGATGGACAAATGGCTCAGTGGATGGGGCGCGTGGTCAGAACCGAAGGCGTGATTGATGAAAACACGCGCTTGAGTTACGCGGTGGTGGCCATTGAAGACCCCTATCAACGCCGCGATGGGGCCGATGTTGAGCAAACGCCACAGGCTATTTTGTCCATGGGCACTTTTGTCGAAGGCACCATCGAAGGGCGGACAGCCACGGGGCTGATTCAACTGCCGCGCGCAGCCCTTCGCACCGGCGATCGCGTGTTTGTGGCCAACGACCAAGATGAGTTGGAGATTCGGGATGTTGAAGTCGTGCGAGCGACCACCGATGAGGTCTATGTCAGAAACAGCCTCTATCCGGGTGATCGGGTGATCACCACGGGCATCACCGCTCCGATCCCTGGCTCGAAACTGCGCATTCGGCGCATGAACAACGAACCCTCGCTCCGCCTGGCGCCTGCGCCAGAGGCGATGCCTGAGAGCGAGGGAAGCGAATCATGAAACTCTCGGAACGCAATTGGTATGGCAACATCATCGCTTGGTTTGCCCACAACCCGGTGGCGGCGAATTTGTTGATGGTGTGTTTGATCGTCGGTGGGCTGTTTACCACCGTCACCATCACCAAAGAAGTCCAACCCCGCATTGAAATCAACTACGTCACCGTCACGGTGCCCTACCGCGGGGGCACACCGAAAGATGTCGAAGAAGGCGTCTTAATCAAAGTCGAAGAAGCCATTCAAGACTTGGAAGGCTTGAAAGAGATGACCGCCACCGCCCGCGAAGGGTCTGGCTCGGTCACGGTTGAAGTCGATCCCGACTACGATGTGTTGGAGTTTTTGGACAAGGTCAAAAACCGGGTGGATTCTATTTCCACCTTTCCCGCCGAGACAGAGCGCCCCATTGTTCGACGCAATGAATGGCTCAGTGAGGTCTTGTGGGTGTCTGTGTTTGGCGATGTCGACGAGCGCACGCTCAAAGAAGCCGCCCGCGAGGTTCGCGATGACATTGTCGCTTTACCGGCCGTGACTCGCGCTGAGATGGTCGGCGACCGTGCCTATGAAATCGGCATTGAGGTCAGAGAAGAAACCCTTCGAGCCTACGATCTCACGCTGGCTGAAGTCGCCAATGCCCTGCGCCGCTCATCGCTTGATTTGCCCGGTGGTCGCATCGAGACCTCCAGTGGCGATATTTTGGTGAGAACCGTGGGTCAGGCCTATGTGGGCCGAGATTTTGAAGACATTGTGGTGCGCACCAACCCCGATGGCAGCCGCATTCGCGTGGCCGACATTGCCAACATCAAAGACGAGTTTGTCGAGCGCGACCGTTACTCAAAACACAATGGTGAGTCCGCCATCGGTATTCAGGTGTTGGCCATTGGTGAGCAAGATGCCTTAGCGCTCTCGCGTCAGGTCCGGGCCTACATCGATGACATGCAAGCAAGCCTCCCTGAAGGCATCAGCATCGATTGGTGGGCGGACAGCTCGTTCTATTTAAGTGGTCGAATCGACATGATGGTCGAAAACCTCCTGCTCGGATCTTTACTGGTATTTCTAATCTTGGCCTTGTTCTTGCGCTTGAAGCTCGCTTTTTGGGTCATGGTGGGCTTGTTGGTGGCGTTTATGGGTGCCATGTGGGCCCTGCCCTTGGTGGGCGTGACCATCAACTTGATCAGCCTGTTTGGCTTTTTGGTGGTGTTGGGGATCGTGGTGGATGATGCCGTGGTCATGGGGGAATCGGCCTACAGCGAGATCCGCGAACATGGTCACTCAGTCGACAATGTGGTCAATGGCATCCACCGCGTGGCGGTTCCGGCCACCTTTGGGGTCCTAACAACGATTGCCGCCTTCTTACCGATTTTGATGGTCAGTGGGGTTTCGGGGCAGTTTTTTGCCGCCATTGGCTGGGTCGTGGTGTTGTGTTTGATTCTCTCATTGGTTGAATCCAAACTCATCTTGCCGGCTCACTTGGCGCACATGAAGGTCCAAAAATATGAAGCCGATACCAGCAATCGCTTCATCCAATTCCAGCGCCGCTTTTCAGATGGTTTGTTCAAGTTTGTTGATGGCGTGTATTTGCCTTCACTCCGCGCGATGCTCCGACGTCGTTATCTCGCACTGGCCTCGTTTATCGCGGTCTTAATTTTGTCGTTTGGCTTGATCGCCAGTGGCTTAATGAAAGTGGTGTTCTTCCCAGATTTTGCCGCCGATTTTGTGCGCGCTGATTTGGAGATGAACGAGGGCACGCCTTCTGAGGTGACCCACGCGACCATGGATTTCTTGAATCAGACTTTGAAAGAAGCCGATCTGGCCATTCAAGAGGCCGAGGGCTTTGATGCGCCCGTCATTCGGACGGTGTTTTCTTGGTCGGGCTCTGACACCACCGGTGGCTTGTTCATTGAATTGACCCGCGATGAGGACAATCGGGTGCCCACCGCTGAAATTGAGCGCGTGTGGCGTGAGAAAGTCGGTGAGATTCCGGGTATCCGTGGCCTTCGCATCGGGGGCGCCGGCGGCCCGGGCGGCGATGGGCCTGATTTGTCCTTCCAGTTGGTGGGGCGCGACATCGGGCAACTCGAACAAGCCGCCAAAGCCATTGAAGATAAAATTCGCGAATACACCGGCACATTCGATATCAGAAATTCTTATGAGACGGGGGTCAGAGAATTACAACTCAACATTCAGCCGCAAGCCGAGGCTTTGGGTTTGACGCAGCAAGATTTGGCGCGCCAGGTCAGGCAGGCGTTCTTCGGTGAGGAAGTCCAGCGCATTCAGCGCGGCCAAGACGATGTGCGCGTGATGGTCCGCTACCCTCGAGAGCAAAGAACCTCGCAAGGCTATTTGGAGAATATGCGCATTCGCACCGCCTCAGGCGAAGAGGTGCCGTTTAGTGCTGTGGCATCCCTAGAAATGGGCACCAGCCCCACAGCCATTCGACGCTTTGATCGAGAACGCTCGGTCTCAATCTCTGCTCGAGTCGATAAAGAACTCGCTGAGCCTGGTCGCATTGCCACGGAATTGCGATCGGTGGAGATTCCAAAAATCTTGGCCGATTATCCCCAAGTGACTTACCGCTTGGCGGGACAAACCCGAGACCAGCAAGACATTCAAGCCGATCTGCTGGCCGGCACCCTGCTCGCCTTTTTCTTGATCTATGCACTACTGGCCGTTCCACTGAAATCCTATGTCCAGCCCTTGCTCATCATGTCGGTGATTCCATTTGGGATGATTGGGGCGGTCATTGGCCACTGGATCTTGGGGATCCCCATCAGCATGTTGAGCCTATTTGGCATCATTGCCTTAGCTGGGGTGGTGGTCAATGACAGCTTAATCTTGGTGGATTTTGTGAATCGTCATCGCGCAGCTGGTGAGAAACGAATTGATGCGGCAATGAAAGCAGCGCGTTCGCGCTTTAGACCGATTCTTTTGACCTCGATGACGACATTTTTGGGCTTGGCACCCATTGTGTTTTTTGAGACGAGTCTGCAGGCACAAATCGTGGTGCCCATGGCCACGTCTCTGGCCTTCGGCATTTTATTTGCCACAGTGATCACATTGGCTTTGATTCCAATCTTGTATCTGATTGCAGATGACGTCCTTGGGTGGTTCGCGTCCAAGTTCCAAAAAGACGCGCAAGTGGTTGAGCCGAGCTCCACGGCCTAAAACTTTAACTGGCGGCTTGAATCACCTCAGATGCGCTAGACTGGGGACATCATGAGTGAGCAAGATTTGACAAGCAATGCGGTCGATCGAGGCCTTAATGTCGATTTTAATGGCCGCTCTGTTGCCTTGGTGCTCGGCTCGGGTGGGGCCAGGGGCTTGGCGCACATCGGGGTCATTCGCGTCTTAGAAGAGGCTGGTGCCAACATCACCGCCATCGCTGGGAGCTCCATGGGGGCTTTGATTGGTGGCATGTACGCCGCTGGCCAACTGGATGCCTATTCAGCTTGGGTGGAAGAACTAGAACGCACCGATGTGCTCTCCATGGTCGACTGGACCTTGTCCGGCGGGCTGATTCGGGGCAAAAAGATCATTCACAAATTGGCCGAGCTCGCTGGCGAAGTCAATATTGAAGATTTGGATATTGAATTCACCGCTGTGGCGGTGGATATCGACCAAGGCCGCGAGGTTTGGTTGGACAATGGCTCGCTGTATGATGCGATCCGAGCCTCGATTGCCATCCCAGGGCTGTTTACACCCCATCAATACCGCGGTCGAACCTTGGTCGATGGCGGACTCTTAAACCCCATTCCAGTCTCGCCAACGCTGAGGTCCATGTGTGATTTAACCTTGGTGGTCAACGTCAACGGACGCGAGCAATATGTGCCCGAGACTGCTGGCGCGGTAGCACGACCAGAAGAAGATGACTCGCTTGGCTTGATGGATCGCATTCGTGAGTTGATGGATAACTTTTCTAAAGACAAGCACAAACCTGAAGACACCCAACCTGGCTTGATTGCGGTGATGGTGCAATCTCTAGACACCATGGAGGCAGCGATTACCCGCTATAACTTGGCGATGTTTGAGCCTGATTTGGTGATTTCGGTGCCCAAAAATATCTGCCAAGCCCACGAGTTTTATCGGGCCAAAGAAGTGCGGCTGATTGGGGAAAAGATGACTCGAAAAGCCTTGAAAGAATTCCGGCCACGCCAAAATCATTGGCGTGACCGGTGATCTCTAAGACTGAATAAAAATCTGTCTGTTGCTTATTGTCCAGCGCGGTCTCTGTCACGAATGGACTTAAACTCATTGCCTTCGTACCAATCGGGCCACTGGTCGTTTTCAGACAAGTAGCGACCCACCACATACAAAAGCTCTAAGTCTTCGATCACGCCTCTAAAGTCCCAGTCTGGGTCAAACTCATCGGCGGGCTTGTGGTATTTGATGTCACGGTATTCGGCGTTCCAAGCGATGCCATAATCCTCACCGAATTCACGGTGGCGAATCCCGCCTTTGGCGTACAAGGCAGGCACACCCACTCGGGCGAAGTTGAAATGGTCCGAGCGGTAGTAAAAACCACCCTCAGGTGTGGGCTCTGGGACCACCTCGCGGTCTTGCAAGACCACGGCGCGTTCTAGAATGTCTTCCAACTGCGAGGAACCATAACCCACGACCACCACATCCTCGGTGGGGCCGACCAAACTCAAGGCATCCATGTTGATGGCAGCCACGGTTTGATTGGTTGGAATCACGGGGTTGTTGGCATAGTAGCGAGAACCCAATAGGCCGTACTCTTCCAAGGTCACTGCGAGAAACAACACAGTGCGCTCGGGCGCACCCGCTTGTGAATACATGCGGGCGATTTCAATCAAACCAGCCGTACCCGAGGCATTGTCAATGGCCCCGTTGTAGATGCCCGCAGACCCAGAGACTTGCAGCGTCCGACCCAAATGATCCCAGTGGGCCATGTAGACCACCGCCTCATCGGGCCGTTCCTGGCCTTCCATCTTGGCGACAAAGTTATAAGAAATGCCCCGGCGGATGGAGTTGGTGACTTCAGCGGTCATGGTGGTGTTGAGGCTCACCGCTTCAAAATCCACTGAGCGGGCGGCTTCGTGCAAAGCATCAAAATCTTGGCCACTCTTGGCAAAGAGCTCTCTGGCGGCATCAATGGTGACCCAGCCTTCCAGAGCACTAACCACAGCATCCGAGTCAGAGGCCAACTCAAACTGCGCGCCCGACCAGCTGTTGATCACCACTTCCCATGGGTATGAGGCGGGTGCGGTGTCATGGACAATAATGGCGGCAGCCGCGCCTTGGCGAGCAGCTTCTTCGTACTTGTACGTCCAGCGGCCGTAGTAGGTCATCGCTCGGCCATTGAACAACTCTGGGTCTTGGGTGGCGAAACCTGGGTCATTGACCAAAATCACCACGGTCTTGCCGGTGACATCGATGCCCTCATAGTCGTTCCAGTTGTATTCTGGTGCGACCACGCCATAGCCCACAAACACCACCTCAGAGTCGGTGACGCCATGGGCTTGATCACCCAATCGTCTTGAGCCAATGATCATGTCTTCGGGGTAAGTAAAGTCCCAAGACTCACCGTTGTGGTTCATGGCCATGCTGGTGCGTGATTGGTTGGTGATTTCTACCATGGGGACGGGTTGGAGATAGGTCGGCCCATTTTCACCCTCGTAGCCTGGCGCGAAGCCCATGGCTGAGAACTGCTCGGTGAGGTAATCCAAGGTCAGCACTTCGCCTTGGGTGCCCGGTGCGCGCCCGGCGAATTCATTGGATGAGAGGGTTTGCAGGTGGCCGATGTAGCTCTGCGCATCACCAGGAATCATCGCTGGTAATGGGTTGGCCTCATCGTAGGCAATCTCTTCTTGTGCGACTTTCTCCACCTCTTCGTATTGCTGACAAGCACTGAGTGCCAAGGCCATGAAACCGGCGGCGGACAAGAGTATCCAGGAACGTTTGCGTGTAGACATGATTGAACCTCTGGGTTGGTATCTATCTGGTTTGATAATTGAGTAATGCCCTCATTGTAGCCGAGCTGGGCATTTATATCAGGCCGGCCTCTATCGCCTTTAGTACAGCGCGGGTGCGGTCTCTAACACCCATTTTCGAGAGAATATTGGAGACGTGGTTTTTGATGGTGCCCTCGGCCACGTCCAAGGCACGGGCGATTTCTTTGTTGGAATAGCCGCCGGCCATCAAGCGCAAAATCTCGGTCTCACGCCCGGTCATGGCCTCGGGTTGTTCGAGGGCACTGAATTCGGTGCTGTGGCCTTTAAGGCCCTTTAAGAGTCGATCAGTGATGGCAGGGTTCACCAAGGTGTTGCCAGAGGCCAGAGTTCTAACGGCATCCAATAGGTCCTCTAGGGCCACATCTTTTAGCAGATAGCCTTTGGCGCCCGCCCGAATCCCACCCAGGACCAATTCATCGTCATCGAAGGTGGTCAAGATCAGCGTGGGCGGTTGTTGGTCGCGCTCGGCCAAAGCCTCTAGGACTTGAAGCCCGTTCATGTTGGGCATTCTAAGATCCAACAACAAGACATCGGGTTTGAGTTGGGGGACGATCTCCAAGGCTTCTTGGCCATCGCTGGCTTCCCCCACCACCTCAATATCATCAGATAACGCCAACAAAGACCGCACCCCTTGCCGAATGAGGGTTTGGTCGTCCACCAACACCACCCGAATCATGCCCCACCTTCCTCAGGCAACCACGCACGGACCCGAAATCCCAGGTCGGGGCCGGTGGAGATGTCCAAACGCCCACCAAGTTCTTTGAGTCTCTCACGCATGCCGTTGATCCCATTGCCGGGCATCAACTCAGAGGCGCCCGTGCCATCGTCGCGGGCATTTAAGGCCAGGCCATCATGGCTTCGCTCGATGCTCATCCACAGCTCGCTGGCTTGGGCGTGGCGGACGGTATTGGTGATGACCTCTTGGGCGCATCGCAATAGTGCCTGGGCCCGTTTGGGATCGGTTTGTGAGAGACCCTCGGGGATCTCCAAATGAATGGTGAGCTCAGGGACACCCTCGGTCAGTGTTTCCAAGGCCTGGCGAAGGTTGACTTGATCAGCGCGCCTGAGATCACTGACCACTTCACGAACATCGCTGAGTAAAAGTCTGGCCACAGATGCGGCCTTGTCGACATGGTCTTTGCCTTGGCCTTGACTGGTGTGGCTGGCGACTTCGAGGTTGAGGGTGAGTGCGGTAAGATGATGCCCCACCAAATCGTGCAAGTCTCTAGAGATCCGAACCCGTTCGGCAATGCGGGTGTTTTCGGCCAAGAGAGACTGGGTGGCCACCAGCTCAGCGTTCACACGCCGCAAATCCGCTTTGGCTTGGACCTGCTGCAAGGCCAACAATGAAGCAATGAAGGGAAAGAGCACCAGCCCAAGGCTGGTGATCACAAACACCAAAGCCAACAATAAACTGCCCTCGGGTGACAAAATCACCCACAACCCCACGACAAGGGCCAAGCCACCGACCCACGCTACACCAAGTAAGGCGGGCAACAGCCAAGGGAGGACGCCTGCGACCACCATCACCAGAATGATCCCTAGGGTGGATTGGGTGAAGTAGTTGATGGCCAAAGCGGAGACCGACAAGACGCTCAAGAGAACAATCCGAAGCCACAGCGGGGAGCGCTGTTGCTGGCGAACGGCTGGGTG
>CBFHIS010000019.1:0-17862 GCA_965655975.1 Wenzhouxiangella sp.
CCTTAATAACGCTGGCCAAGGCAGCCGAATTGGTGGTTGCGGCTTGGGGCAATCATGGGACATTGATGGGTCGTTCTGAGCATGTCAAAACACTCTGCGGGCAGCTTTCTGTCCTTAAGCTCAACCGTTCAGGCCAACCCGCGCATCCCTTGTATCTCAGGGGCGATCTAACGCCCACGCCATGGCTTCAGTGATCACCAGTCAGGCCGGTTCGTTCATCTTTTTCGGTGCCGATTTCGAGTCGATCAATTAAGGCGGCGAGCTCTTGTAACTCAGTGGTTGATATGTCTTTGGGCAAACGCTCGAGTGCGCGCAGCCGGCATTGTTCACGGCTTAGGGCCGAACCGGTTGGAAGGTATCCCTCGGTCTCTAAAAACTCACGAAACAGATTGAGCTGTCGACCGCTGATGCGGCGGTTTGTGTTAGCCATTTCGATGGGGTGAGCTTCGAGATGCCGGAGCAATTGGGGTCCATTAAAACCCACCAACTCTGCGGCTTTAATGACACCCTCAAGCGTTGTCTCGGTTAAACCCCCACCATCGAGTGCTTTGTGCATCAGGCCTTCTGTCAATGGTTTCACTTGCCCCTCATGCCAGGCCGACCACCAACGCTTGGTAATCTGGCAGCGTCTTTTGAAGGCGGCGATCTGGGTTGCATCCAGGTGTGTTTTGGCGGGCCCGTTTTGCAGCCACCTTTCAAATGGCCCCAGCGTGGCCAAGCGCCAGATGCTCATTAGCTCGTGGGTCAGTTCCACATCATCGCCCACGAGATAAAACAAAGGCAGGTCATCGACGGGTGTGAAAGCTGAGAGAGTGGCCACACCCAAGGTGTTGGCGTACTCTGTGGGCGATTGGCCATTGGGCGGTGGTATGAGTGCATCGGGTTCAAAGCTCAAGCGCGGTTGGGATGCATCATCAGAGCCTGATGGTTGGCCAAGCTCTATGCGGGTGGGGTGCTTGTCGGTGAGGTGGCACCAAAGTTGCAATTCATAATCGCTGGCGGCCAGATAAATGATTTGGCGGTTTTGCTCCAAGGCGATGGTTTGGAGATTCTCAATGATTGCGGCTGCCCGCTGTGGGTCTGATGTGGTGAGTGCCTCATCAATGAACAACGGCAAGGCGTACTGATTGGCCTCTGCTTTCAACACCCGAGCCATGCGAACCGCCAGCAACAATTGCATGCGTGTTGCTGTTGAAAGTTGGCTCAGACGAACGGGGGCTTGGTCGCTGGTCCGGCGCGCAACAAACGTATCTTCTAGCCCCAGTTCCCATTGATGGTGCGTAAAGGTCAAAAACAAGGCCTTTGCTTGGTCAAAGGTCCGGTCGCCACTGGCTTCTCTGGTCTGTTCATTGATGGCGTCCAGCCAAAACAAGCCCGCTTTGGCTTTTAGGGCTTGTGCCCGTTTGCTGTTGAGTTCATCCATTGCCCGGTCAAGTTCGCCGGTGGCTTTGGTTAAGCCATCACCGGTGCTAGCCAGTTCAATGGCTTGTTGCAGCCGGATGTGTTTTTCTTGGAGGCTTTCGAGTTCTTCACTGGCTGTTTGGTGTTTTAGCAACGCGCTCTCGAGGGTGACTTGATCATTCGTCTCGACCAGTGTGGCCAGATGTGGAAAAGCGCCCAATTGCCCCATCCGATCATCCAGCAGCGCTTGTTCTGTGGCTATTTTGCTTTCAATGTCTTGCCAAAGACTGCGTTTGCCCAAATGGTCTTTCAGTGAGTCTTTGGCATCCACGGGTAGCTTGGCTGAGTGATAAATCGCTGCAATGCTTGTTTGATGGTCTTTGAGTGCGTTTAAAAGCTCGGTTTGAGTGTGCTCTAACTCGTCTAGCTCTTTGCGAATGGCATGGGCATGCTCAGCCCTACCAAGCCAGTCTTCAATGATGGCTTGCAGTGTTGTGGTGTTCTTGGTTTCTCGTATCGCATTGGACAAGCTGGCATCGACTTTGCCCAAGCGCTCAGCCAATTGAAGCCTCGTTTCTTCGAGTTGGCTTCGATTGTGTGCAATGGCTTGTTCGCTGGCACTGAGTCCATCCATGGCCACTTGGTATTGTCGGTAAGCATCGGCAAAGACCAAGCTGGCATTTTCACTGAGTAAGGCGGGCTCAAAGCCCAATTGCTCAGCCAAGGCTTGGGCTTGTGCCTCCAAAACTCCAATCGATTGTTCTGTCCCCTCATTGATGCTTTGTGTGCCATTTTGAGGGGCTAGGACCCGCCACAATGACAGGCCCGTGAGCGCCAGCACTGAAGCAACTGCAAGCAGGGGTTGATCGAGAAAAAGTCCTGCCACTGCCAGGCCAGACGAGGCAAGCAACAAGGCGGGAAGCCAACGGCGTTCATTGCTCGATTGAGCAGCTTTGTTTGATGGGGCTTGTTGCGCCATTTGGTGGGCGCGATCAATTTTTCTGGCCAACGTTTGTGCTTGATCGATGTCGCTGACACTCAACTTTGGCCAGTCTGAGCGCTCTTGGTCTGACGCCACACCGAGGCGCTCGAGTGCTTTTTGAGACTGTATTTGCCATTGCGCGAGTTGTTTGCTTTCAGCAGCGATTGATTGATCGATTGCGCGGATGGTCTCTAGGTGTTTGCTGATCTCTTGGACCAAAACATCTTCTGGGATGTTTGCAGCCATGCCAGTGGCAGCAAGCCCTTTGCCCAGTTTTTGAAGCGACTGTTGGGTCACGGCCAGTGTTTCTTTTAGCTTTCTTTGCTCTTGCTCAAGCGTTTCTATCTGTTCAATTTCTTGTCCCGTCAGTGTGGCAAGGGTATCAGGCAGCGCCGCTTTTTCAGCGGCGAGTGCAGCAATGGTTTGTTGATGTTTTATGGCCTTCATGGCCCAATCAATGGCTTGCAGTTCTCTTTGGCTTTTCTTGGCGCTGGCAATCGCTTGTTCGAGCTCGGGCAGTTTTTTTTGTTGTGCGGCCAGTGCGCGGTGCTCGTTTCTGATTTGATTGAGCTGCTCGCGTGCTGCGGTGACACTACGGCTTTGGTGCAGGGCTTTGGCATCAACCTGTTTGGTCATACGTTGGCGCGTGGTTCGGAGATCAAGCCCACCATCCATCTCGCGTTGCAGCGTTTCTGCGAGAACTTGGTCGTTGCCTTGGCCCAAGGCAATGAGGTCTTCAATGCGGATGAGGTGACAGTCCAAGAGATCCTGGGTGGGCAGGTTCGGCCTTGGTGCCTCTTGCCCCATTTCCCGCCACACTGGATCGCCACCGGTTCGCGTCACCCCCCAGCGTGTGCCATCGATGTCGAACTCAGCCTCTAAGATCAGATCTGCTGGGTCGTTTTTTTGCTGTGGAGAGAGCAGGTAACCCAAGGCGCGGATCAAAGAGGTTTTACCGCTGGCATTCGGGCCTGTGATGAAATTGACGCCCTCGCTAAAGCCCGTGACTTCAATGCGATGGGCAATGCCGGGGAGTTTGCCAATGATTAAAGATCGAAGCTTCATGAGGCCCACTCTTTTTCTTGAGCGAGCCACTCGCGCAGCAATTGATGGCCGCTGTGTTTTATGTGGCCAATGACTTCTGCTTCAGTGAGAGGTGAGGCTTGACCCAGTTGCCAGCGGCCTTCATCGGCTAGAGACATGAGTTGTTCGCTGGCCGAATCGATCAATGACTGTCGCTGCTCGATGCTCTCGGGACTCAGATCAATGCTTTGCTTTGGCTCATCCAGCAGCACCAAGCTTCTGGCCAAACGACCGATGTGATCGGTTCTTTTGGCCAACAAAGACAGATCAACCGCTGCGGTGGTTTGATCATTGATCGACTCAAGGAAGATGGTTTCAATGTCCCCAACGGCAAAGTTCTCATCTTGACGGTCAACAAGCGCCTCGCTGATCTCGCCACCGAGATCGCTTTGGCCAGACAACACAAGGCGGATGCCTAAGGCCCGAGGTGGTTCCATGTACGCGCTTGCTTGCTGATCGAGTCTTCGGATGTCTTGTAATAAGGCATCCATGGCTTGATCGGGCTTTGTCAGGTTGGAGATGTCGAGGCTCAAGTGGATCCAAACCAGTGGTGCGATTGTCCAATGACTCACGGCGTGCACTTGGCCTTGATCGATGTCTAAAAGCCAAGGTCCCCGCGGGCCGATCTCGCCCACATGCAAGCCGGTGATTGATCCCAAATATCCACTGACCGACTTATGCGAGAGGGGGTCAGGTTTGTGGATGTGCCCCAAAAGCCAGCCATCGAGCCCAGCTTCATTGAGGGCTTGGCTGGTGACGGGTGCATAGCGCGAATCGGCTTGGTCTCTGTCGCAGTGCAACAGGCCGAAATTCAGGCCCGGTGCCCGTTCAAAGGTATGCCCCATCAGCGGGCTCTCGCTGACCACGGGTCTTGGGTAGGACCAGCCATGCAGTGTGACCGCCTCGCCATGTTTTTCATAGCGATGGGTTTCCCAACGGCCATTGGCGCCCAAGAGCTTGAATTGAGACAGTTGCTTGGCCAAGCGGGGCAACACCGAGACATCATGATTCCCGCTGATGCCAACCACCTCAATGCCAGCAGACACCAAGGCATTGATGCCAGTGTCGAGTGGCCGAAAGGCCTCAAAGAAATTGTCTTCTTGGTCGACCAAGTCCCCAGCGAGCACCACCAGGTCAACGTGGTGTTTGATGGCATGCTCAATGGCCCGTTCCCAGCCTTTTTGTGGGCTCAATTCCGTGGCGTGTTTGGCCAGCTCGCTCGGCAACCGACTGGGGCGTCGGCCCAGGTGCATGTCTCCAATGGCGAGTATTTTGATGGGCATTGCTTGTGCGATGTCTTCCTAGAGCGTGTCGCAGCTGGCACCGACGGGCAAGCTCAAGCGCACGACATCAATCACCGACTGGCCCCGTTCGGGTGAGTCGAAGCGGACTTGACCTCGGTTACAGCTTGAAAATTGGATGTCTAGACTGCCCCAGACCTCAAACGCGTCGTTGGCTGGGGGTTGCTGAAAATCAGCCCCTGCAACAGGGTAGTTGGCCGTGAACAGATCAATGCTCACACGATGGTCCCCCCACTCAAATGCTTTGACGCCTGTCATCCAAATTTGTTTGCCAGCATCAAAATCATACCAGTAGACGATGGCAAGGGGGCCCGATTCGGTGGAAGCATCGTGGGTGATTTCGATGTTGAAGCCAGTCCCTGATGTGGCCTCGTTGTACCAAGAACCGGTGTGCAAAGCCATCAAAGGAAATTCATTGGTTTGCTTGGCCCATAGGATGGCGGGGGCCTCTAAAGGCACATCATCACCAATGGTCCTGAGCTGGTTGATTCGATCAACGGTGGCCTGTCCAGCCACGACCTCACCAAAGACCGTATAGCTGTCATCGAGGAAATCATTGTTGCCAGCGTTGATGTAGAACTGTGATTGTGCTGAGTCCACATCACCACCGACCAAGCCCATGGCAATCGTGTAGGGTGCGTTGGATAAGCCGTTGCCAGCCTCACTTTTGATGGTCTCTTGAGTGGGCGAGATGGTATTTAGTTGTCGATCAAAGCCACCGGCTTGGATCACGAAACCTGCAATGACACGGTGGAAGATGAGCCCATCATAAAAGCCCTCATTGACATAGCTTAGAAAATTATCCGTCGTGATGGGTGCCTTGTCGTCATCGAGTTCCAACACGATCGGTCCATGTGTGGTTTCGAGCCACACCCTTGGGCTTG
This sequence comes from Wenzhouxiangella sp., assembly GCA_965655975.1. Classification (GTDB taxonomy): domain Bacteria; phylum Pseudomonadota; class Gammaproteobacteria; order Xanthomonadales; family Wenzhouxiangellaceae; genus Wenzhouxiangella. The sequence goes on from CBFHIS010000019.1 coordinate 5,652, forward strand.
TTTGAGCAAAGGCGAGGTTTGTCAGGCAAGCCAATAAGAGTGCCAAGACGACTCCAAAGGCGGCGGTGTGCTTAAACAGGCGATTCAGGGCAATACTTGGGGCAGTGGTTGTGCTCATAACGGACCTTTCAAAAAAATCAAAGTGATGCGAGAACTGATACCAGTATAGCGGGGTGGGGTGGCCAGACAGAAGAGGTGGCCCCCACCAGCCCGACCCCAGCACCCGCGTCCATCGTTGCCGCTGCTCCCTTCCGGGCCTGACGGGGTTCACAACAGAAGCGGTGTGGGAAGACCAGTGAGGACCACCAACCACAATTATCCCAGAGTCCTTTGAAAATTGCCAACGCTCGGCCCAGATTTACTGTGATCGTGTACACTTGAGGGCTAAACTTGATGGTTATCCCACACACCCAATGAATCAAACTGGATCAGTTAAAACGTGAGTTATCAGGTTCTTGCACGGAAATGGCGCCCGAAGACTTTTTCTGAGTTGGTCGGGCAAGACCACGTGGTCAAGGTGCTCACGCACGGGCTCGAACAGGGCCGGGTTCATCATGCCTTTTTGTTCACAGGGACACGGGGTGTGGGTAAGACCACCATTGCCAGAATTTTGGCGAAGTCTCTAAACTGTCTCGAGGGGATCACGCCCACACCTTGTGGCGTTTGCGATCACTGCGTCGCCATTGATGAGGGCCGGTTTGTCGATCTCTTAGAAATTGATGCCGCCTCTCGAACCAAAGTTGATGACACCCGCGATATTTTGGACAACGTGCAGTATGCGCCAGCGCAGGGACGCTTCAAGGTCTATTTGATCGATGAGGTGCACATGCTCTCCAATCACAGCTTCAACGCTTTGCTCAAGACGCTCGAAGAGCCACCTGAGCATGTGAAGTTTGTTTTGGCAACAACCCATCCACAAAAAATTCCAGTGACCATTTTGTCTCGGTGCCTTCAGTTCAACTTGCGCCGCTTGTCGGTGGACCAAATTGGCGACCAAATGGCCGAGATTTGTAAAGCCGAGGGTTTTGATGCACCCGCAGATGCACTTAGGCACTTGGCGGTGGCAGCCGATGGCAGCATGCGCGATGGCTTAAGCCTTTTGGACCAAGCTTTGGTTGCAGAGGACGAGCTCACGGAAGCCAGCGTTCAAGAAATGTTGGGAAGTGTGGAGCAAAGGCATGTGCAGGGTTTGTTGCAGGCCTTGGCCGCCAACCGCCCAGGCGATGCCATTGCCATTGTCCAAGAAGTTTTCGCGCAGGCGCGTGATATGAGGCAGTTGCTGAGTGATTTGGCAGAGGCGCTGCACCGAATTGGCTTGATCCAACAACTGCCCGATTATCGAGACGACAGCCGACACGACTGGGATGAGTTGGTTGGGCTGGCTTCTAAATTCGATCCCGAAGATGTGCAGTTGTTTTATCAAATCACTGTCACCGGAAGAGAAGATTTGAAATTGGCACCCAGCGAAATCACTGGTTGCCAGATGACCATATTGAGACTGTTTGCGTTCCAGCCGGCCAGCCAGGGCTCTATGTCATCGACTGGTGGCTCTAATCAACAGCCCGCAGCTGACGATGGTAGCCCTCCAAAAGAGGCCAAGCCCACAGCAACGGGCAAATTGGAACTCACACCACAGGCATGGTCGTCTGTATTAGAGACTTTACCCATCAATGGGTCGGTCAAGGCCGTGGCGGGTCTTTTGGTGATATCGGCTGTGACAGATAACAAGATTCATTTTAATGTCGCCAGTGATGACAAGATCTTGATGACACAGCGCTTCCAAGAGACGCTGTCAAAAGCGCTGTCTGAGCATTATGGTTTGGCGGTACAAGTCATTATCCAAGCGGTGGATCAGCACGATCAGCAGACACCTGCCGAACTGGCCCACCAAGAAGTCGAAGAGGCTCAATCAAGCGCGCAGGCGGCGATTGAGTCTGACCCGGTGATCCAAAAACTCAAGAAACGTTTTGATGCAACCATTGTTCCAGAGTCTGTTCGACCGGTTGACACAAGGAGCCATTAGCCATGAAAGGAAATATTGCACAGCTCATGCAACAGGCGCAAAAGATGCAAGAGCAGATGAAAAAAGCCCAAGAGGAACTGGGGCAACTGGAAGTGATCGGGCAAGCCGGCGGTGGCTTGGTGTCGATCACGATGAATGGCCGGCATGAAGTCAGACGGGTCAGTATTGATCCAGAGATTGGAGATGACCGAGAAATGATTGAAGATTTGGTGGCTGCTGCCATCAACGATGCGATCAATAAAGTCCAAGAAACCAGCCAAGAGAAGATGTCGGGCTTGACCAGTGGGCTGAATTTACCACCCGGGTTCCAATTGCCTTAACGATTGAATGGTCTGAGGCCCTTGAGCACCGATCCCTTTGATGAGTTGCTAGATGCCTTACGGTGTCTGCCGGGTGTGGGCAAACGCTCGGCGCAGCGCATGGCGCTTCAGTTGCTGGAGAGAGACAGGGCAGGTGGTCGCCGGCTTGGTCAGGCATTGGCGCAGGCCATGGAATTAATCCAACGCTGCCAATCGTGTCGAAACTTCACTGTGGAACCGAGTTGCAAGATCTGCCGCAACCCAGACCGCGATGCATCGATTTTGTGTGTGGTCGAAAGCCCAGCCGATGTGCTGGCCATTGAGGGAGCGACTGGTTTTCGCGGTCGATATTTTGTTTTGTTGGGTCGGCTCTCCCCACTCGATGGCATCGGGCCAGATGAATTGGGTTTGTCAGACTTGGCAGCACGCCTGGAAAAAGAGCCCATCGAAGAGATGATTATTGCCACCAATACAACGGTGGAAGGTGAAGCCACGGCGCATTACCTGCGTGAAATGGCCAATCGAGAGGGTGTGCGCGTCTCCCGCTTGGCCCAAGGCGTGCCGTTGGGGGGAGAGCTTGAACACACCGACCGATCCACCTTGGCGCATGCGTTTGGTTCCCGGCAGGTCATGCCATAAACGAAGCCTGACAAGCGATTGATCGCTTGCCAAGCCTCTGAAAAGCCTCAGGGTTGGTCAGTACCCAAGCTCAGCCGGTCTCTGTTTTGATCCACCGTGCGAAGCCCAATGCCTCTGACATTGATCAGCTCATCAACATCTTCAAACTGTCCAAATTCTTCGCGATAGGCAACGATGGCCTCTGCCTTCGAAGGCCCAATGCCAACCAGGACCTGTGCTATCTCCGCTGCGGTGGCACTATTGATGTCAACCCGCCCCACTTGTGCCAGAGCCGCCGTGTTGAGGAAAACAGCCAAAATCAGTGTGGCCAGTGTGATGGATAGAAACGATTGAATTTTCATGCATAACTCCTTACCAGTTGGGTATCGCTAACCAAAAATCGCTTGGTTAGATCATATGCACCCAAAGCCAATGGATGCCGCTTTTAAGATTAGGGCTGTCAGACCGCTTGGAGGCATCGGACAAATGGTGTTGATCAAGTCAGAAAATCTCCATAAAAGCGAGCCTGTCAATTTTTTTTGGCTTCTCATGTTTTGAGAAAACCATGTCGTTTAATAGACCCTGAGCCCAAGCAAAACGCAAAGGCCTTATAGAGACATCAGCCAGGAGAAACGCATGAAACAGTCCAATGTGACCCCAATCCATCAGCGTGCAGACAAGCGCGGTGCGATGAGTTCAACACGCACTTTTCGTGATCAGATTGTGGGTAAGACCATACAGGCCGTGGTGGCCAAGCCCGGACGGGCCGGACAACCCCCCATGGTGTTGATGATGCAGTTCGATGATGGGACGGTGGTGGAGTGGGTCTCTCCCCGCTCAGATGCGATTTTGCGCCGCGCGCTGTCCACTCGCCCCATTGGGTCAATTTCAGAGCCAGAAACCCTGCAATTGCCGTTGATGGAACCGGGGCATTATCAACACGCTTGAGTGCGCGCGACGGGCTATCAAAATGTTATCCACACAGGCTGTGGATAACACTGTGAGCAAAGTGGAGCCGTGGGTTTTGTTACCGCACTCGGAGCGTTTTGGACAAAATTTATACAATCCAAAAAAGAACGTAAATTCAGTTACTTGCAAGTTAAATAATGCGGTTCGGCAAGCGTCACAAAAGTGTTAAGTGAGGAATCAGTGGCTTGTGCATAAACTCCGCAGGTAGTACTGCACAAACATCCGCTAAGTGCTTGAATTTTCGTTCAGGTCAAAGCGGGTACATTGATCTCTTCGGGCCAGGCTCGGAGCGCATCGACCAAGGACTGCTGCTCAGGGTGGTCTTCGGCCAACTGCGCCACCTCTGAATGGAACTCAGTCAGCGTCAGCCCACCTCCTGGAACACCGATAATCAACCGCTGCCGGCAGTCCGCCAGCCAGCGGGCCTGTTCTTCGGCACTCAAAGACGCTGGGTAATGCCTGGCTCGGTAGCGAAACAGCAGGGTATTGAGCCGAGCATCGCTGAAGGCTTCATCCAAGTCAGCCAAGTCGGGGCCGTCCATCTTGGAGACTTGACGGACCAAGGCTTGGTCTTGGCGGGGGACAAAGCCGCCATATAAATTGGCTTCTGGGTCCATATCGCCCTGAGCAAAAGGCGGTCTGTCAGCAAACACCTGGCTGAGTTGACGGCCCCAGTCTGGGTTGCTGGAAAACTGGGTTCGGTGGTGGCCAATCTGCTCCAAATCAAGCTCCAGTCGAATCTGAGTGTCGAGATCCGCCACCGATAGGGGTGCGAGCATTGGACATTGATTGATCTTGATGGTGGTCACTGGAAGTCTGGCTTGGGCCATGTTTCCTAGATCCTGAGTCCCTGCCAGTTGCGCTTTCCAGTCGTCGATTGAACCACTCAGGGCCACCGCTGGGTCATGGGCCAGATCCCAAGCAAGCCATTGATTGTTGATCTTGGGGTGGCGGGCAAAGGGCAGCACGACGCTCACCGAGCCTGGCCTTTTGGCAAAAAATGAGCTGGCCATGATGAGAGGCTCGCCTTCTGCCAACAAGCCATCCACGCGTGTCTTATCTCTCAGCTCAAGCGCCCACGCCCAGAGCTTGGGTTGCTGCTTGAGTAGGCGTTGCGCCAAACCCAGTGTGTTCTCCACATCCACCAAGGCATCGTGCGCACAGTCGGTGTCCAAGCCATTGGCTTTGGCCAAGTCCTCTAACCGAAAGCTGGGTTGGCCGTCCTCGTAATCTGCCCAGCAGATGCCCTCAGGTCGAAGTGCACGGGTCAGTCGCAGCACATTGATGAGGTCAAACCGCGAGTTGCCATTGGCGTATTCGCGAGCGTAGGGGTCTAGGAAGTTGCGCCAAAACAAATGGCGGGTGATTTCATCATCAAACCGGAAGTTGTTGTAGCCGACCACGCAAGTGCCGGGTCGACTCATCATATCGAGAATTTGCTGAGCAAAACGCGGCTCCGTCTCGCCTTTGCTCAAGGCATATTGTGGTGTAATGCCAGTCACAAGACATGCACCGGGGTGTGGCAGAGTATCCATCCCAGGTTGGCAGTAAACAATGGTCGGCGATTCAATCGGTTCGAGTTTGTCGTTGGTCCGCAAAGCAGCAAACTGACAGGGTCGATCGGATCTCGGGTTGGCGCCAAAGGTTTCGTAGTCGTGCCAGAGGAAAGTGTCGTTTCGCATCACAACCTCATTGTACCGCGACTGGTTTGGATAAAATAAGCACCCTAATAAGCATCCTTGGGTGGTGGAGGTTTTTTAATGAATGCAGCAGAGCACGGTTCAGTGACAGGAACATTTGAGAAAGCAACGTTCGGGGCGGGGTGTTTCTGGGGTGTGGAGGCACGGTTTCGGAAGCTAGAGGGCGTCATCGATGCCACAGTGGGCTATATGGGGGGTAGCACCCAAGAGCCCACCTACGAGCAAGTTTGTACGGGGACCACGGGTCATGCTGAGGTGGTGGAAGTGGTCTTTGATCCAGCCCTCATCAGCTATGAGGCACTGGTCCAGGCTTTTTTCGAACTGCATGATCCCACTCAAGTCGATCGTCAAGGCCCAGATGTGGGGCGCCAATACCGCTCGGTGATCTTTGTTCACAATCAAGCGCAGCACGAGTTGGCCGATGCCATTAAGAAAAGACTCGACCAAGCCGGTCGGTTTGTCGCGCCCATCGCCACCATTGTGGAGCCAGCGGCGACTTTTTGGCGTGCGGAGGACTACCACCAACAATATCTGGCCCGTCGCGGTGGGCAGTGCGGGGCGTGATCGAGCCCACACAAAGTACGGGCCGTTTGGTGTTGGTCAGACATGGCCAAGGGTCTTTGGGCACCGACGATTATGATCGACTCTCCGACCTTGGGTGGAGACAAAGCCGAGCACTCGGCCAGCGGTTGCTGTCCGATTATGGTGTGTTTGAAACGGTTTGGCTTGGTTCGCTCAAGCGCCACCATCAAACCGTTGATGGCCTGCAGGCTTTAGTAAAAAAAGAGGTGGAGCCGGACCTCAACGAATACACCGTCGATCAACTGATTGGTTCTGCTTTGGCTCAAGCCAACGCATTGGGGTTGTCGGTTCCAGATGACTCGGCCTTTGCTAACCCCAAAGATTATCTGCAAACATTTTTATCTTGGTTTCCGGAAGTGCTGTCTCATTGGCAGTCGGGTGGGCTGATTTGTGAGCACAATGGTCAGTGGGATGCATTCTTCCAGCGCGTGACTCGACCATTGCTGGATTGGGAAAGACGGGTCGCGACTGGTGAGACGGTGGTCGCGGTGACCTCGGCTGGGGTGATCAGCACCATGGCGGCTCACGCACTGAACGAACCATTGGCGTGGCAGCGTGACTGCAATGTCAGCCTGTACAATGCCTCGGTGACTGAGTTGTCTTTCAACAACGGCCGATGGCAATTGCAAGAGCTCAATTGTATCCGCCACCTCGAAGACCCGATGCAGCATACATTTGCATAAAGAATTCAACCAATCCACAGGAGCCACTATGAACACATCCAGCCAAGACCAGCAAGACCAGCCGGTTGCCATCATCACGGGTTCAAGCCGCGGCATTGGCAAAAGCGCGGCATTGCTGTTGGCCAAACGAGGCCATCGCGTGGTGGTGTCAAGTCGCAATCAAGACAGCTGCCAGCTGGTGGTTGATGAGATTAAGGCCAGTGGGGGTGAGGCTGTTGCCATTGCTTGCCACATTGGCCATGAAGAACAACTCGAGGCACTGATTGAGGGCACGCTAAAAGCGTATGGACGAATCGATGCGCTGATTGTCAATGCAGCGAGCAACCCTGTCTATGGGCCATCCGATCAGGTCGATCAAAAAGCCTTTGATGTGATCATGAGAAACAATGTGTATGCGTCCATGCGCCTGGCGCATTTGGCCACGCCCGCCATGAAAAAAACGCCGGCGCCAAGTGTTGTGTTTGTCTCCTCAATTGCCGGACAATTTGGCAACCGTGCGATTGGTGTCTATGGCATGTCCAAAGCAGCAGAAAATCAGTTGGTCAGAAACTTGGCCCTAGAGCTCGGCCCACAGGGGATCCGCGTCAATGCGGTCGCGCCGGGTTTGGTCAAGACCGATTTTGCTCAAGCATTACTAGAAAATGAAAAAATGGTGCGGTATTTCGAAACCACCACACCGTTGCAGCGATTGGCCGAACCAGAAGACATCGCTCGAGTGATTGCTTTTTTGGCTGGGGAAGATTCTGGTTGGCTTTCTGGGCAGGTGATCACTGCCGATGGTGGTCTATCGGTCACGGGTGGGTTTTAGCGCACCACCGTGACAGTGCATGTTGCGGCATCGACGATGGCCTTCGCCACCGATCCCATCAGTAATGTTTCAATCGGTCCTTTGCTGCGATGCCCCAGCACAATGTGATTCACGCCCTTTTGTTTGGCATAGGCCAGGAGTTCAGAGACAGGGTCTCCCTCTAAAATTTCGGTTAGCACTTCAGCATTGGGGTGGCCTGAGGGATTCTCAGTGGTGAGATCTGTTAGACAATTGGCCAAGCGAAGACGTTCTGCTGTAATGAGGCCTTCGCGGTCTTTGGGGTCAGCCAACACAATGGCTGGGCTGTGAATGACAGCCACAGCGCTCAGCGTGCCACCTGCGTGAGAGATCATGTCTCTGGCATGGCAAAAGGCTTGTTGACTCAGCGCTGATCCATCAACACCCACTAAGCAGTGATGTGATTGCTCAGCGGGTGTCTGTGATGGCATCACAAAAACCGATTAGGCTTGCATGCCTCGGATGTGCTGGTTCAGCCGAGATTTGTGTCGCGCCGCCTTATTGGCGTGCATAATGCCTTTGGAGACAGAGCGATCAATGGCAGGTGCCGCTGAGGCATAGGCCTCTTTGGCTGCATTTTGATCGCCTGCTTCAATGGCTTTCAGGACTTTTTTGATTTGAGTCCGAACGTGCGAGCGCAGCGCTGCGTTGTGCTGACGATGACGTTCTGACTGACGGGCCCGCTTGCGGGCTGAAACACTATTGGCCACGATTGACTCCTGGGTACAGGGTTTTTAGTAAAGATAGCCGAGTATTGTCAGATGATTTGGGCTGACAGTCAAGCCAAATGGGCATGATATGAGTTTATTGCGTCACACCTTCAATTTCGGTTCGATGACCCTCGTTTCTCGAATTCTGGGGTTTGCACGCGATGTGGTGCTGGCGCGCTGGTTTGGAGCGGGGTTGGCGATGGACGCCTTTGTGGTGGCTTTCAAGATCCCCAACTTCCTGCGCCGCCTGTTTGCCGAGGGTTCCTTTTCGCTGGCGTTTGTTCCCGTTCTCAATGAATACAAGGAAAAAGGAGACCATGCGGCGCTGCGTGAGCTGATTGATGCCACCACCGGTTCGTTGCTGGCGGTGTTGTTGATTATCACGGTATTGGGCATGTGGGGTGCTGGCTGGGTGATTCGGCTATTTGCACCGGGATTTTTGGACGACCCGACCCAGCTGATGCTGGCGACCGATATGCTTCGGGTGACCTTTCCCTACCTCTTATTTATTGCGCTGACGGCGTTGGCCGGTGGCATTTTGAACACCCTGGGCCGATTCGCATTGCCGGCACTCACCCCCGCTTTATTAAACATCTCCATGATCACGGCTGCGGTGGCGTTTAGTCAGTACTTCGATCCGCCGATCAAGGCCTTGGCTTGGGGGGTGTTGGTGGCTGGTGTCTTGCAATTGGCCATTCAGTTGCCACTGTTGGTGCGCCACCGCGTGATCCCGAGACCTTGGCCAAATTTTTCTCATCCAGGAGTTCGGCGCATCCTAAAGTTAATGGTGCCGACTTTGTTTGGTTCATCGGTTGCCCAAATCAACTTGTTGCTCGATACCTTAATCGCCTCATTGCTCATGGTGGGCAGCATTTCTTGGCTGTATTACGCTGACCGGTTGATGGAGTTTCCGTTGGGTTTATTCGGTGTCGCCTTATCCACCGTGATTTTGCCGACACTGTCGCGACTGCACGCGCGCCAAGACACAGCCGAGTTTCGATCGACACTGGATTGGGCGTTGTGGATGGGGTGGGTGATCGGCTTGCCATCCGCCATTGGCTTGGCTGTGTTGGCTGGCCCGACCATTGCAACGCTGTTTAACTATGGGGCATTTGGGCTTTCTGATGTCGAAATGGCCGCCTGGGCGCTGATGGCGTATTGCGTTGGGTTGCCAGGATTCATTGGGGTGAAGGTTCTCTCGCCGGCTTTCTTTTCCCGCCAGGATGCCAAGACCCCAGTGCGTGTGGCGGTGGTGGCTTTGGTGACCAATATGGTGCTCAACGTCATCTTTGTTTTAATGATGGTCGCTTGGTGGAGTGGTTTTGATTTCAGTGGTGGCCTGATGAATGCCTTGGCGAGTTATCCTGGGCTTCATGTCGGTTTGGCCATGGCCTCCAGCGTCACCGCTTGGCTCAATGCTGGTTTGTTGTGGTTTCATCTGAAAAAAGTTGGCTTGGCACCCAAGGTGGCGCCAAAGCGCATCGTGGCTGTGAGTGTGGCGGGTTTGGTGATGGGACTGGGTCTTTTGCTCGGTGTGCCGGCCACCGAGGAGTGGGTGGCTTGGACGCTCTTTGAGCGCGTTGGGCGATTGGCGTTGTTCGTCGCGACCGGTGCAGCCCTATTCGCTACTGTTTTATGGCTTTTTGGTGTGCGCCCGCGAGATCTCCACCGCCCCAATGTTGAGCAAACCCGCTAGAATATGGCTCACCCATGGACCTGATCCGAACCCGCCCTGCCAATCCTTCCACCGAGCGCGATGCGGCTGTCGTGATCGGCAATTTCGATGGGCTTCATTTGGGGCACTGCGCATTGATTGATCGCATGCACGCATTGGCCAAGCCACTCGGTTTGGCGCCCTCTCTCATGTGTTTTGAGCCACTTCCGGCTACGGTGTTTGATCCCGCCCATCCAGTTTTGCGTTTGATGTCGGTTCGCGACAAAATCATCCATTGCCGGCGTCTGGGCATCGAGCGGCTGTTGATGCGCCGATTCAATCATGCCTTCGCTGCATTGAGTCCTGAGGCATTCGTTGACCAAATGATTGTTGGACAAGCCCGCGCTTGTCATGTGATCGTGGGAGAGGATTTTCGGTTTGGTGCCAAGGCCATGGGTGATGTGGATATGCTCCGCCGCTTGGGGGCTCAAAAAGGATTTGAAGTGCATCCAGTGGGCGCTGTTGAATACTTTGGCGAACGCGTCTCTTCTACCCGTTTGCGAGACCTATTGGGCCAAGGTGAACTCGCAGTGGCCAAACAAATGCTGGGAAGGCCCTATGCCATCAGCGGTCGAGTGTTGCGTGGCCAACAGCTCGGCCGTCAATTGGGTTACGCCACGGTCAACCTTAGGCCCCCATTGCCGCCGGCTCTCAGGGGCGTTTTTGCTGTTAGAGTGAGTGCTGAGGAAGTCACAGGCCTTAAAAATCATCCGGGTGTGGCCAGTCTGGGTCTGCGTCCGACCGTGGGCGGAAAAAATTGGCTGTTGGAAGCGCACCTTTTTGACTATGATGGCTCCTTGTACGGCCAACATTTGACCGTTGAGTTCGAGTGCTTCATCCGCTCTGAGGAGAAATTTGATTCACTTGATGCCATGGTCGAACAAATGCATTGCGATGCAGATCAGGCTCGAATGGCGCTGGATATCACGAACACCTAATGCCCAACAAACACTAAGCAACCAAAAAGTAAACACAATGGACTACAAAGACACCATCAATTTGCCGCAGACGGACTTCCCGATGAAGGCGCAACTGGCCAATCGTGAACCCGGGATGTTGGCGACCTGGCAAAACGCTCGGCTGTATGAAGCGATTGCCGAGGCGACCCAAGATCGACCCGCCTTTGTCTTGCACGATGGGCCCCCTTACGCCAATGGCGATATCCACATCGGACATGCCGTCAACAAGATACTTAAAGACATTGTGGTCCGGTCGAGCTTGTTGGCTGGTTTCAGAGCGCCCTTTGTGCCTGGATGGGATTGTCACGGCCTGCCGATTGAGTTGCAGGTGGAAAAAAAGATTGGAAAAGTCGGTCAGAAGGTAGACGCCAAAGCGTTTCGCGCCAAATGTCGTGAGTATGCTGACAAGCAAATCAACAACCAGTGCGAGGACTTCATTCGGCTGGGCGGGTTGGCGGATTGGTCCAACCGTTACGCATCCAGAGATTTTTCCTATGAGGCCAACATGCTACGTGCCTTGGCGCAGATTGTTGAGCGTGGGCATTTAAAGCGAGGCGTCAAACCGGTTCATTGGTGTTTTGATTGTGGTTCGGCATTGGCCGAAGCTGAGATTGAATACGACGAGAAAAATTCCACAGCGATCGATGTGTTGTTCCCAGCAGTCGACACCAGCGCTTTGGCAGATGCATTCGGTGTGGCTGAGTTGGCAGAGCATGCCGGCGTGGTGATTTGGACCACCACGCCTTGGACCATTCCAGCCAACCAAGCGGTTTGTTTGAATGCAGTACTCGATTATGTTCTGGTCCGTGGCCAGCAAGCCGACGCTTCAGGGAATCAGCGCACGCTTGATTTGGTGGTGGCCAAAGCACTCACCGAGGCGGTGTGTGAGCGCATTGGCCTCCAAAACCCAGAGGTTCTTGGCCAAATCAAGGGCGAGGCGCTTGAGCATATGCGGCTTCACCATCCCTACAATGGCCACGAGGTGCCTGTGATCTTGGGTGAGCATGTCACCACAGAAACGGGGACAGGTGCCGTACACACCGCGCCAGGGCATGGACAAGAGGATTTTGAGGTGGGCCAGGTTTATGGGTTGGATGTCGTTAATCCAATCGATGGCCGTGGGGTGTT
>CBFHIS010000019.1:17962-25470 GCA_965655975.1 Wenzhouxiangella sp.
CCGTCCGCTGGGTCCCCGAATGGGGCAAAGAACGCATCGCCTCAATGATTGAATCCAGGCCCGATTGGTGTATCTCCAGACAAAGAACATGGGGGGTGCCTCTGGGCTTGTTTGTTGATCGACAAAACCAACAACCACATCCAGACACGCCCAAGTTACTCAGAGCCTTTGCAGAACTGGTTGAAGCAGAAGGTGTGGATGTCTGGTACGAAGCCGACATTGCTAAGCGGCTGGGGGTTGATGAGGCCACCTATGAGGCCGTGCCTGATATTTTGGATGTCTGGTTTGATTCAGGCGTCAGTCATCACTGCGTGCTCGATCAGTATCCTGAGTTGTCTCGACCAGCTGATTTGTATTTGGAGGGCAGCGATCAGCACCGTGGCTGGTTTCAGTCATCGCTTCTGACATCGGTGGCCATGCATGGTGTTGCGCCGTATCGCCAAGTGCTGACTCATGGCTTTACCGTTGACGCCAATGGTCGGAAGATGTCGAAGTCCATGGGCAATGTGGTCGCGCCACAAACTGTGGTGAATTCACTCGGTGCCGATGTCTTGAGGCTTTGGGTCGCTGCAGCCGATTACCGTCAAGAGATGCATGTCTCCGATGAGATTTTGAAGCGGGTGTCTGATGCTTACCGCAGGATCCGCAACACCGCTCGATTCTTGTTGGGCAATTTGGCTGATTTTGATCCTCAAACCCATTTGATGGACACCAAAGACTTATTGCCGCTGGATCGTTATGTGGTGGGCTTGGCTTCCGAGCTACAAGATCAAATCACCGATGCGTATGCCAATTATCGTTTCCCATTGATTTATCAAAAGCTTCATCACTTTTGCTCATCGGACATGGGTTCTTTTTATCTCGACATCATCAAAGACCGTTTGTATACCCTGCCCAGTGATCACCCAGCGAGGCGTTCGGCACAAACAGCAATGATGCATATTCTGGAAGCCTTGGTCCGGTGGCTCTCACCCATTTGCCCATTCACCGCTGAAGAAATTTGGGGCAGCATGCCCGGTCAGCGGGGGGCGTTTGTTGCCATGGAGACGTGGTACCCGCCTCTGGCATCAAGCCAGATGAAGATGGATGTCACAGAAGAGGAAATGTGGGAGCGCATCCGAGGGGTTAGAGAAGCCATTGGCCCTGAGCTAGAGCGGTTGCGCAGAGAAGGCGCGATTGGTTCATCCTTGGCCTCTGAGGTCGTCCTGGAAGCCGATGGCCAGCTCGCCGATGATCTGGCGCGAGTTGGCGATGAGTTGCGTTTTATTTTCTTAACCGCCTCTGTCGAGCTTGGTGAAGTGACAGCGCCCAACTTGGTCACCGAGATTGAGGGCCATTCGTTGAAAGCGGCGTTGATTGCCAGCCAAGCAGAAAAGTGCACGCGTTGCTGGCACCACTCAACCACGGTGGGCTCGAATGAGGCCCATCCGGAACTCTGCGCACGCTGTGTTAAGAATGTCGATGGCCCGGGGGAGTTGCGGCGATGGGGGTAGTGGCCAAGCAAATGCAATTGACGCGCTTTGCGGCTTGGTTGTTGTTGGCGCTGGCCTTGATGGCCTTGGACCTCTGGACCAAGCACTTGGCGAGCACCCAGCTCGATCTCTATCGAGCCCAGCCAATCACTTCTTGGTTAAACCTAACTCTTGCACACAACAGTGGCGCCGCGTTTAGTTTTTTGGCGGACGCGGGTGGCTGGCAACGTTGGTTTTTAAGTGGCGCGGCTGTGGTGATCATGGCAATTTTGTTGGTGTGGCTAAAACGCTTGCCCAACCAAGCGCGGCTTCTGCCTGCGGCGATTGCACTGATTTTGTCGGGAGCGCTTGGCAATTTAATCGATCGTATGCGATGGGGCTACGTGGTCGATTTCATCGATGTCCACGTGGCGGGCTACCATTGGCCGGCTTTTAATGTGGCCGATAGCGCCATTGTGGTCGGTGTGATATTGATCTTAATCGAGGGGTTTGTGCCCCAACCTAAGACCTCCGCCCAATCATTGGGCCAATCGTCGAACCAATCGTCAAAAACCCCATAATTTTTAGGCCATTTGAAACAAGCGGCGGATCACGTGCACCACAAACCCACTGCGCTTGGCTCGGTATCGGTCATTGGCGGGGGTGTGGTGGGTTTGATGAGCGCATATGCTCTGGCTCGCTTGGGCATGCGAGTCACCGTGTGTGATGCGGGTGAATTCTCTCAAGAGTCCAGTTGGTCGGGTGGCGGCATTTTGGCGCCAGTGCCACCATGGAAGTACGGTGACTGGGTCGAACAGATGGTGGCGCACTCATGCGTGTTGCTGGATCAGTGGGTGCCACACATTGAACGCCTAAGTGGTGTGAGATGTGAGTATCAAAAGACTGGACTCTTGTTGAGTGGAGATCCTGCACACACTGACTTTGTTGAGTCTGCCAAGCATTGGGCAAACACGACCAACAAACAAGTTAAGGTCGGGGTTCGAGCGGATTTTGATGCCAGACTGCCACATCCCAATTGGCCAGCATTGCATCTGCCCGATATTTCGCAAATCAGAAATCCGCGATTGGGCCGTGCCCTGATTGGTGCCTTGCAAGCCATGGGTGTATCGCTCAAGGCTCACCGGGCCGTTCATCGCCTCAAGCAACTCGGTGATGAGCGCATCGAAGTCCACCCCATGCAGGGAGAGCCTTGGATCAGCGATCAGGTGGTGCTGGCTGCAGGTGCTTGGACCGATGCGATCCTGATTGACTCAGGGCTCAATCCATTGGGTATTCGGCCCAGACGTGGTCAAATTCTGTTGTATCGACTCAAGCCTTCTGATGCGCCCAAGCAAATCATCAATACAGGTCAAGGTTACTTGATACCTAGAGCCGATGGCCACGTGTTGGTGGGTTCCACACTTGAGGATGTTGGGTTCGAGTATGCACCGACAAAAGCTGCCCATATTCAAATGGCTGAGTGCGCTGAACAAACTTGGCCAGCGCTGAGACCTGATCGAATGGTCTATCAATGGACTGGTCACCGTCCGGGATTGGGGTCTGATCAACCCGCCTTAGGTCAACTCTGTGAGGGCTGGCCTAGTTTGTGGCTAAACGCCGGTCATTTTCGCAATGGCTTGGGTTTGGCGCCTGCCTGTTCAGAGAAGATCGCTCGTTGGATCGTGCAGGACCATCACGCCTAAAACAAAAAAGAAATAGAGCGACAAGAAGGGTTTGGCGAAGTAGGTTCGGATCAGAACCAAATGGCCCACCCGCCTCGCAGGGCGAGGGGCCAGTTGATGTCAATTCCTATTCTTCGCCGAACATGAATCCAAACAAATGGAGCAAGCTAGAAAAGAGGTTATAAATCGAAACAAACAGGGTGACCGTGGCCATAATGTAGTTGCGTTCACCACCCCGAATAATTTGCTGGGTTTGGAACAAGATCAGCCCACACATCAGGAGCGAGAACATGCCACTGACGGCCAGACTCAGCGCGCTGAGTTGGAAAAACAGTGCAATTAAGCCGCAGACGAAAGCGACCAAGATGCCAACAAAGAGCATGGGCGCCATGAAGCTGAAGTCTTTTTTGGTGGTCAGCGCGAACGCAGACAAGCCAACAAACGCGACGGCGGTGGTGCCAAACGCCGAGGCCACCAAGGCCGAGCCATTGCTAAAGCCCACCATGTAGGCGTTCAAGATGGGTCCGAACGTTGCGCCCATGAAGCCTGTCAGCGCAAAGACAGCCAACACGCCCCAAGCCGAGTTTCTCAATTTGGCGGTTAAAAACAACAAGCCAAAATAGCCTGCCAATACAACAATGGGTCCCGGGTAACCCCAGCCAGCTTGCATGGCAAACAACGCCATGCCCGAGCTAAAGAGCAAGGTCATGGCCAACAAATTCCAAGTGTTTCTGAGCACACGGCGTGCGCCCTCATCAACCTCTATCGAGCGGCCTTGAGCGGTCGTGGTTTGGTAGGGCTGATTCATGATGGTCTCTTCTCCTTAAAACTTCACTAAGCTAATGGATTGTTCGAGTGGTTTGGTCTGGCTGTCGAATGGTTCTGGCCATTCAGACACCAACCAGAGTGTAGCAGTTCCCAATGAGGGGTGCATAATTCCACAAAATTTGTGGTCAGGGGCTTCTCTTCGGGCATGATTGAGCGCTATACTAGTGGGCTTGGCTGCAAGATCTGGTCGCGGACCTTGCGGTATTGGAAGAAAATCAAACTTAAATGCATTAGGAATCTAAAGCCATGTCAAAACAATACAAAATTCTGGCTGAGCTGCGCGAAGATGTAGGGAAGGGTGCGAGCCGCCGCCTACGCCGCGCAGGCCGTGTGCCCGCCATCATTTATGGTGGTGGTCGCGAACCAGCCATGGTCACGCTCGATCACAACTACATGATCCACGCGGTTGAGGAAGAGGCGTTCCAGTCTTCGGTCTTGGAACTCAACGTGGGTGACAAAGCGCAGAAAGTGATTTTGCGTGATTTGCAGCGTCACCCATTCAAGCCCTTCATTAACCACGTGGATTTTCAGCGCATTCGTGATGATGAAGAAATTCGCATCAGCGTGGCCTTGCACTTCGTGAATGAAGAGACATCACCTGCCGCCAAGGCAGCTGGCGTGGTCGTCTCCTATCAGATGACCGAAGTCGAAATCTCGGCGCTACCAAAAGACTTGCCCGAGTATTTGGAGATTGATTTGGCCACCCTCAACCCGGGTGAGAGCATCATGCTAAGTCACATCAAGCTGCCAACGGGTGTGACCATTCCAGCCATCGAGAACGATCCAGAAAATGACATGGCGGTTGTCACCACCTTGTTTATTCGTGAGAGTCAAGGCACCGGAGCTGCAGCAGCAGAATCTGATGCTCAGGCCGCTGAGGCTGGAGAGGACGCATCAGCCCCAGCTTCAGAGCCGGCAGCGGATGGTTCTGAGGACGGCGCAGAGAGCTAAGGTCGCCAATGGCCGATCGTTGGCTTATCGCAGGGCTCGGTAATCCGGGCGCTCAGTACGACAAAACCCGGCACAACGCCGGGTTTTGGTTTTTGCACGCCCTAGGAAAAGCCCATTCTTTTCATCTTCGGCCCAACAAAAAGCTATTTGGCGAGGTTGATAAGATCAAAGTCGCGGGTGCGGAATTGGTCGTATTAAAGCCAGAAACTTTTATGAATGACTCTGGCCAGGCCCTGCGTGCCGTTCGGGATTTTTATGACATTTCAATGGCGCATGTGTTGGTGGCTTACGATGATTTGGATCTGCCACCTGGCGACATTCGTCTGAAGTGGGGTGGGGGGCATGGCGGCCACAATGGCCTAAGAAGTGCCTTTTCGCATTTGGGCGGAGATGGGTTTTGGCGTTTGCGGATTGGCATCGGTCACCCCGGACAGCGAGAGCAGGTCACGCCATGGGTATTGGGCCGTCCCAGCGCTGAGGACCAAGCAGCTATCGAGGCTGCAATCGATCGATCGATCCCAGTGATTCCAATGTGGCTCTCAGGCCAGAGCGACCGAGCGGTTTGCGAATTGCATACCGATTCAAAATAAGTATCAATCAACATTTAGATGGGTGTGAGTCATGGGCTTTAAGTGTGGAATTGTGGGCTTGCCAAATGTGGGCAAATCAACCCTGTTTAACTGCTTAACGAAAGCAGAAATTGCCGCAGAGAACTATCCCTTTTGCACCATCGAGCCCAATGTGGGTATGGTTGCGGTGCCTGATCTTCGGTTGGCGCAGTTGGCTGAGATTGTCCATCCGGAAAAAACCATTCCGACCATGATGCAGTTTGTCGACATTGCTGGTTTGGTTGAAGGCGCGTCGAAGGGCGAGGGTCTGGGCAATAAATTTTTAGCCCACATCCGTGAGACCGATGCGATCGCCCACATTGTTCGCTGCTTCGAAGACGATGACATCACGCATGTCTCGGGCCGGATTGATCCGATTTCTGATATCGAGATCATCGATACTGAGTTGGGCTTGGCCGATCTAGATACAGCCGAAAAGGCACTCGAGAAGATCAGCAAGCAGACGCGCTCAGGAGATAAAGAGGCCAAGCGCTTGGCTGAGCTGCTGGGGCGAGTGGTTGAGCACCTGGGTGAAGGAAAGCCTTTGAGAGCGGCCGAATTGTCAACTGACGACCGAGCCAGCCTCGCACCTTGGCAGTTTATTACCGACAAGCCCCAACTCTATGTCGCCAACGTGGCTGACCAAGACCTAGAAGACAACGATCATGTCTGTGCTGTGCGGGCATACGCCCAAGCGCAGCAAGCCGAGGTGGTGGTGTTAAGCGCTGCCCTAGAAGCAGAGCTTGCGCAATTAGAGCCAGCCGATCAGGCAGAGTTTTTGGCCGACTTGGGCCAATCAGAGCCTGGCTTAAACCGCCTCATTCGAGCGGGTTACGCCTTGCTTGATTTATTGACCTTTTTTACCGCAGGACCCAAAGAAGTTCGGGCTTGGACGGTTGCGCGCGGCGCAACCGCACCGCAAGCGGCGGGCCGAATCCACACCGATTTTGAAAAAGGCTTCATCCGCGCAGAGGTCACCGCTTTTGATGATTATCTGGCATGCGGTGGGGAGTCAGGCGCGAAAGGGGCCGGCAAATTGCGGCTAGAGGGACGGGATTATGTGGTTTCTGAAGGCGATGTGATGCATTTT
Organism: Wenzhouxiangella sp.; assembly: GCA_965655975.1. GTDB lineage: Bacteria > Pseudomonadota > Gammaproteobacteria > Xanthomonadales > Wenzhouxiangellaceae > Wenzhouxiangella. The sequence goes on from CBFHIS010000019.1 coordinate 24,573, forward strand.
CGATTCAACGTCTAGGCGCGGAGGTTGGGATTTTTCTGCCTTTTTTGAGTTGACGCGGGCCAGCAAATGGGCGACAATTGCTGGCTTCGTCCGCAATTTGTGCCAGTTTGCATTGGGCACAACCGGCTTGGGCCGAGAAACAATTGATTTTAGAGTGCTTTTTTGGAGGGGTACTCAAGCGGTCAACGAGGGCAGACTGTAAATCTGCTGGCTATGCCTTCGCAGGTTCGAATCCTGCCCCCTCCACCATGAATACACCAGCTGGTGTGTGATGAAGATGACGCGACAATGACTACGGAAAGCCTGTGGTCAAAGACCGCGAGAGCAGATTGAGCAACGAGGCGGGTGTAGTTCAATGGTAGAACCTCAGCCTTCCAAGCTGATGGTGTGGGTTCGATTCCCATCACCCGCTCCATCTCTTAGAACATGGCAGATGGTGGTGAGAAAACGGACGGTGTAAGAGTTTGTTTGACTGAACGGCCCGCGTAGCTCAGGCGGTAGAGCACTCCCTTGGTAAGGGAGAGGTCACTGGTTCGAGTCCAGTCGTGGGCACCAGATGAGACGGTTTTAATTTAAACATAGGCAACGGAGTTGTAAGGCAATGTCCAAGGAAAAGTTTGAACGCAATAAGCCCCACGTAAACGTTGGCACGATTGGTCACGTTGACCATGGTAAGACGACGTTGACGGCTGCGTTGACGAAGGTTTGTGCGGAGGCTCGCGGTGGTGAGGCTCGTGCGTATGATCAGATTGACAATGCACCTGAGGAGCGTGAGCGTGGTATTACGATTGCGTCTGCTCACGTTGAGTATGAGTCTGATTCTCGTCACTATGCACACGTTGATTGTCCGGGTCACGCGGATTATGTGAAGAACATGATTACGGGTGCGGCTCAGATG
>CBFHIS010000020.1:0-25247 GCA_965655975.1 Wenzhouxiangella sp.
TAGTCGCAGCCTTTAAAATCAAATCCAGCCAAATCATCGACCACCAAAGATTGTCGCCCATAACTCACCTCACGCCCGACAGATTGCTCGCTCGCTAAGGCATACACCTTGGCCCGCTTGCCCCATTTTTCTGCCATGAGTTCTAAGGCCACCTCGCCCACGGCGCCGGTCGCGCCCACCACCGCAATGGTGATCTCGTGGGTCTGACTCATGTTGGAATTCTTGGGGTTTGAGCGGGCACATCACCGCACTGGGCCCGATGCAATAGAAGATGATCCAGCAACACCAAGGCCATCATGGCCTCAACAATGGGGATGGCGCGGATGCCGACACAGGGGTCGTGGCGACCAGTGGTGATGACTTCCGTGGCCTCGCCTCGCGCGTCAACGGTTTGTCCAGCCAAGCGCAAAGACGAGGTGGGTTTAAAGGCCACCGCCACCTCAATCGGCTGGCCGGTGGAGATGCCCCCCAAGATGCCCCCGGCGTGATTGGACAAGAAACCATCGGGTGTCATTTCGTCGCGGTGCTCGGTGCCTCGTTGCGACACGCTCTCAAAGCCTGCGCCAATCTCAACGCCTTTCGTGGCATTGATGCTCATCATCGCATTGGCCAGATCCGTGTCTAACTTGGCATAGACCGGCGCGCCCAAACCCACTGGCACGCCTTCAGCGCGAGCTTTGACCTTGGCGCCTACTGAGTCGCCGGATTTCCAAACCGCTTTCATGTACGTCTCGAGCGCCTCAATGCGGCTCGCGTCGGGACAAAAAAATGGATTGGTGTTGATCACATCGGCATCAAACTGCTCATCGCAGACCTCCGAGCCGATCTGTGACATCCAACCGGTGATGGTGATGTTGTGATGGGTCTTTAAGTACTTGGTCGCGAATGCGCCAGCGGCCACGCGCATGGCTGTTTCTCTGGCAGAGGACCGCCCACCGCCGCGGTAATCGCGGATGCCGTATTTGTGATGGTAGGTGTAGTCGGCATGCCCGGGTCGAAATTGGTCTTTGATTTTTGAGTAGTCCTTGGAACGCGCATCCGTGTTTTCAATGACCAGCGCAATGGGATGACCGGTGGTTTGGCCCTCAAACATGCCTGAGAGAATGTTGACATCCTCTTCTTCGCGGCGCTGGGAGGTCCAGCGGCTTTGGCCCGTGGCTCGACGCATCAAGGCCTCACGAATTTCTTCGGGCGTGATGGCAAAGCCTGGGGGGAAACCATCGATGACACAGCCAATCGCGGGGCCATGGCTTTCGCCAAAGGTGGTGATGGTGAGTACACGACCAAAACTATTGGTTGACATCGTTGGATCCTTTCCAGTCGTTCAAGGCGATCAAGACGATCTGACCACCCATTATAAGTTGGTGTAGTTGGGGCCAGAACCCCCCTCGGGTGTGACCCAATTGATCACCTGGTAAGGATCGGCAATGTCACAGGTCTTGCAGTGCACGCAATTGGCGGCATTGATCTGAAGCCGCTGGCCGTTTTCGTCTTCGACCACCTCATAGACCCCAGCCGGGCAAAAACGGGTACACGGATTGCCATACTCTTCGGCGCAGCGATCAAAGCAAATGTCTGGATCGATGATCTGAAGGTGAATCGGCTGGTCCTCGTCGTGTTCGGTGGCGGCAAAATATACCGAGGCCAATCGGTCGCGCGGGGCAAGATCGCGCTCCACCCAGTCATAATCAAACCCACCTTGGTCGAGGGTTCGATACTGTTCGTGGTCGGCGTGGTTGTTGAGTGTGCTTGGAAACCGGCCCATGGTGATTGTCTCAAAGGCCGCTCTGGCCAATCCAGCCCACAGCCCTTTGACAAAACCTGGGCGAATGTTTCTGACTTTCTTGAGCTCTTTGACCACCTCGCTTTGACGAAGCACAGCATCAAAACCCGCTGAGGACAATGCCGCTTTGTTTTGTGCAGCCAGATGTTCCGCAGCCAATAAACCAGAGCGCATGGCTTGGTGCACGCCTTTAATTTTTGGCACATTGACCAGACCAGCAGAATCACCGATCAACATCGCACCGGGCATTTCAACTTTAGGAAGCGATTGATACCCACCCTCGACCAGTGCACGCGCACCCGATGAGAGAATCTCACCGCCCTCTAACAGCCCGTGCATGGATGGGTGATGCTTGAATTGTTGGAACGCCTCAAATGGACTAAATGCAGGGTCTTGATAATCGAGTCCGCAGACAAAACCCACCGCCACGCGGTTGTCATCTAGGTGATAGACAAAACTGCCCCCATAGATGCTGTTGGGCAAAGGCCAGCCAATCGAGTGCGCGATGTGTCCTGGCTTCACTCGACCTTCAGGCACACGCCAGAGCTCTTTGATGCCGATGCCATAGGTTTGTGGGTCGGCGTCTTTGTCCAACTCAAATTGCTTGATGGCTTGCTTGGTCAAATGCCCGCGGCAGCCCTCACTCAACACGGTGACCGCTGCGTGGATCTCAATGCCCTCAACGTGCGTGTCTTTGGGCTGGCCGTCGCGACCAATGCCCATATCGCCAATGACCACACCGCCCACACTGCCATCTTCTTTGATGACCAAATGCGCGGCAGCAAAGCCTGGAAATAAGTCCACACCCAACGCTTCGGCCTTGGGTGCCAGCCACGCGCACATGGCGCCCAGCGAGACGATGAAGTTGCCGTGGTTTTTTTGTTGCGGTGGTGTTGGCAGGCGATGCGCTTTGTCTTTTTTCAAAAACAAAAACTCATCGCTGGTGGCGGGCACACAAATGGGTGGTGGGTCATCGCGCCAATCGGGCACCAGCTCGTTCAAGGGGCCAGGCTCAATCACCGCACCCGATAAAATCTGCGCGCCAATCTCTGAGGCTTTTTCGATGACACACACATCCAAATCTGGATTGAGTTGTTTGGTTCGCATGGCACAGCTCAAACCCGCAGGCCCAGCGCCAACCACAATCACATCGTAGTGCATCACTTCTCTTTGGGTGGATTCAGTCATGAGTGTTTCAAACCATCAATTATTGGTGCTGGCCATCAAGGCTTGTATGTGAGGATAAACCGATTCAAACATCTTAGGTTGCGCTTCGGCGGTAGGATGAATGCCATCGTCCATCAGCATTCCAGGTTGGTCGAAAAAATCAACCAGGAAAAAAGGCAACAGAGCCACGCCATGCTGCTCGGCCAAGGCAGGATAGACCGCCTCAAAACGCTCGATGTAGGCAGGACCCAAATTCGGTGGCAACCGAATCTGCATCAAGCCCACCCTCGCACCCGATTGCACGGCCAACTCAATCATGGTGCCCAAATGCTCACTCAATTGATTCGGGTGCAAAGCACGGAGCCCATCATTGCCACCCAATACAATCACCACCACATCGGGTTCATGGACTTTGAGTAAACTGGGCAATCGGGTGGCACCGCCTGCACTGGTTTCACCAGATATGCTGGCGTTAACGACTTTTGTATTGGGGGCCAAATGATCGGCCAGCAATGCCACCCAGCCTGATTCTTTCGGCAGACGGTAGGCATCGGACAAACTGTCTCCCATGACCAGAACCGTGGGGGCCTGCGCTGAGGCCAGCGAGCCCCACAGCAAAGCCATGCCGAACAAAGCCGGCCACAGACATTGAAATTTTGATAAGGATCGATTCATTTGAACCCAAAAACATCGCCAAACGTTGATTGTATTCTCTCATGCCAGCACGTGGGCTTTCAGGTATCTGCACCCGAAGGCCAGCTGGTGATCTTGGACGATATCAGCTTCGACCTAAAATCCGGTGAAACCCTCGCCATTGTGGGCGCCTCAGGCTCTGGCAAAACTACCCTGCTGGGCCTTTTGGCAGGACTCGACCGCCCCAGCCAAGGCGAGGTCTTTCTCACAGGACAGGCATTGAGCCCGTTGAGCGAGGATGAGCGCGCGATCCTCAGACAAGACCAGGTGGGGTTTGTGTTTCAGTCGTTTCATTTGCTGCCTACCCTCACCGCCTTGGACAATGTGATGCTTGCGCTCGAGATTGCCAACCACCCCCATCCAAAAAGCCGCGCAGAAGAAGCGCTCGATATGGTGGGTTTGTCGCACCGTCTCAGACACTACCCGAGGCAACTCTCCGGTGGCGAGCAGCAACGCGTAGCAATCGCCCGGGCCTTTGCCAATGAGCCGGCGATTTTGTTTGCCGATGAGCCCACGGGCAATCTGGACCGGAACACTGGCGGCATCATTGCCGATTTGTTGTTTGAGCTCAATGCCCAAGCCAACACCGCTTTGGTGTTGGTGACCCATGACCCAGAACTGGCCAAGCGATGCCAAACCACCCACACCATCGATGGTGGACGACTGGCCTCATGAGCAGCTGGACACTGTCATGGCGTTTGTTGTTCCGGCAAGGCCGCTCGGGCGCGCTGTTACTCCTGTTGGCCGGCCTGGTGGTGGCCACCGCCGCACTCACCGCCGTGGGTTTGTTCACCGACCGGGTCTCGCGGGCTTTGGAAAGGCAAGCCTCTGAGACTTTGGCGGCTGATTTGGTGATCGCCTCCCGAAGCCCGAGTGATCCGGCTTGGATTGCCGAGGCCCAAACCATGGGTCTTGAGACCGTGTCCATGGTGACGATCTCGAGCGCGGTGTTTATCAATGACCAAAGCCAACTGATCGACATCAAAGCCGTGTCTGAGGGTTATCCGCTGCGTGGTCAGGTGGGTGTGAGACAAACCCTCATGGGCGAAGAAACCCGTGGCCAGATGAGCCCCATCCGGGGGGAGGCGTGGTTTGAGCCGCGTGGCTTTCGGGAACTGGACTTGGAGATGGGGGATGCCATCGACATTGGTCAGGCGCCTCTGCGCTTAACCCGCGCGTTGAGTTACGAACCCGATGGGGGTGGGTCGCAGTTTATGGTCGCGCCACGGCTTTTGATGCACATTGAAGACTTAAAAGACAGTGGGCTTTTGGGGCCTGGGGCGCGCACGCGTTACCGTTTGCTCATCGCCGGTGAGGAGGCGCAGCTGGCGGCTTATGCCCGCAGGCTTCAGGCTCAATGGGCAGATGAGGAGACCAGAAACGATCAACGCTTGATCACACCGGCCGAAGGCGAAGCGCAAACCGCCGAAGCCCTAACCCAAGCCCGGCGTTTTTTGGGCGTGGCGGCTTTGACCACGGTGATCCTAGCCGCTGTGGCCATTTTGCTCTCGGCCCTTCGATTTGCGCTGGCCCAACGCGATTTGGTGGCGTTGTTGAAAACCTTTGGCGCACGCTCGGGCACGATCTTGGGCGCACTGACTTGGATGGTGGCTTGGTTGGTGGCTTTGGCCGTGGTCCTGGGTGGCTTGGCAGGCTTTGCGGTCCAACACATCTTGACCGAGGTGCTTTCAGGGGTCGGCACCGAGGGGTTGCCCGGCCCAAGGTTGAGTCCTTGGCTGGTGGCCAGCTCGCTCACCGCCTTGTTGGGGGCGGGTTTCGCTCTCCCTCCTCTCTGGGGACTCAAACGTGTAGCGCCCATTCGGATCTTAAACCGCTCGCTGGATCAACAACACCCCCTTTCATGGGGATTGTGGTTGATCTTGGTCGCGGTGGGCTTGGCCATCCCCGCGCTGCAGTTGGGAGACACCACCTTGGCAGTGATCGTGTTGGGCGGCGCGCTGGGCTTGGCGGTGGTGTTGGCGTTTTTTGCGTGGCTCGCCATGCACCTAACGCGCTTGGCCTCACATCACGCCAAAGCGGCCTGGCGGTTTGGTTTGGCTGGGCTGTACCGACGGCGTGCTGCGGGCATCATCCAAATCACGGCATTGGGCCTGGGGCTGATGGCGCTGTTGTTGCTCATGGTGGTGCGAAGCGAACTCATCACACAATGGCAAGCCACCTTGCCTGAGGATGCGCCCAATCACTTCGTGGTCAATATTCAGCCCGACCAAAAAGACAGCGTCTTTAGTGGGCTCAAGCAGGCCGGCGCCCAAAACTTACAAATGGGCCCGATGGCTTCTGTTCGATTGATTGCCATCAACGATGAGCCCCCACCGGCCGATCGGTTCACCGGACAAGTGAACGTCTCTTGGGTGTCGCCTGAAACCATCGATCGGTTGCCACCAGCCAATCAAATCAGTGCAGGCCGATTCTTCCAAACTGACTCAAACGCTGAGGTGTCGTTGGCCAACCGTTGGGCCGATCGCGTGGGCGTTGGCTTGGGCGATGTGCTGGTGTTTGAATCAGGCGCAGAAACTTTTTCTGCCACCGTGACAAGCCTTCGAAAGGTGGAATGGAACTCATTTAACATCAACTTCTTTATATTGCTGACCCCGGATGCGGGCTTGAGCTTACCCCACCAAAACATCGCCTCGTTTTATTGGCCCAAAGACGATGCCGCAGGCTCATTGAGTGCGATCAATGACCAATACCCCAACGTGTCAATCTTGGATGTGGGTGGTTTGATTGAACGGGTCTTTGAGATCATCGAACGGGTCAGCCAAGCCGCTGAGGTGGTGTTTGTTCTCACGTTGCTGGCCGGCTTGATTGTTTTGCTGGCGGCCTTAGAGGCCACCCGCGATGAACGCCGGCATGAGTCGGCCTTGATTCGGGCCTTGGGAGCGAGTCGGTCTATGGTCAGGCGGGGTTTGATGATCGAGTACGGCATCATGGCCTTGATTGCCGGCGCATTGGCCACGGGTGGGGCAGCCGTCACCGGGCAACTGCTTGCCACCGAGTTGTTTGGCTTTGCCTACACCCCATCTCCATGGTTGTTTGTGGGCGGCATCGGTGCGGCACTTCTCCTCATTGTCGGTGCCGGCTGGCTGGGCAATAAAACGGTGATGTCCACCCCACCCATGCGCATCTTACGGGGCAACTGAGGGCGACAGACTGTCTGGCGCGCCTCTTTAAAGCGAGGCGCCCATTGATTTCAGAAATTCGCCAAATTTATTTCGTCGGGTGCGTGGGACGAAGATAGGCCCACAAAGCATCGACCATGGCACGCCCAAATTGAGCACTCCGCATACCATCCCAGCCCGTCTCGGGCACCGGTGAGTTGGCGGCATCTTTGAATGGCATCTCCAAAGTCACGGCCAAGCAATTGAATGTCTCAGACAAATAGTCTGTGCATTTTTTTAGATCACTGGAATTGGGTGGGTCAATCTCATAGCCAAACTCGGTTTGAAAGTCCGGTGAGAGTTCGGCCAAGATGTTTTTGAACCGATCAAAGTCGGCTTGCTTTTTCTCATCCCAACTGGCCGTTCCTTCCGCGCCTGCAAAAAAGTTATACGGCAGCGCCTCGTCCCCATGAATGTCCAGCGCGATATCGATCCCGGTCTCCTCCATCTTTTGTCTGACATAAAAGACTTCGGGTGAGCGTTCTGCACTGGGCTCAGCCCACTCGCGGTTTAAGTTGGCGCCGGTGGCGTTGCAACGCAAATGCCCACGGACAGAACCATCAATGCACATATTGGGGACAACATAAAACACACATTGGGCCAATAAAGCTCGGGAGACCGCATCGCTCGAATCCAGCAGCCGGTCCAAAAAGCCCTCCACCCACCACTCGGCCATCGGCTCTCCGGGATGTTGGCGGGCGGTGACCCAAATGACCGTTGGATCGTCGAGCGTTGATTCGGTGGCGGTGATCAAACTGTGGGCGTGCCCATCAGGCGTAGCGCACAAGCTCTCAATCGACACCGCTTCTGAGCCTTGCGCTTCGGCCAGCAGGGCCAAGTGGCGAATGTGACTGTAGGGTTCGAAAAAAGCGTAGTAGACAATGTCGGCCTCGGGGGTGTGTTCAATGGTGAGTCGCTCGCCATCAAACTCGGTGGGCACCCGGAACCAATGGACTTGATCGTGCGAGGCCACCGCTTGGTAACCTTTGAAAGCCTCGGCAAATGATGTTTTACCCGCATTTTCGATCGCCATAGACAAATTCATCCCAGCGGCATCACAAACTTGGTAATAGAACCACTGGAAATGTCGGTCTCCGGCATCGGGACGGATCTGCAATCGGATCTGATCTGGCTTGCTGGCATCGATCACCTCAATGTTGCCGCCGTCGAATGCACTGTAAATACTTAAACTCATGAATCACTCCCTAAGGGTTTGGTGTGTGCCAACAACCGATCGATCAGATCATTGAGCACGACTTGTTCTTTTTTTGACAACACGTCAATGAGCCGATGCTCATAGGCAAGCGCCGCCGGTGCAATGGCCTCATAGACCTGACGCCCAGTCTCTGTCAGCCACAAGGTTCTCGCGCGACCATCTTGGTCATCGACCTGGCGATGGACGCGCCCTGCCTCCATCAATCGCTTCACGGCTCTGGAGATCGAGACCTTGTCCATGGCCGAGCGCTCAGCGACTTCGGTCGCGCTCAAGCCATCGTGCAGGCCCAAGATCGCCATGATGCGCCACTCCGTGACCGTTAGATCATGCGCCTGGGAATAGGTTTGCGCAATCCCCTGGCTGACTTGGTTGGATAAGACAGAGAGGCGATAGGGTAAGAAATCGTCAAGTTTGAGCATGCAATCGAGGCCGCTTGTATTTGGTTTCATTTGTAACTAATATCAAAGGGTGGATGAGATCCAAACCAAATTGTAGCCAACCCCGAGGCATGTGACCGCCACATTCGCACTTTGTCTTTATTTGTCTCTGGGGAAGCCGACTAAAAAAGGAGCCCGTCATGACCGATCACCCCAATCCTCTCGGCGTCGAATGTTTTGAGTTCATTGAGTTTGCCGCTCCCGATGCCACACCCATTCATGCGCTGTTTAAGAACTTAGGTTGTGTGGCCGTCGCCCACCACCCCCAAAAAGCACTCACCCTATATCGCCAGAGCCGCATCAACTTTGTGGTCAACGAAGACCCCAATTCGTTTGCCGGCGCATTCGCCAAAACACATGGTCCCTGCTGCACGGGTTTTGCCATGCGCGTGGCCGATGCCCACAAAGCCCACGCTCATGCCCTGACACAAGGGGGTCAAGATTATCAAACACCCGAGCAAGGACCATTGAGCTTGTCATTCCCAACGCTCAAAGGCATCGGTGGAAGCGCGCTTTATCTGACCGAGGGCATTGAACAACTCGAATCTCAACTCGAATGGATCGAAGGCGCCGACCATCACCCCAAAGGGTTTGGCTTGGACTTTGTCGACCACCTCACCCACAACGTTGAAAACGGGAACATGCAAACCTGGGCCGAGTTTTACGAAAAGATCTTTGGCTTTTATGAAGTCAAATACTTTGACATCAAAGGCAAGCAAACAGGGCTTCGCTCGAAAGCCATGACGTCACCGGGCAACAAGATCTCAATCCCCATCAACGAATCAGAAGACCCCAAAAGCCAAATCAATGAATACATCGATGCCTACAAAGGCGAAGGCGTGCAACACATTGCCCTCTACACCGATCATATTTTTGAGGCGGTGGAATCACTGCGCCAAACCGGCCTTGAGTTTTTGAATACACCCGATACCTACTTTGACATGATCGATGAGCGCATCCCCGATCACGGTGAAGACGTTGCGCGCATGCGCGCCAATAAGATCTTGATCGATGCCGATCACCATCAACCCGATAAAAAGCTGTTGCAGATTTTTACCCAAACCAACATCGGGCCCATCTTTTTTGAAATCATCCAACGCAAAGGCAACGATGGTTTTGGGGAAGGCAACTTTCAGGCGCTGTTTGAGGCCATTGAACGCGACCAACAAGACAGAGGGGTACTCTAATCATGAAACACTGGATCACCCATCCCAAAGTAGAAGGCAAAGCCTCTCGCCAAGCCCACTGCAATTTGCCCGAGGGCACCTTTGAGCGCGAGCTCGGCAAAGAGGGATTTTTCGGCCCCGCCACGCACATGTATCACCAAAACCCGCCCACCGGTTGGGTCAACTTCGATGGGCCGCTGAGACCCAGAGCCTTTGACACCACCTTGATGCCACAAGCGGTGGCCTCGCCTTGGCAGGCCCCTGGGCTGATGCACAACGCCCACACACAGATTCGCATGTGGCACTCAACCGGCACCATGGACCACTTGGCCAGGAACTCCGATGGCGATGAGTTGTTGTTCATCCACCAAGGCCAAGGGGATTTCTTTTGTGACTACGGCCATCTAAGCTTCCGTGATGGCGACTATATTGTCCTGCCGCGCGGAACCATGTGGCGCATTCAATCCGACCAGCCCGTGAGTGTGCTGATGGTCGAAGCCACCAACGGCAGTTACCAAATGCCCGACAAAGGCATGCTGGGCGCACACGCCATCTTTGATCCCGCGATGCTGGACACACCGAGCATCAATGAAGCGTTCAAAGACCAACAAGGCGCTCAGAACTGGGAAGTGGTGGTCAAGCGCCGGGACCAACTCTCGACCATCTCTTATCCCTTCAACCCACTCGATGCGGTCGGCTGGAAAGGTGATTTGGCGCCCGTGAGAATCAATTGGCGAGACATTCGGCCATTGATGAGTCATCGCTTCCACTTGCCCCCTTCCGCGCACACCACCTTCGTGGCCAATCGGTTTGTGATCTGCACATTCACGCCCCGCCCGTTTGAGTCGGATCCCGAAGCACTCAAAGTGCCTTTTTTCCACAACAACGACGACTTTGATGAATTGCTGTTCTATCACGCCGGTGATTTCTTCTCCAGGGACAATATCCATCCGGGCATGATGACCTTGCACCCGTGTGGTTTCACCCATGGCCCCCACCCCAAAGCCTTGGCGCACGCCTTTACGCCAAAGACCGAAGCCACCGAGGAAGTCGCGGTTATGATTGATACCCGAGATGCGTTGGAAGTCACCGACAACGCCGAGTCGGTCGAGTTTAAGGCCTACGTCGATAGCTGGAAAACATGAACTAAAGCACATAAAAAGGACTGCGCCATGAAACTGGGCACTCTCAAAGAAGGCGGGCGAGACGGTACTTTGGTGCTGGTCTCGCGTGATCTATCGCGAGCAACAAGGGTTGGTGACATTGCACCTACCCTACAAGACGCGCTTGATCGTTGGACGCACACCGCACCCCAGCTGGCCGAGCGGTATGATCAGTTGATGGCAGACCAAATCGATGATGCGTTCGACCTCGACCCTGCCCAATTGGCCGCGCCGCTACCAAGAGCCTATCAATGCCTCGATGGTTCGGCATACTTGCCACACGTCAGACGGGTCAGAAAAGCCAGGGGCGCCGACTTGCCTGAGGCTTTCCTCACGGACCCTTTGATGTATCAAGCGGTGAGCGATGGTTTTTTGGCACCGACCGATCCAATCACTCTAGAAAGCCTTGATCATGGCGCAGACTTTGAAGCCGAGATTGCCGTCATCACCAGCGACATTCCCATGGGTGCCGATGCCGCCACTTGCGCTCAACACATCGAACTCATCACGCTCATGAATGATGTCTCGCTTCGATTGCTGATTCCCAACGAATTGGGCAAGGGCTTTGGCTTTTTACAATCCAAGCCACGCTCTGCTTTGGCGCCCGTGGCCATCACCCCCGATGAACTCGATGGTGCTTGGATCGACGACAAACTCCATGGGCGCTTAATCACCACCCTCAACGGGCACACCTTTGGCCAACCGGACGCGGGTCAAGACATGCAGTTCTCATTTGCCGAGTTGTTGGCGCATGCCGCCAAAACAAGGCCTTTGTCTGCCGGTAGCGTGATGGGCTCTGGCACCATTGCCAATGAAGACCCCAAGGTGGGCGCGTCTTGTTTGGTCGAAAAACGCGTGCTCGAGCAGGTCGAACACGGCAAAGCCTCCACACCCTTTTTGACCACAGGCGATCGAGTCAAGATTGAAATGACGGGCATGGATGGCCAATCCATTTTTGGTGCCATCGAGCAAGTGGTGCAAGTCAATGAGTGAGACCCGACACCACCCAAGGCGCCCGCGGCTGACCCAATGACCGCAGCCGATGAACTCGTCTTATATGGTTATTGGCGCTCATCGGCCAGTTACCGGGTGCGTTTGGCGCTCGCCATCAAGGGCCTGGCTTACACCCCCATCCCGGTGAGTTTGATTGCCGATGGCGGCGAGCACAAAAAAGTCCCCTACCGCGCACTCAATCCTCAAGCGCTGGTGCCCACATTGGTTCATCAAGGCCGAGTGCTGACGCAATCCATCGCGATCATCGAATACATCAATGAGGTCTTCCCTGCCCCACCCCTGCTCCCTGATTGCCCCCACCAAAGGGCAACAAGCCGAGCGATTGCCCAAATCATTGCCAGTGACACCGCGCCGATCCAAAACTTAAGGGTATTGGAGTGTCTGGAAACCAGCTTCTGTGCCGATCAAAACCAAAAAGCCGACTGGGCCAGGCACTGGATCCAAACAGGGCTCGAGGCCGTGGAGGCCATGCTCCAAGTCGAACACCCCAATCCCCAGCACGCCCAGTTTTGTGTCGGACCCAGCGCCTCCATAGCCGATTGTTGCTTGCTACCACAGATCTATAACGCCAAGCGTTTTGGCTGCGATTTGGCAGACATGCCAACTATTCGTGCCATTTGTGCCAATTTGGGGCACAATGAAGACATCATGAACACCCAACCAGACAAGCAACCCGATGCACCCAAAAAATAAGTGTCTACACCCCATTCGAGAGATTTTGAAACCCAAGAGGACCGGCAGGCTGAGTGCTGGGCGGTATCCAAACACCATGATGGTTGCGCTGTTGGCCGTTCTGGTGCTCGGCGGCTGCGCGACCACCCCGCCTGACCCGAATCTCTTGGCCAATGCCCAAGCCGCCATCACCCGTGCCACCCAAGCCGGTGGTGACGTCCACGCACCCTTAGAGCTGAGGCTGGCCAATCGCCGTCTGGTGGTGGCGCAAGAACAAATCGATCAAGGCAACATCGCCGGTGCGCGCCACTTGGCCGACCAAGCCCAAATCGAGGCAGAGCTTGCTTTTGCGAGAACCAGAGCGGCGCTGGCTCGGGCCGACTTGGATGAGAAAAGAGCGGCATTTGAGGCGCTGCAAGCTGATCTTGTCGAGCTTTATGGCGAGGAGGTTGTGCGATGAGTCATCACATGAGTCGCCCCGTCCTCGCCCTTGGCTTGCTGCTTATCGTGGCCGCCTGCGCCACCCCCATGCCATCGGAGAACGATCAGCGGTTGCAAAACCTGCGCGCTGAACTGACACGACTTTTAGAAGACACCGAAGTGGCCCAGCGGGTGCCATTGGCCGTGGCCGATGCCGAACGTGCCGTGCGAGCCGCCCTATCGGAAGGCATCACGGGTGATGAACGCTACCACCGAACCGTGATGGCTGAAAAACGCATCGAAATTGCCCGTGCTGAGAGCTATCGGGTGCAAGCTGAGCGCGACATAGAGGCCATTGAACAGGCCACCACCGAACTGCGGCTGCGCGCCAGCCAACTCGAAGTGCAACGCGCCCGAGCAGAAGCAGAACAAGCCAGGCTCGCCAGCGTGGCCACCGAAGAAGAAATCCAACGCACTAGGCAACAGGCCCTCACAGCAGAAGAACTCCGGGAGCAAGCCAGTGAAAGCGCACGTTTGGCACGCGAAGAAGCTGAAGCCGCCCGACGTTTAACTGAGGCGCAAGCCACCGAAATTGCGCTGGCCAGACGTGAAGCGGAACTCGCATCGGAAGCCGCCGCTTCGCTGCAGCGCCGATTGGAATTGATGGAGTTAAGAGAAACAGACCGCGGGATGGTGATCACCTTAGGTGATGTGTTGTTTGACACCGGCGAGACCAGCATGGCCGAACAAGCCAAGTCGAACTTGGCCGATGTGGTTGAGTTGCTCCAAAGCGAGCCCAACAAGCGCGTACGGATTGAAGGCCACACCGACTCCACCGGTGCCCAAGCGGTGAACCTTCGCATCTCGCAACAGCGCGCAGACTCAGTGGCCGATGAGCTGATTGCTCGAGGCGTGAGTGCTGAACGCATTGAGGCCGTGGGTATGGGGCCTGATTTTCCAATTGCCAGTAATGACACCGCCGAAGGACGGAGCCAAAACCGCCGAGTCGATGTCATCTTGTTGGAGGACTCGCCAGAGAATTAAACTCGATTGCGGGGCTGAGCATTTGGCCACTGGCTGATTATTTTTTCTGACACACAGGAGAGCCACTGAGATGTTTGAATCACAACAACACGAAGTCGAGCAACTGCTTCAATCCAACGCTGAATTTAAAAGCCTCTATAACGAACACAAACAACTCGAAAAACGGGTGATCGCCGCAGAAAATGGTACGGCACCCATGGCCGACGAATCCCTTAACCAACTCAAGCGCGAGAAATTGCGCATCAAAGACCGCCTCACGCGGTTGATGGAAGAGTCCCACAGCTGAGTCCAACCATGAACCGTTACAACAATGTGCTCGAGATGATCGGCCACACCCCGATCGTCCGAGTACAACACCTCGATACGGGCCCCTGCGAGCTCTATCTGAAACTAGAAAGCACCAACCCGGGTGGGTCGATCAAAGACCGCATTGCCCTGCACATGATTGAAGCGGCCGAAAAACGGGGGCAACTCACCCCAGGGGCCATCATTGTAGAGGGCACAGCGGGCAACACCGGCCTTGGCTTGGCATTGGTGGCGCAAGCCAAAGGCTACAGGCTCATGTTGGTGATCCCCGACAAAATGAGTCGCGAGAAAATATCGACCCTGAAAGCGATGGGTGCTGAAGTGATCATCACACGCTCCGATGTGGGCAAAGGCCACCCCGAGTATTACCAAGACCTGGCCCAACAAGTCGCCGATGACCTGGCGGCCGAGGGTGGCAATGTCTACTTCATCAATCAATTCGCCAACCCCGATAATCCCGAGGCCCATGAGCTGACCACAGGCCCTGAGATGTGGTCCCAGATGGACCAACAGCTCGATGCGGTGGTCATTGGCGTGGGCTCCAGTGGGACGATCACCGGACTGTCTCGATACTTTGCC
Organism: Wenzhouxiangella sp.; assembly: GCA_965655975.1. Taxonomy (GTDB): domain Bacteria; phylum Pseudomonadota; class Gammaproteobacteria; order Xanthomonadales; family Wenzhouxiangellaceae; genus Wenzhouxiangella. The sequence continues at coordinate 14,840 of CBFHIS010000020.1, forward strand.
TCGGTCGCCCCTGATCTCGACCTGGTGCTGGCCGATCCCGAAGGCTCTATTTTGGCGGACTACATTGCAACCGGAGTGGTGCCCACCGATGCCGGAGGTTGGTTGGTCGAAGGCATTGGCGAGGACTTCTTGCCCTCGATCAGTGATTTTTCGAGGGTTAAGAAAGCGTATACCATCTCCGACCGCGAGAGTTTTAAGATGGCTCGCCAACTCCTAGAGAGCGAAGGCCTGATGGGCGGCTCATCGACCGGGACCTTGGTGGCTGCGGCCGTTCGCTATTGCCAAGAACAAACAACGCCCAAGCGTGTCTTGTCGTTGGTTTGTGACACCGGTAATCGCTATTTGTCAAAGGTCTACAACAGCTATTGGTTGCGCGAACATGGCTTGATCGATGGCAGCAATTTTGGTGATTTGCGGGACCTCATTGCTCGGCCCATGGCCAGCCGCGATGCAGTGGTGGTGGGCACAGAAGAATCGTTGTCGAATGCCTACAAACGTATGATGCTCTATGACATCTCGCAGCTGCCGGTGATGGACGGAGAGCGCATCGTCGGTTTAATCGACGAATCTGATATCCTGTTGGCGGTTTATGAAGACGAGTCCCGCTTTGGGCGGCCTGTGTCTTCGGCCATGGTGACCGAGTTGGAATTCATTGATTATCGAGCCACCATGGATGAACTGTTACCAATTTTCAATCGAGATCACGTGGCGATTGTGATGGACAAAGGTGCGTTTCTAGGCCTCATCACCCGCATTGATCTGTTGAACTTTTTACGCGCAAGGGCCAACCGAGACTGACTCGCCCTTGATTTATTGTTGAGCTGATGACGCGATCGTGGCTTCATGCCACGCCTACGCGTTGGGAACACACACCATGGCCGATACACAGACACAATCTCGAGGGTTGTTCACCCGCTTCCTAGACACCGTGGAATGGTTGGGCAATTTATTGCCCCATCCGGTGACCTTATTTGCGGTCTTGGCCACAGGCATGGTTTTTTTGTCGGGCTTTTTTGGTGCCATTGGTTTGAGTGTCGGCGATCCTCGCCCTGGCAATGAAGGGGTGATGATTGAGGCAGTCAGCCTTCTCAATGCAGAAGGCGTCCGCATGATCTTGGGGAATTTGGTCGATAACTTCGTCAACTTCGCGCCCTTGGGCGTGGTGTTGGTGGCCATGCTTGGCGTGGGTGTGGCCGAAAAATCTGGCTTGCTGTCGGCCATGGTCCGAGGCATTGTGCTCAATGCACCCAAACATGCGGTGACCTTTGCCATTGTGTTTGCCGGTGTGATCTCAAACACCGCCTCTGAAATGGGCTATGTGGTCTTGGTGCCGTTGGCGGGTGCCATCTTCCTGGCTCTGGGTCGACACCCCTTAGCGGGGATGGCGGCGGCATTTGCTGGCGTCTCTGGCGGTTATAGCGCCAATCTTTTAATTGGCACCGTCGATCCCTTGCTGGCTGGCATCACCCAGGAGGCGGCGCGTTTGATTGACCCGAGTTACTCGGTCTATGCCACTGCCAACTGGTATTTCATGATCGCCTCTACGTTCATGATCACCTTGATTGGTGCCTTGGTCACGATTTATGTGGTCGAGCCCAAGCTTGGTGCCTACGATCCCGCCGACGCCGATGCTTCGATTTTGGATGACCGGGCGATGGAGCCGCTCACCGCCGATGAGAAGCGTGGCTTATTTCGGGCGGGCGTCACTGCCCTGGGCCTGTTCGCACTCATTGCTTTTTTGGCGGTGCCTGAAGCTGGTGTATTGCGCGATCCAGAGACGGCCAGCCCACGGCCATTCTTCCAATCCATCGTGGCTTGGATTTTTATATTCTTTCTCGCCACGGGCTTTGCTTACGGCAAAACTGTCGGAACCATGCGAAATGACCGTGACATGATCGATGGCATGGCATCGGCCATTGCGACATTGAGCTTGTATGTCACCTTGGTCTTTTTTGCCGCGCAATTTGTGGCCTTTTTTGGCTGGTCCAATCTGGGCGTGATCACCGCTGTTTTGGGGGCTGGGTTTCTACAAGACGTGGGGCTCACTGGACCCATTGTCTTCGTCTTTTTCATTTTCATGTGCGCTGGCGTCAACCTCATGCTGGGCTCAGCCTCAGCACAATGGGCTGTGACAGCGCCCATCTTCGTGCCCATGCTCATGCTCATCGGCTATGCCCCAGAATTGATCCAAGCGGCTTACCGGATTGGGGATTCAACGACCAACATCATCACCCCGATGATGAGTTATTTTGGCCTGATTCTGGCCTGGGCGGCGCGCTATAACAAAAACATGGGCATTGGCACATTAATCGCCACCATGCTGCCTTATTCCATGTTCTTTTTATTGTTCTGGATGATCCTTTTTTATGTGTGGGTGTTTGTCTTGGGCTTCCCAGTGGGGCCCGATGCACCGACTTACTACTCAATCAGCTGAATCATGTATCGGCTAAGTCATGCGTCGGTTAAGTGATGAGCCATGAAGCGCCCGCCCCCACCGAGCTGCGTTTGGAAAAGTCCAAGCGCGTGTTGGTCATCGAGTTTGATGACGGCCAACGCTTTGAACTGCCGTGTTCTTACCTAAGAACCCACTCCCCATCGGCTGAGGTTCGAGGGCATGGGCTCTCAGAGCCCATGCTCTTGCCAGGAAAAGATGGTGTCAACATCGAGACCATTGAACCAGTGGGCAACTACGCGGTCATCCTAACCTTTGATGATGGACACAAAACTGGCATCTACTCGTGGTCATTTCTTTACGAGCTTGGCGTTAATATGGACACCTACTTAGATCGTTACGCGGACCGATTACAACAAAGCCATGACTGAGCCTGCAAACAATAACAAAGACACCATCGACTTTGGCTTCCGCCAAGTCGATCCCGCAGAAAAAACCGCTTTGGTCCGTGAGGTATTCGATACGGTTGCGGACCGTTATGACGTGATGAATGATTTAATGTCGGTGGGCATCCACCGGCTCTGGAAATGGCATTTCGTGGAACAGTGTCATTTCCAATCCGGTCAAAAGCTTTTAGATCTTGCCGGCGGTACGGGTGACATCGCCCGCCTCGCCAGCCGGAAAGGCGTGGATGTGGTGATCGCAGACATCAATGCGGCGATGCTCAAAGCAGGTCGCCGACGCATGGACGACGCCGGCTTAACCCAACACTTCGAGTGGGTCAATGCCAACGCAGAGCAGCTTCCAATGGGCGATGGACAATTTGACCACGTCACGATTGTTTTTGGCTTTCGCAACGTCACCCATCGGGAACGCGCACTTCAAGAAATGCACCGGGTCCTAAAACCTGGTGGTGGCTTGCACATCATGGAGTTTGCGCCTGTCAACCGCCCAATGCTCTCAGACCTCTACGATGCATGGTCTTTTAAAGTATTGCCTTGGCTTGGCGAGAAACTCACTGGCAGTGGTGAGAGTTACCAGTATCTGGCCGAATCCATCCGTCGCTTCCCTGACCAAGAGACGCTGGCGGGCATGCTCCGCGATCAAGGCTTTGAGTCGGTCTCATGGAAAAACCTCTCGGCTGGGATTTGTGCCATTCACCATGCAAAAAAACCACAGGGGTGATGCCATGAGGGCCTTCAAAACCCCATTGCCCAGGATGCTGGCTGAAACGCTTGGCAAATCGCTCAATGAGATGATCCGGCTGGATGCGAGTGCTCGGGTGGCCAAACGCATGGAACTGCTGGCTGGCCGTTCGGTGGCCCTGTGCCTCAGTGGCGTTGGCATCGACCTTGTTTTCAAAGGCACTGGTGAAGGCTTAGAGGTTGTGGCCAAGCACCCCGATGAGGTGGACACCGATCGGTTTGATACCGTGATTACTGGCAGCCCTGAGGCTTTATTGGCGATGGCCATCCCCGATTGGACCAGCAGTCAAAGTGGGGTGCGCATCGAAGGGGATGCCACCGTGGCACAGGCCTTAGAACAACTCATGCGCCAACTCGACCCCGACTGGGAAGCTTTGTGGGTCGAACGGTTTGGTGTCGTCATGGGTCACCAACTCCACCGCTTGTTCCTCACATTATTGGAGACAGGCCAACAGCTGTCTAAGGTTGGGTTTTCGCAGGTCAGCGAATACGTCCGGACTGAAAGCCAACTGGCGGTCGATCGAGAAGCATTCAGCGCACTGGCGCATCGAGTCGATCATCTCAATGAGGCCATTGATCGCCTGGAGGTCAATGCCCAACGCCGAGGACTTCTATGATCCGACAAGGAATACGTTTGGCTGCGATCATAGCCACCTTAGGGCGCTATCGTCTTGATGATTTGCTGATCCATCTGGGCCCACTGAAATGGATTGGCGCCGTGCGCCTGATCCCGGGTGGGCGTCGCCGGGTGCGCAATTTGTCACTGGGCACCAGGCTTCGCCTGGCCTTGGAAGAACTTGGGCCCATTTATGTCAAATTTGGCCAAATATTATCGACGCGCCGAGATCTATTGCCGCCTGACATTGCCGACGCCTTGTCGCTGTTGCAAGATGACGTCGCGCCTTTTGACAGTGATCAAGCCCGGGCAATTGTCGAGGCAGAGCTCAAAGAACCGATTGAGGCGTGCTTTTCTAACTTTGAGACCGAACCCATGGCCTCGGCCTCCATCGCACAGGTCCATGGCGCCACCTTGCCGGATGGGCAAGCCGTGGTTGTCAAAATTGTCAGACCCGGCATTGAAGCCCAAATCAGAAGTGATCTGGCGCTTTTGTATCAATTGGCCAAATGGGTCCGCCGTTATCACCCCGAAGGCGATCGGATTCGGCCAGACGATGTGGTCGGTGAGTTTGAGCGGGTAATCGTCAACGAGCTTGATATGCAAGCCGAAGCCGCCAATTGCACGATGATTCGGCGCAATTTTGAAAACAGCAAAGAACTCTATATTCCCAAAATCCATTGGCCATTGACCGCCAACCGCATTTTGGTGATGGAGCGCGTGGCTGGGATTCCAGTGCGAGACATTGACGAGCTCAAGCGACAAGGCGTGGATCTTGAAAAGCTGGCGCGTCTGGGCATTCGCCTGTTCTACCGGCAAGTCTTTCGAGACAACCTATTTCATGCCGACATGCACCCTGGAAACATTTTGGTGGATGCAACGGATCCCAAAAACCCAAGTTTTATTGCGCTTGATTTCGGGATTGTGGCCAGCCTGACACAAAAGGATCTCTACTACATTGGCGAGAACTTTTTGGCGATCTTCAATCGTGAGTATCGGCGCGTGGCAGAGCTCCATGTCGAAGCCGGCTGGGTACCGGCCGACACCCGGGTTGATGAACTAGAAGCCGCGGCCAGAACGGTGTGCGAGCCCAACTTCACCCGACCACTTGAAGAGGTGTCTTTTGCTGAGCTGGTGGTCGAGCTGTTTAGTGTGGCACAGCGATTCAAATTGACCATCCAGCCACAATTAATCATGCTACAAAAAACACTTCTCAACATTGAGGGCATGGGACGTGAGCTGTACCCCAAACTCAACATTTGGGAGGTGGCCAAACCCGAACTCGAAGCCGCCTATCGGGAACGCTATGGGATGGAAAAGACCATCGAAACCATCACCCGTCAAGTGCCAGGGTGGCTCGCGCGCTCACCAGACTTGCCCAACATGGTGTTTGATGCCATTCGGCTCGCCGCCTCAGGACAAATCCGCACACAAATTGAGACAAAAGACCTCACGCGTTTAAGTCAAGCGGTGACAACGCACAATTCAAAACTGCCACTGTCGATCTTGGCCGCTGGTCTCATCATTGGGTCCGCCATTCTCATTGGCTATGAAACCGCCCCTTTAATTGATCACTACTCCATTCCAGGGCTCGTTGGCCTGATCGGTGGTGTCTTCATCGGCTGGCGCGCGCTAAGACGGCCCAAACACTAAGTGCCTGTTGGGACCACTTGGTGTAGGTAGACTGTGTCAATGGCCTCTGCGGCCGCAAGCGCGCCAATCAATGGGCTGGGCAAAGGCAAGGGCGCAATGGTCCATTGATCGTGCTTGGGCCAGTTGGCCGGCGTTGATTGCAACGCAAAGCTTGGATGGTCGAACGTTAGGCCGGCCAAACTAGAAGCCAAGCGAGCACCTTGCGCTTTGACCAGCGCTTCTGTCCGAATCCAACGTTCAAGAAACGCACGCGAGCGTTGCGGCTCATCCAGCGCTTCAATGGCAACCGCCTCTTCGGTGGCATAGCAACGCCTGGCCATGGGCCCTGCCCGTTTGATCACTCGGTCAACCTCGACATCAATCCCAACGGGCGTTGATCCACTCACCGCAACGACCAACCAACCGCGGGTGTGGCTGATGTTGATCTCGACTTTCTCGTCGACCAAGAAAGGCTTGCCCTCGGGTGTCTTATCCAAACGAATGTCTTTTCCAGGTTTGCAAAGATAACGGCCAAACAGCAGCCGCAAGAAAAACTGTTGGCGAATTCTTAAGTCGCGCACCCCATTGGCCAATGGGGAAGCTGCGGCATTGTTCCTGTCAGCAGAACCCGTCATCATCGGCATGGTCGCCAGATCCATCAACCAGACATCCACCTGCCCAGACGTGGGCAGGGTTAACGCCCTGAGTGGAAAGCCCTCGATGTTCTCAATGAACGCGGTCATCGATCACCTGTTGATGCCCAATGCGCTCGGCTGGCGATCCCAAACCCACCCAAGCTTCGCACCCACGCCAGATCATCAACGGCCAAGCCACCCACGGCGATGACTGGAACGCCGGCATGTTCGACCAGCGCTTCAAAAGCGCCCCCACCCAACGGGGAGTTGCTGTGCTGAACACTCGCAGCCCGCAATGGCGACAAAAGCACAAAGTCCAGTCCCAGCCGCGTGGCGTGCTGCAATGAGGCATCGTCATCACACGCCATTGCAGCCCAGACCAAGTCTTTTGGCCGTTGAGTCAAGGCCATACCATGGGCTTTTGATAAGGCCACCCCATCGGCACCCAAACGCTTGGCCCATGCCTCAGTGCCATCCACCAAGCACACATGGCCTGCCCGTTTGGCGCTACAGACGGCAGCCTGCCCAAGTGCCATGGCCTGATCAGACTCATCATTTCTGGGACCCGTCCACTGCACCAACCAGCTGGCCTCAGACCATGGGGTTTGGGCGATGGCAGCGATTCTCGCCTCCCAAGCTTGCAATAGACCATCAAATGTCCAACCCAGCTCACTGACTTGATCCATCAAATAACACGGGGACATCCCAAACAGTTTAAGCAAGGCTTGGTCGGCTGGGGGCATGGGACGTTCGGGTACGGCATGCCAAGGCACCCATTCGATGGCTTGTCCCTCAAGGCCCGAGGCCACCCCTGACCAATCGGTGACTCGGTAGATCTTTAGGCAAACGGTTTTTTCTGGATATCGGTGGGTCAGTGTGCACCAACGTTCGGCCGCATGGATGGCGATGCCCAGTTCTTCTTTGAGCTCGCGTTGCAGCGCACTGTATTCGCTCTCGCCAGGCTCAACCCGCCCACCTGGAAACTCCCAAGACCCAGCCAAATGCTTGCCGGGACGCCTTTGGGAAAGCAAGACGCGTGTCAGGGGCTGGAGCGGTTGATGGGCCAAAGCCGAACCATCGGCCGGCGTGATCACGGCCGCCACCACCGCCACCCCTTGGGTCATCAAAGCTTACCGTGACACTGCTTGTATTTCCTGCCGGAACCACATGGACACGGCTCGTTCCGACCGACCTTGCGGCCCTCGCGTATGAAAGTATCGGGTGTGGCTGGAGCTGGAGTGGCGCCAGCCGCGCCCGAGGCGGTCGCCGACTGGCTCGGTGCGTGCTTAAATTCCATCGCTTGAGCCGGCTTGGCTTTGGGGCTGACCGCATCGACATCGTCTTGGTCTCTCACCGTGACACGAGAGAGCGCCTTAATGACGTCATAGCGCATGCTAGAAAGCATCTCAGTGAACATCTCAAAGCCCTCGCGCTTGTATTCTTGCTGCGGTTTTTTCTGAGCAAACGAACGTAAGTTGATGCTCCGGCGGAGATAATCCATCGCCGCCAGATGCTCCTTCCAATGCTGATCAAGGATACTCAGCATCAGGGCTTTTTCAAACTGGCGCATCACGGACTCACCAGTCATTTCTTCTTTGGCTTTAACGTGGGCATCAATGCGCTCAAAGATCCGCTGACGCAAGCCACTCTCATCGAGATCTTCGTCTTCATCAAGCCACTGACGGATGGGCATGTCCAAACCAAAATCGCCTTCGAGGACTTTCTCAAGGCCTTCTGGGTCCCACATGTCCTCCACAGACTCAGGTGGGATGTGTTGGTTGATGAGTTGCTCAAACACCTCTTCTCGAATATCGGCGATGGTCTCGCCCACATCATCGGCCTCCATCAACTCATTTCGTTGCGCATAAATCACGCGCCGTTGATCATTGGCCACATCGTCAAAGTCCAATAAATGCTTTCTAAGATCAAAGTTGTGCGCCTCAACCTTGCGCTGGGCATTTTCAATCGCCTTATTGACCCAAGGGTGCTCGATCGACTCCCCTTCTTGCAGTCCCAATTTTTGCATCATCGATCCCAGACGATCGGAGGCAAAAATGCGCATCAAGCTGTCATCAAGCGAGAGATAGAAGCGGCTCGAGCCCGGATCACCTTGCCGGCCTGAGCGCCCACGCAACTGGTTATCAATGCGCCTTGACTCGTGGCGTTCGGTGCCAATGATGTGCAATCCCCCCGCTTGCAACACCGTCTCGTGGCGTTTTTGCCAATCGGCTTTGAGTGCCTCCAACTTCTCAGGAGCGGTGTTGGCACCCAACTCGGCCCGCTCCGCCTCAAGATTGCCCCCCAAAACAATGTCAGTGCCTCGACCGGCCATGTTGGTTGCGATGGTCACAGCAGCGGGTTGGCCGGCTTGGGCCACGATGGTTGCCTCTCGCTCATGCTGCTTGGCATTCAAAACCTCGTGCGCGATTTTCTTCTTTTTCAAGACCGCAGAGAGCTGTTCTGAGGTCTCAATCGAGGTGGTGCCCACAAGCACGGGCTGCTGCCTGGCCACACACTCTTCAATGTCTGTGACAATGGCATCAAACTTTTGGGTTTGATCCAGAAAGACCAGATCGGCACGGTCTTCTCGGATCATGGGACGGTGCGTGGGAATGACCACCACTTCCAAGCCGTAGATGGTTTGGAACTCATAGGCTTCGGTGTCTGCGGTACCGGTCATGCCGGCCAGCTTGTCGTACAAACGGAAATAGTTTTGGAAGGTAATCGATGCCAGCGTTTGGTTCTCGCGCTGAATCGGCACACCTTCTTTGGCCTCGATGGCTTGGTGCAGTCCCTCTGACCAACGACGCCCTGCCAATGTTCGGCCGGTGAACTCATCGACAATGACCACTTCACCGTCTTTGACAATGTAGTCAACGTCTTTCTGAAACAAATGGTGCGCTCTTAAGGCCGCATTGAGCGTGTGCATCAGACCGAGATTATTGGCATTGTACAAACTGTCATCGGCAGCCAAAAGACCGGCTTGGTTGAGGAGGTCTTCGACTTTGGCCATGCCGTCTTCGGTCAAATAAACCTGGCGGGTCTTTTCATCCATGCTGAAATCACCCGGGCCATCTTCTTCTTTTTGTGGTTCGAGATTGGGCACGATGCGGTTGATCTTCACATACAACTCAGGGCCTTCATCGGCAGGCCCAGAAATGATCAAAGGTGTTCGGGCCTCATCGATTAAGATGGAATCCACTTCATCCACGATGGCAAAGGCTTGGCCGCGTTGCGCGCGCTGCTCCACAGAAAACGCCATGTTGTCTCTGAGGTAATCAAAACCCAACTCGTTGTTGGTGGCATAGGTGACATCGGCCGCATACGCGGCCCGTTTTTCTTCAGGGCCCATGCCAGGCACAGCCACACCGACGCTCAGGCCCAGCGCCTCATAGACCGGTGTCATCCACGCCGCATCTCGACGGGCCAGGTAGTCATTGACCGTGACCACATGCACCCCAGCATCGGCGATGGTGTTTAGATACACCGCCAACGTTGACATCAAGGTTTTACCCTCACCGGTTTTCATCTCAGCGATCTTGCCTTGGTGAAGCACCATGCCGCCGATCAACTGCACATCGTAGTGGCGCAGGCCCAAGGCTCTGACAGCCGCTTCACGGGCTGCAGCAAAGGCCTCGGGCATAAGCTGATCCAAACTCTCGCCTTGCTGGTGGCGCTCCCGCAAACGGGCGGTGGTTTGCCGTAAGTCCTCGTCGCTCAAAGCCTGAAAATCAGGTTCTAGGGCGTTGATGGCCTCCACTTGTTTTTCGAGCTGTTTAATCAAGCGCTCGTTGCGGCTGCCGATGAATTTGGTGATCAGGCTTCTAAACATGTGTTTTCCGTTGTTGTGAGACTAGGCATGGTCATTGGCGCCGAGTCTTCATGCTGTAGCCCGACATTGTAGCGTTTATCGGGGCTAAACTGTAGG
>CBFHIS010000021.1:0-24607 GCA_965655975.1 Wenzhouxiangella sp.
AACGACCCGCGAGACTCAGTTCCACATCTTCAAAGATTGGGAACAACAACTCACCGTAGACCGCCCACTGGCTGCGATCACCGAAGGCTGAGTTACCAGCAGAACCTGTGATGTTGCCAGCCGCTTGCAATGAGTCATAGATGTCTTTGTAGTCTTCATCACGTGACTCAGCACCGAAGGCGAAACCAACAGGGCCATTGGCCATCTCAAACAAGTCACCGCTCACGATACCGTAGTACTCGCGCGAAACAAAGCGAGCGTCACGTCCGATGGTCGCAGTGAAGCTATCCAAGACACTCTGAGGAGCATTGAACGGATCATAGATGTTGTATGCACCGCTGGTGAACGCAGGTTGTGCTAGGGCAGACACAATGTAGTTACGACCAAGGTCATAGTACTGTGACTCTACCCGGCGACCGCCAAACTCAACATCATAATCACCCACTCGACCAGTTACATACATGTCCAAATCATAAACATTGGCATCTGTATTGGTGTCCCGTGGGCCGTTGGCCGCAAAGCGGTGCGTCATCAAGATGGTTGAATCTGCGCCATCGGCATAACCTGGGAACGGATCTTGATAATCAGCCCACAGTGGATTCAAGCCACCCTCAGATGGAGGTGTACCAGGATGGTTCGGTGTTCCCGGCAATAAGACGATCGCACCGAAGCCACCCACCAACCAAGGCGATGAAGGCACAGGCGCATAACGGCCAAAGCTCTTCACACGCGAGACGTTGGCGTTCATGTGAACGCTCCAATCCATGTTGATGTCGTAGCGGCCACGCACAAACATTGATTGGTTCTCAATCTCTGCCTCGTCAGCTGACACCAATGTGAAATCGTAGAAACAACGAGTGCCACCAGCACCGATAGAGAAGCCTGATCCCGTACAACCCGCCGTGTTGGCAGAGCCATACTGAGGGTGTGGCAAGAATGAGAATCCAGTGGTCAGGAAGTTGTTTGAGAAGATGGACGCGCCACCTTGTGACCATTCACGATCACGAGCGAATACGATGTCACGCTTGTTCATCGAGACACCGGCCATGATTTGACCTTCGGCACTGGCAGCACCAAAAATAGCTGATGCTTCACGGGTCTCACCACCTTTACGTTTCGGGTTAGACACACCCATAGAAATTTCGGCACCAGTGAAGTCTGAGCGAGTGATGATGTTCACAACACCACCGATCGCGTCTGAACCGTAAATCGCAGAAGCGCCGTCTGAGAGGATTTCGATCCGCTCAACCGCTGCCAAAGGAATTGAGTTCAAATCCTGACCTGAACCGATGTTAGGTGCAGTTGGTGCACGACGGCCATCGATCAAGATCAAAGTCCGGCCAGCACCGAGCGCACGCAGTGACAGCTGAGCAGCAGACTGCCCTGAGCTACCTGACTGCGGACGGAATGAACCGGCAGAGTTAATGGGTTGGTTACGAAGCAAGTCAGCGACTGAGGTCTTACCAGACGCTTCAATCGTGACCCGGTCGATCACCTGAACTGGCATCGCGCCGTCCAAATCAGCGCGCTGGATACGAGAACCTGTGACCTGAATACGGTCAGCAGTTTCATCTTCGCTATCCTGGGCGATGACTGGAGCAGCTGTCATGGCCAGCCCAGCGATCATACCCGCTCCAAGAGCGTAGTTGATTGCCGAGGCAAGGGGGTTAGTTTTGTGCTTCATCAGACTCTCCAAATTGTCTTTATGATTAATATTCGCACTCGATACATGTATCGACAGCTAGTGTCGGCGTCGGTGATTTGTCACGCACAAGTTGCCCAAAGGCCTCACTTTTGAGTGATAAACCACTGACTCAAAAGCAATCCTAGCACCGTATTTTGTGAAAGTGAAGAGGTTTGTTAAAAAACAGTAAATAAAATTTGAACCCTTAGTGAAGGGTTAAATCATTGATTTTATTTATTTTTTGACCACCACCCCAAGAATGGGGTGGTTTTTTGTGATTTAACCAATCGCTTTTTTGATGGCTGAGAGCCGATCTAAGAGGATTTTTGGGACCCGATCGCCGTATTCCGACAAAAAGCCCTCAATCGCCATCAACTCCTCGCGCCAGCCGTCGGGATCGATCGCCAGCAAGGTATCCATGTCTGGGGTCTTGGGCAAATCACTCACGGCAATGCCATCGGTCTCCGGCACCAAACCGACTGGCGTCGTCTTCGCTGGCACCTTGTCTTGGCAGCGCGCGACAATCCATTCCAACACACGAAGATTGTCCCCAAAGCCCGGCCAAATGAAGCGACCCTCATCGTCGCGCCTAAACCAATTGACCTGGAAGATCTTGGGTGGCTGAGTGATTTTGTCGCCGATGTTCAACCAATGGTGCCAGTAATCTGCAAAGTGATAACCACAAAAAGGTTTCATCGCCATCGGGTCACGGCGAATCACGCCCACCGCGCCCGTGGCCGCTGCTGTGGTCTCTGAGGCCATGGTGGCGCCAATCAATACACCGTGTGTCCAATCCTGGGCTTCCATCACCAATGGCGTCAAATGCGCCCGCCGTCCGCCAAAGACGATGGCATCAATCGGCACCCCCTTGGGGTTTTCAGATTCTGCTGAGTAGCTGGGGCAACGTTTCATCGACACCGTGAAACGGCTGTTGGGATGCGCGGCTGGCCCTTGGCTGGAATCAAAATCGCGCCCTTGCCAATCGATGGATGGGCTTTGATCATCCAAGCCTTCCCACCAAGGCTCGTTGCTCTCGGTCACGGCCACATTGGTGAAAATGGTCTCTTTATCGAGCATGGCAAGCGCGTTGGGGTTGGTGCCCGCACTGGTGCCAGGCGCCACCCCAAAAAATCCCGCCTCGGGGTTGATGGCGTATAGACGCCCATCGTCACCGGGGTGCAACCAGCAAATGTCATCGCCCACGGTCCATACTTTCCAGCCCGCCTCGCGGTAGGCTTGCGGCGGAATCAGCATGGCCAGATTGGTTTTCCCACAGGCCGATGGGAAGGCAGCAGCTACATACCGCACCTCGCCTTGGGGGTTTTCGATGCCCACGATCAGCATGTGCTCGGCCAACCAACCCTCGTTGCGGGCTTGGTAACTGGCGATCCGGAGCGCGTGACACTTCTTGCCCAACAGCGCATTGCCGCCATAACCCGAGCCAAAACTCATGATGGTGAGGCTTTCGGGGAAATGCATGATATAGCGGCGATCGGGATCGAGCTCGCCGGTGGAATGCACCCCTTTAACAAAGTGTCCCTCTTTTTCGATGCGCGCCAAAGCCTCTTTGCCCATGCGGGTCATCAAGCGCATGTTGGCCACCACATAAGGGCTGTCGGTGAGCTCCACGCCCAGCCGTGACAAGGGCGAGTCGATGGGGCCCATGCAATAAGGGACCACATATAAGGTGCGACCCGCCATACAGCCAGAGAAGAGTTCGTCCATCAAGGCCTGAGCTTTATCTGGATCCATCCAATGGTTGTTGGGGCCGGCATCGGCTTGGTCTTTGGTACACACAAAGGTCAAGTGCTCGACGCGGGCCACATCGTTGGGGTCTGAGCGGTGCAAATAACAGTCTGGGTGGGTCTCGGGGTTTAAGGCGACCAATTCCTCAGAGGCCAGCATGGTGTCAATCAACGATTGGTTTTCAGAATCTGAGCCATCACACCAAACCACTCGGTCGGCTTGGGTGTGTTGGGCCACTTGGTCGACCCACTGGGTCAGAGAACTCAGGCTTGAGGACATGATGTATGGCTGTCTTTATATGATGTGTGTTTGGATTAAGCAATAAACTTTATCAGATCGCTTGTCATTAAATGTGACGTCTCAACCACGGGTGGGGCATTTTGGCGCCACGGGCTGAAAAATCGGGCGAACGTATTGTGGCAGACCACTGGCATCATACGGCGGATAGTCTTCACCAGCGATCAATGGCTGCAAATAGCGCCGAGCCGCATCGGTGATGCCAAACCCATCGTCTGTGATGAAATGGTCGGGCACCACTTTTTCATGGTTGGCGATCTGATCCACGTTGGCCGCTTCAATGTGCCATTGATAAGGTGCATCAGACGTTCTGACAATCACCGGCATCTGGCCGGTGGCCCCGTCGATGGCCATATCGACCGCAAATTGCCCCACTTCAAAAGCCTGCTGGGCGTCTGTGGCCGAGGCAATGTGGCGCGCCGAGCGTTGCAAGTAATCGCTCACCGCCCAATGGTACTTGTAGCCAAGTTCTCGAGCCACGATGCCGGCCACCACGGGTGCGACACCCCCCAATTGCTTGTGCCCGAAGGCATCGGTGGTGCCCGCGTCTGCCAAAAACTGCCCCGAGGCATCGCGGACGCCTTCTGAGACCACGATTGAGCAATAGCCGTGACTTTCCACAGAATCACGGACCGCGGCACAAAAAGCGGCTTGGTCAAATGGGCGCTCTGGGAACAAGATGATTTGCGGTGGGTCACCGGCTTGTTGGGCAGCCAAGCCACCCGCGGCGGCAATCCAGCCGGCGTGTCGGCCCATGACCTCCATGATAAAGACCTTGGTCGAACTCGATGACATGGACATCACATCCAAACTGGCCTCCAAGATGGAGACCGCCACGTATTTGGCCACGGAGCCAAAGCCTGGGCTGTTGTCGGTGACCGCCAAATCGTTGTCGATCGTCTTTGGCACCCCAATGCACCGAATCGGCGCGCCGACTTGCTGGCAATAGCGGGCCACCTTGGCGGTGGTGTCGGCCGAGTCGTTGCCACCGTTGTAGAGCAACACATCGATCTCGTGGGCCTGGAGCACCTCGACAAGGCGCGCATAATCGGTCGGGTCGGTGTCCGGATCGCCCAGTTTGTAGCGACACGAGCCAAACACGCCGCCGGGTGTGTGCTTGAGACCCGTCACCTCAGCCGCACTTAAGCCGGCGGTATCCACCAAGCGCTCTTCTAAAATCCCCATCACCCCATCTTGGGCCGCATAGACTCGACCAATTGCATCGGCGCGCTCTCTGGCCTTTAAAATCACACCCGCGGCACTGGCATTGATCACAGGCGTGACGCCACCCGATTGAGCGTATAAAATATTGAGTCTAGACATGACGCGGTCCCTATCCCCTTATGTGGTGTGATGAACAATCAAGATCAGCGTCTATTATCAACGATTTGACACCTCAGTTGAACAGGGGTAAGTTTGACTGTTCAGCCGTTAGCCGACCAACTTTGGGAGCGTTACATGCGATTGGTACTTCTTGGCCCACCAGGATCTGGCAAGGGCACCCAAGCCGCCTTGCTCAAAGACCGCCTCAACATCGTTCACATCTCAACAGGTGATCTGTTGCGCGCCGCGGTCGCCGCAGGCACCGAATTGGGGAAAATTGCCAAAGCCACCATGGATGCCGGCGAACTGGTTTCCGATGAGCTTGTGTTGCAGTTGTTGGAAGACCGCTTGAACGAGCCCGATGTCACCAATGGCTACATCCTCGATGGCTATCCCAGAAACCTGGCCCAAGCCGAAGCGTTGGACGCTTTGCTGGCGCGTCTGAACCAAAACATCGACCACGCATTGGCGTTGATTGTCGATGAAGAACAAATCGTTGCCCGCCTAGCGCAACGCTCAGCCGAGCAAGGCCGGTCCGATGACAGCGAGTCGGTGGTTCGGCACCGCTTGCAGGTCTATGCTGAGCAAACCGCGCCGGTGGCGAGTTACTACGACAACAAGGGACTTTTAACCCGCATCGATGGCATGGGCTCGATTGATGAGATCAATCAGCGCTTGTGCGATGCCCTCTAAGGCGCTCTAGCCTCTCAGCCACAAGCTTTGAAGCGCCCCTAAAGATCAGACGCTGACTTTTCAATGGTGGTCACCACACCCCCCTCGTCTTGGTCGAGATGAGAGATCACGCGGTGGCCCAATCGTTGGCACAAGACTTCCAAGTCCACGGGCGCCAACGGATCGGTGGTCCATACCTTTAACTGGCCACCTGTGGGCATGGCATCGAGCTCGTGTTTGGCTTTGAGTGCCGGCACTGGACAAAATTCACCGCGCACATCCAGCCAACAGATTTCAGGATTTGTTGGTTCATCCATGTCGGATTCACTCACACCATTCATTGAAGTGAGTATACTTTTTTGTCATCAACGACATCAGTATTAGGCGGGTTTGTGAGAATACATATATTGGGCATTTGTGGCACGTTTATGGGGGGCTTGGCGGCGCTGGCGCGTGCCGATGGGCATGAGGTCACAGGGTCTGACGAAAACGTCTATCCCCCCATGAGCACGCAGCTCGAATCGTTGGGGATCACGTTGCACGAGGGCTATGATCCCAAAGCACTGGATCCGGCACCCGATCTGGTGTTGATTGGCAACGCTTTAAGCCGAGGCAATCCAGCGATTGAGCACGTCTTAAATGAGCACATTCCGTTTAGTTCTGGCCCGCGCTGGCTCGGCGAGCATTATCTACACCAACGCCGTGTGTTGGCCGTCACGGGTACTCACGGCAAGACCACCACCGCATCAATGCTGGCATGGATCTTAGAACACGCCGGTCTCGAACCCGGATTTTTGATCGGTGGCATCCCAAACAACTTTGGCATCTCTGCCCGCACCGGCAGCGACTGGTTTGTGGTGGAAGCCGACGAATATGACACCGCTTTTTTTGATAAGCGGGCCAAGTTTGTACACTACCGCCCAAGCATTGCGATTTTGAACAATCTGGAGTTTGACCACGCCGACATCTACCCAGACCTCGCGGCCATTCAAACCCAGTTTCATCATTTGTTGCGCACCATCCCAGGCAATGGTTCGGTGATCGTCAACCAGCACGACCAGGCACTCAAAGAGGTGGTGGCTGCTGGCTGCTGGAGCCAAGTCCAAGCGTTTGGTTTGGCGGGCGAGGAATCCAAGCTTGATTGGTCGGTTGAGCTCAAGGAGGCCAGTGGGGCCGCTTTGGCCATCGAACACAATGGCCAAAGCCATGAGTTGAGCTGGTCGATGCTGGGTCAGCACAATGCACTCAATGCCGTGGCCGCGATTGCTGCCGCGGCTGAGGCTGGCGTGGCGGTGGATGTGGCGGTCGAAGCGCTCAATAACTTCTCAGGCGTGAAGCGTCGGTTGGAATGCCTGGGGGAGATTCAGGGCACAAAGGTCTATGATGATTTTGCGCACCATCCCACCGCCATTCGGCTCACCCTTGAAGGCCTGCGGCGAAGCATTGGTGGCGCACGCTTGTTGGTGGCCTTAGAGCCTGCCAGCAATACCATGCGCGGCACCCACCACGTCAAATCCTTAGGGCCTGCCTTATCAGCAGCCGATCATGTTTTTCTCAAAACCTCTGAAGGCATGGATTGGAACCCTGCTGAGATTTTGGAGGCAGCTGGGGGTGAGGGCTGTGCTCGGGCCCAGGTCAGCAACCTATTAAAAGATATGAGGGATGTGGCCAAGCCAGGTGATCATGTCGTGTTCATGTCCAATCGGGGATTTGATGGCGCCCCGCATCGCTTCGTCAATGGCGAGGATTGAGTGTCAGTGTCCGAGACCCCCAACAAGATTCCGCTGTTCCCACTCTCGAGCGTGTTGTTTCCAAAAGGCTTGATTGGGCTTCGCATTTTTGAGTCGCGTTATTTGGATATGGTCCGAGCGTGCCTGCGGGCCAATCAAGGCTTTGGGGTGGTGGCGAACTTAAGCGCCAATGAACACGCCTTGATTGGCACCGAAGCCATGATCATCGATTTTTCGACCCTAGAAGATGGTCTGTTGGGCTTACAATGCCGCGGACACCGCCGCTTTGTTGTTCGTCGCACCAGCACACAAGCCGATGGCTTGCTTTTGGGTGAGGTCGATTGGCTGCCGCCGGAACCGGCCACCGGTGTTCGGCCCGAGCACGCGGCCTTGCAAACCATGGTCCGCGAGATGCTCAAACAAGAAGTGATTGCCAAAGAGCTCGACATCGACACCGACCAGGCCAGTGAATTGGGTTTTGGTTTGTCGACGATTTTGCCGTTGGATGTGATGTACGCCCAGCACTTACTCGAGATTCAAAGCCCCGATGAGCGCCTCGACCAACTCACCGACTGGGTTGAATCCAACGCCGGCGATCTTGGATAAGGCATTCGGATAAAGACCGCCTGACCAAATTGTTGCGCCAGCTCGTCGAGTGGCACGGAGCTCGCCTCATCCACCCAACGCATCCACCCCCAAAACCCCCGCTCCATCTTGACCCGTCGCACCTGCCCCAGCCACACGGGTTTTGCACCGCCTCTTTCAGCGGTCTCAATCGTCAAACCCGAGGCCCACAGTCGTAAGACCTCAACGCGTCCAGTGGTCTCATCGGTGCGCGTCATCAACACCGCTTCACTGCGGCCGTTGAGCGCGCGTGGCCAATGCAAGGGGTCTTCACCCAAGCCATCGATCACACGGCGCCAAGTGATGGCCGGCTCGCGCACCCACCCTTGGGCTTCAAGTGAGCTGATCAGGCCAGGCGTTGAGCCGCCTTCATCAACAAGCACCCCCGCCAACTGAAAATCAATGGTCTGCGCAATCTCAGGGCCCAATAACGAGCGTCGATCTGGGAGGGTTCGCCAACCCCCTTGCAACCACGCTTCTTGGCTCATCACCTGAGCGTTGATCGGCACCTCGCTGGCTTGTAGCCGAGCGGTGTATTGCGTGTCGATGTGAACACCCGCCAATACGGCCCAGGCCCCCAAAAAAACAACCAGCAGCGCAAACGGGAACGGCCGAACGCGGGCACGGTGGCGATACCCCATGCCCACCAAGGCAGACCAGCCCAACCCAAGAGCCAAAGCGGTGGCCAAGCCCAAAATAGACGCCAGTTCCAAATAAAAATGCGCAAACCCAACGGGGATCAACACCAAGGCAGAGACAATATACGGCCACTTGCGGGCCCGTGCATTCAAATCCTTGGCCACCATCAGCGCGAAAAAACCCACCCCTGTCACCAGCAAAGCAAAACCGCGATGGGGCAAATCGGTCAAAGAGGCGTGCGCCATCGAAGCCGGCGGTGGTTGATTGAGCACGAGGCCCATCAGGCCATCAATGCCCCACGCCAAAACCCACACACCGACCATGGCCACGAACCAATGTCCCATGGCCACCCAACGCCGCCCCACCGAAAGGGCGACGCCCACCACCGCAACGAGAAGCCCCATGACCCAAACATCGCCCATGAGCGAGACCACCACCAAAAAGGGATCGGCCCACTCGTTTCGGAGGCTCGACGCCCAGGTGGCGGGATGAAACGGCACCGACCACTGGGGTAAGAGCCCAGGCGCGAGCAACAACAAGACAATCAGGCCGCTTAAAGAAATGGCCAATGTCAGGCCCAAAAAAGCCATGGCCACCACCTCCCGACTGCCCGGTCGGGTCAGGTCTCGCACCCAGCGACCGACGATCCGATGGCGATGGCTCCATTGCACCCAGCGTTTGATCCACCAGCTGCTTTTGCGCGCGGTGATGGCGTAGGCCAAACGCACCAACCACAAACCAAACCAAGTGCCCATCACCACCAGCACCATCACCGCCGCCAAGCGTCCCGCCATCGCCGCCGCCATTTCTAAGGAGGCACCAAACATCATGCCAGGCACCAAATAGACCGGCGCCCACAACACACAAGCGGGGATGGCAAAGCTTAAAAAAGTCGACCAGCGCACCCCCAACATGCCACCGACCAATGGAATCACGGGCCGCAGGGGACCAATGAATCGGCCAATAAAAATGCTTTTCCCGCCATGGCGCTGAAACAGCGCTTGGGCCCGAGCCACCAAGTCCCCATGGCGGGCCGGTTGCCAGCGCCGGCCCAAAGCAAAGCTTGAAGCATCGCCTAAAAACGCGCCCAGTGATGCGGCTGCCCATGCCCAAACAAACAAGCCAGGGTCTAGGCCAATGGCCAAACTCAAACCAAACAAGATCACAATGCCTGGGACAACCATACCCACCACCGCGAAAGCCTCAACAAAGGCCACCAAAAAGATCAACGCCATCAGCCACTGGGGCTCGGCTTTCAAGGCGTTGATGGTGATGTTCATCCAATCGAGAAGCATAGAGGGTAGGATAATGGGTTCTGGTCAATAAGACATCGCCAAAGGTAGCCTGAGACACCATGTCCGAGACACTCAAAAATAAAACCATTTTTATCACCGGTGGCTCGCGGGGCATTGGTCACGCCATTGGGCTAAGAGCCGCCCAAGACGGCGCCAATGTGGTGATCGCCGCCAAAACAAACCGCCCCCATCCCAAGCTTCCGGGCACGATCCACACCGCTGTTGATGCGATCAATGAAGCCGGTGGGCAGGGCTTGGCCATCCAACTCGATATTCGTGATGAGGACGCGGTGGCCGATGCCATGGCCCGCGCCGCCGATCACTTCGGTGGCATCGATGTCTTGGTCAACAACGCCTCGGCGATTTATTTGGCGCCCACCGACCAAGTCCCCATGAAACGTTTCGACTTGATGTTTGGTGTCAATGTCCGCGGCACGTTTGTGTGCTCGCAAGCGGCCTTGCCCTATTTAGAGAAAGCCAATAACCCGCACATCTTGAACCTCTCACCGCCTTTGAATATGGACGCCAAATGGTTTGCACCCCACGTGGCCTACACCATGGCCAAGTATGGAATGAGTCAATGCGTCTTGGGGATGGCCGAAGAATTCAAACCGCGCGGCATTGGCGTCAATGCCTTGTGGCCACGCACCGTCATTGCCACAGCAGCGCTAGCCATGCTCGGTGATGCGGTCAAGCCAGAGAATTGTCGAACACCCGAGATCATGGCCGATGCGGCTCAATGGATCTTGACCCAAGATGCCAAACAAGTCACCGGCGAGTTCTTTATCGACGATGAAGCGCTGGCGAGAGCTGGCATCACCGATTTGGATCGCTATGCGGTCAAGCCCGGCGCGCCATTGTTACCCGATCTATTTTTATAGGCCAAATACCCATGCCTGACCCCCAACAAGACACCCCACAAAACACGCAAACCACTGCATTCGATGTCGCCATCGTCGGCGGCGGTCCCGCTGGGCTGTGCTTGGCCCGCGCGCTGGATGCACTGGGCCTCAATGTGGCCATCTTCGAGTCGGCCCCCATCGCGGTCTTAGAAACGCCCGAACCCGATGGCCGCGAGATCGCGATGACCCATGCCTCCAAGGCCTACCTAGAAAGCTTAGGCATTTGGCAACGCTTGCCTGAGACGCACATCAGCGCGCTCAAAGATGCAGCGGTGTTCGATGGCGAAGACACGGAACCGATGAAGATCACCCACCAAGATGGTGGGCAGTCGTGTTTGGGTTTCTTGGTGGCCAACCAGCACATCAAAAAAGCCGCCTTTGAAGCGGTCACAGAAGACACCCAAGTGCACTTAGAAACCGAAGCCGTTGTTGAGAGCACCGTGTTGGTCGATGGCATGCGGCAATTGCAACTGGCCGATGGACGGGTGATCGAAGCGACCTTGGTGGTCGCGGCCGATTCTAGGTTTTCTAACTTGAGGCGCATCGCCGGTATTGGCTCTCGCATGCGCGATTATGGCCGAAGCATGTTGCTGGCCAAAATGGATATTGAGGTTGACCACGAACATGTCGCTTGGGAGTGGTTTGCTTATGACCGGACGCTGGCTTTGTTGCCACTCAACGGCCAGCAAGCCTCCGCAGTCATCACCTTGCCCCATGAAAAAGCCCAACAGCTCGCCCATGTTTCTGAAGAAGTGTTCAATGAGACCGTGACCGAACTCTACCGAGGCCGGGTGGGCGCCATGCGTCTTGAAGGCAAACGCCATGTGTATCCCCTCATTGGTGTCTGGCCTGACCGCTTGGTCGATGAGGCGTTGGTGGTGTTGGGCGATGCGGCGGTGGGCATGCACCCCGTCACCGCCCATGGTTTTAACTTAGGGCTCAAAGGGGTCCGAATCTTATCGGAAGAACTCGCCAAAGTTGAGGCAGATGAGGTCGCCAACCCCGCGCGCTTGGCCGCGTATCAGCGCCGACATCGCATGGCGAGCTTGCCTTTGTATCTGGCGACCAGTGCCGTGGTTGGCTTGTATTCTGATGCGCGCCTGCCGGCCAAAATTGCCCGCCGGTCACTGCTTCGCGTGGCCAATAAGTTATGGCCCTTTCGACGTGCGGTGGCACGTCAACTCACCGGTTGAATATAAAAAAAGCAGACGATCGGATGGACTCGTCTGCTTTCCCTCGTCTGCTTTTAAGGGACACCAATCAAACTTTGGTGTCTATTTTTTCAATGTCTAACTAGCGCGTATTGATCGCCGTGTAGTCGCGTTCGGTGGCGCCTGTGTAGACTTGTCTGGGTCTCCCAATCCGATGCGGGCTGCCGCTTTGCTCCAGCCAATGGCTCACCCAACCCACCGTCCGACCGATCGCAAACATGGCGGTGAACATGCTGGTGGGAATGCCCAAGGCTTTGTAGATGATGCCTGAATAGAAATCCACGTTGGGATAGAGTTTGCGCTCAACAAAGTACTCGTCTTCGAGCGCGATCTTCTCGAGCTCCATGGCCAAGTCCAACAACGGATCGGCCTGACCCAATTCTTCAAGCACTTCATAACAGGCTTTGCGGATGATCGTGGCTCGGGGGTCGAAGTTTTTGTACACGCGGTGACCAAAGCCCATCAAACGGAATGGATCGTTCTTGTCTTTGGCGCGTGCCATAAACTCACCGGCTCGGCTGATGTCACCGATCTCGTTGAGCATGTTCAACACCGCCTCATTCGCACCACCGTGCGCTGGGCCCCAAAGTGCGGCCAAACCGGCTGAAACACACGCGTATGGATTGGCACCCGTGGACCCCACCAAACGAACGGTGGAGGTGGAAGCATTTTGTTCGTGGTCGGCGTGCAAGATGAATAACAAGTTCAGCGCTTTCGCCGCCACAGGATTGACGCTGTAATTCTCAGCGGGTACTGAGAACATCATGTCCAAAAACCGCTCTGAATACTCCAAGGAGTTGTTGGGATAGGCCACCGGCCAACCCATGTGGTGGCGGTAAGCCGATGCGGCGATGGTTGGCATCTTTGCGATCAGGCGCTTGGCAGCCAATTCGCGTTGCTCGGGGTCTTTGACATCGAGCTTGTCGTGATAAAACGCCGCCATCGAACCCACGACGCCAGACAGAATGGCCATGGGGTGCGCGTCGTAGTGAAAACCTTGAATGAAGTTGTTGATCTTCTCGTGGACCATCGTGTGATACGTGATGTCGCGCTCGAAATCACTGTATTCGGTGGCCGTTGGCAATTCACCATACAACAGCAAATACGCCACTTCTAAGAAAGTGGCTTGTTCGGCCAACTGCTCAATGGGGTAACCGCGGTAACGCAAAATTCCCAGCTGCCCATCAATGAACGTGATGTCGCTTTTGCAGCTGGCGGTGGTGCCATAACCTGGGTCAAACGTGAAGTGTCCAAGCTCGGCGTAGAGCTTGCCAATATCAATGGTCGGATCGCCCTCAGAACCTGCCACCACAGGGAGTTCGAGTTGTTTTCCGGATTCTGGGTCGGTCACAAGCAGCTTACGGTCGCTCACCGGAGTGTCTCCTATGATCAAACGCCCATTAGTATGGCACAAACGCCGACCGTTCGGGGGCGAATGGTCGGGCCCCAAAAGCCTGGCAATCCCCGCCAATCCACGCTCAACAGTGGTTCAGGCCCGCGCCTACACCTCGACGTAGGCTTCTGCCTGGCCAATCCAACGATCAATGATGGCGTCTCCAGCCTGCGGGCTTAGGCCATCTGCCAACGCATGGACCTGATCCAACAAGTCGCCATCGCGCGCCAAATCAGCGATCCGAAAGCGCATCATGCCGGTTTGGCGTGTGCCCAAGACCTCACCGGGACCGCGAAGCTCGAGGTCTTTTTCAGCGATCACAAACCCATCGGTGGTCTCGCGCATGACTTTCAAGCGCTCGGTGGCCATTTGGCCCAGTGGGGGTTTGTATAACAGCACACACACCGCCTGCATGCTGCCACGCCCCACCCGCCCCCTGAGCTGGTGGAGCTGTGAGAGCCCGAGACGCTCGGCATTCTCAATCATCATCAGGCTGGCGTTGGGCACATCGACCCCCACCTCAATGACGGTGGTGGCCACCAACAAATCCAACTCGCCGGCCTCAAACTGAGCCATCACGGCCTGCTTGTCTTTGGTTTTTAGGCGACCATGAATCAAGCCCACCCGAAAATCTGGCAAGGCTTGTGCGAGCTCCACGGATCGGGTCTCAGCCGCCTCGGCCTCCAACAGCTCAGACTCTTCGATCAACGGACACACCCAATAGGCTTGTCGCCCTTGGGCTAAGGCGCTTTTCAACCGCTCAATCACCTCATCGCGGCGCTGTTGCGACATGGCCACCGTTTGCACCGGCTTTCGACCGGGGGGCAAGACATCAATCACCGAGACATCAAGGCCTGCATAGGCTGTCATCGCGAGCGTTCTCGGAATCGGGGTGGCGGTCATCACCAGTTGATGGGGCAGCTGACCTTGGCGCTTGCCTTTGTTGGCCAAAGCCAGTCGCTGGTGCACACCGAACCGATGTTGCTCATCGATGATCGCCAAAGCGAGGTGACCAAAAACGACCGGCTCTTGAAAAATGGCGTGCGTCCCAACCACCACAGCCGCCCCGCCTGCAATACGGGCCAAGGCCGCTTCGCGTGCCTTGCCGGTGACTTTGCCGGTTAACCAAACCACCTCAATGCCCAAGGGCTCAAACCATCCTTTCAGTGTTCGATGGTGTTGTTCGGCCAACAATTCGGTGGGAGCGATCATGGCCGCCTGCACGCCCGAGCCTGCAGCCACCACCAGGGCGGCGCCAGCGACCAAGGTCTTGCCTGAGCCAACATCGCCTTGCAACAAGCGCCGCATGGGCTGTTGGCTGGCCAAGTCTTTTGTGATCTCATCGATGACCCGCGACTGAGCAGAGGTGGGCTCAAACCCCACTCCGGACATAAAGCGGTTGAACAATCCCTTAACTGGCCCATCACTCAGCACCAAAGGATGGGCGCGTTGTTTGGCGCGCGCTTTGGTCTGCCTTGAAATGGTGAGATGATGGGCCAGCATTTCTTCTAGCGCCAAGCGCTCGATGGCGGGATGGCGACCTTCGAGTAGGGCCGAGATGTTTTCTCGAGAACTCGGGCGGTGAACCGTGAGCAGCGCATCTTGTAAGCTCATTTGGGTGTCTTTGTGGGGCAACCAATCGACCAATGGCAACTCGCCGGCGACAAGACGATCGAGCGCGGTGTCGATCAAACGCGCCAATAAGGGCTGCGACACCCCTTGCGTGGTTGGGTAGATCGCGCTTAAATGCTTCGGCAGTGGTGGCGGGATCTCACCCAAGGGCAGACACTGTGGGTGGGCCATCTCATAACCGCCTGAGCCCAAGCGCACCTCACCAAAACAACGAACCTTTGCCCCTTCGGCCAACATGCGCTGTTGGTTGGGATAAAACCGAAAAAACCGCAACAGCAACTGGCCCGACTCATCGGCGAGTGTGGCCACCAACATGCGCGAGCGCGCATAGCGAATGGTTTGGTGAACGATGGTGCCTTCCACCTGACACCAAAGACCGGGTCGAATCGAGTTTAAGGGGGTTAGAGTGGTGCGGTCTTCATAGCGAAGGGGCAAGTGAAACAGCACATCCGACTCGCGCAAGAGGCCCAATGTGGCCAGGCGTTGGGCGACACGGGCGCCCACGCCTTTGAGCTCGGTTAGTGGGCGGTCACTCAAGACAAGACCATGACCGCGTCCATCTCCACCTCAGCGCCCTTGGGCAAGCCCGCCACCTCGATCGCGGCACGCGCCGGGTACGGTGTCTCGAAATACTCCATCATGATGGCGTTGAGCGTTTGGAAATGACCCAAATTGGTCAAAAAGATGTTGAGCTTAACGATGTCTTTGAGATCACCGCCAGCGGCTTGGGCCACCGAGCGAAGGTGATCAAACACCTGGCGCGTCGCTGCCTCAAAATCACCATCAATCAATTCGCCGGTGGCGGGATCGAGTGGAATCTGGCCAGACAGATACACCGTCTGGCCCACTTTGACGGCTTGCGAGTAAGGGCCAATGGCCGCCGGGGCTTGATCGCTGTGAATGGTGGTTCGTTGTGTCATAGAAACATCCTGCATGGAATCAAAAAACCCTTTAAGCGGGCACCATGACACATTTTAAGTGACCCGCTGCAAGAATGGCTGTGAGATTTGATGAGCAGATGGTCAAGCCAGCTCGCGCGAGACTCTCATCACATAGGGGTTTCGTCTGAGGCGACGAATCACACGCGCCAATTGATCGCGGCCGGAGACCGAAATCACAAAATTCAGCGTGGCCGTATCCCGTGTTGAGTCCCGTTGCTCCACGCTTTCGATGTTTGAACCCAACTGACCCAAGGTGGTCGATATGGAGGCCAAGACGCCTGGGCCATTAACCGTCACCATGCGCACCAAAGTCTTAAATTGACCTTCGACCAAGGGCTCCCAGCGGACATCGATGCAGCGCTCGAGATGGTTTTTTCTAAGCTCGGGCACATTGTGGCAACGCTCGGAGTGGATCACCAAACCCTTGCCCGGTGAGAGATAACCCATGATTTGGTCCCCTGGAATGGGGCCACAACACGCGGCATAAGTGATGGCACTGCCCTCACCGCCACCGATGCTCAGCGCACTCGAGGTCTCTGCCCCGCTTTGCCGGCGTTGGGTCAGTGACAACAATTTGTTGGCCACCGATCCGGCCAACATATCGCCCCGTGCGATCAACACCAACAGTTCCTCCAAGCTTTCTAGGCCAAGCTTTTTCAGGTAGCGCGCCAGACGTCGCTCAGAGATTGACTCGAGCGAATGACCGCGTTGCTCTAAAGCTTGATCGAGCAAGCGGTCACCAATTTTGGCCGAGTCAGCGGCTTCTAAGTTTTTCAAGTGGGAACGAATCGCGGTTCGGGCCCTTGGGGTCACCACAAAACTCAATGACTCGGCTTGTGGGCTGGCATTGGGGTCGGTCAAGATCTCCACCGTTTGGCCATTTTCTAGGCGCGTGTTGAGCGGGAGATTTTGTTTATCGATCAGGGCTCTGGCCGCGCGGTGGCCCACATCGGTGTGGATGGCGTAGGCAAAGTCCAAAGCCGTGGCTTCTGCTCGAAGGTCAATGATTTTGCCGCGGGGGGTGAAAACAAAGATCTCATCGGGGAACAGATCGGATTTGGCTGAGTCCAGAAAATCAGTTGAATCGGCTGCTCGAGACTGGGTTTCAACCAGCTTGAGCAACCACTCGCGTGCGCGGACCGCGGTCGAGCGGTCGGGCGTTGCCTTGTACATCCAGTGGGCGGCCGCGCCTTTTTCAGCGACCAGATCCATCTCTTCGGTGCGGATCTGAATTTCAATCGGCGCATCAAAGGGTGAGTTGAGAATGGTGTGCAGCGATTGATAGCCATTGGACTTGGGCACCGCCACATAATCTTTGAAGCTGTTGGGTTTGGGCTTATACAGCGCGTGCGCCACACCAAGCGCTTGGTAGCAATCCTTTTCAGATTGGGTCACGATGCGAAACGCGAACAAATCCATGACCTGCTCATAGCCCAAGCTTTTGTCCCGCATTTTGGTGTAAATGCTGTAAGGCGATTTGGTTCTTCCCTCCACCCGTGCTGGAATGCCCGCCTCACCCAAGCGCTTTTTTAAGGCCTTGGTGACGGTATCGATCACTTCTTGTCGGTTGCTGGCCACTTTGGCCACGCGGTCTGCGATCACCCGAGCACGTGTGGGATAGCGGTTGGCAAAGCCCAGTGCTTCGAGTTCTTCTTTGAGTTGGTTCATGCCTAACCGGCCCGCGATCGGCGCGTAAATATCGAGCGTCTCACCAGAAATTCTCGAGCGGGCGGAGGCTGACATGGCATCAATGGTTCGCATGTTGTGCAAGCGGTCGGCGAGCTTGATAAAGATCACCCGCAAATCGCGGCTCATGGCCAAGAGCAGTTTTCTAAAGCTTTCTGCATCGGCCTCAAGGCGCGTGCGGTATTTCATCTTGTCGAGCTTGGTCACCCCGTCGACCAACTTGGCCACGTCTTCGCCAAAGTTTTCGACGAGGTCTTCTCGTTCGATGGGGGTGTCTTCAATGGTGTCGTGCAAGATCGCGGCCGCGATCGTTTGTTGGTCCATGCGCATGCCCGCCAAAATGCTGGCCACGGCGATGGGATGGAAAATGTAGTCTTCGCCAGAGCGGCGTTTTTGACCGGCGTGCGCTTTGGCGCCGGTCTCGTAAGCTTTTAGGACAATGGCGACCTGTTCGGGCTCAAGATAGCTGTTGAGCAGATTCCTGAGATCACGAACCGGAGCAGGCAGCATGGCTTAGTAGATGGTGCGCCCCGGCTTATTCGAAATCGTCTTCGGGTGGGGGCGGGATCTCAGCTTGCATGGCCGCCAAACGGGCATCCAATTCGGTTTGCAATGCGCCAATGTTGTCGTCGCTCACCACGCCATCGGCGATTTCTCGCAGAGCAATCACGGTGGGCTTGTCTGAGGCTTCTTCAACCAGGGGATCGGCCCCATTGGCGATCATGCGCGCGCGCTGGGCGGCGGTGACCACGAGGTCGAAGCGGTTGGGCACCTGGTCGATGCAATCTTCTACGGTGACTCTTGCCATAATGCTATGTACTCAACTCGTTGATACTAAAAAGGTAGCCGTCTATTGTAACGGCACGGCTGGGTTCACGCCAAGCCCTATGATGTTGCCAATTTATTCTGCCAATAATGCCTCAATCTTGGCCTGGCGTCTCAAACTTCGGGTGGGCCAAGCACCAATGATGGCCGACATTTCTTCAAAGGCCTGATCAAAATCATCGTTGATGATTAGCCAATCAAACCCGCGAGCGGCCTCAATTTCGGTTCTGGCCTCCGATAAGCGTCTCTCGATGACGGCCTCATCATCCAAGCCTCTGTCCCGCAAACGTTGGGACAAAACCGCCATGGAAGGCGGCAAAATGAAAATGGAAGTCGCCTCGGGGTGGCTTTTGGCCACTTGCTCAGCGCCTTGGATGTCGATCTCCAAGATCACGTCTTTGCCCTGGTCCCACAGCGCCTGAACGCGGTCTTTGGAGGTGCCGTAATAATGTCCAAAAACCTCAGCGTGCTCCAAATACCGACCCGCTTCAATGCCCGCTTCAAAGGATACTCGGTCAAGAAAACAATATTGCTCACCGTCTTTTTCAACACGCCTGGGCGGGCGTGTGGTGTCTGAGACCGACAGGGCCAAGTGGTCAAAGCGTTCTAAAAGCGCCCGAAATAGGCTGGTTTTCCCGCCGCCGCTGGGGCCTGCAATCACATAGAGTTCTCGACTTGGCTTCACTTAAAAATGCGTCTTCTTCAGATTTGGGGTCATCAGCCCTCAGTATAGCGCCAGCGCGGACCCATGAGGCTCAGCTCGGCCATCGGCGTACAGAGATGGGCTGAATATGTCCACACAAATCTCAAAATAGAGCCATCATGCCGTTGAGAGGGTTTAAGTGAAATGACAGTAATAGGGTATTGCTTTATTGGTCTATGGTCCGGACCACTACCTCAAAAAGCATTGACGCTGTGACTTTCCTGTGTCATCAGCGCCATCAACCGCACATGCATAAATAATTTTTCTTTTCCTACACTCATTTCTTGCAACACACCAATATCAGTTAACCGCTTCAAATAAACGGAGGCAGTTTGGCGTTTTGCGATATCCCGTTCAACCAGGTTGCTGATCCGGCAATAAGGCTGTTCAAAAATAAGCTCAACGAGTTCATGGCTATATATTTTGGGCAGCTCTGATTTGATGTACTCGCTTGTACCATTCATGAGCGCCCTGATTGCTGAAATTTTTTCACAGGTCCATAGGGCAGTTTGCTCGACGCCACCGAGCATGAACATCAACCACTCTTCCCAATTCTGCTCTTTGGTGACTTGGTTTAAAAGATCATAATAGTCTTGTTTGTTCTGAACAATGAACCGACTTAGGTAGAGAATAGGCAGTGTTAAGAGGCCACATTCGATCAGATACAAAACGTTCAAAATACGACCTGTCCGGCCGTTTCCATCATAAAAGGGGTGTATCGCTTCAAATTGATAGTGACTCACCGCCATTTTTATCAGTGGATCTAGACCATCGTCATCATGAAGAAATTGCTCCCAGTTCTTTAACAAATCCCGAATAACTTTTTCTCCAACTGGTGGGGTATAGATGATTTCTCCAGTCCTTTGGTTGCCCACAAAAGTACCCGGGACTTTGCGAATATTCATTTGGGCATGCTTTAAGGTACTGCACACCTCAACAGCTGTCGCCGTGCAGAGTGGTTTGTTCCCAAGTTGCATGTAGCCTTGGTATAAAGCCGTTCTGTAACGAAGTGCCTCCTTTGTTGCAGGATCAGCGCCTTCATCTTTGAGTGCGTACTGAAAAAGCTTGTCGGTCGTGGTGACAATATTTTCAATTTCTGAGCTGTCTTTTGCTTCAAGCAAAGGCAGCAGATTGATGAGCATGCTTTGGTTTGGAATGAGTTCCCCTGCCTTTTTTAACTCTGCCAAAGCAACGCGCGCGGAAATACAGGCCTTGAGCACCGCCCGAGTTTCTAGAGCATCTAGATTCGGTGGCAATGTGGGCAATTGGTTGTAGGGCTGCTCTGCTCGCCAAGTCATGTTTAAATTTCCAGTCTAAATCGACACAAATGAACGATTGGGCCAGTTTACGTTGATGCGATCGACACATCAAGCCATTATGTCGATTTTTTGTTACTTATTCGACATGACTTCTTGTGCGCGTTGATGGCAACCAAAACCAGCTTTGTGTCCTGTTGGCCTTGGTATACAATATATTACTTAATAAGTATTTATTCGTATACCTATGACCAAAATAGACACACTATCCATTGCACTGGCGGACGCAGTTAAAGCAGGAGGCGGCATTCACACTGCGCCGGAGCTGGCCTTCATGCTCAATGAGCCTCTCGATGCAGCCTTTAGGAAATTCTTGACCGATGGCGTGAAAAAAGGCCGACTGAGAAGGGTGGCCAGAGGAATTTACGAGAGTGCTCTGACACCACCCGATCCAGAAACGGCCGTCTATCAGGTCATCAAAAAGCTGCGCCGGGGTGTATTGAGCTACATCAGCCTTGAGAGCCAGCTGAGTCATACAGGTGACATTTCTCAAATTGTAATGGGTCGTGTCACGGTGGTCACCAAGGGACGGAGCGGCAGCTTTGACACGCCTTATGGAGTGATTGAGTTCACCCATACGAAAAAGCCAATCGATCAAATTGCCGCGAATTTGTACTATGACCCTGAAATTAAAATGTATCGAGCCAAAACGACACAAGCCATCGCTGACCTGAAACATTGTCGGCGAAACCTACACATGCTGGAGGATTGACATGCTTAAGCAACAAATTCGTCAAATAGTCCAATCAAATCCAAACTATGCAGCCATCACGCCAGCAATAGAAAAAGAAATTTTGCACCATGACATCATGGATGTTTTGGTTGCACATGGGGCGATGCAGCAGCTCACCTTTTGATATGCAGTCAGCGGGCCATTTCTTCTCCTAAGGAACAATCGGCACTTTTTAGCCTCATTCGATATTCTGGATCTGCTCCCTCAATTGCTCAATCAGCACTTTCAACTCCACAGATGCTTGCGAAGTCTCTACCAAGGTGGCTTTAGAGCCCAGGGTATTGGCTTCCCGATTGAGCTCTTGGATCAAGAAATCCAAACGCCGTCCGCAAGCCTCATCCAAAGCCATCACACGACGGACCTCTTTGACGTGTACATCCAATCGATCGAGCTCCTCATCGACATCGGATTTTTGTAACAACAATGCCACCTCTTGTTCCATCCGATCGGCATCCACGCTGACATCAAGCGTGGCCAACTTCGTGTTGATCTTGGTTTGGATGTGCGCTCGGATCAGTGGGGCGTGTGTTCTGACCAATGCCACCTGTGCTTCAATCCCATCGAGCTTTTGCCGCAACACCTCTGCAAGCGCCTGACCCTCAGCGGCTCTGGCCTCAACAAAATCAGACAGCACCTGATCAAACAGCTCGCTAGCCGCCTCGTAGGTATCTGACAGGTCCAGAGATTGATAATTGATCACACCCGGCCAATGCAACAAACGGGTTAACTCAAGCGAGCCGACATCCACGCCTTGACCCAGCTCAGCCAGGAGTTTTTTTAGCTGCGTGGCCAGTACCGGGTTCAATGACATTGATTCTGCGATGCGCCCCGAATCGGGGGTAAAATGGAGGTTCGCTTCCACTTTGCCCCGACTCAGGCGGTCTTTGAGTTTTTGGCGAAGCGGAATTTCTAGGTGGCGGAAGTCATCGGGCAGACGAAACTGGCCATCGAGGTAACGGTGATTGACGGATTTGATCACCCATGTCAGTTGGCCTTCGGGTGTTTGTACCGAAGTTTGGGCGTACGCGGTCATGCTTTTCATGAGATGTGGTTCCTATCCATACTGAACGAACGAATGCAAGCCAAGCCCTGCCATGTTAACCTTCCCGCCCCATTAATTGAATCCAGATTGCAACCGTTGATATCTGTATCCTGCAAGCTTTAAGGACAACCCATCGTGACAAGACCCTCTGGGCGCGCGCCCAATCAACTGCGTGACATTCGCATCCAGCGCCATTTCACCCAACACGCGGAAGGGTCGGTGCTGGTGTGTGCCGGCAACACACAGGTGCTGTGTACCGCCAGTGTTGAAGAACGCACCCCACCTTGGCTCAGAGGCAAAGGTCAAGGCTGGGTGACGGCAGAATACGGCATGCTGCCACGGGCCACCGGCACCCGCAACGCCCGCGAGGCTGCCCGTGGCAAACAAGGCGGGCGAACACTCGAGATTCAGCGCTTGATAGGCCGCAGCCTGCGCGCGGTGGTGGACTTAGAAGCCCTGGGCGAGCGCTCCATCACCCTCGATTGCGATGTATTGCAAGCCGATGGTGGCACACGGACCGCTGCCATCACCGGTGCTTATGTGGCGCTGGTCGATGCCATCAATGGTCTATTTGATGGGGGCCAACTCAAAACAAACCCCATCCATGGCCATGTGGCCGCGGTGTCTGTCGGCATCGTGGGCCAAGAGCCGGTCTTGGATTTGGATTACGCCGAAGACTCCACCGCCGATACCGACCTCAATGTGGTCATGAACGAGGCCGGCGGCCTGATTGAAGTTCAAGGCACAGCCGAAGGGCATGCTTTCCAACGGGGCGAACTCGATGCCATGCTCGATCTGGCTCAACTTGGGATTGCTCAATTGATTGAAGCCCAGGAGGCTGCGCTCAATGCACCTTGAACAATTGGTATTGGCCAGCGGCAACAAGGGCAAGCTCAAAGAGCTCAAGCACTTACTAGAACCGCTCCATACCCGCGTCCATTTACAAAAAGATTTCTCGGTCAAACCCGTGGCAGAAACCGGGCTGACCTTTGTTGAAAATGCTCTACTCAAAGCCCGAGCGGCAGCCCGTGCCACCAAACTGCCCGCTTTGGGGGATGACTCAGGGTTGGTGGTCGATGCCCTAAAAGGCCAACCCGGCATTTACTCAGCGCGGTTTGCCGGCGAAGACGCCAGCGATCAAGACAACAACGAATTGTTGCTCGAGAAACTCTCCGATGTGCCGCCCGAGAGGCGCCAAGCCAAGTTTTATTGTTGTTTGGTTTTGCTTCAGCACCACCGAGATCCCGCCCCGATTGTGGTCAGCGGCCTGTGGCATGGGGAGATCTTGCAAGCCCCCCGTGGCAAAGGTGGCTTTGGCTATGACCCTTTGTTTTTTGATCCCAAGCTAGACCGCACCGCCGCTGAACTATCGATTGATGAAAAAAGCAGCGTCAGCCACAGAGGCGTGGCACTCAGAGCACTGATTGAACAGCTGACCCAATCTGCCTGATGGGCGGGTTGGAGACGTCATGAGCACAAAGGCGATGCTCCAACTGCCGCCTCTGTCCTTGTATGTGCACATGCCTTGGTGTGTGGTCAAATGCCCCTATTGCGACTTCAACTCGCACGCGCTCCAAGGCGAACTGCCCGAAGACCAGTACATCAAGGCTCTATTGGCCGACTTAGAACTTGACCTCCCCCATGTCTGGGGCCGGGTGGTGCACTCAGTCTTCATCGGTGGTGGCACACCGAGTTTGTTTAGCGCCCAACAAATCGATCACCTGCTCTCAGGGATTCGGGCGCGCCTGCCTTTGAGCCCCACCGCTGAGATCACGTTAGAAGCCAACCCAGGCGCGGTGGAACACGACCGCTTTGAAGCCTACCGGCAAGCCGGCATCAACCGCATCAGCTTAGGCGTTCAAAGCCTAAACACCATACACCTTCAAACCTTGGGTCGGATCCACAATGCCGATGAAGCGCACTTGGCCATCGAAGCGGTACAAAAAGCCGGCTTTGATCGGATGAACTTAGACCTCATGTGGGCACTGCCTGGGCAGACCACCGAGGAAATGTTGGCCGATTTAAATGGTGTCTTGGCCTATGAGACGGGCCATGTCTCGCACTACCAACTGACCATTGAGCCCAACACCGTGTTTGCCGCCAAGCCACCGACCTTACCCGATGCAGAGACCGCCTGGGAGATGGGGGAAGCCGCCGCTGATGTGTTTCGGTCCAAAGGGTATGCCCCTTATGAGATCTCTGCTTGGGCCAGA
>CBFHIS010000022.1:0-23950 GCA_965655975.1 Wenzhouxiangella sp.
TCCCCCATGCTGTCGTGTTCAATCCGCACATCACTCATGGCTATTCATCTCCTCAATGTCAGTTCACTCGCCTAGCGACCAAATAAGCAATCCAACCCGCATCGGCCTCACCATGCTCGGAGCGGGTATACACACCATCACCTTCCCCGGTCTCTTCATCCGTTCCTTCCCAGTAAACCCCAACATCATTAAAGCCTGCTTCTTTGAGCAACTCTTGAATCTCGGGCAAGGTCCACAGCCGCCAATGGTACTCAAAGGCTCGACTCATTTTTGAGCCGTCTGGAAACTCAAAATGAATCTGGCAAATGGTGTCATGTGTGATGGGATCGAAGGCATGCTGATCCCAAACGTAGGTGAAACCATCATATTCAGTGCTCTCCTCGAGCTCCCGATGAGCCTCGAAGCCACCAAATGAATCCATGATCAGGACGCCATCGTCCACCAAACCATTCAAGCAGTGTTCAAAATAAGCCCGCAAAGACTCTCTGGTCTTGAACAGGTAATAGCTGAAGTTCATTGCAACGATCACATCCGCTTTGGGCTCATGCACCGTTAAGACATCGCTGTGAACCATCTCAACGCGAGCACGTTGCTCCGGACTCAATGCCTGGTAGTGATTCCGTCGGCCCCAATCCAAGACTTCTTCGTCTAGATCAATCGCAATGGCACGATTTTCTGGATGGTTCCGCACCCAAGCGCAAGCGGTATTGGCCGTCCCGCAAAAATCTTCTCGCAAGAAACGCAAGGGACGCCCAGAGAGTGAGGCAAAGGTTTCTGCGACAAACTCAAGCTCTGACTCGGTGTCTTGCACGCTGGCCTCATACAAGCGATGTCGATCTGCTTGCTCTGCCATGGTCTGATTAAACGGATGCCTAGCCTTAGTCATGATCAAATATCCATCAAGTTTGAATTTTTTTCAGTAAGAAGTCAGCTGGGTTCATTCTGCACGTAGGGCTGGCCAAGCCGCCTTGAGATACATCGTCATTGAAACCAAAGTCAACCCGGCAGCAATGATCAACAACACCTCGCCGATTCCTAGGATGGGCAGACCCAATAAAGGTTCACCATAAAGACAAAACCCGATGGCCACCATCTGGGCAATCGTTTTAAGTTTGCCGATCCATTGAACTTTCACCTTGGCACTCTCGCCGATAATCGCCATCCACTCACGCAGTGCCGAGACGGTGATTTCACGGCCAATGATCACCGCCGCAGCGACAGCCAGCACAAGACCTGGATTTGCCTGCACGATCAGAACCAGTGCCACAGCGACCATGAGCTTATCGGCCACTGGGTCTAAAAAAGCCCCCAATCGAGATGACATTTCAAATCTCCTAGCGACCCAGCCATCGGCCCAGTCGGTGAGGGCCGCCAGTACAAAAATGGCCACAGCCAGCTGATTGGCCCCGCCCCATGGCAAATAGAAAGCCAATACCAAAATCGGTATCATAGCGATCCTGACCAAAGTCAGCATGGTGGGTATGGTAATCCGCACGCTCTGGCTCCCTGAACAAACCTCTTAAATCAACTGGCTATTATAAAGGCGATGGAGCGGTGCCAAGGCGGGGTTTTCCTAATTCCTTGTTCTGGCCCTGACAGGCTGGGCCTTATCGTGCAGAGCCTCATGGATCCGTGTGGCCAAGGCGCCACTGATGCCCTCAACCCGCTCCAAATCTTTCACACTGGCATTGACCAGCCCTTCTTGCCCGCCAAAATGTTGCAGTAAACGCTTGCGCTTGACCGCACCAATCCCTTCGATCCCATCGAGAATGGATCGATGCGCCAACTTTTGGCGCTTGCGGCGATGGCCTGAGACGGCAAAGCGATGGGCTTCGTCTCGGATCTGCTGAATCACATGTGAAGCGCGATGATGTGGCCCAGGCACCACTTCTTTATCACCAAAAATGAGCCGCTCATGCCCACTGCGCCTGGCTGGGCCTTTGGCCACACCCAAGATTGGGATCGCATCGAGCCCCAGCTCTGTCATGACTTTTTGTGCTCGCCCCAGTTGTCCCTTACCGCCATCAATCACCAAGAGATCGGGCAATTGGCCCTCCTCTTTCAGTGCCCGGCGATAACGGCGCCTCAAGACATCCTCCATGGCTGCATAGTCATCCCCAGGCTCAATGCCTTCAATGCCATAGAGCCTGTAACTTCGCTTGATTGGACCTTCGGGCCCGAACACGACGCATGAACCCACTGTGCCCTGTCCACTGCTGTGGCTGATGTCAAAGCACTCCATCCGTTCAGGTGGGCCTGATAGAGAGAGCAAGGAAGACAACGCAGACAGACCTTGCCCCCACTGATCTTTCTCGGTGAGCTTCCGCCTCAAAGCATCTTCGGCATTTTTCACAGCCAACATCAGCCATTCTTGTCGCTCACCCCGGACGCGGTGTTTCAATTCAACAGGCCCACAACGCCGCTCACCGAGGGCCTGTGCCCACAATGATGGCGCACTGGGTTCAAGCGATACCAGGACCACTCGGGGCGGTCGGTGGTCTTGGTAGAACTGGCCTAAAAATGCATCAACGACTGACTGGTCGGTGTCTTCTGGGGAGACATTGCTGGGAAACAAATTGCGCCCACCAACGTTTCTCCCATTCCGAAAAGACATCACATGGATGGCGACAGCACCTGCTCCAGACGCTACGCCAATCACATCCATTTCTTGCTGCTGCCCCATTACAAATTGCTGGGAACGCACAGTCTGTAATGACTGAATGTGGTCACGAAATACCGCTGCTTGCTCATAATCCTGCGCATCGCTTGCCGCTGTCATGCGCTTGACCAAATGTTTTATGACGGCATCATCATTGCCATTTAAGAGCTGCCTGGCCGCGTCAACATCGGCTGCATAGTCGGCTTGTGAGATGTAGTTCACACAGGGCGCAGAGCAGCGTTTGATTTGGTATTGAAGACATGGACGGCTTCGGTTGTTAAAGACGCTGTCTCTACACTGCCGTAATTTGAATAAGCGATAAATTTGGTTTAAAGATTCACGCACCGCACCAATGCTTGAAAATGGCCCAAAAAACTCCCCCTTGGCTTTCTTTTTCCCCCGATAAAAGCTCACTAATGGATAAGGATGATCACTGCTCAAGCGAATCCATGGATAGCTCTTATCGTCTCTCAGGTTGATATTAAACCGCGGTTTGTGTGCTTTGATCCACTCATTCTCAAGCAACAACGCCTCGGTTTCAGTACCAGTCAGACTGACTTCCATTGAGGCAATCTTTCTGATCATGAGATTGATTCTGGCGCCTTTGTCTTGGCCGTTGAAGTAACTGGCCACCCGCCTTTTTAAGTTTTTGGCCTTGCCAACGTAGAGGACCTTGTCATTGGCATCACGCATCACATAGACCCCTGGCCCATCGGTCAGGGTTCTTGCAAAGGTCTTGCCGCAAAACTCACTCATCGACGAATCTCAGTTGCCCACGCTCGGGCTTAGACTCGCTATCCACGCTGCAGCCGCTTGGTCCAGCATTGAGACCACCTCTGTAAAGCCGTCGCTGTCTCCGTAATAAGGATCTGGTACATCGCGATCAAAAAATGGCGCGCTTGGATCGAGCAATGACATCACCAATCGAATCTTATTTTGAGAAATCGGGTCTGCCAACTTCAGCAAAGCCGCCCGATTGGCGCGATCCATGGCAAAGATTTCATCAAAATAATCGAAATCACTGATACTGACTTGCCGCGCTCGTTGATTGGCAATATCAAAGCCGCTGGCTCTGGCCGCGCTACATGCGCGAGGATCAGGGGATTTGCCAATGTGATAAGCCACGGTTCCCGCAGAGTCCAATGCCACCCGCGAAAAATCTCCACCCTGTTGCATCAGCCGGTGCTGAAAGACCCCTTGGGCCAGTGGGCTTCGGCAGATATTACCCAAACACACAAAGAGGATCTTTTTAGAGGGGTTAGGCACCATTTATTGCGCCTGAATTGGATTCTCGCTGTCCTTGGCCAGCGTCTGCGACCGAGCCGCATAAATCTCACAGACCCTAGCCAGATCATCGGCATTATCGACGCCGGCTGGAATTGGCTCTGAGGCCTGCTCGCAAACAATTTCCCAGCCAGCAGACAAAGCGCGCCATTGTTCCAATGACTCAGATTGCTCGATCTCGCTCTCCGGCAGGTTTGGCCAGTTTTTTAAGGCGCTGACGCGATAGGCATATAAGCCAACATGCCGCTTTGCCAATTTCTGAGGCCAAGCGTTTCGGGCATATGGAATGGGTGCACGCGAAAAACTGAGTGCTCTTTTTCCTTGATCCACAACCACCTTCACCACATCTGGATCGCGCCACTCTTGTTCAGACATCACTGGATTAAATAGCGTGGCCATAGCAGCCGTTGGATGGGCCGACAAAAGTGCTGCAACTTGGTGCACGCAGCCCACAGGCATCAGTGGCTCGTCGCCTTGGAGGTTAACAATGATGCACTCGTCATCCAAGCCCAAGGACGCCACAGCCTCACACAATCGATCGGTTCCAGAGGCATGATGAGCACTCGTCATGAGCGCCTGACCACCCACTCGTTCCACGGCTTCGACTATGCCTGTGTGATCGGTAACGACCGTGACCGAGCAAGCCATCGCTTGGCTGGCCGTTTGCCAAACTCGAGCGACCAGTGGCACACCGCAAACATCTGCCAGCGCCTTATTGGCAAGCCGTGTTGAACCCAGGCGCGCTGGAATCAATATGTGGAAATCAACCATGATGTTTAAATTCTCTCACATGCGACACCACCGCATCCAACACCGCTGAATCCACTTGAGCCTCGATCTGCAAAACATACAGGTTCTGCTTTAGCGTCTCGGGCAGATCGAGTCGTTCAATCTTGACCCAATCTTTCTCAGTCACCACCATTGGACCACCTCGATGGGCATGAATGATTTCCTGCTCAGAGAAAGCGTGGTGGTCGGGCCAAGCGCTTAGGTCCACTTTCATCCCCAGTGCCTCAAGACTGATGCGAAAACTCTCCGGGTGTGCGATGGCAGCAAGCGCCTGCACCCTCTGACCCTTTAGCGCCATCACGCCCAATTTTTCTGAGGTGCCAACACAAAAGAGGTCTTTGGCTCTTAACTCAAAACATGTATGCGCCTGACCCAGCTGTAAGCCTCCGCCTTTGATTAGGATTTGATCGACCCGATCGAGTCGTTTTGGGGACTCTCGCAACGGCCCAGCCGGCAACAAGTAGCCATTTCCAAAGCCACGCGCGCCATCGATCAAACACAGGGTATAGGTGCTCTTTAACCTTGGGTGCTGCAAGCCATCGTCACAAACAATCGCCTCGGCACCGGCTGCAACCGCCGACGCCACCGCCACTTGTCGGTCTTGACCCACCCAGACATCCACCCCTGTTTGTTTGGCCAAAAGCACGGGCTCATCACCGGCCAATGCGGGATCGGTGTCGGACCTAACCAACAAAACACCCGCTTTTTTCCCCGCTTGGTGGCGCCCACCATAGCCACGCGCCACGATGGCGACACGATGGCCCGCCTCCAAACAAGCCTGAACCACACACGAAACCACCGGCGTCTTGCCTGAGCCCCCGACCACCAAATTTCCCACCACAATGACAGGCACCGAGGGGTCAGCACCACCTTCGTGCTGCGCCAATCCAACCCGTCGGCTTTGCGCGTACCGATAAAGCGGCACCAAGGCCCGTAACACAGCAGGCGGTCTCGAGCGGTCATACCAGACCGAGGTCAGCCAATCTGAAATCACTTTTTTAAGCATGCACCGAGCTTGTTGCAAACTGGAGATGATACAAACGGCGATAAAGCCCTTGCTCCATGGCCATTAATGCCGCGTGCGTCCCCGACTCAACCACTTTACCTTGATCCAAAACAATGACCTGCTCGGCGCGTTGGATGGTGGACAATTGATGCGCGATCACCAAGCAGGTGCGATCGGCAATTAAATTATCAAGCGCCTTTTGTACCCACTGCTCAGATTCTGCATCCAAAGCCGAGGTCGCCTCATCAAGCAACAGGATGGGGGCATCTTTTAAGATCGCACGCGCAATGGCCAACCGTTGTTTCTGACCACCTGAGAGCACCAGCCCACCGGCACCCAAACGTGTGTTGAGGCCAGCCGGCAAGCGTTCGATGAATTCCATTGCATAAGCACTCTCAGCCGCTTGCCTGATTTGGTCTTGAGAGATTTCCCCAGAAGCCCCATAAGCAATATTCGCGGCAATTGTGTCGTTGAACAAGACCACCTGTTGTGAGACCAACCCGATGTTCGAACGGAGCGCACCCAGCTCATAGTCCGTGAGTCTGACGCCATCGAGCAACACCTCGCCCGCTGTTGGCTCATAAAACCTCGGGAGCAATTTCATCAACGTGCTTTTGCCAGATCCCGACCGGCCAACGAGCGCCGTTAGACTGCCTGGTTTTAGCTCGAGGTTAATGCCCTCTAAGACTGGCGTGGCCTCATCGCCATAACGAAAGCTGACATCTTTAAAGACGATGTGCCCTCGAATGTTGTCGGGTATAAAGCTGCCCTCATTGGACTCTGCTGGGGCATCAATAATTTCAAAAATACTTGTGGCTGCCGCCACTGCTTTTTCAATCACCACGTGCAACTTTGTGAGCCGTTTGAGTGGCGGTATGCACGCCACCATCGCGGCCAAGACCGACATAAAGATGCCCGCGCTCACAGAATCGCGTAACCAGTTACTGGCTGCCAGAACCAGCAAAATGACGACCGCGGCGCCCGCCGCCAGTTGAATCATGGATGAGGACAGCAACTGCGTCATGGCCAGCTTCAAATGCAAGCGGCGATTGCTCTCTGTCTCATCAAAAAATCGCTCGCCCTCATGCAACTGCCCACCATAGATCTTGATGACCTCATGCCCATTGACCGCTTCTTCGGTTAGATGCGTCACATCACCCATTGAATGTTGAATACGCTCTGACAGCTTTCTAAAGCGAACACTGATCACGCTGACCACCAACAAAATGACAGGGGCAAGCAGCAACATGGCAAGCGTCAAACGCCAAGACTGAATGAGCATGACCCCAACCAATGCAACAACAGTGAGCGTGTCCCTGATGGCTCCGATCAGCGCGGTGGTCGCGCCTTGCGCCACCTGCTCTGCGTTGTAGCTAATCACTGAGATCATCTGCCCCGGCGAGCGCTGATCATAATAGGCGCTGGGCAGGCCCAAATATTGGCCGAACACGTCTTGGCGCATATCCGCAATGAGTCGCCGGCCCACCCACTCCATGCCATAAACCCCACCAAAATTTCCGACAATCCGGAGTGCCACAGCACCCATCACCAGCCCGGGTAACCACCAGCTAAACACAGGGTCGCTGGCCACGATGGTCTCGTCGATCAGTGGTCGCAGCAGATAAAAGAATAGGCCTTGACCGGCTGCATCCAAGGCCACCGCAAAGATCGACAGCGCAAAGACTGCAGGGTGCTTCAAAATATACCCAAACAAGCGTTTGTAGATCGACACTGGCGTGGTATTTGAGTGGCTCATGCTAAGACTCTTTGTTCATGCAGCACCTCGCTTGAGGGCCAATTCAATGGCCAGCATGAGGGCGAATGTCAGGCCTATCTCTCAGGCTGTCCTGTTGGCTGATTGTACCTTGTTGCCACCTGCACCGACTCAACACCCGCTTCAGACAACTCAGCCAGCAAGGTAACAACTTGTCCGTGAGCCACACCCTCATCGGCATACACCACCACCGATTGCCCAGACCGGGGCTCGAGATACTGCTGCAAACGCTGCTGCAAGAGGCCCGGTTGATCAAGGGCGCCAATCCACCCATTAAAGCCAACTTGTCCACCCAACGAGAGCATCACGCGGTACTCGGTCACGTCATTGATCGCTGGGGTGTTCTCACTCGCGGGCAGAGACACATCCAGAAGGCTCGTTTGTTCAAAGGTGGTTGAGACCATAAAAAAAATCAACAACAAAAACACCACATCGATCAATGCGGTGAGATTGACTTCAGGCTCCTCAGTGTCTGAGCGATCAAACCTCATCCCAAAGTGCCCTTGCCCATTAGATCGCTGACCGCTTGCTCCAGCGCCAGGGCTAGGGCACGCACCCTTTGCCGATAGTAACGGTAGAAGAAATAACTCGGGATGGCCACCGTCAAGCCAGCGGCTGTGGTGATCAACGCTTCTGAAATGCCACCTGCCAGCAATGTTGGCTGGCCGACACCCGCCATCTGAACGGTTTGAAAAACCTTGATCATCCCAATCACTGTTCCCAACAGACCCAGTAAAGGCGTGATACCAGCGATCGTACCGAGCGTATTTAAAAACCGCTCTAGATCATGAACCACCTGACGACCGATCTCCTCAATCTTTTCGGCGCGGCTCTCCACCGGCCAATCAGCCGTCACCAATGCCTCGGCCAGCACACACCCCAAAGGCGATGACTGCCTCAATTTGGCCACCGCCTCTGAATCAAGATCAGTCCCTGCAGCCAAGACCTCAGCATGATTGGCGGCCTCAGGTGGCACCACCCGCTTGGGTTGGAGCGCATAAAAGCGCTCAAGAATAATCGCCAAGGCCAGAATCGAGCAGGCAACAATTGGGAGCATGAGCCAGCCACCTGCCACGAGAATATCCATCATGTCTGCATCATCTCATCGGTCAAACAACATCCTCATGATACCGACTTTCTAACATCCTCAACACCCAGAGCGGTCGCGCCAGAAACGCGGTTTTTCAACCGCCATGG
This sequence comes from Wenzhouxiangella sp., assembly GCA_965655975.1. GTDB lineage: Bacteria > Pseudomonadota > Gammaproteobacteria > Xanthomonadales > Wenzhouxiangellaceae > Wenzhouxiangella. Next base: position 8,710 of record CBFHIS010000022.1, read on the forward strand.
TGGTGACCTGGATCATTGGGTCTGAAGGATCAAGAACCAAACGCATCGCTTGGCATTGGCTGGTTTGTAACGTCCGCACCCCAAAGTCATTGAGGCGTTGCACCACACTCGGCGCGGGCCGTCCATATGGGTCGCTGATGGAGACCGAGATAATGGCCATGCGCGGCTTCAGTTGTTCAAGCCAAATTTGACTGGTCGTGTCTTTGTGCCCTGACCGACCAACCACCAGCACATCTGTTCGCAAATCGGGCAGCATCGATGCAATGTGCGCCTCTCCGGTGGCATCAAGGCCCGCCCCCAAGAGCACAGAGGAGGCATCACTGTGGATCCACAAGACACAGCCACTATTGCCGCCTAAGTTGGGCAAGTAAGGCCCAGGATGAACAAACTCAAACGTCCACTGACCCTGACTCCAGCGCTGCCCTCGATGACACGACAAAACACGCCCAATGGGCAACGTGTGAGCCAGCTCTATGTCTTTGGGGATGTAGGCACGCCGCACCCAAGCCCATTGATCAATCGCGCCCAAGCCACCCCGATGGGCGCGGTGGTCATGCGATAGGATCAAATCGTCAATCAGTAAACGCGGACCACTCGAGTCACTTGACCTTGGCCAGACTTTGAGCACATCGCCAATTGAATCGCGGCCCATGCCATCACCTGGACCCGTGTCATACAGCAAACGATACTCGTTGGTCTCTGCCATGACCGCGAGTCCTGAGCCCATATCAAGGACTGAGAGGGTTAATGCGCCATCGCTGGACGAGGGCTCTAAGTCCCTATTGGGGAGCATGTAGAGAAGCAATGGGGACATCAGTGCCAAACCCACCCAACGACCCGGCCACCCCCGCGGCGACAACAGCCAAAAGGCGCCGATTAATGCCAGTACAATCGTCCAGGCGGATTCTGGAACAGCAATGGTGTGGGTTGGGTACAGCACGCTAAGCCAACGCAGAAACGCCACCAAAACTTGCAGACTCACATCGGTCATCGTTGCGATCACTGACAACACCAGACCCATTTCCTCGGCCGCGGTCGAGAGCAAAAGGCTGGGCAACACCACGAAACCGACCCAAGGAATGGCCGCTAAATTGGCCACGAGTGCAGCGGGTGACCACTGCCCGAACAGCCCCACGTTGAGAGGCAACAAACCAATGGACAAAATCACTTGAGCGGCGATCAATGCACGGACACCAGGTAAACTTTGGCGCTGAGCAGTCCGCCAAGCAAACCCCCAGATCAAAAAAGCTACCGCCACAAATGACAGCCAAAACCCGACACTCAAGACAGACAGGGGCGACCATACAAGCACAATCACCCCAGCCACCAGCAGCGCATCGTAGGGCATGATGCGCCGCTGCCAGATCAATGCCAAACAAGCCACACCCAGCATCACAACCGCCCGCTGGGTGGGCAGGCTAAATCCCGCCAATCCTGCATAAAAAAGACCTGCGCCCCACCCCATGACCACCATGACCCCACGGCGTGAGAGATTGAGTCTAAATGGGGCTGCTAAGACCCAGAAGACCCAACCCAGCCCCATGCCCAGACCTGCAACCATGCCCACATGCAAGCCAGAAATCGCTAGCAGATGCGCGGTCCCGGTATCTCGCAAAACCCCACTGAGATCGTCCGAGATGGTTGCTCGATCACCGATCAATAAGGCACGCTTTAACGATGCCACCTCAAGGCTTGTGGTGTTGGCCTGAATGTTCTCAGCCAAGATCTGGCGGTATCGATCAAATGACCCTTTTGGTGGTTCAGGTCGTTTAAGTGGGATGGGCGCATGCGTGCTGGTGGTCACACGGGCCAAACCGCCGATGCCCTCAGCCAAAAGATATTGTTCGTAATCAAAGCCAGAAAAATTCAGGCGACCCTGTGGTGGCTCGATGCGGACCGGTAGCCGCCATTTTTGCCCAGGGACAATATAGGCGTTTGGACGGTGCCAACGGACCAGCAGTCGGTTTGGAAACGCCTTATCCAGCGTATCGAACTCAAATCTCAGCGAATCGTCCGACCAGGCAGGCAAACCAACCACATGCCCCTCCACCCAATGTATCTCGTGCGTTGACTTCGAAACCAAGCCTTCATTCGGCCACCGATCAGCCATGGCCTTGTGGGCAGCGAGCCCACACCAGCACCATCCCAATGCCCAGCCCAACATGACCAAACAAAGGTTTGCCCAACGCTGTGAATCATGTCGCTGAGCGAACAGCAATAAGCCAACTCCGCCCACTGGCCAAGCGAACAGAAAAAAAAGGCTGGGAAGGTTTGGCCACCAGGCCAACGAGACAATACCTGCGATAAAAGCAAGTATTGTCAGTTGCGGCACGCTAGGTGAGCTCTCGCAATTGCCCACCGACCATCTCTAGGCATCGGTCCATTCGATGGGCCAGCGCGCGGTCGTGGGTGACCACCACCAACGCTGTGTTGAAGTCTGTGTTGAGCGCGAGCATCAACTCATAGATGTGCTCTGAATTGGTCTCGTCTAAGTTCCCAGTGGGCTCATCGGCCAATAAACAAATGGGCTGATGAACCATTGCCCGAGCCACCGCTGTGCGTTGCCTTTCACCGCCCGACAGCTCTCCTGGTTTGTGACTCACTCGACGGGCCAACCCAACTCTCTCGAGCATTTGACTTGCTTTTTGTGCGGCTGCCGCGGGATCAAGCCCCCCGATCAACAACGGCATCGCCACATTTTCTAGGGCACTAAACTCAGGCAACAAATGATGAAACTGATACACAAAACCCATCGCGCGGTTTCGGAGTTGAGCCAGCATCTTTTCGGTTTGGGTGGCCAAATCCACACCATCAACCACAATCCGCCCCGCATTTGGGCGATCGAGCCCGCCGAGCAGGTGCAGCAAGGTGCTTTTACCCGCCCCGGAAGCCCCAACAATCGCTATCCGCTCACCACGACCAATGGCCAGATCCACTTCGTGTAACACCTGAATCTCACTTTGACCTTGAATGAACGTTCGCGTGACGCCCTCGCACACCAAAACAGGCGTTTCAGACTTTTGGTCATTCATAGCGCAAAGCCTCCACAGCATCGGTCTTTGCGGCACGCCAGGCCGGATAAATGGTCGATACCAAGGACAACACCAGTGCCAAGGATGCAAAGCGGATGACATCGCCCAAGCGCAATTCCGATGGCAAATCCGAAATGTAATAGACCTCAGCAGAGAGCACATCGATGCTCAGCACCTGCTCGACAAGGGCCACCACTTCTTGCACATTCAAAGCCAACCCAATGCCCAATACGACCCCTATCGCGGTGCCGATGATGCCGATGAAGGACCCTTGAATCATGAACACCTGCCGAATCCTTGCTGGATCAAGCCCCATCGTTTTTAATATGGCAATGTCGGCTTGCTTGTCTGTAACCACCATCACAAGGGTGGAAATGATGTTAAAGGCCGCCACCGCAATAATCAGCGAGAGAATGATAAACATCACCGTCTTTTCCGTTTGCACCGCGCGAAAAAAATTGGCGTGCTGCTGGGTCCAGTCTCGAATTCGATAAAACCCTGGCAATTGCTCGCCGATTTGGCGAGCCACCACTGGCGCTGCCATCATGTCTTCTAGCTTGAGTCGAATCCCTGAAATGTTTTCACCCATACGAAACAATCGCTGAGCATCGGTGTAATGCATCAATGCCAGAGCCGTATCATATTCGTGCACACCCGCTTCAAATAGCCCCACCACTTCGAATTGACGGACTTGTGGAATCACGCCTGCCGGCGTTGCTCGAATACGCGGTGCAAACACAGTGACTGCATCTCCTGGCCCGACACCTAAGCGCGCCGCCAACCCAACCCCGACAATCAGACCCCACTGGCCTGCTTGTAAATCATTGAGCTCCCCCATGATCATCAAGTCGCCCAGATCAGATACCCCTTGCTCTGCTTCGGGATCGATGCCCCTAATCAAGGCACCGGCCGTCTCCCGGCCATCCATTAAAGTTTCTCTTTCGACATAAGCCGCCGCCCCAAGGACTTCGGGGAACGACCGCACCGAATCCACCACCTCAGGCCAATCGGGAAATTGACCATCGAGCCCCTGGATGGTGGCATGGGACACCATGCCCAAGATCCGTTCACGCAGCTCGCGCTCAAACCCATTCATGACACTCAACACGGTGATCAAGGTCATCACACCGACCGCAATCCCAAGCATTGAGATCAAAGATATGAATGAAATGAAGTGGTTACGGCGTTTAGCCCGAAGATACCTTAGCCCGATGAATACAGAGACTGGCTGAAACATCAATCAAACCGTCCGCAGAGCATCGAGCGCTTGCCGCAACACATCCGGCAAGGGCGCCGCCACCACGCAGGCATCGGGCTCGGGCAGCGTCAATTGGTGGGCGTGTAAGAACAAGCGTTTTAATCCTGCCAAGGGTGGATGCTCATTGTATCGCTCATCCCCCACCACCGCATGTCCAATCGCCGCTGCGTGCGCACGGATTTGGTGCATGCGACCGGTTTCGATCGTCACCTCGACAAAAGTCGCCCCCCGGAAACGCTCTAGGACTTTAAACGTTGACTTGGCCTCCTGGCCCATGGGATCAACGATGACGCGGTGCTGGCCACTTCTATCTCGGATCTTCTTTAAGGGCTGATCGACCAATATTTGCGATTCGGGCAAGCGCCCCTGCAGCAAAGCCAGGTACTTTTTTTCCACACGCCGGTCTTTGAAAAGCCTCTGCAACCTCACCAAATTTATCCGATCTGTGGCCACCAAAACGACGCCACTGGTGGCCCGATCCAATCTGTGAACCAATTGCCAGTCGCTGTGGTTGGCCTGGACCATATCAATCAACCCCAAATCGACCCCCGTCCCACCATGCATGGCCAAGCCCGAGGGCTTGTTATAAGCGACCCAGCCCAGGCCCTTGTCCAATTGCCAGGTGGCGAGCAACTCTCGCCAGCGGGCTTTTACCCGCTCATCTGTGTGGGCGGGTGCAGCGGGTGTTTCCATGGGCGGAATGCGCACATCGTCGCCCGCCTGCAGCTTCTGCATGGGCTTGGCCCTGCGACCGTTTACCCGAACCTGGCCGGTGCGGATCAGCCGATAAACCAAACTTCTGGGTGGCTTTTCCGGAAGACCCATTAGGAAATTATCAATGCGCTGGCCACTTCGGTCTGGGGAGACGATTTCGTGACGAACATCGCCTAACATGTTGTTAACTCCAAATTTGTCATCATCTCGCTGCTAAAGACAGAACACAGAAACAATGATATTATGTTGCAGTTATGTGGATGGAGGCAAAAGACTGATTTTGCCCAAAAAAAATCCCATCCGCCCTGCTTTGACAGGTTGTAACTAGAACAGACGAACAAGCCCTTAAGAGAGTTTCTCAAGGACTTGGTTTTGATGATGCGTTGCCCGCCTAGAAATTTCGATGTAAATAAGCGGAGGCAACGAATGTTTGAAGGCGCACCCAGCCACAACCGATGGATGGGATAGAGAACGTGCCTTTTTATTGAATGACAACACATTGCACCAGCCGGTGATATGAATCACCGCTCGTGACCCACCCGCGCTCTGGAAACTTGTAGCGTGGGATGCAGACAAATTGGTCTTAGACAAAACGAGATTAGCCAGCCAGTTTTTATTGGCACTGATCACCCGCCCAACACCGATCATTCGGTGGGGCGTGTAAGCGCACGAACAAGCAACGAGTGCGCCCTCGGTCCATCGCCCAAGCCCAGCTTAAACGGGCTTTGGGGGCTTTCTATGACTGATTCCTCTGCCACAAGCACATGGCTGGTTTGCTGGAGGATAAGTTTACAAATGAAACGCATGCTAATAAACGCCACCCAACCTGAAGAGGTGCGCGTCGCCATCGCCGATGGCCAAAACCTTCTCGATCTTGATATTGAGGTTCCTGCTCAGGAACAAAAGAAGTCCAATATCTACAAAGGTCGCATCACTCGTGTTGAACCCAGCCTAGATGCTTGTTTTGTCGAGTTTGGCTCAGAGCGCCATGGCTTCTTGTCCATGAAAGAAATTGCTCGAGAATATTTCAACGAGTCGGCTCAAAAAGCCCTAGATGCAGGGGAACGCGTCGACATCAAAGATGCTGTTCGAGCAGGCCAAGAGGTCATTATCCAAGTCGATAAGGAAGAACGAGGCAACAAAGGGGCCGCATTGACCACTTTTATCAGCCTAGCTGGTCGCTACTTGGTGCTGATGCCCAATAACCCCAGAGCCGGTGGCGTATCCCGTCAGATCACCCGTGACGAACGCAAAGATCTACTCGACACCCTGCAGCAAGTCACGATCCCTGATGGCATGGGCTTAATCGTTCGCACCGCAGGCGTGGGTCGCGAGCGCGAAGACCTGCAGTGGGACTTGGACTATTTGCTGCAACTTTGGAATGCCATTTGCGAAGCAGCCAAAACCAAGAAGGCACCGTTTCTGATCTACCAAGAGAGCAGTCTCATCATTCGGGCGCTGAGGGATTATCTCAGAGAAGACATTGGTGAGATCCTAATTGATGACAATACGGTGTTCGAAAACGCCCGCGAGTTTATGCAGCAAGTCATGCCGCATAACCTTAGAAAGCTCAAGCTCTACTCCGATGACACACCGCTGTTTTCTCGCTACCAGATCGAGAGCCAAATTGAGTCGGCTTTCTCTCGCGAGGTTCAGTTGCCATCTGGCGGTGCCGTAGTCATTGATCACACCGAGGCGTTGTTGTCGATTGACATCAACTCAGCCCGCGCCACCAAGGGGGCAGACATCGAAGAAACTGCCCTCCAAACCAACCTCGAAGCCGCCGATGAAATTGCTCGCCAATTGCGGATCCGGGACTTGGGCGGCCTGGTTGTCATAGATTTCATCGACATGAGCAGCAAGGACGCTCAACGCCAGGTTGAGAATAGGCTTAGAGAGGCTCTGCGTATGGACAAAGCCAGAGTCCAAATCGGACGCATTTCTCGCTTTGGCCTACTGGAAATGTCCAGACAGCGCCTTAGACCCTCTTTGGGGGAGTCGAGCTACATCACCTGCCCGCGCTGTGAGGGCTATGGCTCCATTCGTTCAATTGAATCATTGGCGCTCTCGATTCTTCGCTTGGCAGAAGAAGAAACACTCAAAGAGCACACATCACGCGTCATTGTGCAGGCACCCATCTCGGTGGCCAACTTTTTGCTCAATGAAAAACGGGATGCAATGGCCGAGCTGGAAAACCGCAGCCGTGTACCCATCATGGTCGTGGCCAACCCGAACCTCGAGACACCGAAGTTTGATGTCCAACGCGTTCGCGCCAGCGAATCGGTGGAGTCGACAAGTTATGAACTTGCTTCTACAGAAGCACCTGAGGTAAGCGCAGGTCGCGAAAGTGCCGCTAACGCAACGCCCAAGCCGAAAGCAGAAGCTGCCGTTAGTGGCATCCGGCCAGCCACACCAGCACCTGCCACCAAGTCAGCAGGGTTCGGCCTGATCAAATGGATCAAAAGCCTTTTCGCATCCTCCGACTCATCCAAAACCGATAAGAAACCGAGCCAGTCTGGGCGGTCGGGAACAGGTCAAAACCAACGGGGCAAGCGTGCCGGTGGTGAGCGTGACCAGCAACGACCCAATCGCAAGAAAGGCTCAAAAAAGAAAACAAGACAAACAAAAAAGACTGAGCCAGGGCGTGATGAGCCGGGTACACAACAAGAGCCACAGGCTGACTCTGGCACCGCCTCTAAAAAGAAACGCCGTAGAAGAGGTGGCAAAAAACGTCGCCAAAAATCAGATCAGAGCACTGCGGCTTCCAACACAGGCAACGAACAAAGCAACCAGGGTGCGTTGCCTTTGAGCGAGAGCGGACCCACTGAGGCCTCCCAAACCACCAGTGAAGCCAAAGTGGAGGCGCCAAAAGAGTCAAATGAAGCAACGAGTCGCTCTCGCCCTCCACAGAATACGGCCGCCGCTGCTACGCCCGTGATGGGTGATGACGGTCTATACCGCATCCCAAGAGAGCCTAAGCCAGAGCCTAAGCCAGAGCCTAAGCCAGAGCCTAAGCCAGAGCCTAAGCCAGAGCCTAAGCCAGAGCCTAAGCCAGAGCCTAAGCCAGAGCCTAAGCCAGAGCCTAAAACAGATTAGGCTGTGATTCGGGCTGTTCGATCTCGATCAGCCCGTGACGAATGGCCAATTTCAGTAAGGCCACCTCGGTGTCGATGTGCAGCTTCTCGTAGATCCGATACTTATAGGTGGCCACTGTCTTGGGGCTGACACTCAACTGACGCGCTATCGAAGGCATTCGCTTGCCTTCAACCAAGGACAATGCCACCTCAATCTCGCGCGTGGTTAATTGCTCAAAAGGCGAGCTGGCCTGACTGGGTAGCATCGAAAGTGCCAATCTCTGAGCAATGGGTGCGCTGATCGCATGTTCATTACGGCTCACTTTAAAAATGGCCTCATGTAAGTCCGCATCTCTGCACTCTAAGCTCAGCAGACCTTTGATGCCCAACTCCAGCAGTCGCGCAAATGCTGGGTGATCGATCCGCTTGGTCAACCCCAACACGGCAATATCAGGAAAGCCTTTTTGGATGCGCTCAATCATCCGAAGGCCTAAGCTAAATGCATCATCCAGATTCACCACTGCCACGGCGGGCGGGGCCTTGCGGAGTCTCTGCAGCGTCGATGCTTCGCACGCCCCTTGCCCCACCACAGTCAGCTTCGGGTGATTGCCTATGAGATTGACCAGTGCCAAACGAATGAGCTGGCTTTGTTCAATGACCGTCACCTTAAGCATGTATGATCTCCTGAAAAGTGAGATTCAGACTAGCGGTCAGACACAAACACATGCCAATGTTTGACAGTTATTGATACTTACCCCATAACCAGATCTTCTCGTTCCATCCACTGTTTATGGCTAGAATAATTCATGGATCCAATTGATAAGGACGGCACCCGCATGAGAACCACCATTCAGCTTCTGACTGTGTTCCTTTTTTGCCTTCTCTCTTCAGCAAACGCTCAAGAGCTCAGCCGCACCGAGTATCAAACCATTGGCTTTGAGAAAATTGCCGATGGCTTTGCGCACCCATGGTCGCTCGCCGTGTTACCAGATGGCACCCTGTTGATCACGGAACGCCCTGGACGCCTCAGTCATGTGACGCCAGGCGGCGAGGTCAAAGAGATCTCAGGAATACCTCAAGTCAGCGCCATCAATCAGGGTGGCCTTCTTGAGGTATTGCCCCACCCCAACTTTGCAGACAACAAGATCGTCTATCTGACCTATGCCAAGCCAGACCCTGAGGGGTCGAGCGATACGGCCACTGCCTTGGCACGTGGTTTTTTAATGGGTGACGAACTCATTGCTGTTGAAGATCTGTTTGTTCAAGACCGATACAGCTCGCCCGGCAGACATTACGGCTCAAAACTTGCTTGGATGCCAGATGGAACACTGTTGATGAGCATTGGCGATCGCGGCACACAGCCACCGCGCGCGCAAGACCTCAACGACCACGCTGGCAAGCTGCTCCGCTTAACCGAGTTAGGCCAAGCGCCTGACGACAATCCCTTTGTTGGACGCACTGATGCCAAGCCAGAGATCTATTCTCTCGGTAACCGCAACATTCAAGGGCTGATCGTTGATCCAGGCACTGGGGAGATTTGGGCAACAGAGCACGGGCCAAGAGGTGGGGATGAGCTCAACCTCATCATGCCAGGTGGCAATTATGGATGGCCTGTGGTTTCTTTGGGTAGAGATTACCGTACAGAGGAACAATTTGCGGGTGGCCAGAGAGCGCACCCTGACATGATTGATCCCGTGACCGACTGGACACCAGGTATTGCGCCGTCTGGCTTGGTAAAACTCCAAGATGATCACTTTGGCCCATGGCAAGGCAATTTCCTGGCCGGCGGCCTTCGGACACAGCAACTTCGCCGTTTGGTCTTTGAAAATGGCGAGGTGGTCCACCAGGAAGAAGTCCTTCGCAACGCTTTGGGCCGAATTCGGGACATTCGCTTAGCGCCCAATGGCGATGTGTATGTCATCACCGACGCACAAAATGGCGCCCTGTACCGAATCTACCCAGTGAATTGATTGGTGCTCGATCGCCTTCCTGTGGTGGTGTTAACCGGTGGTATCGCCACTGGAAAAACCCAAGTATCGAATCGCCTCGCAACCTGCGGGGCGTTAATCATCGATACAGACGTCATTGCCAAACAAATCACAGAGCCTGGCCAAGCCGGGCATCAGGCCATTGCTACTCATTGGGGCAAGCAAGTTTTGCTGGACACTGGTCAGCAAAAAGGCCAGCTCAATCGCCGAGTCTTGCGAGAGATTATTTTCAAAGACAGCAACCAGCGCAAAGTGCTTGAGGGGTTATTGCACCCGCTAATCATGGCTGAGGTCCGAGCGCAGATAGACAATGTGAAAGACAGCGACAACGTGCCCTATGTGGTGGTGGTGATTCCTTTGTATGCCGAAACACCATCACGCCTCAAAGCCGATGCCGTTGTCGTCGTGGACGCGCCTCGTGAGACTCAAGTACGACGCCTGATGACCCGCGATGGCGTGGATGAACAACTGGCTGAGAAGATGCTCAATGCGCAAGCGAGCAGAGATGAAAGACTGGCTTTAGCCACTCATGTAGTCGAAAACACAGCCGACCTTGCCAGCCTCAATAGGCAGGTCGATGAACTCGACCGAACACTAAAAACTCGATTCGGTCGAGGCTGAAATCTGGCCTAGCTTCGAGCCAGCACCATCATGCTCAAACGTGACCAGGCAACCATGCGGCCTTCCTCATCAGTGATCGAAATATTCCAAAGGTGGGTTGTGCGACCCTGATGGACAAGATCTGCTCGGGCGCGCACTTTGCCCTCGCGCATGGAACGAATGTGATTGATCGACAATTCAAGACCCACGGGATAATGGGTCTTCAAATCCAGCAGCAATGCTGAAGCGGCACTGCCCACCGATTCTGCTAATGCCGCAGTTGCGCCCCCATGCAAGATCCCCATTGGTTGATGCACAGCCGGACCAACTGGCAAAGTGGCTTCTAAAAACCCTTCGCCAACATCCGTGTACTCAATGCCTAAGGTCTCCATTAGGGTGTTGGCAGAGCTTTGGTTCAGCTTTGCCAACAGCCCTTCTTTAGCGCCTGGCTCACTCGTCATTGTCAGCACTGTCTTCAAGCCCATAATCTAAGGCATACGGGGGCATGTCACCACCCTCGCCTTTCAGATAATGGTTCATCCAACGCATCAGTCGCAGGCTGTAGTCCCAACGCGACGCCGCGCGCTGATTGCCATGGCCCTCACCTGGATACAACACCAACCGCACTGGGGGTGGGTCCTCTTGCAGCACCAAATAGCGATAAAGAATCCGCGATTGAGTGGGGTCAACTCGAGGATCGGCAGCCCCATGCATGATCAAAATTGGCGTCTTGGCCTGATCCGCGTAGTAGATGGGGCTGGCCTTGCGATACAGATCCCAATCCTCCCAGGGCCACGTCAGATAGTGCACCAGATAAAGCTCTTGGGCGATATCTGAAGTACCCAACATAGCAATCTTGTCAGACAGCCCCACATTCATAACGGCAGCGGCAAACCGATCGGTATAGTAAGTGGCACCCCATGCCGTGGCGTAGCCACCATAAGACCCACCGGTAATCCCCACGCGATCTCCATCGACCAGACCCGTGTTGATTAGGTGGTCGACGCCATCAATCAGATCGCTGAATTCTTCGGCGGCAGGGCGGCCTTGAGACGACAGCGTGAAGTCCACGCCGCGCCCCGTGCTTCCCCGGTAATTGGGATAAAACATGAAGTAGCCCTCAGCGGCCGCCACTTGCCCAGGCAATGCATAGCTGCTGATCCAACCGTTTGAATAATGCGCCTCTGGCCCACCATGGACCGCCAAAATGAGCGGATAACGCGTGCCTTCTTGATAGTCATTGGGCCAGATCAAAAGGCCTTCCAACGCCAAGCCATCGGATGCTTCATAGCGAACCACCGTTTGCCGCGCGATTTCTCTCTCGTCGAGCCAAGAGTTTGAGTTTGTCAGGCGGCTCAAAGCAACGCCCTCTCCCTCCCACACAAACACCTCACGTGGGTGCTCGGGTGTCGATGCCGCTAGGGCAATCGATCCACTGGCGCTGACACTCAAGCCCTCAAAAACCACATTGGGAAATTGAGCCAGCGTCTGTTCATTCTTGCCATTCGAGCTGATTTGACCAAGGCGCGTCTCAACACCCTCGTGGCTGACAAACACAATCTCCTCTCCCCGCCACGCCACATGCCACACATGGCCAAGCAACCCAGGCATCAATTCTTGCCAGTCACCGCCATCGGCTGGTGCGACCATCAAACGCCCCTCCCTGGGATCTCGAACCACCGTTGTACCGATGAATGCCAATACATCCCCCGAGGGACTCCAAGCCATCGCACCCAGTTTGCCTGGATTGTTCACCCGACCAATCTCACTTCCATCCGGTGCAACGATACGAATGCGCTTAAACATCAGTGTGTCGTCCACCAACTGCCGTGGCGTCACAGAAATTGCTAGGCGATCGCCGGTTGGAGACCAACGGACTTGCTGAACCGAGCCGTCCACAGCCACCATTTCAGACTCGCCATCGAGTGTTTGAATCCACAGTTGATTCGCACGCCACTCTTCTTCAAAAATAATTTGGCTGAATCCTTTGTCTTTCTCCGCTTTCCGTTCTTTTGACTCCGGCGGTGCGACAACGAGAGCCACTTGCTGATCATCTGGGGAGAAACTGTAAGATCGAATGGCTCCATCGGGCTTGGCCAAGACTTGTGCCTCACCACCTAAGAGCGGGATCCCATACAAGCGCGTGTACTCATCTCCGTCACGACGCGCCAAGAAGGTGATGGTGCGCCCATCACTGGTCCAACCCAAGCCACCAATATTCACTTTGCCTGCAATGAACGCGCGCGACTCACCCTCAGCATTGAGTACATGCAACTCGCTGTACGCACGTCCATCTTCATCAACACCAAGTTGCCTTGGAACGATGCGGGTGTAGGCAATCGACGAACCATCTGGGCTGATGGCCATTTGTCCAACTTGTTCTAATTTTGCAATGTCTGCCAAGCTCATGCCTTCGGCGTGGGCTACATGGACACCCGAAACCCATAAAAACAAGGCGCTCAGACCGGCCCAAGCCATTTGTCTATTCAGCATTTGTTCAATCCTTTAAGTGGTTGCACTGACCTGATTCTACCTGTCACCTGCCAAAAATGGCAAAACTATTCCACCAAGAAGCAGTTGTGGAGAGGCAAAGCATTGATATCGGTCAATTGCCGCCCCACCGGATGAACCAACCCTGCCATAATGAGAGCGTCTTTTTAGTTGAGGCCTTCGCACCATGACCCTCTCGCTTGCCAAAGATAAAATCCGTTTTGTCTTACTCGAAGGCATTCATCCAAAAGCAGATGAACTATTGACTGAGGCTGGGTACACCAGCATCCAGCGCGTGGACGGCGCTGTTGATGCCAGCCGGCTCAAGGCACTGATTTCCGATGCTCACTTCATCGGCATTCGATCACGCACACAGCTCGACACTGAGGCCTTGGCAGGGGCCAAGAAATTGATCGGTGTGGGTTGCTTTTGCATCGGCACAGATCAAGTGTCTCTGACCGATGCCACGGCAGCAGGCGTCCCTGTTTTTAATGCGCCTTTTGCCAATACCCGATCGGTGGCTGAGTTGGTTTTGGCAGAGATTATTGTTTTGATGCGAGGCATTCCCCAGCGCAATGCTGCCGCGCATCGGGGCGAGTGGCTCAAACACGCCACCGGGTCGCATGAAGTCAGAGGAAAGACCTTGGGCATTGTGGGCTATGGTCACATCGGCTCCCAACTGGGCATTCTGGCAGAGGGCCTGGGCATGCGTGTCACCTATTACGACATCATCTCAAAGTTGCCCCTGGGCAACGCCACACCGCTGCCATCGCTCGAGGCACTTCTCGCACAAAGTGACGTGGTCAGCCTGCATGTCCCCGAAACACCCGAAACCGAGGGCATGATTGGCGCGGCCCAGCTAGATTCTATGCGGTCTGGTGCGCATCTGATCAATGCATCCAGAGGTCGCGTGGTTGATTTGGCTGCGCTCAAAGAGGCTCTTGGATCGGGTCGCATCGCCTCGGCAGCCATTGATGTCTTTCCGAATGAACCCAAGAATAAAGAGCAGCGCTTTGAAAACGAGCTGTGCGGGCTCGACAATGTGTTGCTCACCCCCCACATCGGCGGCAGCACCCAAGAAGCGCAAGAAAATATCGCGCAGGATGTGATTGGCAAATTAATTCGCTACTCGGACAATGGCTCCACCACAGGTGCGGTCAATTTCCCAGAAGTCGCCCTGCCCGATCATGTGGGCGCTCGCCGCATCATGCACATCCACAGAAACGAACCGGGTGTGTTGAATGCCATCAACACTGTGATCTCGAAGCAAGCACTGAATATTGCAGCCCAATATCTGCAAACTCAGTCTGACCTTGGCTACGTGGTCATGGACATTGAGACCACAGACACGCAATCACTGGTGAGTGCTCTGAGCAATATTCCTGGCACCATTAAGACTCGCACGCTCTTTTAGCCACACGCCAATACCCTCGGCCAACGCAGGCTCTCGCCGTCTGGATAAGAAAAGCCCTCTGGGCTTGGATTTGAATACATTTGAAAGAACTCATATACTCAGGTGGTCAGAGTTATCAATGAGTCAGAAACCGCTTTCCACCCAGTGGTGGAAAACCAGGATGGAGCGTTTTAGCATGAAAGATAAAAAACAGCCCTCGAGCATCAATCCGACCCGTCGTCAATTTCTTCAGGCCACCGGCCTTGGCCTAGCGGCCACAGCCAGCACCGGACTGATGAGCGCAAATACCCAAGCCTCACAGATTCGATCCAATGCCCATATTGTGATCGTGGGTGCTGGTGCCGCTGGGCTCGATGCAGCCAACCGGCTCTCCAGAGAGATAGAGGGTGCTCGCATCACCATCATTGATGCCCGCACCGAACACATCTATCAGCCTGGCCTGACGTTGGTGGCCACAGGCATTTGGCAGCCCACCAAGGTGATGGACAGCAATGCCCGCTACATGCCAGAAGGCATCGACTGGATTCCAGCCCGTGTCTCAGAGTTTGATCCAGAGGCCAACGCGGTCATCACGCATGATGGTCAACGCATCACTTACGACTATCTCATGGTCACCACAGGTCTTCAGGTGAACTATGGCGCGATTGAGGGCATGTCAAAAGACCTCATCG
>CBFHIS010000023.1:0-7966 GCA_965655975.1 Wenzhouxiangella sp.
TCGATGTCGAGTGTGCTGGCGCCACCACCCAGACCGGTGAGATCAATGCCATCGATCAACAAACCCACCGAGGCGTTGGTGGGTTCAACAAATTGTGAGCGCGCACCAATCCCTCTGATCTGGAAAAAGCGACCGCGTGAGGCGCCGGTGGCAAAGTTCACATTGGGTGCGGTGTTGATGATGTCTTCAAGATGGGCCGCGTTTCTCTCTTCGATGCTCGTGGCATCGATGAGGGTCACACTGGCGGCCAGGTTAGACAATTCGGTGCCCCGAAAATCAGAGGTGACCACAATTCGGTCTTTTTCTTGGTCTGGCTGATCGCTGTCGCGATCGTCTTGAGTGGTTTGTGTGGACCACGCCATCGGAGCGGCCATCAGCGAGGCCAAAACAATTGTGGTCAAACTCGTGGTTAAAAGTCGGTGTTGTTTCATCAATCAGGTCTCCAATAATAAACGTCAAAGGGAGACCCGGTCGTGCACGGGGGATGATCGAAAGATGGGTGAGCATCCAAGCGCCCACACCATTCTTTGGGTTCCTGTCCCTACGCCGGCATGATCCGGATCAGGTTCAACGGGTTCACTTTTAAAAAGCGTCTCAGGCCAATGGCCACCCCGAGGAATCGCACATAGTGTAACGCATGGGACTTGGAGTGGGTGGTTTTGAGGGCTGGTAATTGCCCCAAACCCTCGCTATGCTCAAACCATCACTGTCTTCGAACCAATAAGGCATTTTGTTTTGGTCGAAGATCGTTTTAGTCGAAGATAAAGGAGCGCCCATGTACCGTGTCATGTACCGTCTGTTGTTGGTTTTAGTGCTTTGCTGGACCGCGGGTCCCGCCTGGTCGGCCGATGCCCGACTCAACCAAGGACCCAAGCCGATTGCTGAGGGCAACTCGGTGATGGTCGCGACGCAATTGCCGATCGTCACAGAAACCGCCTTGGCGGTGCTAGAAAACGGTGGCAATGCCGTTGATGCCATGATCACGGCGACTTTTTTGCAGCACGTGGTCGATTACCACCAGGTCTCGCACTTTGGCACCATGTCAGGCATTTATTACGAAGCAGCCACGGGTGAGTATCACGTCATCAGTGGTGTGGGTGTCCGTCCTTTGGCCAGTCGTTGTGGCGAGGGCGACCCATCGCGGGTCTCCATTGGCGGCGTGGTCCGAGCCATGGGTGCGTTGGCGGATCGTTGGGGGACGATGGAATGGTCGGCGTATCTCCAGCCAGCCATTCAAGCCGCCACCGACGGGGTGGAGATGAGCTCTTTTATGTATGGCATCAACTACAACCTGATGCAAACTGGGGACTCGGGTGGTTTGATTGATAACCCCGAAGCGCGCGATTTTTACATGCCCGATGGATTCTTGGTGCCGGTTGGGGAGCGTTGGAAGATGCCAGCGTTGGCGGCGCATTTAACATCGCTGGCGGAATTTGGCCCCGATTACATGTACGAAGGCGAGTGGGCGGATCAGTTCGTTGAAGCCGCCCGAGCCAAAGGCCATTGCGTGGCACCAGAAGATTTGGCCGAATACGAAGTCGAGTGGCAAGAGCCTGTCAGGTTCAACTACAACGGACATTCGATGGTGGCCTCGGCGCCGCCCGATACGGGTGGGGCGTTTGTGGGCTTGAGCTTGAACATGCTGCAGCACTTTGATCTGGCCGATCGACCACACTATGCCGAATCGGCCGAGACTTTGGAAATCATGGCGCGGGTGTTTGGACGCGCCAGCGAAGAGACTCGGCGCATGGTCAACGACCCATTGGCGATGCAGGTGCCCACCGATATTTGGATGTCTGATGCTTATGGCGAAATGGCGGCTGATATTGTCAAAGCCAGCATGCGCCAGCCTGGGGTGAGCTTGGCGCCAGCAACAGGCGACAGCGAAGAAGAAGCCATGACCTTGGGGAGCGATCACAATGTGATTGTTGATGAACAAGGCAACTGGTTTAGTGTGTTGCACACCGGCCATGGTGGCGCACCCGGGGTGTTGGTTGATGGCGTCCGCGCCACCGGTTCAACCGCTCGGGCGCTGACTGAAGGGCCTGGCCGGCGGTTGGTGTTGCCGATCACCGCCTTGATGATTGAAAAAGACGGGAAGCCTTGGTTGGCCATGGGCACACCGGGCATGCCACCTCAACCCGTGACCCAAGTGTTGACCAACATTCTAGATTGGGACATGCACCCAGCCGATGCGGCGAGCGTGCCGCGGTTCTGGGCGTGGCTGGGCAATGAGCCAGGGATTCGGATTGAATCAAGAATCAGCGATGAAGTGCGACAAGGCATTCAGGCATCTGGATTGCCTTTGTCTGATCTGGGGCCTTACTACTGGTCGACGGGTTCCATGCAAATCATTTGGCGCGATGAGGAGACAGGCAGGCTGTATGGCGTGAGTGATCCAAGGCGCCTGGGGTGGCCCGCTGGCTTCTAGCAGCCAAGATCCAATGCCCCAGATTACTGGGGCATTGGGCAGTTAAAAGCCGCCTCAAACTGCACTCGAACCTCATCTAAGGTGAAGTCATGGTGCTGCGGTCCGCTGTGTGCGATCTTGATCGATCCCATCAAAGACCCCAATTTGGCAGCATCGGCAGGATCCCAGCCTTGGTCTAGGCCAAACAACAAACCAGCGCGATAGGCATCACCGCAGCCGGTTGGATCCACAATGGCCTTAGGTTGCACCGCCGGAATCTTTACCTCGCCATCGCGGGTCACCAGCTCAGAACCTTCTGCCCCGTGGGTGATGATCACGCCCCCATCGAGATGTTCGATCACTGTTTGTCTGCTCAAGCCCGTTTTCTCTTTCAGCATCGCCCACTCATAGGAGTTGAGGGTGAGCCAGGTGGCATTTTTGATCATGCCCAGCAATTCATCGCCATTGAACATGGGCAAGCCCTGACCGGGATCGAACAGGTGAGGGATCCCGGCTTGGGCAAACTGATGAGAGTGGTCCATCATCGCCTGCTTGCTGTCGGGCGAGATCGAGCCATAACGAATGCCACGGTCGGTGGGCACCACTTGGCGGTGGTTCTCACTCATCGCGCCGGGGTGAAAAGCGGTGATTTGGTTGTCGTCTAAGTCGGTGGTGATGAACGCTTGCGCGGTCCACTCGGCTTCAATGGTGGAGACAAAGTCTTGGTTGATCCCCAGTCTTTCTAGGTATTCACGGTATTGAGCAAAATCAGCGCCCACGGTGGCCATGGGGATGGGCTCGCCACCGAGCTTTTTTAAGGTGTAGGCGATGTTGCCCGCGCAACCACCGAAGTTTCTATGCAACTCAGGCACCAAAAAGGCCACATTGAGCATGTGGGTCTTGTCTGGAAGGATGTGGTCTTTGAACCGTTCGGGAAAGACCATGATCGTGTCAAAAGCCAGCGAACCACAAATCATCACCGCCATGAGTTGCCTCGACTTTACTTCTAATGGGTTTATTGCATTGTACCCTTTAAGGTATACAATAACTGCCAAGGGCCTCAATTAACAAATACAGGCGGACAAAAAAACATGTTCAAACATTTGCGGGGATTGTTTTCCAACGATCTATCCATCGATCTGGGTACAGCCAACACGCTGGTGTTTGTGCGTGGTCAGGGCATTGTCTTAAATGAGCCATCTGTGGTGGCCGTTCGCATGGAAAGAGGCCCAGGTGGCCCGCAATCGGTGGCTGCCGTCGGCGCTGAGGCCAAGAAAATGCTGGGTCGCACGCCTGGCAACATTCGCACCACCCGCCCTTTGAAAGACGGGGTGATCGCCGATTTTGATATGACCGAACAAATGCTTCAGCACTTTATTCGGAAAGTCCACGAGTCGCGCTTTCTGCGACCCAGCCCCAGGGTGCTGGTGTGCGTGCCGTGCTCTTCGACACAAGTCGAGCGCCGCGCCATCAAAGAATCCGCCGAGGGTGCGGGGGCCCGCGAGGTGTTTTTGATCGAAGAGCCGATGGCAGCTGCCATTGGTGCGGGCATCCCCATTCATGAAGCGCGCGGTTCCATGGTTCTAGACATTGGCGGTGGCACCACCGAGGTCGCGGTGTTGTCCTTAAATGGCATCGTCTATTCCAATTCTGTCCGTGTCGGTGGCGATCACTTCGATGAGGCGATCGTGAACTATGTGCGTCGCATCTATGGCACCTTGATTGGAGAGGCCACAGCCGAGCGCATCAAATTTGAGATCGGTTGCGCGGTGCCACCAGAGGAAGAAAATGAGATCCAAATCTC
Organism: Wenzhouxiangella sp.; assembly: GCA_965655975.1. Taxonomy (GTDB): domain Bacteria; phylum Pseudomonadota; class Gammaproteobacteria; order Xanthomonadales; family Wenzhouxiangellaceae; genus Wenzhouxiangella. Next base: position 4,215 of record CBFHIS010000023.1, read on the forward strand.
TGGCCGCAGTTTGGCCGAGGGTGTTCCAAAAATGATCACCATGAACTCGACTCAGGCCAATGAGGCGTTGAGTGAGGCCTTGGCCATGATTGTGGCTGCAGTCAAGACCGCCTTGGAGCAGACCCCGCCTGAGTTATGCGCAGACGTCGCTGAAACTGGGATTGTGCTAACCGGTGGGGGTGCACTGTTGCGCGATCTAGACAAGCTCATCATGAAAGAAACCGGTTTGCCCGTGATCATCGCAGACGATCCACTGACTTGTGTGGCACGCGGTGGTGGACGTGCGTTGGAGCTGATGGACGAGAACCGGGGCGATTTCTTCTCAGAATAGATGATCATGTCCCGCAGCACACCAGGCGCGGCGGGTGATCTCACCCAACACACCACCCGCTTGGTCGTTTACGCCTTACTGGCCATTTTCTTAATGGCGCTGGATCACCGCGGACACTACCTAGACCGTTTCCATCACACCGTCAGACAGGTCACCGAACCCATGCTGATGGCCATTGATGCGCCCATTCAATGGATGGGTCACCTCAGCGCTTGGTCCCAGTCCACGCAAGCGTTGTTGAAAGAGTCTGCTCGGCTGGAAGAAGCCCTTCGTCAGCAACAAGCCAGCGTCTTGACCTCCGATGCCTTGGCCCGCGAGAATGATGAGTTGCGGGCATTGCTTGGCCTTGAAGCTTCGGTTGGGCAAGAGTTCATCACCGCACGCGTGTTATCCGTTGATCTGAGTCCCTTTTCTCACCGCTTTGTCATTGATCGTGGGCGAGGTGATGGACTCTCATCTGGCTTGCCGGTGGTCGATCAAGGTGGACTCATTGGGCAGGTGGATAGCGTGAGCGCCATGACAGCCAGCGTCATTTTGATCACCGATCCCGATCATGCGCTGCCCGTTCGTGTCGCACGCACCGGTGATGTGACACTCGCTTACGGGGGTGGTTTGGAAAATGACCTGACGTTGCCAGATCTGCCAATGAATATTGATTTGGAACCGGGCGATGAGTTGGTCACTTCAGGCCTTGGTGGTATTTTCCCACCGGGTCTTCCGGTGGCTCGGGTGGAGCGCATCAACCAACCTGAGGGTCAAAGTTTTGCCGTGGCCACGGCCACGCCCCGAGGGCAGCATGACCGCTCCCGTTTTGTGATCGTTGTCAGAAACAAAACAGACGGTAGGTCATCAGACGAGCCGCTGCCCGAAGATGTCAGCGAGGCATCATCGGTGGCGGTCACTGAGGAGCCCAACGATGGCTGAGCGACGTTTTTCAGATCAAACGTTGATGGTTTTGAGTCTGGTGGTGGCGTTTGTCCTGACCTTGGTCCCGCAATCGGACTTGGTTCGACTCATCTGGCCTTTTTGGGTCGCCATGGTCATGATTTATTGGGTATTGGAAGGCAATAGACTGCGCCACTTGGGCCATGCTTTTGTGATTGGCTTGTTGCTGGATGTTTTGACCGGTTCATTGCTCGGCCAACACGCTCTGAGTTTGGTGGTCATCTCATTTTTACTGGAGCGTTTTCGCAATCAATTGCGTTTCTTTCCACCTTGGCAGCAAGCGGTGGCCGTCATGGCCTTGCTTTTTAACGACCGTGTGTTGCAATTGTGGGTGGTGGTCTTTGGTAACGAGCCCTGGCCACCTTTTCTGTGGTGGCTCGCGCCTTTGATGGGGATGGCGGCTTGGCCTTGGTTGTTCTTAGCCCTTGATGCATTGCGGCAAAGACGCCGCCTATCGACCTGATGCGGTTCCCATGGCGTCATGTTCGGGCCCCTGTTCGAGACACAGCGTCTGAGCTCAAACTGCTTGAGCAACGTTACCGCCTCCTTGCGTTGCTGATGACTTTGGCCTTACTGGCATTGGCGTGGCGTTTTGCTGATCTTCAAGTCCTAAACCATGATCTTTATGTTGGGCGTGCTGAGAGCAATCGCGTGAGTTTGCGTGCACTGCCACCCACAAGGGGATTGATTTTTGATGCCCGTGGGCGTGTGTTGGCGGAAAATCGGCCAGCGTATCGTTTGGTGATCGTGCCCGAACGAACGCCCAATCTAGAGGCGACGCTTGAGGCCATTGCTCAATTGGTGCCTGTATCAGACAATGAACGCGCTCGCTTTGAAAGGCTGCGCCAACGCTCCCGGCGTTTTCAAGCCTTGTCGTTGAAAACAAACCTAGACCCTGACTCGGTTGCACGCATCGCGGCCAACCGTCATCGGTTGCCGGGCGTTGAGGTTGAGCCATATTTGATTCGTCACTATCCCCATGGGCCTTTGTTTGCGCATGCGCTTGGCTATGTTGGGCGCCTGGACCAAAGTGATCTGGCGGAGTTGGGTGCGGATCGATATCGGGCCACCACACACATCGGGCGCACCGGGATCGAGCGCTTCTATGAGAGATTGCTCCATGGTGAACCGGGTTTGGAGAAAGTCGAGACCAACGCGCAAGGCCGAGTGGTTCGGGTGCTGGAGCGCCAAGACCCTGTTCAGGGGAAAGACCTGACTTTGACCCTGGATCTGGAGCTGCAACGTGCTGCCGTCGATGCCTTGGGTGATCAATCCGGCGCCATTGTTGTCTTGGATGTCGAATCAGGCGCGGTTCGTGCGTTGGTCAGCCAACCGGGTTTTGATCCAAATTGGTTTGTGAATGGCATCAGCGAGACCAACTATCAAGCCTTGCTGTCAAACCCCAAACGTCCTTTGTTCAATCGATTCTTGCAAGGCTCATATGCACCCGGATCGACCATTAAGCCTTTTTTGGCGCTCGCTGGACTTGCAGAAAATGCGATCAATGCCAGTGAGGAAAAGTTTTCTCGAGGGTTCTTTGAACTCGATGGCCAAGGTCGTCGCTACCGTGACTGGAAACGCGAAGGCCATGGTTGGGTGGATCTTGAGAAAGCCTTGGCCGAGTCGGTGAATGTCTATTTTTATGAACTGGCTGTGAGCCTGGGCATTGATCGGATGGCCCGCGAGCTGGCTTTGTTTGGGTTTGGCCGGCCCACCGGCATTGACCTTGTTGGGGAAGCCGATGGTCTGTTGCCCACCCGTCGTTGGAAACGGGCTCAATTCGATCAACCTTGGTTCCCAGGAGAAACCGTGATCACTGGCATTGGTCAAGGCTTTGTGATGACCACACCATTGCAATTGGCCCATGCAACGGCCTTGCTCGCCGCCGAGGGGCAAGCGCCGCCACCTTATTTGCTCAATCCCAGTGAGCCCAGGCAACGGGTTTCTCACCGCAAAGAGCATTGGGAGGCGGTGTCTGATGGCATGGAAGCGGTCATCCATGGGCCCACTGGAACGGCTCGAGCAGTGGCTGATCAGGTGCCCATGCGCTTTGCAGGTAAAACTGGCACGGCACAAGTCTTCGGTTTGCCCGATGAGGCCGACGCAGTCGATGAAAGAAGCCAAGAAAGTTTGCCCGAAAACCTCAGAAACCATGCGCTGTTTATTGGCTATCTGCCCACCGATGAGCCCCGCTGGGCGGTGAGTGTGGTCGTCGAGCATGGTGGTGGGGGTGCGAGTGTGGCAGCGCCCATTGGCGCTAAGGTCATGGCTGAGTTGGGCAATGCCGTTGGAGACCAGACGCCATGAGTTGGCACGCATTGACCAGACATGGCTTTAAGGTTCTTCGGCTCGACCCGATCTTAATGGTTTTATTGGGCGCGTTAATGCTCGCTGGTTTGGGGGTGCTCTACAGCGCTGGCGAACAAAACATGGCTTTGGTTTGGAACCAATTGGTGCGCTTGGGCGTGGGTTTTGT
>CBFHIS010000023.1:8065-10958 GCA_965655975.1 Wenzhouxiangella sp.
CGGCTTGGTGGTGCTTGCTCAAGTGCCGCAACGATTGTGGCTGGTGTGGGCTCCTTATTTGTTCGTGTTGGCCTTGGGGTTGCTGGTCGCGGTCGAGTTTGTTGGCGTCGGGCGAGGGGCACAACGCTGGATTGATCTAAAAGTGATTCAATTCCAACCCTCAGAAGCCATGAAGATTGCATTGCCTTTAATGCTGGCGGCTTTTTTGTCCAAACAACCCCTACCATCCAATGCCCCCGTCGTTTTTGGGGCGTTGGTGTTGATTGCTTTACCGTGCGCATTGATTTTGATCCAACCCGATCTGGGCACATCGATTTTGATCGGAGCCGGCGGTGTCTCGGTGCTTTTCTTGGCCGGCCTTAGATGGCGCATGATTGCTACATTGTTGGCTGTTCTGATCGCTGCCGCTCCTGTGCTGTGGTTTAATCTTCGGTCTTATCAACAAAACCGCATCTTGACCTTTCTCGATCCCGAACGCGACCCCCTGGGTCAGGGCTGGAACATCATTCAATCCAAAATCGCGGTCGGCTCGGGTGGCTTGTGGGGCACAGGATGGCTGTCGGGGTCACAATCTCACTTAGAGTTCTTGCCCGAACCTCATACCGATTTTATTTTTTCGGTGTTGGCCGAGGAGTTTGGCTTGATTGGTGTGGTTGTGATTTTGGCCCTGTATGGCGCCATCATTTTTCGGAGTTTGCAGTTGGCTCATCAAGCGAGCGGACTATTTGCCAAGCTATTAATTGGAGGCTTGGTCTTTTTATTTTTTGCTTATGTGGTTGTCAACATCGCGATGGTGAGTGGTTTGTTGCCGGTGGTGGGTGTGCCCTTGCCGTTGATCAGCTATGGCGGAACATCTGCTGCAACCATTTTGGCTGGTTTTGGTCTGATTCAAGGACTGCATAGCCGGCGTCGTTTTATGGCCCCATGATCCATGCTATAAATTGAAACCCCTGTTGTATCGTTTAGAATGCACGCGCCTTGTATGGCGGTGAACAATCTACAACCACTTTTTAAAGGATGAGAGCGCTGACGATGATAAAAAAATGGATGGTCTTGGGTTTGCTTGCCGTGAGTATTTTCGCCGGGAGTCTTATTAATGCCGCATGGGCCGAGCCGCACCCAGGCGCTGAGGCATTTGCCATGCGTATGGCCAAAGAGCATGCGGTTGATCCCGAGCTGATCCGCTCTGTCTTAAACCAGGCCGAGTACAAGCAAAGCATCATCGATGCCATGACCCGTCCAGCTGAAGCCAAGCCCTGGTATGACTATCGCCCAATTTTTTTAACCGACAGCCGCATCATGGGTGGCGTGGAGTTTTGGCGCGCCAACCAAGCGCTGTTAGAAGAGGTCAGCGAGGCGTTTGGCATCCCGATTGAGCTGGTGGTCGCCATTGTTGGTGTGGAAACCAACTACGGCACGAACACAGGCAGTTTCCGCGTCATTGATGCCCTGGCGACTTTGGGTTTTTACTACGAACCCAGAAGCACTTTTTTCTCATCTGAGCTTGGGCATTTCTTTGCATTGGCCAATGAAGAGGGATTGCCTTTGGAAGACATTCGAGGGTCCTATGCGGGCGCCATGGGCTTGGGTCAGTTCATTCCCTCCAGCTATCGGGCCTATGCGGTGGATTTCGACGGCAGTGGTCACCGAGATTTGTGGCGTTCTTTGCCCGATGCTCTGGGTTCGGTGGCCAATTACTTGGCCGAGCATCGCTGGATTGAAGGCCAAGCCATCGTGCTGCCCATCGATGAGGTGGCGCCCGATGCCAGCACCGAAGGGTTTGCGATGAAACCTGCTCACACCTTGAAAGACATTGCCCAGATGGGCTTTGCGTTCGATGCACAAGATCTAGACCCAAGCACCCCAGCGACGGTGATCGAATTAGAGGGCGAGTCGGGCCCTGAGTATTGGTTGGGCTTGAACAATTTTTATGTCATCACTCGATACAACCGATCACCGCTCTATGCCATGGCGGTGACTCAATTGGCCGAGGCCATTGCCGAACAAGCGCTATGAGCGCATGGTTCCAAAGACAGCCAGTGGCACGCTGGTTGTTGTTGATCATGGCAATATTTTTACTGGCGGCCTGCACGCCCCGTTATTTGAGAGATGGTCCGCCAGACCAATTGCTCGATGTGACATTGATTGAGCCGGTCAACCCCAAGCCCGAGCCATTGAGCGCCTATGGCAACCACAGTCCTTATGAAGTGATGGGCCAGACCTATGAGGTTTTGCCAACTGCAGTGGGCTATGTAGAGCAAGGGCGGGCCTCTTGGTACGGTCAAGCCTTTCATGGGCGGTTGACCTCATCGGGTGAGCCCTATGATTTGTATCAATTGACGGCCGCGCACAAGACCTTGCCCTTGCCGACCTATGTCGAGGTTCGGCGCCTTGATACCGACCAATCGATCATTGTTCGTGTGAACGACCGTGGTCCTTTTAAACCGGGTCGCATCATTGATTTGTCATGGGCTGCGGCGGTTAAGTTGGGGATGGATCAAGTGGGCACAGCACCTGTTGAGGTCCGCGCGCTGACCTTCGATGGCCCGCCGCCCTCAATCGCCCGCCCCGCTAGATTGCCCGTGTGGGTGCAAGCAGGTGCCTTCTCAAACCCCGATAATGCCCGCCAATTGCAGGCCCGATTGGAGGATGCTGGTGTCGGCCCGGTGGCGTTCGAGGCCCCCAAAACTGGCTTTAGTCGGGTGTGGCGGGTGCGTGTGGGCCCAATCTTGGAGGCCACCACCGCCATTGATGTGGTGGCTCAATTGCTTGAACTCGGCCTAGATCAGGCCCAATATGTGTATCCTTAAAGAAACATAACCCATGCCCAAACGAGCCATGATCATGAATCCGATGCGTTCTATCACTTCTTGCCTGCTGACTGCCACTGCTG
>CBFHIS010000023.1:11056-23548 GCA_965655975.1 Wenzhouxiangella sp.
GCTGTTGTGCTGTTGGCCTCGCTGATGAATCATGTGAGCACAGCGCATGCGCAGGTCGCCATCCCACAAGCACCCCCTGTGGATGCCAGAAGTTACATCTTGATGGATTTTCATTCTCAGCAGATCATCGCCCAACAAGATGCCCATTCGCCGGTTGAGCCAGCAAGTATTACCAAGTTGATGACCTCATATGTGGCGTTCCATGAACTCAAACGGGGCAATATCTCCTTAGATGATGAGGTTTTGATCTCAGAGCGTGCGTGGCGGACGGGTGGTTCGCGGATGTTTGTTCCAGTCAACACGCGGGTTGATGTGGAGTCTCTATTAAAAGGCATCATTATCCAATCGGGCAATGATGCGAGCGTGGCAATTGCCGAATACATCGCAGGCACCGAAGAGGCCTTTGCGTTGTTGATGAATGAATACGCCAAAAGTCTTGGAATGAAAGACACTTTTTATGTCAATGCCACTGGCTTGCCGGATCCTGTACAACTCACCTCAGCGTGGGACTCGGCCTTGTTGGCGCGCGCGATCATCAACGAATTTCCCGAGTACTATGCGTGGTATTCCGAGCGCGAATATACCTACAATGAGATCCGACAACACAACCGAAATCGCTTGTTGTGGCGTGACCCGTCAGTGGATGGTCTAAAAACAGGTCACACCGAAGCAGCTGGATACTGTTTGGTGACCTCGGCCTCTAGAAACGACATGCGTCTGATCAGTGTGGTGATGGGGTCTGGCAGCGAAGAAAGCCGCGCCACCTCCTCACAATCCTTGCTCAACTATGGTTTTCGGTTTTTTGAGACCTATTCACTCTATACCCCTGAAGACATTGTCGCCACCGAGACAGTTTGGCAGGGCAAAGCTGATGAGGTCGATTTGACGCTGGATGAATCCGTCTTCGTCACCGTCCCCCGTGGGCGTTTCGATGACCTTGAAAACACACTGGCTTTGGAAGGTGCGCTGGTAGCGCCTCTGGAAGCCGGTCAAGTGGTGGGTTCTTTGAGTGTGATGTTAGATGATGAGGTCTTGGCCGAGCGCGCTGTTTTATCTAAAGATGCCATCGAACAAGCCGGCTTTTTTGGTCGCACCCAAGACCGTTTGAAACTGTGGTGGCGTGGGATGTCTGGCGATGGCTGAGCAACAAGGCCTCGAGTTTCCATGCGCCTATCCAGTCAAGGCCATGGTTAAAACCGAACAAGGGGCGCATGAGGCGGTGATGGCGGTGATGGAGCGCCAAGCCATCTTCTCAAGAGAGCAAGATGTCTCAGTGAAACTGAGCCGCAACGGCGCCTATGAAAGCATCACCATCCAAGTAACGGTGCACTCTCGTGCGCACCTCGAAGCCATCTACGCCGACCTTCGCGCCCTCGACCCAGTGGTCATGACGCTCTAATGGAGCCATGCTCATCGGCATTTCAGTGGCGTGACGCAATAGACGATCAGCCAAGTTAAAAAAAGCGGCTGCCAATGACCAAACAAGCGCCAGATTGGACCATTAAAGACCTTGGGCAGGCCTCTTATGAGACAGTTTGGCAGGCAATGCGGGCTTTTACCGATGCGCGCACCAACGACACCCCCGATGAGCTGTGGCGGGTCGAACACCCGCCGGTGTTCACGCAAGGCTTGGCCGGAAAACCTGAGCATTTGTTAGACCTGCAAGCCATTGAGCAAACCCAAATTCCTCTGGTACAAACCGATCGAGGCGGGCAGGTCACGTATCACGGGCCCGGGCAGGTGGTGTTGTATCCCCTAATCAACCTCGAGCGGTTGGGTATTGGGGTGAGGTGTTTGGTTGATGAGCTAGAACAGGCCGTGATCAATGTGCTCGCCCAATGGGATGTGGACGCTGCGCGCAAACAGGGCGCGCCGGGGATCTATATTGATGGGGCCAAGGTTGGTTCGATTGGCCTCAAAGTCCGCAAAGGCTTTACCTATCACGGATTGGCGGTTAATGTGGACATGGACTTGCGCCCCTTTTCGTTGATCAACCCCTGCGGCATGGCGGGTTTGCCCATCACACAAATGGCCGCCCACTGCGACGGCATCACTTGGGCAATGGCGTGTGATCAATTGACGACAGCACTGGGCGAGCGTCTCGGTTACCATCGAACTTACACCTCTGGTCAAGGTCTCTAGTCAGTATGACAATAAAAAACGATTTCAATCCATATCGCCGTTTGGCTCACACAATGCGTGATGCCCAATCTCTCAGGTTTTTAGCAGGCAGGCACCCCAAGGGGCTGTTGCTCGGCCTCTTGTTGCTCGTGCTCTCAGCACCACTGCTCGCTCAGTCCGATGCGGGCATGGCCCGTGAACCAGAAACACAGCTTGGTCCTGAACCCCAGCATTTGTTGGCCAGTCGCTTGGCCACACGGTTTATCTCGGGCTACCACTACCATCGATCCAAGCTCGATCAAGACATCTCAACGCGGATTTTTGATCAATACATTGAGCTGTTGGATCCCAATCGCATGTACTTCACTGCTTCCGATATGGCGGATTTGGAGCGGTATCGACCCCATTTAGAGAATGCGCTGAAAAGTTCGGATCTGGAACCTGCCTATGACATCTTTAATCGCTACACCAAGCGGGTGGATGAGCGAATTGGGTTCGCGCGTCAGCGTCTGACCGAAGGCTTTGATTTCACCAAAGACGAGTCTTTTTATTTCGATCGAAGCGAAGCGGCTTGGGCCGAGAACGAGGGGGTCTTGGAAGATTACTGGACGCGCCGCGTTAAAAATGACTACCTTCGATTGAAGCTCACCGACAAAGAAGACGAAGAGATCGTTGAGATGCTCGATGAGCGCTATTCTGGATTGGCCAGACGCATCTCAGAATTCAACAGCGAAGATGTGTTTCAATTTTTCATGAACGCTTACACCCGCGCGATTGAGCCCCATTCTTCCTATCTTTCCCCTCGATCGGTGGAGAACTTTGAGATCTCCATGCGCTTGAGCCTCGATGGCATTGGCGCCTTGCTGCAACGAGAAACCGAATATACCTCCATTGTTGAAGTTATTCCCGGTGGCCCAGCGGATTTGGATGGCCGCTTGCAAGAAGGCGATCGCATTGTGGGTGTGGCCCAAGGCGATGAAGAAATGGTCGATGTGGTGGGTTGGCGCCTTGATGATGTGGTCTCATTGATTCGTGGTGAGCGAGAAACCGTGGTGCGGTTGGATGTGTTGCCCGCCGAGTCGGGCATGAGCGGACCACCGACCACCATCGAGCTGGTGAGAAATGAGGTCAAGCTCGAAGAACAAGCCGCCAGCGCTGAAGTGATTGAGTTGCCCGATCACACCATCGGCGTGATCAAAGTTCCTGTCTTTTATGTGGACTTTGCCGGACGCGCTGCCAACACACCCGATTACCGCTCCTCAACGCGTGATGTCAGAGATCTCATCAATGAACTGGCCGAGCAAGGGGTCGATGGCTTGGTGATGGATTTGCGCGGCAATGGTGGGGGTGCGTTGGTTGAAGCGACCACCATGACGGGCTTGTTCATTGACGAGGGCCCGGTGGTGCAAGTCAGAGACTCGCGCGGTCGGGTGAACTTAGAACAAGACCGAGAGCCTGGCATGGCTTGGGATGGTCCCTTGGCTGTATTGGTGGACCGGCGTTCGGCCTCAGCCTCTGAAATTTTTGCCGGCGCCATTCAAGACTATGGGCGCGGCGTGATCATCGGTGAGCCCACCTTTGGTAAAGGCACCGTCCAAAACCTCATCGATCTCGACAACATCTCCCGGTCCGATGTCGGTTTGGGGCAGATCAAGCTCACCATGGCACAGTTCTATCGAGTGGCGGGTGGTTCCACCCAGTCTAAAGGGGTGTGGCCAGACATTCGCCTACCCACACCAGGTGATCCCGAAGAGGTGGGTGAGAGCGCTTTGGAATATGCACTGCCATGGGCTGAGATCGATGCCACCAACTATAAACCCGTGGCGGACCTAAGCCCGTTGATTGCCGAGGCCCAGAGCAAACATTTGGCTCGCCTGGAGAGTGATCCTGAGTTGATTGAGCTTGTCGAAGATGTGGCCAAGTGGGAAGAAGACGCCGAGCGTGAGTTTGTCTCATTGTCTGAGGCGGTCAGACGCCAAGAAATGGAAGAAGCCGAAGCCCGTCGAGCGGAGCGTTTTGGTCAAGCCAATGGCGGTGTGAGCGAGCCTGAGACCGATGAGGGTGAGGGCAGCGATGAAAGTGATGCGCCTGCCGCGCCTGAAGACGATATTTATTTACTCGAATCGGCGCGGATCTTGGCTGATTTGATGGGGTTTGAGAATGCCGACACCCTGTTGGCGCATCGCTTATTGCCCATGGATTCAGCGGGCCAAGATTGAACGGCGGTGGTTGGATTCATTGAGCCTGTTCGGATCATGCGCCCATGAGTCAGTCCGGGCAGGCGGTGGCTCAAGTCGCCCTGCCGGTGCCACTGCCCCAATGCTTTGATTATCTGCCACCGATCTCTCAGGCCCTGCCCCCTGTGGGCTCTCGGGTGTTGGTGCCGTTTGGTCGCCGTTCGTTGGTCGGCTTGGTGTTGGGGCACGGGGAGAGTCAAACGCCTGCCGACAAACTCAAGGCCATCAAGTCCGTGCTTGATGAGGGCTTAATTGGTCCTGATTTATTGGCATTACATGCTTGGGCATCCCACTACTACGCCTACCCCACTGGCGAATGCACGCAACTCTTATTGCCACCGGCGCTTCGACGAGAAAAACCCTTTCGCGCGACTGGCCCCAATGGGTTTGAATTGACGCCTGCTGGCCAAACGGCTGTGGCTGAAGAGGCCTCCAAACGCGCCCCCGCTCAAGCCAAAGCGATGGAAGCCTTGAGCCAAGGCGCGCTGACCAAAACCCAATTGACCGAGCAAGGCATCAAAGCCCCCACCTTAAAGACATTGGTGGATAAAGGCTGGATCACACCAACGGCACTGATCGACACCGTGACGCCTGTGCCTGGCCCCACCTTAAATGCCGAACAGGCCGCGGCTTTGGAGGCAATTGTCGCCAAGCCCGATGGCTATCAGGCCTTTTTGCTCGCTGGGGTCACTGGCAGTGGCAAGACAGAGGTGTACTTGCAAGCTGCCCGGCACATGCTAGACCGTGGTTTGCAGGTGTTGATGATGATCCCAGAGATTGGGCTGACCGCGCAGTTGATCCGTCGGGTGGAATCGAGGCTTGGGGTGAAGTGCCATGTTTATCACTCGGATTTGAGTGAAGGCGAGCGTCTAGAGTGTTGGCAAGCGGCTTTGGCGGGGCGTGCGCAGGTGGTGATTGGCACGCGCTCATCGGTGTTTTTGCCCTTTAAGGCGCTGGGGCTGGTGGTGGTTGATGAAGAACACGACGCCTCATTCAAGCAAATGGATGGGGCGCGTTACCAAGGCCGAGACTTGGCGGTGGTGCGCGCGAAATCACTCGACATCCCGATCGTGTTGGGGTCGGCTACGCCCTCACTGGAGAGCTTGAACAATGCCCAGCAAGGCCGCTATCAGACCTTGGTGTTGAATGAACGGCCCGGTGATGCCATCCAACCCACTTGGCGGGTTCTGGACCAACGCGGACAACACGATGGGCTCTCGCCCGAATTGACCGAGAAGATTGCCGGCCACCTCAAGCGCGGTGGCCAAGTGTTGTTGTATCGAAACCGCCGTGGGTTTGCGCCGGTGTTGATGTGTCAAGCCTGCGGGTGGCAAGCCGATTGCCACCGTTGTAGCGCGCACATGACGCTACACCAAAGCCAGAACCGGCTACAGTGCCACCACTGTGGCCATCAGTCTCCCACGCCCAAGCGTTGCCCAAGTTGTGGTGACCCGCAAGTGGTGCCCTTGGGCAGCGGCACCGAGCGATTGGAAACCGTCTTGGCGGAACTATTTCCGGACTACCCAGTGCATCGGGTCGACCGCGATGCCATGAGTGGGCGTTATGACTTCGAGCGTTTGTTGGCCAAGGTCAAAGAAGGTGGACCGTGTATTTTGGTGGGCACCCAAATGCTGGCCAAGGGCCATCACTTGCCAAAAGTGACTCTGGCAGCGGTGCTGGATGTGGACCAAGCACTGTTCAGTGGCGATTTTCGAGCGCCCGAGCGCTTGGGGCAGGTGGTCTATCAAGTTGCCGGCCGTGCTGGGCGGATCGCCAGCACCTCAGGCCAAGTGGCTGAGTTTGTGCTACAAACCAGGCACCCCGAACATGCGTTGCTCAGCCAACTCTGCCATGGGGGCTACATTGAGTTTGCCAAGCATTTGCTGGCTGAACGACAAGCGGCAGGCCTTCCACCCAGCGACGCCTTGGTCTTGTTGCGTGCCGAAGCGCACCAGCCAGAGGCCGTGATCGCTTTTTTGCGAGAGGCCATGGCGCCACTGGCACAAGTTGGCCTACAAGTGCAGGGGCCCATCGCATCAATCATGCCCAAGCGGGCCGGTTATTGGCGTTACCAGTTGTGGATCCAGGCCCCATCGAGGCGCGGTCTCATTGAGGGCGTGGCCACCGCTTGGCGATACTTGCATGAGTTACCAAGTGCGAAGAAAGTCCGCTGGCACATGGATGTTGATCCGGTCGAACTCTGAGCTTGGGGCGTGCTTTTCCTCGGACTTGATCACAGATCGATCCTGATCACTCATTGGGCTTGACCACAGATCGGGCTTGATAAGCCGCGCCTTCACGGCGTGTATCGGCATAGGCGCCATGCGGACCCACCGCGTGTACGCCACCAAAAAACAAACTCCGACTCGGCCAAGGGGTGGCGTCTTTGTGATGGGCCAAAAACCAGTCGGCGGTTTTTGCGTCCCAAAGGTCAGCCAGCTCAATGCTCAGGTGGTGATCTTCTAGGTGAATGCGCGGCGCTTCGATCGCCTCTTTCAAACCCAAATTAAAATCGAGCAGGTTGGCAATGACCTGCATCAGTGCGGTCCGGATTCGATTCGAGCCCCCACTGCCGAGCAAATACCGTTCGCCATTGTCACGGGTGACAATGGTCGGCGTCATCATTGAAGCCAGCCGTCTATTTTCGGGCCAGCGGTGAAAGCCAGACCGGTTGAGGTCTTCTTCACCCAACATATTGTTCATCATGATTCCAGCCGTCTCGAGTACTTGCCCAGACCCCTCCCCATTTGAAAGTGTCACTGAGACCCCCATCCCTTGGCCATCATCGATGCTGATGTGGGTCGTGCCCCGAGAGCTCCGTGCGTGTTGGTCGATGATGCTTTCAACGGCTTGCCTCAACGCCTGATCCGACGCCGACTCGCGCTCGAGTTGGGTGCGCTGGTACAGGGCATGTGCCATGGATTGGACGAGCGCCTCGACGTGTTCGGGGCCACCAAAAGACGCATTGGGCCTGAGGCGCTCTGATAAGGCCAGCGTGGAGAGCGCTAGCATCGCCCCACCCAGAGCGGGTGGCGGGTTGGAAAACAAACGCGCATCGCGATAGCGCCAGGTCAATGGTTCCCGCCAAATGGCGCGGTACCCATCAAAGTCTGCTTGTTGTAAGTGCCCGCCGAGCGCCTGGCTTTTTGCAACAAACTCGGCGGCCACTGGCCCCTGATAGAACACGCGCGCACCCTCTTGAGCCCAGGCAGATAAAAAATCCGCCAAGGGTCGATTGGCGATGATCTCTCCAATCGCAGGCAAAGGCGAATCGGCGTGTTCGATGCCCGCCCAGCGACGGGCCTCTGGGGTGGAGCGAACAATGGGCTCTAAAATCTCTAAGGTGTGGTGTTGGAGTGCATTCAAGGCAACGCCTTGGGTGGCATATTGGCAGGCCGGCTCGATCAAGCGAGACTTAGGCAAGCGGCCATACCGCTCGCTGAGGGCATCGAGGCCTGCCAACACACCCGGGGTGGCCACCGAGGCCAAGCCCACATGAAACTCTTGGTGATCGGTGCCAAAATTTCCCACGATGGGATAAAAATCCAGCGCGCCTGGGTGCTTGCTTTGGGGGGTTTGGGTAAAAAAGTCCAAACACTCGGTGGCTGGCTCAGCGCTTTGAATCAGCGCGTGCCCACCACCGCCCAAGGAGGCAAGCATGGGTTCTGCCACACACGCGGTCAGAATCGCGCCAATGGCGGCATCTGCCGCGTTGCCACCGTCTTCTAAGATCTCCAAAGCGGCGGTGGTGGTGGCTTGGTGGCCAGTGGCGATGCGGAAGGATTGGGCACTCATCGGAGATTGATTTTAGCTTGAATTGCCCCTGTTGATCGGTGATAATACTCGGCTAGCCTTTGAATTTGATAGGAACCATGGCCATGAAGCCAGAGATTCACCCCAATTACCGTGACGTGATTTTCCAAGATTTGTCGAGCGATTTGGTCTTCAAGACCCGTTCGACCATTCAAACCAAAGAGACCATCAAATGGGAAGATGGCAACGAATACCCTTTGGTGAAAGTGGAAGTTTCAAGCGCCTCGCACCCTTTTTACACTGGCAAGCACAAGATGCTGGATGCCGGCGGTCGCGTCGATAAGTTCAAAAAGCGCTACGGCAAGTAAGACCAAGCACCACAGATGGGCAGGCCAATGCCCCGTGCATCGGTCTCGTTTCCAATAATTCACGATTAAGCAGGTGTTGGGTCAGCCCAGCGCCTGTTTTTTTGTCTTCATCAATACGCCTTCGGCGATTGGGCTTTTGATGTGACAGTCTCTGAGAGTCTCGATTGTATTTGATCTGCTTGGCGCACAGCATGATGCTTTACTTGCCTGAGGCGATGGCAAAGACTTGAGGGGCGAGCTCTTTGACAAAGGTTTGCGTTTGACTGCTGGGCATTCAGTCTTGGCCAATCTACACTGGCCTTATGAAAAACCGCATGCAAGGTTGGGCCCTTTTAGAAATTGTCGTCGCCATGGCGGTCATGGGGGTGGCGGCCTCAGTTGTGATCACCATGCAACTGCACTCGCTGGCCGTGATTCAGCGATCATTACAAGACGCACAAAGTCTGGGATTGGCGCGTGAGATACTAGAAACACAGGCCATGGGCATGGCCTCGGCCACGCTCGAGACATCGTGGGCTGAGCAGCTTGCGGCAATCGATCCTAAGCGCACATTTGAATTGACCGCCACATCAGCGGGTCACACCATTCAGATCACATCACCCACCCGCCACTCAGACGACGCCAGCGCGCGTTGGCAATTGCCGCTCGTGCCATGAGCGAGGATCGCGGAGGTAATTGCAGAGGTAATTGCAGAGGTGATCACAAGAAAAGTTGGAATCAGCCACCGCGGGGCATTGGTCTGTTGGAATGGATGGTCGCGCTGGGGCTAAATGCCTTGGTGTTGCTCATTTTGACTCAAGCGTTACTGGGTGCACGGGTGAGTTTTGCGATGATCGATGCCATCGCACGACTCTCTGACAATGGCCGATTTGCCCAAGATGTGATCGCACAAAGTCTGCTCCAAGCCCAAGTCACCTTGCCATGCGCCCGTGCGATGGATGACCCCCTTCGCATCCAACACAACCAAATCAGACAAAGCCGTGGCTTTGTGACCAATGCGTCAGTGGTTGGTTGGGAAGCCATGGGCACCCAAGGCCCATCGTGGTCTTTGTCACCCAACCGCACGGAAGCATCATCCACCATAGCGGACTTGCCTCCTGCCTTGGCAGGCCGCGTGGATCCCCAGTCGGATGTGTTGATGGTACACAAGAAAACGCCGGTTTCTGGAGTCATGGTGACCGAGCTCGAATTGGGTCAAATCAAAACGAATCGTGGCCATGGCCTCAAAGATTGTTCGTTCGTGGTGTTGAGTGATTGCACGATCGACCAGAGCATCCAAGTGAGCCATGTGGAGACCCGCGCACTCAATTGGTCGGCAGATAGCGCTTGTGAACCGGGCAATGCCTCAGCCGACTCTCTTGGTATGGGGCAACCATCTGATGGGTCTGACTGGAATCACATTGCCTTGTATCACTGGCAGGCTGTTGCGTGGTTTGTGGGCGTGCCAGTTGCTGGGGAGCGCACGCTGTATCGAGCCTTGTTTGATCGTGGCCAGAGTCGGGTTCGCGTGGAAGCCATGGTCGAAGGCATTGAGACCTTACAGCTTGAGTATGCCGCACACAGGCCAGGCCAGCCCATGGCGTGGCAAAGTGCGGATGCCATCAACGATTGGACCTTGGTGGCGGGTGTGCGGTTTGGGGTGCTCGCCAGTGGCCGCCTGTCCAGTCAACGCGACGCCAGTGACCCGCTCACTGATCAGTCCACCGCTCAGCCCTTGCTCGGTGCTTGGGTGTCATCACCGAAAGACCTCGGTTATGTAAAAAGCTTTCAGACGGCTCGAGCGTTACGCGGGAGCCTCACAGGCTCGAATTTTTAGTGATGAGAAAACCAGGGCTGGAGCAGGGGTTGGCACTCTTTATGGTCCTAGCTGTACAGTTGGTGCTCTCCCTGCTGGCCACCGTGGCCATTCGAGAAGCGTGGCTCCAACAAACCATGGTGGGCCATGCTTGGCATGGGGCATCGCATCAAGTTCTCTTTTATCGAGCCATGCAGCAATTGGAGGCCCAATGGTTATCGGGGGGATTGGTGGTTCATGAACAAGCGACTCTGGGTATCGCAACCAATGACTGTGCGCTGAGCGACTGGCTTGAGCGAACAACAGCGAACAGGCCATGGACATTGTGGCGGCAAAACAAAGACAGCGCATTCGCCTATCTCATCGTTCGTTGGGCCCCAGGGGCGTGCCAAATCAATGAGGCATCAGCATCTGCTCACACGCTCATCGTTCAAGCGCAGCACAAAAACCACCCACCTCAATACATCACCGCTTTGTGGATGGACAAGCTAGGCCAGCGTCATGACTGGCGTTGGCATTGACATCAATCAGCCGGCGTGGCTTTGTTGACTTCTTCGAGTGTCTTGTCTTCTTCTTGGTCAGGGTGCATTTCTAAGGCCACCGGTGAGGTGGCAAACTGTGGCACAAAATCCCCTTGGTCTTCAGGGTCGATGGCATCGCTCACCTGAATCCGCCAGATCGCAAACACAGCAGGGATCAAAGCCGCACTCATTAAAAACGGCAAAAAGACCGATGGGCTGATGGTTTGCATCAAAAAGCCAGTGAGGATCGGACCAATGATCGCGCCGCCACCCCAGAGAAGTTGCAGACTCGAAGAGACCTCCAGCATTTGTTCCGGTGCCACATGGTCATTGGTGTGGGCTGCGGCCAGCGAATAGATCGAAAAAGCAAACGAGCCATACAAAAAACCACCCAGCATTAGATTGTCGCTGCCAAAACCCATCAGTACATGCGCAATCAGAGCCATGATGGCGGTTAGCCCACACGCCGCCAACAACACCTTGCGTCGCTCAAAACGATCAGAGAGTTTGCCCACCGGCCACATCATCACCACGCCACCGAAAATGGTCAGACCCATAAAGCCAGCAATCGCTTGCGTGGATAAGCCCATGTTCGCCGCAAAGACAGGCCCCAAGCCCCAAAACGCACCCGCGCCGAGGCCTGAAAAAATACACGCCACCACACCCAAAGGTGAAATCGCGTAGAGTTTTTTTAAGCCCAGTCGTTGCGCTTCGGTGATTAAAGGTTCTTTCACCCGCGTCATGGCCACGGGAATCAGCCCCAATGACAACAGCACCGAGGCCAGCGCAAAGAGCTCGAGCGTGGTGATGTCACCAACGAGCAACAACGCTTGCCCCACGCCTAAGCCAATCAACGTGGTGGTCATGTAAGCCGAGAATATATTGCCCCGATCGGCGTTGTCGGTTTGTTCGTTGAGCCAGCTTTCAATAACGATGTAGAGACCCACCACACAAAACCCGGCCAAGATGCGAAGCACAAACCACAGTGCCGGCACAATAAACAAACCATGCAGCAGAGTGATGATGGAGGCCATGGAGGCCAGCGCGGCAAACATCCGAATGTGCCCCACCTGTCTAACGCGTTGCGGGATGACAAATGTGCCGGCGACAAAGCCAATGAAATAGCCACCCATGATCAGTCCCATGGTGGCGCTTGAAAAATCGGCCATCTCACCACGGATGCCGAGCAAGGTGCCAATCAGGCCATTGCCCGCCAAAATCACGGCGATTCCAATCAAGAGTGTTGCAACGGCGGCAATGGCGGCCACGTGACTCCCCTTAGTCTAAGAACATCTGTTGAAGGTCATTGAGGTAACGCGCACCCATAGGGGTTCGAACAATGTGGCTCTCACTAAGTTCCACCAGACCGAGCGCCTGTGCCTTTTCCAAGGGCGCTTTTATTTGATCTTGACTAAGACCGGTGAGCGATTCAAAGTCAGACCAGGCGATGGGTTCGGCCAATCTAAAGCGGTTTAGAAAGTATTCAAAGGCGCGGTCTTTGGGCGCAACCGCTTGGGTTTGGGCAACAAACTCACGGTTTTCGAACGCGGCCAAATACGAGTGCGGGATCATTTTTCTGCGCGTTCGTCGGATGGTTTGCTCGGCTGGCAACGTCAGTTTGCCGTGGGCACCGGCGCCAATGCCAATGTAGTCGCCAAAGCGCCAATAGTTTAGGTTATGGCCAGAGGCATGCGATG
>CBFHIS010000024.1:0-2935 GCA_965655975.1 Wenzhouxiangella sp.
CAACATGTTCAGAAAACTTCTCGGCGAGATTCGGCACTGGCAAGACAAGGGCGCTGAAGTCACCACGGTGATTATTGGTAAAAAAGCGGCTCAGTTTTTTAAGCGGCTGAATGTGCACATCAGCGCGAGCACGCAAGACTTAGGCGACCAGCCCCAGCTGGAAAGCTTGATTGGCTCGATCAAAGTGGTGTTGGATGATTATCGAGAAGAAAGGCTCGATCGTTTGTATGTGTGCTACAACGAGTTCATCAACACCATGAGCCAAAACAGCCGGTTTGATCAGCTCTTACCCCTGCCGGCAGTCGAGGAAGAGCCAGCCTCTGGAAGCAATTGGGACTATCTCTATGAGCCCAGCGCTGAGGCTTTACTGGATGACTTTTTAACACGCTACATTGAATCCATTGTCTATCAGGCCACATTGGAAAACGTGGCCAGTGAGCACGCAGCGCGCATGGTCGCCATGAAGAGCGCCTCAGACAATGCCAACAACCTGATTGATGAGCTACGTTTGGTTTATAACAAAGCACGTCAGGCAGCGATTACGCAAGAAATTTCAGAAATTGTCGGTGGTGCATCGGCGGTTTGACATTATTCATATCAGTTGAGGTTATGACATGAGTTTGGGAAAAATTGTTCAGATCATTGGCGCCGTTGTTGATGTCGAGTTTGACGTTGAGAACGTGCCTAAAGTCTATGATGCACTTGCCATCGATGGCACCGATATCATGCTTGAAGTCCAGCAGCAGCTTGGTGATGGCGTCGTTCGCACGATTGCATTGGGCACCACCGATGGCTTAAAGCGCCACGCTTCAGTCACCAACACCGGCGCACCCATTTCCGTGCCTGTGGGTCAAAAGACCCTGGGACGCATCATGGATGTGATGGGCAAGCCCATTGACGATGCTGGCGAGATTGGCGCTGAAAAGACCATGCCCATTCACCGCGAGCCCCCAAGCTTTGAGGAACAAGCGGCCAGTAATGAGCTCCTAGAAACCGGAATCAAGGTCATTGACTTGATCTGTCCATTCGCCAAAGGCGGTAAGGTCGGTCTCTTCGGTGGCGCGGGTGTGGGCAAGACCGTCAACATGATGGAGTTGATCCGTAACATCGCCCTCGAGCACTCTGGCTATTCCGTGTTTGCGGGTGTTGGTGAGCGGACCCGTGAAGGGAACGACTTCTACCACGAGATGAAGGACTCAAACGTCCTTGATAAAGTGGCACTGGTTTACGGTCAGATGAATGAGCCCCCCGGGAACCGTCTGCGTGTGGCTTTGACTGGATTGACCATGGCCGAACACTTCCGTGACGAAGGCCGTGATGTCTTGATGTTCATTGACAACATCTACCGTTATACCCTAGCCGGTACCGAGGTATCTGCTTTGCTTGGTCGGATGCCATCGGCGGTGGGTTATCAGCCAACACTGGCCGAGGAAATGGGCGCACTCCAAGAGCGCATCACCTCCACCAAGACCGGCTCGATCACATCGATTCAGGCCGTCTATGTACCCGCCGATGACTTGACCGATCCATCGCCAGCGACCACGTTTGCTCACTTGGATGCCACCGTCGTATTGTCCAGAAACATCGCCGAGCTTGGGATCTATCCCGCGGTGGATCCACTCGACTCCACCTCCCGCCAGCTTGATCCTTTGGTGGTTGGTCAAGAACACTACGATGTGGCGCGCAAAGTCCAAGGGACGTTGCAGCGGTACAAAGAGCTCAAAGACATCATTGCCATTCTTGGCATGGATGAGCTCAGTGAAGAAGACAAACTCACCGTTGCAAGAGCGCGTAAAGTTGAGCGCTTCTTCTCGCAACCGTTCTTTGTGGCCGAGGTCTTCACCGGTTCGCCAGGCGTTTATGTGTCCTTGAAAGAAACCATTCGAGGCTTTAAAGGCATTGTTGATGGCGAATACGATCACCTGCCTGAGCAGGCGTTCTACATGGTGGGCACCATCGATGAAGCGGTTAAGAAGGGCGAAGAGATGGCCCAGAAAGCCGCTTAATTCTACGGAGCAACACGCACTATGGTCTCAACCATTCATTGTGACATCGTGAGCGCAGAAGCTGAGATCTACTCGGGTGATGCGACCATGGTGATTGTCCCGGGCGAGCAGGGGGATTTGGGTGTGACACCCAAACACGCCCCATTGTTGACCCGTTTGCGCGCCGGTGAAGTGCGCGTGCAAACAGCCGATGGTGCGGAGGAGCATTTTTATGTCTCCGGTGGCTTGTTGGAAATTCAGCCACATGTGGTGACTGTGTTGTCTGATACCGCCAGTCGCGCCGCTGACGTGGATGAAGCCGCCGCTCTTGAGGCCAAAGCGGCTGCTGAGCGGGCGCTCGCGGATAAAACAGCGGGCATGGAAGTGGCCCAAGCGCAGGCGCAATTGGCACAAGCCATGGCACAACTGGCCGCACTTGAGCGCTTTAGAAAGAAGATGAAACACTAGGGGACGGCGTTCGAAGGTAGGTCTTTAATGTCAATGGGTTGGTCAGAAATACAGCAACGTCTGGCTGTGTTACGAGAGGAACATCGAGACCTCGACCAAGCCATTGGCTCTCTTGTCGAAACCCCCAGCATGGACCAGCTCCAGCTCAGACGCCTCAAGAAGCGAAAGCTTCGCCTCAAAGACCAAATCGCTTACTGGGAAGATCAGTTGTTGCCAGACCTGGATGCCTAGTCTGGCTTGCGCTGCTTCGACTTAACCTGGTCCGATTGGCCAGACGGCTCGACCGACAACTCGCTCAACAGTGGCGCCGATTGGCCAATGGTGTAATAAATCTCCCGGTCCAGGACCAGCCTTGCATCTCTGCTTAATGCCTCTAAGGCTTCACCAAATACCAATAGTCCTTCACCATTTCGCTTTAACAGGCCTTGTTGTTGAAGCGTATCAACAAATTGTGCAAACAGCGTTCTGTCATAAAAATCTGG
>CBFHIS010000024.1:3033-18256 GCA_965655975.1 Wenzhouxiangella sp.
CGCCATTTCGCTTTAACAGGCCTTGTTGTTGAAGCGTATCAACAAATTGTGCAAACAGCGTTCTGTCATAAAAATCTGGGCTGGCTATGGGGTGGAGAAGCGCCAGCCTTTGTGCGGCCAAAGTGCAAAGCGATTCCAGCTGCTGCTTGGTGAGGCCCTCCGAGCGATTCTTGACCAACACCGCGATCACAATGGCATAGCGTTCGAAGGTCTGTGCCATGGTATTGGCCAAGAGACGAAGCAAGTGGGCACTGGTCTCCCCACCCGCTGCCCGCGTGATGTGCCCTTGGTCCTCGCTCAATAGCCCTGCAGAAATCAGTGATTCAATGGTGTCGTCCACCACGCCTTCAAGCGCCTCATCGGGCCAAGGCAAAAACAGCTCATGCTGCATAAACGGATAGACCCGACGGGTGAGTTCATGAAGTCTGTGGCGTTTGATCCGTCGAAGGTTCAGATAGCACGAGGCCAGCCACGCCCCCATGGCCAATAGATGGGCGGCGTTGTTTTTGAAATAAGTCATCAACACCGCGGTCTTCTCGTCTGCCGTGATGATCGGCCCTGACTGGTGAGCTTGCCGCTCAATCAACTCCAGCTCAAGGCCGTAATCAATGATTTCTTGCGGGCTTTTTTGCGTGATTGTGATGCGATCAGAGTAGGCCTTGCTGGTCAGAATGGATTTGAGGATCTCAAGCATTTTGATCAAGTCACCTTCATCCCAGGCGGGTTTTGGGGTGGACAAAAGCGCTATCGAGAGAAGGCTCACGGGGTTGATGTGGGCCGCTTGGTTGATGTGCACCAAAATCTTCTGGGCCAGATCATCCACCACATTCGAGACCCACTCAGGCCGCTGGCCTGGCTCAATGGGGGATTCGCGCCAATTGGGGGCGTGGTCATCGAGCAGGCGATCGAGAAATAAGGGCTCACCAAAACTCACCGTCACTTCGCCATAGTTTTTTCGAATAATGTTGAACACATTTCGAAAATCACTCAAAGACTCGGGTTTTTTCTCCCGGCCGGAGAGCTCAGCGAGATACGCGTCACCTTCGGCCAGTCGCTCGTAGGCGATTGAAACGGGTTGAAATAAGATGGGTCGTTTTTGTTGGGCCAGGAATGCCCGAACGGTCATGGCAAGCATGCCCACTTTTGCCGGCAATAGCCGGCCGGTTCTGGAGCGCCCGCCTTCAATGAAGTACTCCAACGAGACGCCTTTTCCTAAAATCATGGCGACGTACTCGTTAAAGACCGCCGCGTAAAGTGGTTTAGAGCGAAACGAGCGTCTTAAGAAAAACCCGCCACCCCGCCGAATCAACGAGCCAACAAATGGGAGGTTGAGATTGACGCCAGCGGCCACATGTGGAGGCATCAACCCGCGGTGGTAGAGAATGTAAGACAGCAAGAGATAGTCAATGTGGCTTCTATGACATGGCACATAGACCACCTCATAAGCGGGTGCCAGCGGCCGAAAGCCTTCGAAGTGTTTAACTTCTACGCCACGAAAAATTCGATACAAAAACCAAGTGAGGATCTTGTTGGCCACCAACACAAAGGTATAAGAATAGTTTGCGGCGATCTCTTCGGCATAGTCGTATGCCAGTGCTTGCGCTTTTTCTTTAGAGATTTGGTCGCGACGCGCCTTAGCGTCAATGGCCTCTTGCACCGCATCGCTTCGAATCAAGCCATCGATTAAGGTCCGCAAATGCGAGCGGTCAGGCCCAATGGCCGATGTTCGCACCCGCTTAAAATACACACGCATGACACGACTGATTCTCGCCAGCGCCTGTTCGGGGTCGTTTGTCTCAGAAAATAAAGTCTGCAACGTCATGGGCTGGCCGACTTGGACCAAGGTATGGCGACCATGCACAAACGTGGAGATCAATCGTCGCAGCCTGCCGCCGGCACCCCAGTTCTCAGAAAACAAGACTTTGAACACACTCGCTTCTTTATCGGGCGCGCGTCCGACCAGTACAGACACTGGGACCAATTGTAGGTCGCCTGCTTCTTCCAAAATCTCTGGCGTGATTTGTTGGATCAATGCCTTGAGTTTGGCGGAGTGTCGCCGTCTTTTGAGGGTGCGAACAAACAATCCCTCATAGCGCCGGTTCGCCCCAAAGCTCCTAGAAAGTTTGATGCCACCCGCTTCAAAAGGCAGGGAGGCCAGAGGAAGCCCCGCTTTGTCTAAGAGCTCATCTAAGATCAACACCGAGGTCACCGCATACGTGTCGAGCACATAGAAAATGGGCTTGGACGGATCAATGCCTGAGTCTTGAAGGGTCTCAGGCACACAAGTGGATTTGACCCACAGATGCAAGATGCGACGCAAACCCAGCCGCATCCGAGCGCGCATGCGTTGCAGCAGATCAAGTGGGGCAGGGGCTTGGGGCATGGGTGTGGTTGACCTTGTGTCAATCAAACAAATGAGCCGTTCAGTTTAGCATCCTTGGATGCGCTTCCTTAGTACGGTGCGATTGTGCACCCGTGGGCCGGCTAGGGGATAAAAAAATGGCGAACCGGTGAAGGTTCGCCCAAGGGTCTTGCAAGGGTCTTGCTAGCGAGCGAGAGATGCATCACTCAGCAAATCTCAGCACACATAATAGCTTGGCGGGGACTATTTATCAAGCTTGTGACGTAAGCCACATAAACTATTGATTTAATTGAAATACTCAGAGATCTCTTTCTGTATCGCCAGTGCGGCTTGTCGGGGATCGGCCGCATCTCGAATCGGCCGGCCCACCACCACGTAGTCGGCGCCCGCTGCAAATGCTTCGCTGGCAGACATGGTGCGTTTTTGATCATCCACATTATCAATCGGACGAATGCCAGGGCAGATCACGGTCAGCGCGTGATCCACTGACGCCCTCAATGCCTGAGCCTCAAGCCCAGAAGAGATCACACCCCGACAGCCAAGAGCCAGCGCCCTTTTTGCTCGAGACAAAACCAAGGCCTCGACATCACAGGAAAAACCCAGATCATCGAGATCACCACGGTCCAAACTGGTCAATGCCGTGACCGCCAAAACCCCCATGTCTCCAGCATTCTCAACCGCCGCGGCCAACATCGCATCGTTGCCATGGACGGTGACAAAATCCACATCGCGCTTGGCCAGTTGAGCCACCGCTCGACCGACCGTCGGCGGGATGTCGAATAGCTTGAGATCCGCGAAGATTTTTTTGCCTTGGCTTTTTAATGCTTCAGCCAGCTCAAAATAGTGCCCGCTCAAGAAAAACTCGAGCCCGAGCTTGTAAAACACAACCGAATCACCCAAGGCATCGATCAGCCGTTCGGCCGATTCCAAGTCGGGGACATCCAGCGCAAAAATGAGGCGTTCTTTGTTGGGAATGGGCTTGGTGGTCATGGGGTTCATCACTCTATTGTAAAACCAAGGAATCGAATTGTGCCTTGTTCAGTGGTCCTAGATGATTGGTGTGCTGGCAGTGCAGTGGCTAGGGGGCCTTTAGCCTAGAGCGCCTCTAGATTGGCATAGGCCAACACCAACCATTTTGACCCAGCTTGTTCAAAGTTCACTTGCACGCGGGCATTGGCGCCTTGCCCTTCAAGGCTCACCACGGTGCCAATGCCAAAGCGCTCATGCTGTACGGCAGAACCCAACCCAAACTCAGACTGGGCCGCGGCCGGTTGCGCCCACTGATCGGCAGTCGACTGCCTGGAGGGCGCCCGAATCATTTCAACCAAGTTCTCAGGGATCTCTCGAATAAACCGCGAGGGTGCTGAAAAACTGGTCTGACCGTGCAGCATCCTAGATTCTGCATGGGTCAGATAGAGCTGTTGCATCGCCCGGGTCATGCCGACATAACACAAGCGACGCTCTTCGGCCAAGCGGCCGGCCTCCTCGGCGGATTTTTGATGGGGGAACAAACCTTCTTCCATCCCCGCCAAAAACACCAAAGGAAACTCCAGGCCTTTAGCAGAGTGCAGCGTCATCAATTGCACACAGTCTTCCCAGCGATCGCTTTGGTGTTCCCCAGCCTCAAGAGCGGCTTGTGCCAGAAAAGAGGCCATGGGCGCCAAACCAGCCTGCTCGTCTTCAAAAGGCTGTTGATAACCCTCGGCCGCTCGGATCAATTCGGCTAAGTTTTCCTCGCGACTTTCGGCCCGATCAGCGGGCTCTCTTTTTTTATACCATTCAGCCAGTTGACTGAGCTCTACCGCGGCTCGGGTGGCCGACTCTAGAGCCTCATGCGCGGCAATCGACTCGATGAGCTCAAGAAAACTCGCGACAGAACCGGCAGCCCGAGCACTCAAGCCTTGCTCTGCCACCATGCGCGTGGCGGCGGCAAACATGGATTGATTTTGGCTGCGCGCTGCCTGGCGAATCTTGGTCACCGATTGCTGCCCCAAACCTCGCGCGGGCAGGTTGATGACCCGTTCAAAGGCCCCATCGTCATCGCGGTTGTGAGCCAACCTCAAATAGGCCATGGCATCTTTGATTTCGGCGCGCTCAAAAAAGCGTTGGCCCCCGTAGACGCGGTAGGGAATGTCTTGTCGGAGCAAGACTTGCTCAAACAAACGCGATTGGGCGTTGGAGCGGTACAACACCGCCGCCTCACTCAAGCGGTTGCCTTGATCAACCCACTGTTCAATGCGGCCCACAATAAACTCAGCTTCTTCTTCTGCGCTGTAGGCGGCAAAGACCCGCACCGGATCTCCATCGGCACCGTCGGTCCAAAGGTTTTTCCCCATCCGATCGTCATTGTGGTCAATCACATGATTGGCCGCAGCCAAGATGGTCGCCGTGGAACGGTAGTTTTGTTCTAGCCGAACCACGGTGGGTTTGAAGTCTTTAACAAACTGATTGACGTTTTCAACCTGAGCGCCACGCCAACCATAAATGGATTGGTCATCATCGCCAACCACGAAGAGGTAATTGGGGTGTTGGACGGCATACTCCGATTTCGGTGCTCGATCGGTCGAGAGCAGGGTAATGAGCGCATATTGCAACGTGTTGGTGTCTTGGAATTCATCCACCAAAATGTGGCTGAATCGACTTTGGTAATGACTCCGCCTGGCTGGATTGTCGCGAAGGAGCTCCAACGTTCTCAATAAAAGCTCTGCAAAATCCACCAAGCCAGACCGATCGCAAGCCGCCTCATAGTTTTTGTAAATGGCGATGTGACGCGCTTGAATGTCGTTTTGATAGGCGCCGGCCACACTGCCCATATCGCTTGAGCGGCGACCCGCTTCTTTTTGGGCATTGATAAAGCCCTGCACGGCCCGCGGTGGAAACTCGCCTTCGTCCAGCTCCATTTCCCGTATCAGCCGCCGGATGAGCCGGTATTGATCGTCTGAGTCTAAGATCTGGAAGGTTTCGGGCAAGCCGACTTCAGCCGCATGCATGCGGAGCAAACGATGACAAATGCCATGGAAGGTGCCTATCCACAAACCATCGGGGCTGATGTGCAGCAAGCTCGAGATCCGGTGGCGCATCTCACCGGCGGCTTTGTTGGTGAAGGTGACCGCCAAAATGGACATGGGGCTGATGTGGTGTACTTGAATCAACCAGGCAATGCGGTGCACCAACACCCGTGTCTTACCTGAGCCTGCGCCGGCGAGAATCAAACAGTGCCCGGGCTCGGCACTGACGGCTTCTCGTTGTGGGTCGTTCAGCTCGTCTAAGAGGTGAGAAACATCCATGGGTTTTATTGTGCGCCTAAGCTGTCGCGATCAATGGCGCGCTGACCAATGTCTGTTCGATAAAAGCCACCTTTAAAATGAATGGACTCCAATGCTTGATAAGCTTGAGCCTGCGCCGCCTTTGGGTCTTTGCCCAAGGCCACCAGACACAACACCCGCCCGCCGTGGGTGATCACCTCACCCGATTCAGACAGCGCCGTGCCCGCCTGAAACACTTTAACCTCGTGCCTAAGCGAGGCATCCAGCCCAGTGATGCGATCGCCTTTGGCATAATCGCCCGGGTAGCCACCAGCGGCCATCACCACACCCAAAGCCGTGCGTGGGTCCCATTGAGCCGATTGCTCTTGAAGCGTCCCATCAATGGAGGCCAGCAACAACGGCACCAAGTCCGATTGCAGCCGCATCAAAATGGGTTGCGTCTCTGGATCACCAAAGCGGACATTGAACTCCAAGACCTTGGGCCCGTGCTCGGTCACCATGATGCCGGCGTATAAAAAACCACAAAAAGGCATGCCTTCGGCCACAAGACCATCGACGGTGGGCTGGATCACGGTCTCCATGATCGTCTCATGCAGTTCTGTGCTCACCACTGGCGCGGGTGAATAAGCCCCCATGCCACCCGTGTTGGGCCCTTGGTCACCATTGTCTCGGCGCTTATGGTCTTGGCTGGTCGCCAGCGGCAACACATCACGCCCAGAGGCCATCACAATAAAACTGGCTTCTTCACCCACGAGGCACTCTTCAATCACCACCCGATGACCCGCGTCACCGAAAGCATTGCCCGAGAGCATGTCACTGAGCGTCTGTTCGGCTTGGTCGAGGGTTTCTGCAATCACCACACCTTTGCCAGCGGCCAGACCATCGGCTTTAATCACTGCCGGCAGCCCCAATGTGTCGATAAAGGCCAGACCTTCGTCCACTGTGGTGACGGTTTGATACCGCGCCGTTGGAATGCCGTGGCGCTGCATGAATTCTTTACTAAAAGCTTTGGAGGATTCGAGTTGTGCGGCCTTGGCACTCGGGCCAAAGCATCTGAGGCCTTTTTCGCTGAAGCGATCGACAACACCCAAAGCCAGTGGTGCTTCTGGGCCCACCACCGTGAGATCCACACCCTCTTGCTCGGCCAAGGCGAGCAGGGCATCGAGATCGTCGGCGGCAACCGCCACGTTGCGACACTTGGGCTCGAGTGCGGTGCCCGCATTGCCTGGCGCCACCAACACCTCGCTGACCCGTTGGGAGCTAGCGATTTTCCAAGCCAATGCGTGCTCGCGGCCACCATTGCCAATGACTAAAATCTTCATGCGTTCCATTGTAGCTTGAGCGGGGGCAAACCGAGGTCCAATTCGACCTCAATGGTCGAAGAGGAGGGAGAAATAATCAGTGTTTGAAGTGCCGCCGGTGCGTGAGTGCCATGGCAATATCGGCCTCATTGCAGGCCGCAATCACCTCCTCATCGCGCACTGAGCCACCCGGTTGAATGATGGCCCGCACCCCCACTTTGGCGGCGGCTTCAATGCTGTCGGCAAATGGGAAGAAAGCTTCGGAAGCCATGGCCGCGCCCTCCAAAGAGAGTCCGGCATCTTGGCTTTTGATGACCCCAAATCTGGCCGAGTCAATGCGGCTCATCTGCCCAACACCCAGCCCCAGCGTTTGCCCATGCTTGGCATAGACAATGGCATTCGACCGGACCGAGCGGACAACCGCCCACGCGAACAACATGTCGTTGATCTCTTCAGGAGAGGGGGCCCGCGCGGTCACCACCGATAATTCATCGGCATCGAAGGCGCCCACATCGGGTTGTTGCACCAAAAAGCCCCCGTCAATGGCCCTCACATCCCACGCCGACGGGTCGGGTGTCTGGACAATGAGCACGCGCAGGTTGGGCTTGCTGGCCATCACGGCTTTGGCTTCATCGCTGATGCCAGGTGCCATCACCACCTCCAAAAAGCGGCCCACCAATTGTTGGGCAATGGGCACATCGATTGGGTCAGAGAGCGCGACAATGCCACCAAACGCTGAGGTGGGGTCACACGCCAATGCCTTTTCCCAAGCCTCAAGGGCTGTTGTGCCCATGGCGACGCCGCACGGGTTGGTGTGCTTGACGATCACACAACTCGATTGGGTTTTGTTGGTTGCCTCAACCAGTTTGAGTGCAGACCAGGCCGCGTCGGCGTCTAACAGGTTGTTAAACGACAGCGCTTTTCCTTGCACCACCTCGCCACCGGCCACGCCCGATGGCACATCTTGGCCCCGAGCGACATAGAGGCCTGCGGCCTGATGCGGGTTTTCGCCGTAGCGCAGCGCTTGTGATTGGTCCAGCGACAGGGTGAGCTTGGGTGGCAGCACGGGCGCACTCTCGGCAGTTTTTTGCGACAACCACTGAGCAATCTCACCGTCATAGCGGGCGGTGTGGGCGAAGGCCTTGACCGCGAATTGCTGGCGTTGGGCCAGATCGGGCCCATCGGGCAACGTCGCCAAGAAATCGGAATAGTCTGCAGGGTCTGTCAGCACGCACACATCTTGGTGGTTTTTAGCGGCCGAGCGAATCATGGCTGGCCCACCAATATCAATCTGTTCAATGGCCGAGGCCAATGACAAGCTGGGGTCTTTGATCGCGTCTATAAAAGGGTAGAGATTGACCACCACCAGATCGATGCCGTCGATCTCATGCTCAGCCATCACCGCCTGATCGGTGTCGCGACGGGCCAGGATGCCGCCGTGGATTTTGGGGTGAAGTGTTTTAACTCGGCCGCCCATGATCTCCGGAAAACCAGTGTGATCGGAGACTTTGGTGACGGCAATGCCGGCCTGCATTAATTGCTCGGCGCTACCACCGGTGGAGAGAATTCGGAAACCATGTGAGACCAGCGCTTGCCCCATCTCGACCAACCCTGTCTTGTCTGAAACGCTGATCAGGGCCGTGGGGTTTGAAGGAAGCATGTGGTTTGTCTTTAGAGTTTGTAGCGCGCCATGCGGTTTCGCAAGGTCGCGCGCGTGATGCCCAAGATGTCAGCCGCTCGAGATTGATTGTAGTCTGTGTGCGACAGCACGGTGGTGATCAGCGCTTTCTCAGCCTCGCACAAGATCACCTTGTGTAGGTTATCGGGCGGGGTATGGCCCATGTCATCTAAGTATTGCTGGGTGGCCATGGCGACGAACTCGCCCATGCAAGGTGGGGATTGGTTCTTCTTAAACTTCTTTTTCTTAGGTGGCGTTGGCTTGGACATCGTCGGGCAATTCGGTTGATTTGATACTCAATTCAAAGCAAGCCGGTAACGATAGCACATCTCACCCTCAGCGAAAATCCCCCAAACAGGGCTATTTTCAGTCAGACCTTGAGCCAGCCACCCCGTAGGCCCGTCGATAGGCTTCCACCGGAGCCAGTGCGGCGTTGTCGTTTTCGCCAAGCCAGGCGATCAGGTCTTCTAGCTTGGCCACAGAGACAACACAAAGGCCTTGATCGATGATCGATTCAACAGCCGAGCGCTGGTCTTGCCCCCGCTCTTGTCGATCCAATGCAATTAAGACACCGGTGGGTGTGGCGCCGGCCTCGCGGATCCACTGACAGGATTCGGCCACTGAGGTGCCAGCGGAGATCACATCGTCAATGATCACCACGCGACCTTTGAGCGCTGGGCCGACCAACTGGCCACCCTCGCCATGGTCTTTGGCTTCTTTGCGGTTGTAGATAAAAGGCACATTGATGCCAAAGTCTTGATACAGCGCCATGGCCACCGCAGCCGATAAGGGGATGCCTTTGTAGGCTGGGCCAAAGAGTTGATCAAATTCGAGCCCACTATTGACCAGAGCTTGCGCGTAGCACCGTGCCAGGCCATCAATTCCTTGGCCGTCGGCAAACAGACCCGCGTTGAAAAAGTAGGGGCTGATGCGGCCAGACTTTAAAGTAAACTCACCAAAGCGCAAGGCCCGATAGCTGAGCGAAAGCTCTAAGAATTGGCGCGTCCAAGGTTCCAGCATGGCCTCTATTCTAGCGCCAAGCTGGCTCAGATGATCATTGGGGGTCACGCTTTTCGAGAGCCTGGGGTAGACTAGGGCACCATGCGTATCATGAGCCTCAATGCCAATGGCATCCGCGCCGCGGCCCGCAAGGGTTTTTTCGAGTGGCTGCCCGCCCAAAATGCCGATTTCGTGTGCATCCAAGAAACCAAGGCCCAAATTGATCAGTTGGCCGATGAGATGTTTCACCCATCGGGCTATCACTGTCATTACCACGATGCCGAGAAAAAGGGCTATTCGGGGGTGGCGCTGTTCTCTCGCCATGAGCCAGACCAAGTGACCCACGGCATTGGTTGGTCCGCTTTCGATACCGAGGGCCGTTGGTTGCAGGTGGATGTCGGTGGCTTAAGCGTGGTCTCTTTGTATCTACCCTCGGGCACGTCCAAAGAAGAACGCCAAGCATTTAAAGTCGAATGCATGGATCATTTCACCCCAAAGTTAGACGCCATGGCCAAACAAGGCCGGGACTGGGTCATTTGCGGGGATTGGAACATTGCCCATAAAGAAATTGATCTGAAAAACTGGAAAGCCAACCGCAAAAATTCAGGTTTCTTGCCCGAGGAGCGAGCGTGGCTCGATCAAGTTTTTGGTCCCTTGGGCTGGGCGGATGCGTTTCGCCAAATCGATCCCAACCCAGACCGCTACACCTGGTGGTCGAACCGAGGCCGGGCTTGGGACAACAACGTGGGGTGGCGGATTGACTATCAAGTGGTCACCCCGGGCTTGGCATCGAAAGTGGTGGGGGCCGACATCTATACGAAGGAACGATTCTCTGACCACGCGCCTTTGGTGATCGACTACGACTATGCCATCGAGCGCTGATCACCCCAACGAGTCAGAGCCCAACCCCAATATCACGCGTGGCTGGTCGGTTTATCGCCGTCCAGCGGTGTGGCGCATGTTGTTGTTGGGCTTTTCGGCGGGACTGCCTTACATGTTGGTGTTCTCAACACTCACCGCTTGGCTCCGAACCGAAGAGGTCTCGCGCACCGCCATTGGGTTTTTTGCCTGGGTGGGGGTGACCTACTCGATTAAAGTGTTATGGGCACCGGTCGTTGATCGCGTGGCCCTACCGCTGTTAACGCGCCGGCTTGGGCAACGCCGAAGTTGGATGATTTTGGCGCAGTTCGTGATTGGGTTGGGATTGGCCTCAATGGCCTATACCGACCCCACCACGGACCTCACCCAACTGGCCTTACTGGCCGTCTTGGTGGCTTTTGCCTCGGCCACGCAAGACATCACGGTTGATGCGTTTCGAATCGAGTCCGATGAGTTGCGCTATCAAGCGGCCATGGCCGGCACTTACGTTCTGGGCTATCGTCTCGCGCTCTTGGCGACAGGCGCAGGCGCGCTCTTTTTGGCTGATTTGGTTGGTTGGACGGGCGCGTATCTGATGATGGCGGCTTTGGTCAGCATCGGCATGGTCGCCGTGGTGATTTCCAAAGAACCCACCTTCACCGACCGGTTGGATATTGAGAAAGACCCATTGGTCATTGCTTATCGGGCGCGCACCCCCATGAAAGGGTTTGCGGCAGACATGGGCGCGTGGTTGACCGGTGCGGTGGTGGCGCCATTTATGGACTTTTGGCGACGCTTGGGCTGGATGGCCTTGCCCGTCTTGGCCTTGGTGGGACTTTACAAGGTCAGCGACATTTCCATGGCCGCCATGGCCAACCCACTCTATATTGATTTGGGCTACACCTTGTCTGAGATTGGCGCGATCAGCGGTTTATTCGGTGTGGCCATGACCATCATTGGGGGGCTTTTGGGCGGGGTGATGGTGGCGCGTTTTGGTTTGATGCCGATGTTGGTGGTCGGGGCGGTTGGCGTGGCGGTGACCAACTTAATGTTTGCTTGGCTGGCCACACAAAGCCCGCAATTGTGGGCGCTGGCCACCACCATCACGGCGGATAATATTTTTGTGGGCTTTTCAGCCACCGTGTTCATCGCCTGGTTATCTGGTTTGGTGAGCCAACGCTACACCGCCACCCAATACGCCTTGCTCAGCTCTTTTATGACGCTACCCGGAAAATTTCTCGGCGGGCCATCGGGGTTTATTGTTGACCAAGCAGGCTATGTCTTTTTCTTCGTCTACGCCTCAGCGCTTGGTATTCCTGCGATGGTGTTGGCGATTTATTTGATGCAGCGTCCCGTTCACTTACAACCTGATCTCAAATGAACCATTCAAGCACCGAGTGCGATCAATTGAACGCCATCAATTAAGCGCCATTAACTGAACTCAATGGGTTGGCGGATAGAGTGTGCCCAAGAGAACCGGGGTGTTGGCCCCAGTGATCGAGCGGGTATCGAGCGCCCGTTTGGCCAACCGCTCATGGGCCAGCCAAGCAAACAACATCGCCTCCAGATGATCGCTTCCCACGCCCCATTGGTCGGCGATTGATACCACGCAGGCTGGCATTGCTTTTTTTAGACGGGCCAATAAGTCTGTATTGTGCGCGCCGCCACCGCAGACAATGAGTTGGTCCAAGCCACCCAGCTGCTCTATGGCCATCGCCACGCTTTGCGCGGTCAACTCGGCGAGGGTCGCTTGAACATCGGCGGGTACCAGTTGCTCAAGGCCTGCTAGGCTGTCATTGAGCCAGTGTTGCCCAAAGTATTCGATGCCCGTGCTTTTAGGGGCGGGGCGTTGAAAATAGGGGTCTTGTAAAAAGCGCTCGAGTAGCGCGCCATGGACTTGGCCCGTGCTCGCCCAATGCCCGCCAGCATCAAAGCATGTTTCATTGTGCTGGCGACACCACAGGTCTAAGAACACGTTGGCAGGGCCGGTATCGAAACCCACCACGGGTTGATTGGGCCGCAAGATGGTGAGGTTGGCGATGCCGCCGAGGTTTAAGATGCCGCGGCGTTGGCTGGGGTCAGAAAACAGCCCTTGGTGGAGCAACGGCGCGAGCGGGGCGCCTTGGCCTCCTGCCGCCAAATCAGCCTGTCGAAACTGACCCACGGTCAAGATGCCAGTGTGTCGGGCAATGGCATCACAATTTCCAAGTTGCAGGCTAATGGCTGGGCTGGCATTGGGTTGATGGATCACCGTTTGCCCATGGGAGCCAATGGCAACAATCTCGTTGGGGTTCAGCCCAGCTCTTTCAATGATCGTCTTGGCGGCTCTAGCAAACGCAAGACCCAGGGCTTGGTCTAAGCGTTCAACCAAGTCACTTGCCATGAACGCCTCGGGATCGGTTTCGGCTGCTTGCCTGGCTTGTGCGAGTGTGTCTGCCAATGCTGGCTCAAACGCGAACGTGTCTCCCGCCACGAGTTCAATCGATGCGGCTGAGTGGTCGGTGAATTTTGGGTCAAGGCGGATGACCACCGCATCGATGCCATCCATGCTGGTGCCTGAGATCAGGCCCACATAATGTGATTTAAGTGATGTTGCCACGGTGCTTGCCACAGGGTTTGCGGCTTAGAAAAGAATCAAAGAGGCGCTTAGCACGACTCGGTGTTTTCGCCACAAGACTCTGGCGCCATGCTGGCCAACAGACGGGTTTGGTCATCGAAACGGTCGAGACGCGCCATCAATGTTTGCGTGTGTTCAGCAAAGGCCACCCGATGAATCTCTGGCAACGGATCAGCCACCGGCAAGTCCACGGTTCTTGGGTCTCTGTGCACCCCATTGACCAAGAATTCATAGTGCAGGTGGGGGCCAGTGACCAGTCCGGTTGATCCCACCGTACCGATGGTTTGACCTTGTGAGACGCGGTCACCCCGTTTCACATCGCGTCGGCTCAGGTGCAGGTAACGCGTCACGATGCGGTTGCCATGCTGCACAAACACATAGTTGCCATTAACGCGGTCGTAGCCCGATTCAATCACCACCCCATCACCCGCTGACCACACCGGCGTGCCTGGTGCGGCGCCGTAATCGGTGCCATTGTGGGGCCTGATTTGGCGGGTGACGGGGTGAAAACGGCGGGGGTTGAAGTTCGATGTGACCCGAGAGAAGTTCAAAGGCGCGCGCAAGAAGGCTTTTCGCATGCGCCGCCCCTCGGGGTCAAAATAATCGGGGCCATCGCCTGCATCGAAGCGGACCGCCTCAAAAGTGTCTCCGCGATTGATGAACCGCGCCGCCAAAATGGGGCCATCTCTTAAGTATTCCCCATCGCGCCAGATTTGCTCATAAATCAAAGAAAAGCGATCACCCTTTCGAATATCGAGCGCAAAATCAATGTCCCAGCCAAACACATTGGCCAATTTCATGGTCATGTTGTCCGAGAGCTCGGCTTTCTTGGCGGCATTGAACAAAGAGTTTTCAATGATGCCGGTGGCCTCAACCACCCGCTGTTCGATGAGGCGGGGTTCTAAGCGCGCCACCAGTTGTGCCTCTTCACCACTGACGACTTGCTCGACCAACAACCAATGCTGTTCGTCGTGCTCGCCCTTGAGCGCCTCGAAGCCCCCTTCATCGTTGAGCGCAAAATAAAACACATCGCCTGGCTTGATGGTGACCAGACGCTTGGTTTTGTCATCCAAATTGATCAGCTCATGCAATAAGCGAGCGGACAAGCCGATCTCTTTAAAAATGCGATCCATGCTTTGGCCCGACCGAACCGTTACGGTGGTCCAGTTTCTGGGGGCTTTGACTGGTGTGGCCGGCTTCTCGGTGGCCGAGGCCAGTGCATCCCCACCCCCCAATCCGTTGGTGGTTTGATCCAATGGGGCATCGGTCAGGCCCAAGGCCTCATCAGCCAAGACAGCCTCCATCGCCACTGAGTCGGTGGATGAGCCTGGGTCATCACCGCCTTCATGATCGCTGGGGGCGTTGAATAAACCAACCGCGACCCAAGCCAATAGGAACACCGCCGCGAACCCCGAGGCACCCTTGATCCACCGCGGATGTGGCAAAGCGATCGGTGTTTGGGCCGATTTGCGTCGGCTGGCCATGGGTTTTCTGGTCATGAGTGCAGTTTCTGGGCTAAAAACTCGCTAACATTAACGACTTGAGTCATTTTAAGTCAATGCTGGGTTGCTTGAACGGTTTGGTTCAGGCCATCCAACAAACAAATGGTGCGTGCACCTTAACACACAGACCCAAAAGCTGTCCGCACGCACCGATTGGCTGGTTGTTCACCGCTTTTGTGGTGCCGACCAGCCAAACACCATGGAGAGGCCAGGCCAAGCACTCATGACAATGAAAAACCAACAACACATTGGGTCAATCGATGAGCTCACCCGTGGGGCCGTTGAAGTCATTCAAGTCGAGGAGCTGACCAAAAGGCTTGAGCGTGGCACCCCGTTGCGGGTGAAGGTCGGCTTTGATCCAACCGCGCCCGATCTGCACTTGGGTCATACGGTGATCATCAACGCCATGCGTCGATTCCAAGCAGCCGGACACACCGCGGTGTTCTTGATTGGTGACTTCACAGGCATGATCGGCGACCCAACGGGTAAGAACGTCACCCGGGCACCACTGACCGAAGACCAAATCAAAGCCAACGCAGAAACCTATGCCGAGCAGGTCTTTAAGATATTGGACAAAGACCTGACCGAAGTCCGATTCAATTCAGAGTGGTTTTCGAAAATGGATGCCGCCGACATGATT
>CBFHIS010000024.1:18355-22008 GCA_965655975.1 Wenzhouxiangella sp.
TGGCATCTAGGCACACCGTTGCCCGAATGCTCGAGAGAGACGATTTTGAAAAGCGCTATCAAGGCGGGCAGGCCATTGCATTGCACGAGTTTTTATACCCGCTGGTCCAAGGCTATGACTCGGTGGCTTTAAAGGCCGATATTGAAATGGGCGGCACCGACCAAAAGTTCAATTTGCTGGTGGGCCGTCAGTTGCAGTCTCAAATGGAGCAAAAGCCGCAGTGCATCATCACTTGGCCGTTGCTCGAAGGCACCGATGGGGTGCAAAAAATGTCCAAGTCATTGGGCAACACCATTGGTATCACAGACCCGGCCGATGAGATGTTTGGCAAGCTCATGAGCATTTCCGATGAGCTGATGTGGCGTTATTTTGAATTGCTGAGTTTTAGGCCGAGCGTAGAGATTGAGGCGTTTAGGCGCTCAGTGGATGAGGGTGCCAACCCCCGAGACATCAAATTCAAGCTTGGTGTTGAGATTGTCGACCGCTTTCATGGCCAAGGTGCCGGTGAGGCAGCGCAGAGCGCCTTTGTGGCGCGCTTCCAACAAGGCGACTTGCCCGATGACATGGACGAGGTGTCGCTGCAGGCCACCGACACCGAGGGCTTGGGCTTGGCCAGCGCCATCAAGCAAGCCGGGCTCACCGCCTCCAATTCTGAGGCGTTTCGCATGATCGACCAGGGCGCTGTAAAAATTGATGGTGAGCGCGTGAGTGATCGTGCGTTGGTTTTGGCTCGGGGATTTCAGGGTGTGGTCCAAGTGGGCAAGCGTCGCATCGCCCGAATTAGCGTGGTGTAATAAAGACATGAAACATTTTCTATCCACCATTGATTGGTCGCGCGAATCCCTGCAAGACCTCATCGATCAAGCGGCCCAGTTGCGGGCGCAGCCACTGAACGATCGCTTGCGGGGCAAGTCCATCGCGTTGTTGTTCTTAAACCCCTCGCTTCGAACCAGAAGCTCGTTTGAAATTGGTGCCTTTCAGCTTGGTGCCCATGCAGTGGTGCTGGAGCCAGGCAAAGCGGCGTGGGGCATTGAGTTTGAAAGCGGCGTGGTCATGGACGGCGACGCCGAAGAGCATATTTCAGAAGTCGCCGGCGTGTTGTCGCGTTACTGCGACGCGATTGCTTTGCGCGCTTTCCCGTTGTTCAAAGACTGGTCGGTTGACCGCGAAGATCGGGTCATCCGTGCGCTGGCCCAGCACGCCAGCGTGCCGGTGATCAACATGGAAACCATCGTCCACCCTTGCCAAGAGTTGGCGTTGATGCGCACCATTCAAGACAACTTAGGGCCACCGGCGGGCGCGCGTTACGGCAAGAAGTTTGTGCTCACCTGGACCTGGCATCCCAAGCCATTGAACACAGCGGTTGCCAACTCGGCTTTGTTGATCGCCACCAAGTTTGGCCTCGACACCACGCTCTTGATCCCAGAAGAGGCGTATCTCTTGGATGAGCAATTTATGCAAGCGGCGCACGCCCAGGCCGAGGCCACGGGCGCTTCGTTGGAAGTCACCACCGATATAGAACAAGCCTACTCAGGGGCCGATTTTGTCTACGCCAAAAGCTGGGGCGCTTTGAGCCATATTGGCCAGCCCGACCAAGAGGCTGCGTTGCGGGCGCCTTATCAGCACTTCATTGTCAATGAGGAAAAAATGGCGCTGACCAATCAGGCCAAGTTCTCGCATTGTCTGCCACTGCGACGAAACATCAAGGCCACCGATGAGGTCATGGATGCCGATTACTGTGTGGCCATTGATGAAGCCGAAAACCGGCTGCATGTTCAAAAAGCACTGATGCTCTCACTGATGGGCTCAGACCAATAAGAGATCAAAATTTTTAAGAAGGCCAACGCTGATGAGCGAGAAGAAAAAAATTGTCCTGGCATTTTCGGGTGGTTTAGACACCAGCTACTGCGTGCTGGATCTTAAAAACAAAGGCTTTGAGGTGCACACCGCTTTTGTCGACACCGGTGGCGTGAGTGAAGCGCACAAGCAATGGATTGAAAAGCGTGCGATGGATCTGGGCGCCCACCAACACCACGCATTGGATGCCGCAGCGCCACTGTGGGATCAGTTTGTGGTGCCTTTGTTGTGGTCGGGTGCACGCATGCTGGACCAATACCCCATGTTGTGCTCCGACCGGTACGTCATCGTTGAGCAGTGCTTGCAGTTGGCCGATTCGTTGGGAACAAAGCATTTTGCGCATGGCTGTACGGGCATGGGCAACGACCAATTGCGCTTTGACCAATCGGTTCGCTCATTGGGCGACTACACCATTCATGCACCCATCCGAGAGTTGCAGCGTGAAACCACGCACGTTAGAGCCCATGAAATTGAATTGATGAACCAAGCGGGCTTCGATGTGCCTGAATCCAACTCGCGCTATTCGATCAACGAAAACTTGCTGGGTGTGACCTTGTCTGGCCAAGAGATCGATGAGTTTGGCGCGCCGGGTGATGACACCCGCGTGTGGGCCAAACCACGCAGCGAGTGGCCAACCGAGCCCCTTGAGCTAACAGTGGGGTTTGATCAAGGCCGCGCGGTGAGCCTCGATGGTGAACCCATGCCAGGCCCAGAGATATTGG
Organism: Wenzhouxiangella sp.; assembly: GCA_965655975.1. Taxonomy (GTDB): domain Bacteria; phylum Pseudomonadota; class Gammaproteobacteria; order Xanthomonadales; family Wenzhouxiangellaceae; genus Wenzhouxiangella. Next base: position 20,935 of record CBFHIS010000024.1, read on the forward strand.
CGCGGCTCAACACGGCCTTGGGCGCTTATGGGGTGGGGCGACACATTTATACGGGTGATGTCTCGATTGGTCTAAAAGGACGCATTGTGTTTGAGTGTCCCGGCGTGGATGGTTTGATGGTCGCGCATCGCGCCTTACAAGAGGCCGTGAACACCAAGTTGCAAAATCAATTTCACCGAACGCTCGCGGCGCGCTGGGCAGAACTTGTCTACACAGGCTTTTTCTTCGAGCCACACAAAACCGATTTAGAGGCTTATTTAGAAAGCGCCAATCGCTATGTCACCGGTGTGGTGCGTCTGGCCACCGAGGGTGGCGTGGTGCACGCGGTCTCGGTGGGGTCGAAATACATTCTGGCTGACCCCGATGCGGTGTACGCGCAATCGGCGGGCTGGACCCCGGAAGAGGCCGAAGGGTTTGTGAATCTGCTGGGCCAAAGCTCAACCTTGGCGGCCAAGGTGCGCAGAGACTAGCCCGTTGAGCGAAAAAACCATCCTCAAACACCTCGAACGCTTGGTGGCTTTTGATAGCCAGAATCCACCGCGGGCGTTTGATCAAACAGATGAATTGATCACCTATCCCGCCTCAGTCCTAGAGGCGGCAGGCTTTCAGGTGTCCGTGGCTGATTTTGGGGATGGGCACATCAACATCTATGCCAAGCGGGGCCAACCATCGGTCTTATTTAACTGCCATTTGGATACGGTGCCAATTGGAGAGGGCTGGACCCACCCACCGTTGGCACTGACTCTAAAAGAAGGGCGCGCTTACGGCCGCGGGGTGTGCGACATCAAAGGCGCGGCGGCGACATTGCTGGCCCTAGCCCAAACCACAGCAGCCGACATGGCGCTGTTATTGAGCACCGATGAAGAGGGTGCAGGCAGCTGCTGTGTGCGAGAGTTTTTAAAAGCGATGCCCGATCGGTTTGAACAAGTCGTGGTGTGTGAGCCCACCCAATGCCAAGCGATCGTTGCGCATCGCGGATTTTTGTCGGTCAAAGGGACGATTCGAGGCGAGGCGGGCCACTCATCTGAGTTTCGGGGCTTGGAAGACAACGCCAATCACCGGCTGGCCCGCTGG